>JBGTGO010000022.1:0-20354 GCA_041746675.1 Pyrinomonadaceae bacterium | reverse complement strand
GAACCGGTTAGTTACGGAACTTCGCATCAATTCGCGTCGGCGGAAGCGGCAAAAGACAATGAATTAGCAAAGGCGATTTTCGATATCGGGAATGTCGTTTCGGTTTTTTATATGGATAAAATGATAACCATTGAGAAAACCGAAGAAGTCAATTGGGACGATGCTTTACCTATGTTAGCCGTGCCGATTCGGGCGGCGAAAAGCACTGCTGACGGAAACGGTAATGGAAACGGAAATGCGGCGGAAAAAGTCGGCGGTGCGATTGCGGCGGCGGCAAGCGATGATCCGATCATTGGCGAAATTAATGCTCTGCTCGATGAACGAATTCGCCCGTTTTTGCAAAGCGACGGTGGTTGGGTTGAAGTTTTGAGTTTAGACGAAAATATCCTGAAAATCCGTTATCAAGGTGCGTGCGGAAGCTGTCCGAGTTCGCTGACGGGAACACTTTCAGCAATCGAAAATATGATTCAGGATGAAATTGATGAAAATATCGTGGTTGAGGCAATTTAAGTACATTTTGATTTATAGACCCGATAATACAAAGGTTTGGTTTAATTATCGGGTCTGACCTCTTAAAACGAACAGGCAAAATTCCCCACGATTTAACACTTTTTAAAACTATTTCTTGACATAAAAAGCATAAATTAGTCATAATCGAACGAGTGGCGTTTTCGTGTAAAAATGTCATCTTGTCAAGAAGGGTTCAAAAACACTCAAATCCGCCAGCCATTTGCCATACCTAAAAAATAGTGCTGTGTTTAAAATATACGGAGGAAAATCAACGTGAATAGTGAAGAACTCGAACAAAGTCTGAGAACTGAATTCGAGAACTACCTGAAGAATACCATTGCTGAAATGAAGCAAGAGGTTTCTGACTTCGAAGGAAAAATTCAGAGCAAATTCGAGGAACATAAATCCAGCATAGATGGAGCGTTTCAAGAATTTTCTGCAAAATTCGAAGACGGGAAGGAAGTGGAAGAAAGTTTCCGGCAATCGGTTGCCGAACATCTCAAACTTGCCCGTGAGGATGGTTCAAGAATTACTGCCGAGGCTTTTGCCGAAGCGGAAAAATTTGCTGAAGAGGAAGAAAGTCAAAATAATTCGGCTTCGGCGGCGATTCAATTTACGGACATACGCGATGCGATAAATGATATAAGCACTAAGGATTCGCAATCCGAAATCTTAAAATCGTTAGTTAATCACGCTGCTCAATGGACACCGCGAGGTGCATTTTTTATCGTCAAAAACGAACATCTGGTTGGTTGGCGGATGTTCGGAACGGAAGAACATTCAAATCCGCAGGTTGTGCGTGAAGTTTTCTTTCCGCTGACCGCAAAAACATATTTGAGTGAAGCGGTGGGAGCTTTGACAACTGTCAGAGGAAGCGGTGAAAATGATGAGGATATTTCGCTGTATCTCGACAAACTTGGCTTTGCAGAACCGCGAAATATGTATGCCATTCCGTTGGTCGCCCGCGGACGCGGGGTTGCAGTGCTGTATGCCGACAACGGCACGGCGGAAGAAACCGTCAACGTCGAAATGCTTGAAACGCTAATGCGTGTGGCGGGATTGACCGTCGAAGTTCTGGCATCGACGCAAATCGCAAAATCGCAGTCAAGCGAAGAACAGCCTGCTCAAACAGCAACCCGCGAATCTGAAAAAGAACAGACGCAAGTTGCTCAAGAGAATTATTCGGAAGATAATTCGCCGACTGCATTTGAAGAACATCAACCTTACTCCAACGACTTTTCATCACCTGCACCTGCTGAAAGCGGAGAATATTCGGACTCAAACGATTATCAGCCAATCGGGGAAACTGCGGCATACGCGGATTCAAATGATTATCAACCGACCGATTCATCATCTGTTGAAAATACTTTAAACCAGTATCAGGCGGAAGAAGATTCGAACGCTTACGATTTTCAAGAAGATTCGAACGCTTACGATTTTCAGTCCGGCGAAGAATCGTCGGAATCATTTCAGTCGGAACAAGAAAACTCTCAAAACTTTAGTTTTGAAACTGTTGAAGATCAGCAGTCCGAAGATTTCAGTTTTCAAGCGACTGATGAACAGCAGCAGTCAAGCGGTTTTGATTTCAATTCGGCGGAAAACTCTGTCGAATCTTCAGCCGATGAAACGGCTTATGATAATCCGTGGCAACAACCCGTTCAGGAAGCTGCCAATCAATTTTCAATCGAAACGGCTGACGACGACGATGATTATTCGGTTTCTTTTGATACTTTTGGTGCCGATGATGAGGAGGATGAAGAACCAAACGAAATTGACTATTCGACTTCGTTTGAGTCAACCCAAGAAGATTCATCTCCGGCAGCAGACGGATATAATTCGGGAATCAGACAGGGTTATGATCAAAATCCAGATTTTGAAACGGAACAGTTTGATAATTTTCAAAACACCGATCCGGTATCTGAAACGACCGAGCAGTTTTCAGAGCCTTCGTACGAATTTAAAAATTCCAACGAAAATAATTTCGATACGATTTCAATCGAACCTACGTCGGATACCGAGTTCGAGCAGATAGATATGACGGAACCGGAAGTGGCGGTTAAGCAAGAAGTTGCTCCGACACCGCCCGTCCGTCCGAGATTCGGTGACAGGAATGTAGATCTACCGATAGAGGTTGCCGAAGATGAACGCCGTCTGCACAATGATGCTCGACGCTTCGCCCGTCTGCTTGTTTCGGAAATTAAACTTTACAACGAACAAAAAGTAAAAGAGGGACGTGAATCAAGCGATTTGTATGAAAGACTGCGTGAAGCGATTGACCGTTCACGGGAGATGTATGACAAGCGTGTTCAACCGCCGGTTGCGGCTAAATTTGATTATTTTAATTATGAATTGATCAATACTCTGGCTGAAGGTGAAGAGGTAAAACTCGGAACAAGTTATCCGGGAGCAACGGTCTGAAACTTTTAAAGATTTTAGAAATCTATCAAGCCGTTTGAATTTTTATTCAGATGGCTTTTTTTATTGTCTAAATTTTTTATTCAATAATTTCAAACTGCACAAACTGCGTGGCAATCTGTCTTTTTTCCTTCGCAAGTTTGTCAGTAACGATAATTTGCAAGATGTAATCACCCGGTTTCAAATTAGTTCCTAAATTTATGGCTCCTGAAGTGGGCTTAATCGGAGAACTTTCCGCCGAATCGGAAATAATCGGGACATCAGTTCCTTCGTAAACTAAAATATTGTCCCGAAAAAGACGAGTTCTAATATATAAATCCGACCGCTTCTGCGAACTAATCTGAGTATTATAAACCTCTAAAGCATAACGTAGGACAGTTTCTCGCTTAAATTGCCGTAAAGCTGTGTCGGACAACGCTGATGAATTATTTTCGGGAGTATCTTCTCCTACGATCATCTTGCCTTGATCGGAATTTAAACCCGCATTCCATTCTTTGTAGGAAATATTATCTACAACAATTCCTGAAAGCGTCAAGCGATCTTTTTTCAACTTAGGAATTTCAATGAATTGACTTGCCGAGCCGACCTTATCCGTAGTTTGATCTCGGATTGCTACACGCATTTGATACGCACCCGGTTTTTTCACCGGTAATGTAAAATAATAAACGAACCCGTCTCGGATAATTGCGTCATAAGTTTGACCTTCGACACTAATTGTAAAAGTCTTGCTGATCTGATCGGTAGGAATACCGTTGTCACCGAAGTTCGCAACCACAATATCGAAGACTGCTTTGTTTTTTCCGTCGGCTGTTTTTATAAACTTCAAATCATTCGAATTTATGTGCAGGTATGAATCAACAAAAAGGTTATCTCTCTCATCACTCTTGAAAATCGTTGAAAGGCTTATACTTACATTATTGACCGTAAATGGAGAAACCAGAGCATCCAGAATTTTTTCGTTCCCTGTAAGACTTACTTCAGACTTTTTGAATTTATCATCGCTGATATTAAAGAATCCGCTTCGGTAACGTACTTCTACATCATTCTTTAGAACTTTTACGTTTAACTTATTAAATTTTCTCTTTTCAGGATCAAATGATTCAGCCTCAGGTTCGTATGCAATCAGATAATAACTTTGGTCATCGAGAACTCTTTTAACGCCGGCATTCAAGTCATTGGTATTGTAAATTGAGAAACCACCCGTTTCCTTTGCTAAATAATTTATCCCGTCGCGTGATGTCGCAAATGCTGCACGCCTGCCGCTAATTAGGGTGTTGCTTGTTGTCTGAACTATTCCGCCTTCATCTGGAGGTGTACTTCCGACATCATCAGCTGCCGTAAAATCAATGGTTTGTAATCCTCTGGCATCCATTGTATATATAACAACTGCAGCACGATTGGCGGATTCAACCAAATTTGTTAAAGAATCCAAAACTCTTGATGAGCCCGTAAAATTAGTTTCTCCACGGCTGAATATTTGAAACCCGTCAGAGAAAAGCAATACGGATTTACGTCCCGGTAATCTGTCCATTCCCTCTACGACATACTGAATAGCACCCAGAGAACCGGAAGCAAACAGTTCTTTTCTGGTATCTTCAAAACCTGTTTCGGAAACAGGAACATCTTCATTTCCCTCACTGGCACCTCTTCCAATTTCTATATCAAAAGCCTTATGAGAACTGAAAGGCTTAAACACGCTTATTCCGCCTGCTCCTCGTGAATTCCACTTAACTTTTTCGATTGCCGCATAAAGTCGGCGTTTATCAGTCGTAAATTGTTGCAGGGCTCCGATTCCGCTGCCCGTCCGCACGATTGCCACCAAATCACCTTGCTGCATTTGTTTTTCGACGAAGTTTCTAAGTGATCTTTTGACAAAATGAACGCTTTCAAAAGAAAGCGACAAATCATCAACTACAAGAGCAATTGTCCGGCGAACTTCGTTCGATGTGACTTCTCCGACCGGTTTCGGTATTTCAATGCCGAACCTTTCCTTGTTTTTTGTTGATTTGCCCTCCGGTATAACCTGAGATGATACAAACAAAGCACTTGTAATTTTTTGCTTTTTACCATTCTCGTAAATCTCGAAATCGTCTGCTTTCAAGTTCGTTACCGGGTTACCGTTTTTGTCTGTAACTGTAACATCCACTTGAATTAGATTGGTTGAGATTTTAACTACGTCGCCGTCATCTTCGAGCGGCGGCGGCGTGGTCGTCGGTTGCGGAGTTTGAGCAAAAGCTATCAGTGCGGACAACGAGATAATCAAAAAGGTGAAGCAAATTTTTAACATATTAAAACCTCTGTTATAATCCATTTTCTCAAATATCTTACACCAAATCCCGCAAATCCTGAAAGAAAATTAACTAAGCAGATAAATGAGGACAAATTGCTTTTACCAATTCGCATCAAAAAAGCCGGAGTAGAGTTATTAAAATATGTTATTTACAAAAAGTTTTCGCCTAAAATTCAGATGGCTGATCGGTTCGATGTTTATTACAATCGGCTTGATGGTTCCGTTTTCGATCAGTTGTTCCGCTCAACCGCCGGAAGACCTTGCCCTAAAATCGCTCAGAGAAATGACGAAAGACGGACGTTTGCCGACCGAATCTATTGCCGAGAATCTGGAATCGAGATTCGCCGGAACGAAAACCGGAGCGTTGGCAAGACTTTTGCGGGCGAGAATAAAACTTGAAAACGGCGACGCGAACGGGGCGGCACAGCTTTTGAACTCGATGGTATTTGCCGAAAAATCCGCTCTCGGCGATTATGCGATGTGGCTTCGCGGTAAGGCTCTGCTCGATGCGAATAATCGAGGTGAAGCACATCGAGCCTTTGCCGAACTGATTCAAAAATATCCCGCTTCGATGCGGACAAAAGAAGCAAAATTGATCTGGGCGAAAAGTCTCTTCGACAGCGGACAGGCTTCGCAAGTTATGCAAGTCTTGCAAACCTTGAATACTGAAAATAATGCAGATGCACTTTTATTGACGGCAAAATCCTACGAACAGACTTCAAATCAAACCGAAGCGACGAAATTTTATCGAAAGGTTTATTTTTTCGGTGCGGGAACAAAAGCAAGCGGCGAGGCGGAAGCAAAACTGAACGCTTTGCAGGAAGATTTGACACCGCGAACGGATGAAGAAATTCTCGGACGGGCGAATGATCTCTATAAGAAAAATAAATATTTGGACGCCGGGAAAGCGTTCGATGAATACGTTCGCAATTTTTCGAGAAATGTAACGCCGGAGATTCAACTCAAACGTTTGAAATCTTATGCGAAGGCACGGCAGATGCCTTCGGCAAACGCTGCTTTTAATGCGATTCCGTTGGCGGCGGATGAAAAGCAGGAAGCGTTTTACGAACTCGCCGTTGGTTATGCGAAGGCAAAAATGTGGGACGATGCCAAGAATATCATCAATGATATGCGTCAAAAATTTCCGAAAAGTGAATGGACACCGCGAACGATGTCCGCACTCGGTGAAGCAGCGGGCGATCAACGCCGGAAAATGGATGAAAGCTATTATAATCAGATAAGTTTAGCGATGTATCCCGAAGCGGTCGGAAATGTCCACGCTCACTTTGCACTTGCCTGGAATCAGCACGAAGCGGAAAATTTTGCGGATTCTGCCAAATTATTGACCGAACATCTGGCAAGATATGTCGATGAAGATACGTCTTACCGCGGCAAAGCCGGTTACTGGGCGGCGAGAGATTCCGAAAAAGCGGAAATGTTCGATGAAGCCTGTGCGTTGTATGACGCGACCGCTTACCGTTACGGAGCAAATTGGTATGGTCATCAGGCGTTGGATCGTTTGATAATTATGCGGCGGCAGGGAAAATGTCAGACTCCGCCGAAATTTCCCGTCAATTCGCTCGTTCCGAAAGCGGTTGAAAATCTGAAAATTATCACCGTTGCGGCGGAAACAGCGACTCCGAAAGAACTTGCAAGAGCTGAAAAAAGTGAGGAATTAAGCACGATTGGTTTATTCGATTGGGCAATTCAGGAACTTGAGGAAGCCAAGAAAACTGCTGCGAACAGTCCGAAAATAAATCTCGCGTTGGCAAGATACTATAAAAAACGCGGTGAGAATGTTAAAGCGTTATTAACTTTGGCGGAAAGCTATCCCGATTATTCACAGATGTTTCCCGAAGAAATGGGCAGGGAAGAATGGGATATTTTTTATCCTCTGACGAACTGGAACGACATCAAATTCTGGGCGGAAAAACGAAGTCTCGATCCGTATCAAGTCGCGGGATTGATTCGGCAGGAATCGGTTTTCAATCCGAAAGCGGCTTCGGCGGCGAAGGCTTACGGATTGATGCAGCTACTCGTCCCGACGGCACAGGCGATGGCTCGCAAATACAGCGAAACGAATTCGTCGAGCATTTCCTCGAACGCACTTTACGAACCGCGTCTAAACATCGAACTCGGCACGGCGTATATGCGTGAACAACTCAGCAAATACGGACGCATCGAATATATGGCGGTTGCTTACAACGCCGGTCCCGGCAGAGTCGTTCGTTGGCGGCAGGAATTGCCTCTGGAAATGGATGAATTCGTCGAAGAAATTCCGTTTCGTGAAACGCAGGGTTACGTCAAAGGTGTGGTCAGAAATTCCGCTCAATATCGAAGACTCTACGATCTCAACGGCAATTTCAAAGAAAACGTCGGTTCAAAACCCTTGCGTGGACAAATTGACACGAAACCCGCCGATCAATTTGCAAAGGAAAATCCGCAGGTTGATGTCGAACGCAAGAAAACTTCGGCGGAATAAGTTCGGACAGCGGGCATCCTGCCCGCTAGTGTTAAAAATTCAGGTAAAGTAATGTGAGTTCGAGACAGTAACTACATTATTTGACAATAAGAAATTTTCCCGCGATAAACACGAAAATAAGAACAATCATTTGGCTTTTTGTCTTAACTTTCCTATATCTCGTGTGTTTTGTGGGTAAAAAATCTTATGTTGAACTGATGTTATAGTAAGTTCAACAATCCTAATCAATGAAAATACTTGCGGGCAGGATGTCCGCAGTCCGGTTTTTAGACACCTGCCGCTTCTCTGGATTTTTCTTTTTGGAAAGTTTGCGTGATAATCAAATCACATCCGAAGAACATCTCGAACGCTTCTTTCTTCATTTTAATCGCATACATTTCGCTGGAGCAATCTTCGTTGCTGACCAATGTCAGCAATAGTTTATCTTTGTTTCGTTCGATTTTTATGTCTTCGACGCGACTTTCATAACCGCGGTCTAAGCCGTCAGCGATTCGCAGGATCGAACTCATCCGATTAACGGTGTCGCGGTCGTGTGCGTCCAAAATCATATAGTCGGGATGCGTCTTTTTCGGCAGAGATTTGCGGTGATAACGGGCAATATTGGCAATAATTAATTTTTCACCCTGATTAAAACCCGTCATTTCCGAATGCTTGATCAAGTAGAGCGAATGCTTATGATGAGCTTCGTGCGAAATGTGGTAGCCGACATCGTGCAGCAGTGCGGCGGCGGATAAAAGTGTCCGTTCGTGCCGTTCCAAATTATAGACGGGAGCGAGCCGGTCGAATAGTTTTTCCGCCATTTTCGCAACTTGCAGAGCGTGTTTTTCTTCATATCCGAAGCGTCTTCCGACGGCAAACACATCCCGCAGTTTGATGTCCTGAACATCGGGAACGGGCGGCAGACTTTCCGTTTCGGCTTTTCGCAGATAATCAATAATTACGCCTTCCCGCAGAGCATAGGAACAGGATTCAAGCGTCTTGATTCCGAGAGTTTTCATCACGCCTTCGAGAATCAGACCGCCCGCGATAATAACTTCCGCCCGCCGTTCATTGATGACCGAAATATCCGAGCGTTTTTCCAAATTCAATTTGCGAAGTTTTTTATTTAGAGCAACCAACTCTTTCAATTTGATCGTCGGATTTTCAAGCAGTTCGTTGTCGGCAATAAGATTCAGCATCGAAGCGATTGCCAAAATCGTGCCGGACGTGCCGGATGAAATTTGCCACTTCTCACTTTTCATCTTAAACGCGGGTTTTTCAAGTGCGAACTGAATTTCCCGCTTTAATTTTTTAATTTCTTTTTTTGTCGGCGGATCGCTGAAAAGATGTTTTTCGCTTAAACCGACGGAACCGAGTTTCATCGAAAAAAGTTTTTTCGGTTCGTCGTTTTTCATAAACGAAAGTTCGGTCGAACCGCCGCCGATGTCTATATTTAGAAGTGAACCTTTTTCCTTGCCGAAATACTGCGAGGTTGCCACACCGATAATTCTTGCCTCTTCGAGCGATGGAATAATTTCAACGTGAACGCCGGTCTGCCGTTCGATTTCTGCGACAAATTGAGCGGCATTATTCGCTTCCCGAACGGAAGCGGTGGCGACGGCGATAATCTGATCGGCTTCGCGTGCGTCGGCGATAGATTTAAACCGCGAGATCGCATCAACCGAAAGCTGAATCGCTTCATCGGATAAAAATTTGTTGCGAAGCGTTTCGTGTCCGAGCCGCACCCGTTCCCGGTCCTGCGAGATAATTGTGAACGAATCCGAAGCGGCAGCTTCGACGACAGCTAGTTTTAATGAGTTTGAGCCAATATCTATGGCAGCAATTCTTTGTGTTTTCATCTATATTTATTATAGTAAATCTGACGGTAAAATCGTAAAGCGGAAAAACTAAAAAATTTTATCAAAAGGAAATTAAATAGATTATTTAGATAAAAAAGCTATACTTGAAAAGTTATGAAAGTTAAAAAGATAATGACGAAAACGGTCGAAGTTTGCGGCGAAAGCGATGCACTTTCCGAAGCCTGCAAAATAATGTGGCAGAAAGATTGCGGAGTCGTTCCCATTGTGAATAAAAAACTAAAAGTCGTCGGCATAATCACCGACCGGGACATAATGGTTGCGGCTTTTCTCCAAAATAAAACTGTTTCGGAGATCAATTGCAGCGAAATTGTCAGCGAAGAAATCATTTCCTGCACATCGGCTGATAAAGTCGAAGACGTTTTGAAATTGATGAAAAAATATCAGGTCAAACGGCTTCCGGTTGTTGACGAAAAAGAAATACTCGAAGGCATAATTTCGATTACGGATATTTTGCTGAGTTCCGGCGATGACAAAAAAATGCGAAAAAAAGTTTTGAAAACAATCGAAGCGATCAGCAAACCGCGTCCGATTGTGCTGAAGGCAATTGATGAATAAACATTATGAAAACACTATTTGTGCTGCGGCACGCTAAATCGAGTTGGGATAATGCGGAACTGTCCGATTTTGAACGTCCGCTGAACAAACGCGGCAGGGAAACCGCACCGTTTGTGGGCGAATTAATGAAAAGTAAGAATCTTGTTCCCGAAACGATTATTTGTTCACCGGCGACGCGGGCGAAAGAAACGGCAAAACGCGTCCAGGCAGCGGCGGAATTTGACGTGGAAATCGAGTTCGACGAGAGAATTTACGAATCGAGCGTACACAATCTTTTATATATCGTCAGTGAAATCAACGACGATTTTGATACGGCAATGATTGTCGGACACAATCCGGGATTCGAGGGAATCGTCCAGACCTTATGCGGAAATTACGAACGAATGCCGACGGCAACTTTGGCTGCAATTGATTTGAAAATTGAAAGTTGGAGCGATGTCAAACCGCAGTGTGGAAACCTGCGGGAAATTCTGCGACCGAAAGACGAGATGGGTTGAACTAAATGACCGGAACACTAACGAGCCGTTTATGTTCCGGTCATTTAGTTTGACGTTTAATTAAAATCATCTGCGAAAGTTCGACCAATGCGGGAACGATAAAAACAGCACAGGTCAATCCTAAAATCAGTCCGGTCGAAAGACGTGTGAAGTGCGTGTTTTTCCAGAATCCGAAAAACGTCAAAGACCAGTCAACTGCCATCGGAAACATCGCCGCGAAGAGCCAGAATCGCGGAAATGGTTCGATTTCTTCCATCGAACGAAGCAGCGGATATACTGCTGTTCCAAGTAATAAACCGAAATAAACGCCGAAGCAACGCGAGCAGACGGCGAATTGATGTTCAAGAATATGAAGTGAACGCTCCGGCATCTGATGGCAGATATAGCCGTAGAAATTGTAGATCGAAGTTGAAATGTTGTCGAAGCCGCTCGCCGCCGCAAAGGGTGCGAGTAGAATTATGAAAACCCAAACTGTAACCAGAAATAAAGCCACGCCCCAAATAGTGAAGGCGAATGATTTAAAGCCTTCAAGCACATTTTGCGGCGTGTAATTTTCGATTGATTCGGGCATTTTTTAGAACTAAGATTTAAGATTTTAGATTAAGATTCAAAATTCAAGATTCGAGTTTTCAACTTTGAACCTTGAACTTTGAACTTTGAACTTTTAGCCTTCACCTCGTTTGCTTAAAAACGAATCACTGCGTCAGGTCCACCGTCAACGTGAACGGTGTCAACGAAACGTATATTTTTCGTGTCGGTCGTCATGACGACCGAGTTCGTCCGTTTACCGTCGCCGAAGAAGCGTACGCCGCGTAAAAGTGAACCGTCGGTTACGCCGGTTGCCGCAAAAATAATTTTTTTGCCGGGTGCTAAGTCGTTTGTATTATATACTTTGTCGGGATCATCTATTCCCATAGATTTGAGTCGTTCAAGTAGTTCTTCAACCGGTGGAACTTTTGACTTGTCAACACCTAAGCGGTCTGTGTCATAGATGAGTTTCGCCTGAATCTCACCGTTCAGGCACTTCATCGCCGCCGCCGTCAGAACGCCTTCGGGAGCTCCGCCGATGCCCATACAAGCGTGAATATTCGTTCCCGCAACCGCCGCCGAAATTCCTGCTGAGAGGTCGCCGTCTGAAATAAGGCGAATTCTCGCTCCCGCTTCACGAACGTCTTGAACTAATTGCCTGTGTCGCGGACGATCAAGCACAATGATGGTCAAATCTTCAATGTCCCGACTGAGCGAACGGGCAATTGCTTTCAAATTAAATTTAACGGGAGCATCAATATCGACAACGCCGCGACACGACGGACCGACAACGATTTTGTCCATATAAATATCCGGTGCGTTAAGCAAACCGCCGCGTTCCGCCGCCGCTAGAACCGCAATCGCATTATTTGCTCCGACCGCACATAAATTCGTGCCTTCGAGCGGATCAACCGCAATATCAATTTCGGGAAACGATGCCCGCATTTCTTCCGAATAATCCTTTCCGCCGACTTCTTCGCCGATATACAGCATCGGTGCTTCATCGCGTTCGCCCTCGCCGATCACGATTCGCCCACGCATCGGCACGGTGTCCATTACTTCCCGCATCGCTTCGACCGCCACGTGATCCGAATATTTCCGGTCGCCCTGCCCCATCGTCCGTGCCGACTCGATTGCCGCCGCTTCCGCGACCCGCAAAAAGTCCAACGCCAATTCATCCGATTTATATAAATTTTCCATTAAATTTCCTTATCGTAAAAGTTTTGTAATTCGCACATTCTAACACTTGTCTAACCCGCTTTGACAAGTTATGCTTTGAATATTAAGTTTTTATTTTGATTTTTACGATATTGAGAGAGGAGATTTTTACTAAATGACTTACATAGTTACCGAGCCGTGCGTTGATTGCAAATACACTGATTGTGCGGCAGTTTGTCCCGTCGAGGCTTTTCACGAAGGCGATAATATTCTTTTAATTAACCCCGATGTCTGCATTGACTGCGATGCCTGTTTACCGGAATGTCCGGTTGAAGCGATATTTTCCGATATGTCCTATCCGCCCGAATATGAACCGTGGATGGAAAAAAATGCGGAAGCCGAGCAATATCCGATCATCAGCGTCAAACAACCGGCACTTTATAAAGAAAGCTGTTCGGGACCGCCGGAATAATTCAACAAACAATTTACAAATTTTCAAAAAAGCGAATTCCTGCATCAGAGAGTTCGCTTTTTTTCGTATGTCGTTCAAATTAAAATACTTGGCAAGCATCTTGCATATTACAGCTATAAATCATCCGCCGAAGTATCAATTTAATACATTGAGCGAAAAAACTCCCGAAAAATAAATATGAATCAATTTGAAAACGAAATTTACACGCTGAAAAACGGCAGCAGTCCGATTATCGCCACCGCCGTTCATAACGGACACGACTTGCGGGATGAAGTCGCCGAAAATATGAAACTTGATGAATCCGACCGTCTGCGGGAAGAAGATCCATATACAGGCAGTTGGGTTGATGTCGCCGAAACTCAGATCGTCGCTCTGCGTTCGCGGTTTGAGGTTGACTTAAATCGTCCGCGTGAGAAAGCAGTTTACGTAATGCCCGATGATTGTTGGGGTTTGGACGTTTGGAAGGAAAAACCTGCGGACGAAATAATTCAAAGATCGCTTGAAGAATACGATGCCTATTATTCACAAATCAAAAAAGTCTTTACCGAAACACAGGAAAAACACGGAAAATTTTGTCTTTATGATATTCACAGCTACAACCATAAACGCAACGGTGCGGACTCCGAACCCGAATCGCCGCAGGAAAACCCGGAAGTAAATATCGGCACGGGAACGCTCGACCGCGAAAAATGGGGAAGTTTGATTGATCGTTTTATCAACGATTTGCGTAAATTCGATTTTCTCGGACGAAAATTAGACGTGCGGGAAAATGTTAAATTTAAAGGCGGAAATCAAGTTAAATGGCTACACGAAAATTTTGCTGAAAACGGTTGCGGTCTGGCAATCGAATTCAAAAAATTCTGGATGAACGAATGGACGGGGCAAGAAGACGAAAAGATGGTCAAGGCGATTCACGAAGCACTCGCATCAACCGTTCCGGGAGTTTTGGAAGAACTGAAAAAAATGCAAAAGTAGAGATTATGGCTCAAACAAAGAAGACGAAAAAGGAAAATCAAATTATTTCAAAATCTCTGATTGAAGAAATTACAGATAAACTCGAAAGAGATGAGGGAATCAGACGCGATTTTGAAACTTTCGGACGTTTGAATATCGAACGTCCGTTGCCTTTCTTGTGTATCTACCGGCAGCCGAAAACGAGCGAAGACCGCGGCACGGCGAATCTTATTTTGAGTGAGGCTTCCTATTTAGTGGCGGACAATGACGAAAATTTATCGGCGTTGGTCGAAAGTATTTCAAAGGCGATGGCGGATAAATTCGGAGCATTTTTGATAATCGAAGTCTGGGCGGCGGATGAATTTACCGATCAATTTACGACCGAATCGAAGGCGAAATTCCGCATATTCGTTGATGAATCGCAACAAGAAACTCCGTCAACGGTCAAAACTCTCAAAAATTCGCTCGAAAATCTGGACATTCCATATTTTCGTAGCGAAGCCGAAATAATTACGGACGAAGCCGGAACGCCGCCACAGATGCAGCCGCTTTTGACGGACAAACAATTTACGCATCTAAGTTGTCTGAAAATCGGTTTGGAAGTTTCGCCGATTTATCGGTCAGCGGAGACGGGTGAACTCTATTCGACGATTCTGCGGGTTTTACGGCGGAAATTGTCGAAGGCTCTGCAGGAAACATTTTTTGAATTCGTCCACGTTCAAACCGCTGAACGCCCGACCGCACCGCAGCTTCTCGGACGAAAACTCGTCGTTGATGCCGTCTGGTCGGCGGATGCGGAATTGGCGGCGTTGGGCGAAAAGGTCAATTATTTAACCGCTGTCACGCCCGTTAATTCAAATCAGGCATTTGAAGAATTCGAGAAAAACGGCTTTGAAGGCGATCCGGTTTTTCATTATCGCTTGCTGACGATTGATCCCGAGGACTTGAAACGCAAACTTTATCAAATTTCATTTGACGAGATCGAAGACCCGACGATGGCGTATCTATTACGCGATAAACGCATCGAACTCGACCGGCAAATAACTTTGATCGAAGACCGCAACACGCCGCAATTTTTGTATGAAAGTCTCCAACTTTTTCCGCCGGTTGATGATGATTTGATGACTTTGGCTGAGAAAATTTTAAATGTTCCGAAATCTTCCGCCGACAAAACCGCAAGATTAGGTGCGAAAGAAGTTGTAAAAAGGGCGGGATTTGAGATTGATTATTACAAAAATCTTTATCCGAAAATGACTGCAAAGGTTGAAATCAGGGAAGATATGCCGTCAGGTTTAATGGTTTCGAGCGGAAATTTAACCGTCGGACATCGCTCATCAATTTCGGAAGCGAGAATAAACGCCTTGATTCAGCACGAAGTCGGCACACACTCGGTAACATATTTTAACGGTCGTTCGCAGCCTTTGAAACTTTTATATTCGGGTTTGCCCGGTTACGAACAATTGCAGGAAGGTTTGGCAGTTTTTGCCGAATATCTGGTCGGCGGGTTGAATTTTGCACGAATCCGAACGCTCGCCGCACGAGTTATTGCTGTTCGCGGCTTAACGATCGGCAAGAAATTTGCTGAGGTTTTCGATGAACTCCGCCATAGATATAAATTTACAAAGCGGACTTCATTTAATATTACGATGCGGGTTTTTCGCGGTGGCGGTCTGACAAAAGACGCGGTTTATCTGCGTGGTTTGGTCGAAGTTCTAAATTATTTGAAAAACGGCGGCGACATCGAAACGCTGTTCGTCGGGAAAATGGGACCCGAACACGTTTCAATAATCCGCGAACTGCAAATGCGGGAAGTCTTAAAACCTTCGCCATTAACACCGCGTTATATGACGTTTCCCGAAACCGCCGGTAGATTGGAGAAGGCGAAAAATGGAATGACGGTAACGGATTTGATTTGAAGAACGGACTATAAGATTGAAAAAACAAAGACTTAACTACGAAATGCACGAAAAGCAAATACGACTTATACGAAAGAAAGATATTAAGAAAACATCGTATAACCCTGAGATTGAAAAACTCTCTCAGCTATTATTTTCGTTACTTTTCGCATCATAGTTTCGTAATTTTCGTAGTTTATTCTTCGTTGAAATAATATGTATCTGATAAACAGGGGGAAATAATTATATGAGAATAGGTTTTGTGATAAACGATTTTGAAACGGAGCATCCGCGTTATACGACGACGCGAATTGCTCGTGCGGCGAGGGAAATCGGACACGAGGCGTGGACGATTCCGGTCGGGAATTTTTCGGCTGACCCGGACGATCATGTTCGTGCAAACTCGAGAATGTCGAAGTCGAAAACGCATAAGGATGGCGAAGCGTATCTGAAAGATTTGCTCGGCAATAAATCGCATCAGGAACGAATCCGCGTTGCCGATCTCGATGTTTTAATGCTTCGCAACGATCCGGCGGATGATGCTGACCGAACGTGGGCTCAATCGGCGGGAATCGAATTCGGTCAACTTGCTTTGCGACACGGTGTTATCGTTTTAAACGATCCGAACACGCTTTCGGGAGCGTTGAATAAGATGTATTTTCAACATTTTCCGCCGGAAGTCCGACCGCGAACGCTGATTTCACGCGATAAGGAAGAGATTCAGCAATTTATCAAAGACGAGGGCGGCAGAGCGATTCTTAAACCGTTGCAAGGTTCGGGCGGTTCGGGTGTTTTTCTCGTTAAGAAAGATGAGAAAGCTAACATAGACCAAATGATCGAAGCGATTACCCGCGATGGTTACGCGATTGCACAAGAATATTTGGAAGCCGCAAAAGACGGTGATACACGAATGTTCGTCGTCAACGGCGAACCGCTGTTGGTGGACGGACATTTCGCCGCCTTCCGCCGTGTTAGCGGAACGGGTTCAGCCCGCAGCAATCTGAGTTCCGGCGGTTCGATCAAAAAAGCAAAGATCACCGATGAAATGCTCCACATCGTTGAAGTCGTCCGTCCGAAATTAGTTACCGACGGAATGTTTATGGTCGGCTTGGACATCGTCGGTGACAGACTGATGGAAATAAATGTTTTGAGTCCGGGTGGTTTAGGAAGTGCGAGAAAATTGGAAAATGACACCAAATTCGCCCACGCCATCGTTGGCAAAATTGAGCAAAAAGTCCGTTACCGCGACCACAGTCAAAACGACAACTACAAACGCGGCAAAATTGGCAATAAAGTTTTGGCGACTTTGTAAATGACGGCGGAACACCTGCGATCTACAGACAGGCAGGTAATCAGTATAAAAGAATGAAAATGAACGCGGCAAACTTTAGGAATGTGAGGTTTGCCGCATTCTATGAAAAAATGATATTTGTTATCTGCGAGTTGCAGACATTCCGGGTAAATTAATTCCAACGCAAACCGATTCTTGCGTTGAGCGGTGAACTCACGGTTCTGATTGGTGTGCGTCCGGTTGAATAACGGGAATTAAAAACATTTTCAACTCCGATGAAAACCTGTAAATTTTCTTTAATTTTTTTTGCTCCGAAAGCGTCTAACTGAAAGTAAGGTTCGAGCCGAAATTGATTAAGATCATCGTCGAATTGTTCACTTGAAGCACGACCTTGCACAGCAAAACTCCAGCCTTTTCGGTTTGCATAACGGGTTTGAAAAGTGATTTGATGAAGTGGAACTTGCGGTAATTTCAAGCCTTCCAATTCTCGATTGCCGGGGAAATCGGCAAATTCCGCGTCGGCAAATAAATATCCGAAATTAAAGTTAAAGTTTTGAACCCGCGTTTCGGCTTCGATTTCCAATCCCTTTACTCGTGTCTTTCCGGCATTTTGTCTTTGCCGAAAAATTAAATTTGGTGTCGTGCTGACGGTTACGTTTGAAACTGCGTTGGCGATTTCCGTTAGATAAAAATTTCCGCGAACATAAAAATTCTGCTTGCCGTAACTCAAACCCGTTTCAAAATTATTCGCCTTTTCCGCCAATAAATTTTCGTTCGGATTCGTGATAATATTTCCGACGCGAAAACCGCGGTAAAGTTCGTTCAAGGTCGGCGAGCGGAAACTTTTCGATGCGTTGAAATAAAGCGAAAATTCGTCTGTTGCCTGAAACAGAATCGAACCGCTCGGACTTAGAGCATTTTGCGTCTGATCGGGAAAAATCTCCGTCGTCGTTTGATTTGACGTAAGCGATAAAAGGGAATTTAACGCCCGCGAATTTTTCGTCGAATCGTAACGCAGACTTCCGACGAGAGCAGTTTTTTTACCGATGCTTGCAAAGTCCTGAAAATAAACGCCGTAACTTCGCATCCGTCCGCCCGTTCCTAAGTTTGAAGTTGCCCGTCCGCCGAAAAATCCGATCTCATTGGAAGAACCGCGAACTTCATCCGCTTCAAATCCGGCAAGCAGAGTTTGATTTTTAATCGTCGTTGAAAACTGAGTCGAAAACCCAAAATTCTGTGACGGAACTCTTTGCAAACGAACAAGATTTTCACTATTCCGATTATCCGCTACTGCCGAGAACGTCTGATCGAAAACCTGTGTTCCGCCGTAAACTCTAAAACTCAAATTCAAACTCTGAACTCCGAAACCTGAACTCTGAACCGACGTGTTTCCACCGACAGAAAACTGCCGAAAACGGGTGCGGTTTTTTTGGACGGGCGTTCCGTTGTTTCTCGCTTCACCGAAATATATCGTTTTGAAAAATAAATTCGAGTTTTGGCTGAAATTTTTTGTGACTCTTCCCGAAAAATTTGTGTTTCTCGAATTGGAAAAATCATCAACCAAACCGCGTTCAGCATCGTCAATATCTTTGTAACCTTTGGTTTGAAAAGTTGAGGCGACAAAATCCGCCGACCAATCATTTTTGTTGAAACCGAAAAACGTCGAAGCGGAAAAAGTGTTTTGCGTACCGCCGAAAATTTCCGCCGATACTGCAAATTTATCTTCGGTTTCGACTTTACGCGGAATAATGTTGATCGTGCCGCCGAGTGCATCGCTGCCGTAAAGAGCAGATGCACCGCCACGCAAAACTTCGATGCGTTCAACGGCGATATTCGGCACGCGACTCCAGTAAATCCAACCGCCGAATGCATCATTAAGCGGAATTCCATCAAACAAAACAAGCGAACGCGATGCTCCGCTGGCATTTATTCCGCGAAGTGAAGTACCTTGCGTCGTCGGATTTGCGTTGCGACTGTTCGAGCGGCGAAACAAACTGAAGCCGACGGTTTGCCGCAGAGCATCGTCAATTGCAGGCGAAGCGGTTGTTTGCAAATCATTTTTTGTCAGCGTAGCGATACTCTGCGGAGTTTCATCAAGCAGAGTTTCGGTGCGGTTGACAGTTACGGCGACATCTTCGCGGATGGACTTAGGCGAAAGAAAATATGTAAAATTTTGTTTAAAACCTTGTAAATCTGTAAAGGTTTGTCGTAAAATAGAAAAACCATCGGCTCGGATGGTCATCGAAAAGTTTAGTTCGACATTTGTTTGACATAAAAAACTGCCTGTATTATCTGTCCTGCAGATAAACATTTCACCTGAATCACCCTCAATTTCAACTGACGCACCGACAATCGGCGAACCATCCGAATCCGCAACGATACCACGCAAATCATTTGAAATCCTAGTTTGGGCAAATGTTTGAATAAAACAAAACGAAATAAAAAGTATAGCTAAAAAGTTTTTCATTGAATAAATTTAGAGAATATTTCTATAAATATATATAATAATGTTCGGATTTGAGTTATATCAAGCTCAAACAGTTTATGGATTCAACCAAACAAAATGACAAGTCAGCAAATTATTCGGCGAAACCTGCGGTGAAGATCTTAGTTTTGTTCGGCACACGCCCGGAAGCAATTAAACTTGCTCCCGTTATTAAAGAACTTAAAAATGTTCCCGAATTTCACATTATCACGGTTTCATCAAGCCAACACACCGATTTGCTCGCACCGTTTTTGAAAATATTCGATCTCGAAACCGATTATGATTTGCAGGTAATGACCGCAAATCAAACACCGAATCAGATTTTGTCGAGAACAATCGAATCTTTAGACGCGATTTTGGCGAACGAAATGCCCGAACTGATTTTGGTGCAGGGCGATACGACAACGAGTTTAGCGGGAGCGATGGCGGGATTTAACCGTGATATTGCCGTCGGACACATCGAAGCCGGGTTGCGGACGGGAAATCTGCGAAGCCCTTTCCCCGAAGAAATGAATCGCCGTTTAGTGTCGCAACTTTCGACCTTTCACTTTGCCGCGACTCTGGCGAATCGGCAGAATCTTCTGCGTGAACATATTTCCGAAAAACAGATTTATGTGACCGGCAACACCATCGTTGATTCATTGAATTTTATCCGTGAAAATTTCGAGCCGGGGAAAAAAATCAAAAAAGTTTTGAACAATACGAACGGTTACAAAAGAGTTTTACTGACGACGCACCGGCGGGAAAGTTTCCGCAAATCAATGGGGGAAAATTTGCAGGTTCTGCGGGATTTTATCGGAAAATACAAAGATACTTGTCTGATCTTTCCGGTTCATCCAAATCCGCACGTGCAAAGCATTACGGATGAAATTTTAGCCGGACAAAATCGCGTTTTTCTGCTCGAACCGCTTGATTACATAGACTTTATCAATCTGATGGAGAACGCGTGGCTGATCGTTTCCG
>JBGTGO010000021.1:0-53695 GCA_041746675.1 Pyrinomonadaceae bacterium | reverse complement strand
CCGCCGCCGCCGCCGCTACCGCCGCGATTTTCACGGGGTTTGGCTTCGTTGACTTTCAGGTTACGACCATCTACTTCCTTACCGTCCAGTTCTGAAATCGCATTCTGAGCTTCTTCCGCACTCGACATTTCGACAAAACCGAATCCGCGTGAACGTCCCGTGTCTCTGTCTTCAATGATATTTACCGATTCAACTGTTCCGACTTCGCCGAAAACTTCTTCTAAATCCTGTTCAGACGCACTGAACGAAAGATTTCCTACATATAATTTGGTTGACATACTATTTTTGTTACCTTGTTCACTTTATAGTGAATATTCTAAAAGAAGTGTTACGAATCGAGATTACTTCGGAGAAAAACGGTCTGCTGCACGAAGATTCGGGTTTCGGATGCTCAAGTTTTAAAGAGCGATAAGACTTCTGTAATTAATAAACGAACCTGCTCTCAAAACTTATCCAAACGAACCGTCTTTGACTAGCTGCATCAACTTCGATGCAAGAGAAGGGTTAACGCTGTATATGATGCACTCTTTGCCGATTAGTTGCAAGCACAATTTGCACCTTTTGAAAATCAACGAAAAAAAACGCCGTGATAAATAATATCAACGGCGTTTTTTAAATTAATAATCATACGATTAACTGAAATTTCCTTTGTATTCCGGCTCTTTAATATCAGGAGCAACGTGGTCGAGCGAGTGATTACTGATGACGGAACGCAGATCGTAAATCGAATCCTGACCCTGCACCGGAATTCCGAAACCGGGACGGATGTCGGTTTGATTGCCTACATTAACTACGCTTAACATCTCGCCCGGCACATAATACTGCGTGATCCGGTGTGCGTCGAACGGATTCAGTCCGATATGATTTAATGCGAGCGGAGCGGAATTGACTGCCGTTGCGTGTAAATTCGTCTTAATCGAGGCATACGAAGCCAAGCCGCCACCGAGCGAATGTCCGGTTAAAATCACGTTATTTCCGTCAGACGCTTTCCACTTATTCGCAAAATCAAGCGACTGCTTATATTGCTTCGGCGTAATTCCTGCACCCTGAAGCAGATTGTCGTCCCAATCTCTGCCTTCATCCGAACCTGCAAAAGCGACGATTACACGCTTGTCGTTTTCATCAACCGATTTCAGAGCCACCGCCCGAAAGCCCGTTTTCGCATCATCCTTGATATCGGCAACCTTCCAACGCTTGCCGCCGGGAAACTCGAAAACATCACCGATTTTGGCGTTATTACGTTTATAAGCAATTTCGGAAGCACTTTTCGTTTCGGAGAATTCTAATCCCTGCGAAGCGGGCGGATTTGCAAAACCCGGATGTGTCGCTTTGTCCCAACCGGTTTTAACTATATCGAGTCCTTGCTCAGCTACATTACGAGCATCCGAAGCAAAATCCTTCGTTTTATCCCACGTTCTATTCAATGCAAACTTGGTCAACGAAGCCTCGAACTTCAAAGTTCCGACCGCCGCCTCTTTACTCAGGTTAACAGTGATTTCAGCAACCTTCGCCGTCGTTTCAACCGCATCAACCGTTTTCTCAACGCCTGCTACCGCCGTATTAACGACCGCTTTTCCGGCATTTTCAACATAATTCACCGAATCTTTGACGACATTGAGCGGGTTCGGAATTGAAATTCCCATAATAATTTCTCCTGATGTTCGTATTTTAGATAGGGATTCTACCCGGATATATTTTCGGTGAAATCTGCCAAAAGTTTCCTAAAAACGAAAATAAATAACGAAAAATTATTAAATATGACCAGTTTGATTCCGACAGACAGCTATTTAGTTTTATTGAAAACTTTCAATTCCACCGATTGCTCGACCGATGAATCAGTATTTTACTGTGTTTTAGCACAACTTATGAAATCGCTGTCAATCTTTAAGATCCGTAGTTTCGTGGCTTGTTCGACAGTTATTTGTTTAGATCTTCACTCTGTATCTGTCTGATGAATTCGGGCGTAACTTTGAGAATGTTAAATACTACCGCTTTCTCATTCGTTAAATTTGGTAATTTCGCCAGATGCATTTCGCGTAACTACAAGGGCGAAATTATGACAATATTTATTTCGCCAAATTTTCAAATGCTTCATCGGTAAACTTAAAGTGCCGTTCGTCTTTGTCCATTATCGCACCGTGTTTTTTGTAGAAATTAATGGCGGGCGTGTTCCATCCCAGAACCTGAAAATCAATTCTGACCGCACCGAATAATTTGCCGGTTTTTGCAATTTCTTTAAGCATTTTCCCGCCGATGCCAAATTTTCGGTATTTTTCCGTGATAAAAATGTCTTCCAAATAGACGCTTTTCTGTCCGCGAAAGCTCGAAAATGCCGGATAAAAAAATGCGTAAGCAATCGGCTCAACATCGTCCATCGCAATCAGACACTTCACGAAGGCATCTTCGCCAAATAAGACTTCCTGCAAATCTTCGGCAGTAACTTCGAGATATTCAAGCAGATTTTCATACCCGGCAAATTCCCGCATAAGTCCGAGAATCGCCGGAATGTCTTCGCTAAGTGCTTCTCTGATATATAGATACATCATTTTTATTCCTGAAACTAAATAGTTCAAAAAAGCGTCGGCTGAATATTATCCGGTTTTTCTTTTTTGCCGGAATTTATTTTACTCTGACGCTTTTCCCAACGCCTGCGTTTTGCCTGCGGTTCGAGCGAAGCAAAACGGCATTGAACACCGCGTTTAGCAAATTCTTCCTGCGTATGTTTCATCACTTTTTCGACGTTGCCTTCGTTGAGCCATTCGGGAAAGTGTTTTTTAAACAAACTTTGCGTCAACTGTTTGTGATTCATCGAAGCGATCCAAACCCATTTCGTAATATATTTTGCAAACCGCTCCGCATAATTTTCGGGATCAAGCGGTAGAATCGGCATACACGACAGCCGTGTTTCGATGCCTGCTTCAAAATACAGTTTCAAACCACGTTCGCGTTCGATCAGCGAAGGTGCTTTCGGTTCAAAGATTTTTTTTACGTCATCGCGGTCGGTGTGAATCGAATAACTCACTAAAACGCTCGTCTTTTTCGCCAATTCCTGCAGAAGCGGAATATCGCGTTTAACATCTTTTGATGTCCCGCGAGTCTGCACTTCCAATTCAAGCGGCGGATTCTCCAAAAAGAATTCCAAAATCGGCGGAATAAGTTTCAACTTCCGCTCAATCGGCATATAAATATCCGTCGCATTGCCGAAATATATTTTCGACTTTCGCACCTTATCCCGCTGTTTATGCAGAAGTTCGACCAAATTAGTTTTATAATCAACCCATTCGCCCCAACCGGTTTTGTCCCATTTCTGTTCGGTGCGTCCCGTAAAATAATTCATCTTTATCGCCGAACAAAATTCGCACGCAAAGACGCAACCCTGATACGGATTAATGGCGATATTCTTCCCATAAGTCGAGGAAAGAGCATTTTTAGCTTGAATCGGTTTGAGTTGAAATGACATATTGGTATTTTATCAAAAATACATCGTTTCATAAATGGGATGAAGAAGGTTTTAACCACCAAGGTCGCTAAGAACGCAAAGTTAATACATTAAATAAACACCTATAAATCTTTGCGTCCTCCGCGACCTTTGCGGTTAAATTTCTTATTTTAATGGTTATTCATTCCAAGCAACTTGGCTTTTCAGACGCATTACGGTTTTGTCTTTACCGAGTTGTTCGATTTTAGCTTTTTCTTAAAACTATAATGTATTCGCGGTTCATAGTTTTTTGCGTTTTACCAATCTTATTTGACGGACTATTTCGCAAGGGCATTCGCTTATTAGGAATTTCACGATGAAAGGTTTTTACGTGGGTAAAATCATTATTTTCAAAGAAATTTTTGACTGCTGAATCGGTTGGAAGGCAAACTCCTTTGACTCGCCGATTGCCAACGACATAACAAACCAAACCGTTAGTTTTAACCAATTTGGAAACATTATTTACCGAGTCATTTAAGTCTTCATAAAATGATGAAACTTCCTTTGCACGTTGGTTATTCTCTTTTGCAATTTTAGAGATTGCTTCATTTAGTTCATCACAACTGAAACTTTCAATCTCTTTGGATCTTATTCCGCCCATTAATTTTCGGTCTGTTTGGGCAGGTTCGGGCAAATCCAGCCATGCGGCGGAAAGTCTTGAATATTGTCCGTAAGCAACTGTCGTATGAGAATCTCCATAAGGCGGTGAGGTAACTACAAAATCAACTTTTTCACTAAATTCACTTGGATAATCTTCAACGGTATTAAAATCAAATACATCTGCTTTTGGAATATAAGGCAAATTTTTAATGATTGACAAAAAATTTATCAATCCTTTTCGATTCCTAAAGAGTTTAGCTGACATCATCTTAAAAACATCGGGTTGAAAATTTTTTAAATCGTCTTTCGAATAGCGATAAAGTTTGAATTCGTGATTTCTCGTATTTGAAGACTCACGAACCGTTTCACTAAATGCAATTAAGAAAAAACTTTTGATTTCAGGATCAGAAATATTGTCAATAAAATTTTTTATAATCGTTAATTTTTCTGTAACTTCCAGTTTAAACCAAAAATCGAGTCGTGAAACTCCTTCGACTCTTTCAGGTATTGAAAGATTTTGGTGATTGGTGTTTATATGCTGTTTAAACTTATCAATGTGCGAATCAAGTATTGAAAGTTCAAGAATAGTTGTTTTAGTTTTTGCTATTAAACGAGCAAGTGGATTTAAATCAAATCCGATAACGTCGAATCCTCGTATAAGTCCTTCAACCAATGATGTTCCTGTTCCACAATACGGATCAAATAAAATACCTTTTTTATTTTCGGCAAATAGTTTTAGAAATTGTCTGGCAACTTGAGGAATCATTCGGGCGGGATAGTCATGATAACAATGTGTAAGTTGTCTTGTATCTTCGCTTCTGAAAGTCCAATTTAACTTATTGCTTTGAAATAGTTTCGGTTGTGTTGTAGTTGCAAGATTCATAATTCCTCAACATTTTTGAAAAGCATTTGGAGTTTTTCCTTTTTTGCTCGAAAGCCTGTTCCGTGATTTCTCGCCGAAGTGCCTTTATCATGTAATCGTAAATCAACAAGCACATTTCCTGCAAGGATTTGTTCACGTAAAATTTCCGGCGAAGTATCTGTCAAAAGTTGTGAGCGGGTAAATTGAAACCATTCAGAATCTCCACGCATTTCTGAAAAAGCACTTGCCAAAACAAGTCCCGGAATTTTGTTGATAAATCTTTCCGCCAAATTTTCCAAGTTCCACTCAGCCACAACTTCGCCCGAAATGTGACGAACCGAAAGTGCTTCTTTTTCATTGTGGAGAAAAAGACCTGAGCCATTCGGAGTTGGCGACATTGTAAAATACATCCCTAATCGCCCATTTGCATCAAGCGTTCCGTATTTACGAATCGCTTCAAGCGGTTTCATTTTCCAAGCCTTTCGATTAAAAGTAAAAAGCGTAACCATCGAAGTCGAACCGATGCGATGCGATTTCAGTTCGACTTCGTGCAAATCGGGCAAAGCAATGTTATTTTCTTCCAAACCTAGAAGTTGTTCAAGTGTTTGACCAATTCCAGTTGGACCTCGACGCTTAGACTCCACCCAACCCAAGTTTTTGATCGCTTCAAATCTTCTGCTGAATTCTTCAATGTTCATCATAATTATTCATTCCAAGCAACTTGGCTTTTCAGACGCATTACGGTTTTGTCTTTGCCGAGTTGTTCGATTGCCGCAACCATTGACGGTCCGACGGCTTGTCCGGTTAAAACGACTCTTGCACCATTTAAAACAACACCGACTTTTGTGCCTTTTTCTTCGCAGAATTCTTTGACAGTTTCAAAAATTGCATCGTGTGAGAAGTCTTCCAATGCTTCAAACTTTTCGGCTAATTCAGGAAGCCATTGACGCAAATCTTCGTGTTTTTTGAGGTTTTTTTCGATTGCTTTTTTGTCGTAGTCAAAATCTTCGCTGAAAAATGCTCGTCCTTGTCCTGAAAAGTCTTTGAGCGTGTAAAAACGTTCGCGGATGAGATCAATTGTGGCTTCGAACCATTGTTTATCGTCATCGTCGTATTCTTCACGCCAGAGTTTTTCGTTTCTCATCTCTTCGCGGACTAGCGGGATTAGTTCGTCGAGTTTCATCGTGCGGATGTATTCGGCGTTCATCCAGATCGCTTTGTCGTCCGTCCAACGGCGTTCGTTATTTGCGTCGAAATTAAATGTCGCGTTTGATTGATGTATGCGGTCAAGCGAGAATTTTTCGACGAGTTCATCAAGCGAATAAATTTCCTGTTCTTCGCCCGCCGACCAGCCGAGCAGGGCGAGAAAATTGCGAAACGCATCGGCGATAAAACCTGCGTCGCGGTAAGTCGTCATCGAAACGATTTCGCCGTGAGTTCGTTTGGAAAGTTTTTTCCCGCCCGGAGCAAGAATAAGCGGAAGATGTGCAAATGTCGGTTTTTCTTTGCCCAATGCTTCGTAAATTAAGATTTGTTTGTGCGTGTTCGTTAAATGATCTTGTCCGCGTATGACGTGCGTGATGTTCATTTCGATGTCGTCGCAAACAACTGCTAAGTTATAAAGTGGATGCCCGTCGGAACGCAGTAAAACCAAGTCTTCGATGTCGGCGTAATCTCGTTCCTGTTCACCGTAAACCGCATCTTCAAATGAAGTTTTGCCGGTTTTGGCAACTTTAAGGCGAATCGCAAACGGCTCACCTGATTCGGCTTTCGCATCGGATTCTTCGTTTGAAACATCACGATATTCGTTATCACGCATATCTTTTTCGCCGCCTTCTCTGCGTGCTTTGTCGGCAATTTCCTGTTTAATATTTTTGCTCGAATGGTCTTCCTTCGGCGTAAAATCACGATACGCTTTGCCTTCTTCCAATAACTTTAGAGCGATGGCACGATGTTTATCAGCATTATCCGATTGAAAAACAATCTCTTCATCGGGAGCAAAACCGAGCCATTTTAAGCCGTCGAGAATTGACGCAAGCGATTCTTCGGTCGAACGTTGTTGATCCGTATCTTCAACGCGGATCAGGAATTTTCCGCCTGTATTCTTGGCAAAAAGATAATTAAAAAGTGCGGTTCGGGCAGAACCGATGTGCAAATAGCCGGTCGGGCTTGGGGCAAATCTTACGCGAGTTGTCATTTGTCAGTTGTCCTTTGTCAGTTGTATATCTCTAATAAAATTATAAAAGGTTACTCAAACATAAGTCTAAGTAACCTTTTAAAAACTTTAATTGATCTTGTGCGACGAATCGCAAACCTGAAATTAAAATGGCGGAGATAACAGGATTCGAACCTGTGAAGGGCTGTTACGCCCTTAACGATTTAGCAAACCGCCGCTTTCAGCCACTCAGCCATATCTCCGTATCCAATTTTCGGCATCAATTTGAAAATTCAAAACGATGCAAGAATTATTCTAGCTGTTAGGCAAACTTTGTCAAGTTTCAAAGCATCGAATACCGTAAAATCTACTGTCAACTTGTCGAGTTTTTGCTTGACACTTTTGATTTTAGAGAACAAAATAGCTGAATGTGCAAATTGTCTTCGCTTTAGAGACGTTTGAGAAGTTTCAAAAACTCCAAAAAATATTTTCTCCCTGAACTTGTTTTTCACTTGTTTATCAACGGGAGGACTTTAATCTTAAAATGGTTTCGATGCCGAAAAAAAGAATATTAACGCTTTCTATAACTCTGCTGACCGCTTTGTTTGCCGTATTTGTTTTTGCAAATGAAATGCACGCCGGAGAAGTTTCGACGGAACCGGCAGCCGGAAAGTTCGGTATTATCAAGGGCGTAGTGCGTGATCGAAGTGGTGAGCCGATTTCCGAAGCGACGGTCGCCATATTTCGGGTTGGGACATCAGAGCTTTTAAAGCAGGTAACAGCAACAAAAACTGGCAGATTCTTCGCCAAAATTGTCCCCGGGACTTACACGGTTCTAGCAGTTGCTCAAGGCTTTAATCCGGTTACTCTGAAGAATGTCGAAATAGATCGTGCGACAGAACTGAACTACGGTTTTAAACTTGAACGTGCCGGAAACGGAAATACTCTGCCTGAAAAACGTGTTGACAGAAAAAGTCCGCGAACTGCGATTCGTGCTGCC
The DNA here is from genome assembly GCA_041746675.1 of Pyrinomonadaceae bacterium. Lineage (GTDB taxonomy): Bacteria > Acidobacteriota > Blastocatellia > Pyrinomonadales > Pyrinomonadaceae > Aridibacter. The sequence continues at coordinate 45,600 of JBGTGO010000021.1, read as the reverse complement.
CGACGTTCTATTTATCAAATAAAAGAAGATGAGAAGCCGTTAACCGAAGGTGTTCTGGATAATTCGGAAATGATCGCCGAAAATGATACGGATGAACTTGCCGGCAAAAATGAAAATTCACGAAAGGGGCAAACCGTTGTCGAAACATTTGCGGCAAGCAATGACCGGGGAAGTTATGCCGGCGTAAACTTCGCGACGCTTAAACCTATTAGTGAAAAGACGGAAATAATCTTTGCGGGGCAGTTAGGTATAGGACGAAATGCACCTAAGCGATTTGAAACAAGTTTAAATTTTCGCCCGGGAAAATCAAACCATCAGATCCAATTGAAAGGTTCAGTGGCAAGTTTGGGTGAAGTCAGAATCGACCGGCAATCGGAAACGCTCGGACAGATTTCGTTGCAGGCACTTGATCAATGGCGTGTGCGGGAAGGTGTGATTTTTGTATTCGGTGTTGACTACTCCCGGTTTATTGGTGCGGGCGATGATTATTCGATCAGTCCGCGAATCGGTTTTCAGTATGATTTGGACTCACGAACCCGCATAAACAGTTCATATACGGCTCAAACTGAGGAGCGAACGTGGCAGAAAGTAATCGAACTCGAAGGGACGCAAGTGCTTTTCCGCGAACCCGTGGCGGTCGAAGATATTGCCTTTGAAGATGGCAAACCGCAATTGAATAAAAGTACACGGCTTGAATTAGGCATTGAACGGGTGCTCGATAATCGCTCGACGATTGAGGGAAATGTCTTTTTCGATACCGTCGCCGGTAGTGGTGTCGGACTTACAAATTTGCCTTTCGACACTCTCAGCCAAGATGGTTTTTCTGATTTCATATCTACTCAGCGGGGAAAAACTCAGGGCGTGCGGGTTGTTTATAATCGGCGTTTGAACAGTATTTTCAGCACTTCGACGGGGTATGCGTTTGGCAACGGACAGAAACTTTCCGGCGACGTAATCACGAATCCGGCACATATTTTTGAGAACGGTGTTTTTCACACGGCTTTCGGTGAGGTCAATGCCGACTTGAAAACCGGCACGAGCATTCACACGATCTTTCGTTTTTCGCCGCAGGCAACTGTTTTTGCGGTTGATCCGTTCAAAGGGCGGTTAGCGATTTATGATCCGGGTTTAAGCGTTCTGATTACGCAGGAACTGCCGAGTTGGGGATTGCCGATTGATGCCGAAGCGATTATCGACGGAAGAAATTTGTTCGACTTTCAGAACAGTGTCGGCGGCGAAGAAGGAAGTTTACGCCTAAATTCGCAGAGAAGAATTCTGCGGGGCGGAATCTTGGTCAGATTTTAACTTTCGGAAAAATTGATGTTAGGAAAATATACCGCAGACAGATGCGGATATTCGCTTGAGAGTTATATCACTCAACGTCTATCTGCTTCGGTCTGCGGTTTAATTTTTTTCCGAAAACTTGGATTTTAGGAAAAATAATGGATGAAAATTTCAGCGATTGAACGTTTATATATTTGTAAGTCTTATATCTATTGGAGTTTTTGATCGAAAGGCAACTGAAAAATAATGGAACGCGGTTTGCGTTGGAAAAATGACGGCGTAGTTTGCTTATTGTAAAATGAAGGGAAAAATGCTCACAAGTTGGAGTTTGATGTGGCTTCTGGCAACGATTTTGCTGGTTGCCGGTGGAGCATTGAATCTTTCTCAGCGAGCATATAAACAACCGCCGCCGACCGACGGCGTAACTTGGGTGCAGAAGGACGACGGGATTTATGCGGAAAAGGTCGAATCCGGACTTGCCGCATCACGGGCGTGGGTTTCAGTCGGTGATAAACTTGTCGGAATCGGCTTCGACGACGGAAAAATTCAGGAAGTTACTTCCTACGCGGATGTTATTTTGTATCTTGACACGGTCGGTGTCGGCGGCAAATTAACTTATTTGATTCATAAACCCTACACCATTAAAGATAATCTTTATTATGCCGATCTGAAAAATATAGATTCGTTTCCGCGTTGGACTCCCAATATAATTTTGCTGGCGATTGTCGGTTTGATCTGGCTGACAATTGGTTTATTCGTTCTCTTCAAACAGGGTAGCCGCTCACCGTTCGTGCTGCATTTTGCGACGATTTGTTTGGCGGCATTCGTGTTTCACGCTTATAAGACACTTGGTTTGGGCGAGGATTTTGATCTTGCCGTCGAAATAATTGACAATATCGCGTTCGCCTTTTTCGTTCCGTTGTTTCTGCATTTTTGTCTGCGATATCCGGTGCGAAGCGAGGTTTTTGACGATCCGCCTTGGAAAACATATGTGTTGTATCTGCCCGCGACGCTTATTTCACTGGCGTGGATTATTCTATCGCTTGGTTATCATCTTATTCCGAGCCAGACTGTGACCGATTCGATCTACGATTTCATCATTCGCAACGATGTTTTCTCCGCTTTAAATTACGCTAATTATTATCATTTCGTTGCCGGAGTTTCGCTCGGTGCGGGTGTTCTGATCTGGCGGTTCGTGAAAAATAAAAAACCGCTCGTACGGCAACGTTTGAAATGGGCGATGTGGGGGACAGTTCTTGCTATTCTGCCGATTATTCTGCATCAGATTGCAAGGAGATTTGTTTATCTGCCCGATGACAGCCTGACGGCGACGGTGACTATTCTGCCGCTTGCCTTGATTCCATTTAGTTTCGGTCATTCGGTTGTGCGGTATCGCTTAATGGACGTTGATGTCGTCGTTCGCCGGGCGTTCGTCTATGCAATGACGACGCTCGCTATCGCTATGATGATCGGTGCAGTCGCCCTAGGTTTAGTTTTTCTGGTCATCGGAGAAAATTTATCGACGACGGAAATAACTCTGCGGGTCATTATTGCCGTCGTCGCAATGGGAGCCATTGTACTGTTGTCCGAACCTTTGAAAAAGTATTTGCAGGAGCGAACTGACCGCTATTTTTACGGCGAAAAATACGATCTCAGAAACGGTCTGCTCGATTTCGGGCGGACGCTTTCAGCTAATACCGAACTCGAACCGCTGCTCAATGGCTTAACTGAACGCCTTCAGCAAGTTTTGGACGTTGAAAAAGTTGCGATCTTTGTTGAAGACGCGAAATCGTCAAAATTTTACCGCGTTGCAAAGTCGGCGGGACTCAGTGACACTTATGAAATTCCGAATGATTTCAGAAATATGATTCGCCAAAAATCTGCCGGAAAAGGTGTTGTCAGAGCCGATGAATTGGCACTTCTCGACGTTGAAATCACAGATTTTCATTCTCCCGTCAACGGATACAATGAAACTGAGAACGGCAACGGCAACACTAACGGCAAAAGTGGCGGTATTTTCAATAAACATCCGATTATCCGTCAGGAACTGCATTACTTCGTACCGTGTATTACCCGCGGAAATATGGTCGCTGTAATCGGATTAGGACGAGCCAGCGACGGTTCGCTGCTGTCATCGGAAGACATCGGAATTCTGCAAACCGTGTCCGGTTATGTCGCCGTAGCAATTGAAAATTCTCTGTTGTATCAGGAACAGGAAGCCCGTGCGACGGAACTTTCCTTGCTCAAAGAATTCAATGAATCAATTGTCGAATCGGTTAACGTCGGACTCATCGCCGTCAATGAAGACGGATTGATAACCCGCTGTAATTCTACATTTGAGGAAGTTTTAGGATACAAACGCGAAGAAACGCTCGGGAAATTCGTGCAGGAAATTTTTGATGAAGCCTTTGCCGCGAAACTTCAAAATATTCTGGGAAAATCAAATTGGCAATTAACCGAAATCCGCAACGCCTACAAAATTCAAACACTTAATGCACAAGGCAAAAATTTGATTCTTAATGTTGCTATCGCTCCCCTTCGGTCAAAATTTCAAAGCCAAAAAGGAGCAATCGTCGTTTTTGAAAATGTAACCGAACGAGTCCGACTTGAAGAATCTTTACAGCAAAACGAGAAATTGTCGAGCATCGGGTTACTTGCCGCCGGTGTCGCTCACGAAGTAAATACGCCATTAACGGGTGTTTCAAGTTATACACAGATGCTCCTTGAAATGATTCCTGAATCCGATCCGAAACACGCACTCTTGCAGAAAGTTGCCAAACAGACAGAACGTGCTTCGAATATTGCCGGAAATCTGCTCAACTTTTCACGAACCGGAAACACGACTGAATTCGTTGAAGTAGATATAAATAAATTGCTTGAAGATACGCTTCAACTACTCGAACCGCAGATGCGTCAATTCAACATCGAAGTTATCAAAAATTATTCAGACATTCCGCCGAAAATTCACGGTGATGCAGGAAAATTGCAACAGGTTTTTACAAATCTAATAATTAATGCGAAAGATGCGATTCTGAATAGTGGAACAGTAACTTTGACAACAGGTTACAAGAATGAGGACGAAGTTATAATCGAAGTTGCCGACACCGGAACTGGAATCGACCCGGAAAATCTGTCGAAAATTTACGATCCGTTTTTTACGACCAAAGCCGTCGGCAGCGGCACGGGATTAGGAATGGCAGTTTCATACGGAATCGTGCAGGAGCATTTCGGAACTATCGAAGCCGAAAGTGAAATCGGTGTCGGAACAACTTTCAGACTTGTTTTTCAAGCCGCTCAAAAACAAAAACAACAGCGTCTTGCCAGTTAGAACCGCGATGCACGAATTCGTTTCCTTCAACAACCAAATTCTTCCCGCCTGCGACACCAAAATTAAAGTGATTTCATCCGCTGTGCTTTACGGCAGAGGAGTTTTTACAACGCTTGCAATTTACGAATCAAAACCTTTTTTATGGGAAAAACACTGGTTTAGACTAAATCAGCACGCTCACCAAATTGGCATTGATTTAAGTGGCTTTAGTGATAAAGAAACTCTGCGAAATTTGACTCAAATTATCGCTAAGAACAACATCTCGAACGCCCGTTGCCGCCTAACTTTTTTTGATCAATCGACAAGCATAATCTGGCAAAGTCCGTCTGAGCAAAAAACGTCTGAACAAAAAACGTCCTTGTTGATGCAAACCGCCGATTTACGCGAAATCAAACAATATTATCGAATCACGCAGTCGCCGTTTTCGGTTAACTCGAAATCACCTCTGGCGGGAATCAAATCCTGTAATTATTTGGAAAATATACTCGCATTTGAAAATGCCACAGCCGGCGGTTTCGATGAAGCCGTTCGTCTGAACGAAAACGGTGATATAACTTCGACTTGTATGGCGAACATTTTCTGGATTGAAAATGAGAAAATTTACACACCAAGTTTGAAAACAGGATGTTTAGCAGGCACGATAAGAGAGCTTTTGCTTGAAAATTTCGAGATAATTCAAACTGAAGCAAAACCTGAAATACTGGATAAAGCAACTGCGATTTTTCTTACTTCGGCGGGAATCGGTTTGAGTCGGGCAGGTTTCGGCGACAAAGAACGACAAATTTCCCGCACGTTCCGCCGATTGAAGGAATTCCTTGACTTAAACCAACTTAAATCATAAACTCTCGTATAATTACGAGCAACCAAGGAACCAATCTCCCTCATGGGAAAAACCATAGATATCACCAAAAGTTCATATACTAATATGCTTAATTGGTTGGATGAAGATAGCAAAATCGCCGCTGAAAAGTATCGGGTGATTCGTCTTCGAATGGTTAAAATTTTGGATTATCGCGGATGTTTGGAATCGGAGGAACTGGCTGATGAAACTATCGAAAGAGTTGCGGGGAAAACAATAGAAGTTATTGAAACCTATATTGGTAATCCCGAAAAATACTTTTTCGGAGTTATGAACAATGTTTATCGGGAGTATCTGAAAAAACCTAAATTACAGGAATTACCCGAAACGATCATTCAGGAAGCCGTCACCACTGACGATGAAGATTTTCAAATACAATATCAGTGTTTAAAAAAGTGTCTGAACAAGCTTTCCGCTAAGAATAAAAATTTTATACTGCAATATTACGAAGGCGAGAAATTCCATAAAATACAGAATCGAAAAAATCTTGCCGACGAACTCGATGCCAATGCGGGAGTTATCCGCGTGAAGGCGTTTCGGCTGCGTTTGAAATTGCAAAAATGTGTTTTGAAATGCGTTGCAGAAAATAAAAATGAAACACTTTGAGAAATTTTTCATAACCCATTAGAGAAGCTGGAAAAAAGAGGTTTTATTTTGAAGTTTTTAAATAACCAACTCAGAAAATATATCTTGGGCGATATTGCGAAAAGCGATCAGCGTCTGGAGATAGAAGAGCGTCTGATGACAGATTCTGCGTATTTCGAGGAACTGTCAATAGTTGAAAGCGAACTGATTGAGGAATACATCGAAAAAAAACTCACTCCGGCTCAGCAGGAAAAATTTGAAAAAAGATTCCTGACATCAGATAAAAACCGGGAACGCGTGAAGTTTGCTCGTGCTATGCGGCGTATCGTTCAGGAAAAAGAAATTGATAATACAGAAAAAAAGACGAGAAACAAATCAAGTTTTTTTGATTCGCTCAAAGCATTTTTGTTAAATCCCGTATCGGTTGCCGGAATGATCTTGTTGATTGTGGGAGTTTCCGCAATCTTATTTTGGCAATTGCGGAAGCCGAATAATTCCGAAAGTCTGGCGGCTTTAAATGCGGCTTTCCGGGATAACCGACCGAATGAATCGCGGATAAGTGAACTAAATTACGCTCCGTTCGAAAAAACACGCGGAAACGAAACCGAAGATTTCGACACAGAAGAGTTTGACCGGGCTAAACTTTATTCGCTGGAGGACTTGAAAGACGGAAGAACGGTGGCGAACCTTCATACTGCCGGAAAGATAAATTTGGCTGAAAAGAATTTTGATAAAGCGACTGAATACTTTAGTCAGGCTCTCAAATTATCTCCGAACAATGCTCAACTGCACAATGATTTAGGAACGGCTTGGCTCGAAAAAGGAAGATTGGATAATGATAATCTAAAATTTTATGCGACCTCGCTGGAAGAATTCAACAAAGCATCCGAATTCGATAAAAATTTGAACGAAGCATATTTTAACAAGGCTGTGGCGTTGGAATTGATGGATTTACCAAATCGTGCAAAGGAGGCTTGGCAGGAATATCTGAAGATTGATGCAACCTCAAAATGGGCGGAAGAAGCCCGCAGGAGATTGCAGAACATTGAACTAAAGAACAGTCCGAACAGAACAAAAGATGAGATCAGGAAATTATTCTCCGACGCACTGCGGGAAAAAGATCGAGATAAAGCGTGGCAAATTTTGAGTAGAAACCGTGAAATTACTGAAGGCAAGTTGATACCGCAACAACTTGTCTTTTTGTTTGTCCAGTCAAAAGTTGACGGCGAATCTGCAGAAGCTGCTACTTATTTAGACGAACTAAAGTTTGCCGCCGAGCTGGAAAAAGAAAAAGGCGGAGATTTATTTTGGAATAAAACAGCTGAGTTTTATAAGACGATCTCAAGTGAAAAAATACCGGAAGTCGCCAAAGCCCACAATGCTCTGAAAACAGGCTATGAATTATACGGCGGCGGAAAATATACGGATGCAGCCGAACATTTTGTCAACGCACGAAATATATTCACCGCACAGGGAAATTCGACAGAGGCTGAATTGTGTGAATACTGGATCGGCAGCAGTCTTTACTATTCAAATAAGGTCAGCGACAGCACTTCGGTCTATCTTGATTTAGCAAAATATGCGGAAAATGAAAAATTCGCTTGGCTGGCTTCCCACGCTTTTGCGAGATTGGTTTACAACGCACAGATTGACGGGCAAAAATCAAGAGCAATCGAATATGCCCGGAAAGGTTTCGGATACGCAGAAACACTCGAAGATGCTTACGTTATAAGAAAAATTTCAGCTCAGATCGCGGAAGTATATAAACAGTTAGGCAGACACGATGAAGCGTTTGAATATCTGCAAAAGAGTCTGAAAATTTCGCGTCAACCCGACACGAGCTTGAGTCAGAAATGGCTGGAATATCAGGAAGTTGCTGATAATTTTCACGCCATCGGTTTCTACGAAGCGGCAAATGCCTACGAACAGGAATCACTCGAAGTTGCTAAAACATTGAATAGAAAAGACTTCGAACATATTTCTAATGTCAATCTGGGAATGATCTATGCTTCTGAAGAAAAATATATCGAAGCGAAAAAATTTCTTGATGAAAGTCTTAGAACAGCAGAAGAATTAGGTGATAAATCAAGTATTGACAAAGCTTTAGCTTTTTCAAATTTGAAACTGGCATATCTCGACAGATTACAGGGAAACTTTGCGGAAGCGGTTGAATTCTACGACAAATCATTACAATTCTACGAGCAAAGCGAATTCAAACTGGACAATTATGAAACTCACAAAGGTCTGCTTTTAACGTATTTTGCCGCCGAAGACGATGCGGCGTTTGAGCAGAAATTGCATTTAATTATTAAACTGTTTAAAGAATACCGCTCTGAAATTTTGGAAGAGCAAAGCCGCAACAGCTTTTTCGATAACGAACAAAATGTCTATGATCTTGCCATCGAATACGAATTCAAGCGGGAAAATTACAAAAATGCTTTTGATTATTCCGAAGAATCGCGGTCGCGTTCGCTTTTGGATTTGATCAACACGGGCGGAGAAATTTCCGACGCGGCTGAAAAACCGGAGATAAAACTTTCCGGGTTTTCAGCCGATCCTCTGAAACTGGAAGAAATTCAGCCGCAGATACCTGACAATGTTCAGCTGATTCAATATACATTGCTGAAAAATTCGATCTTGATCTGGTTTATCACGAAGGAAAATTTCAAAGTGCGGGAGATAAAAAACTCGTCCGAAGAATTGAGCGATAAAATCGACCGATACCTGAACTTAGTTTCAAACACCAAAACAGCCGACTCAGCCGAAGAGAAACGACTCTCCGGCGAACTTCACGAAATATTGATTGCTCCGATCGAGCCGGATTTAGATTCGACAAAAATAATTTGCTTGATCCCTGATAAAAGTATTTTTCGAGTTCCCTTCGCTTCACTTTTTTCACCGACAACAAATAAATATCTGGTTGAAAAGTATAATTTTCTGACGGCTTCGAGCGTTAATACATTTTTAGTTTCGACAACAAATGCGGAAAAATTTGATCGGGAAACGAACGAGAAATTACTGAGCATCGGCAATCCGAACTTCAGCCAGAGCGATTTCCCGAACCTGCCGAATCTCGAATCGGCTGAGAGCGAAGCCCGAAAAATTACTTCAGATTACTCCGATGTAACCGAATTGACGGGCGAAAACGCGACGAAAAAGAGAGTCAGCGATAATCTGTCGAAGGCAAACATCATACATTTTGCGGGGCATTATCTCATAAATGCGGAATCGCCGATGCTCTCAAATCTGGTGCTGGCAAAAAATACGGACGACGGAGCAAAAGAAGATTCCGTTTTGGCAAACTACGAAATTATCAAAGAAAAATTACCGAACACTAAATTAATTATACTTTCAGCCTGTCAGACGGGCGGCGAAAAATTTTATAAAGGCGAAGGTTCAATCGGTGCTTCACGCACGTTTTTGGCGATGGGAATTCCGTTGGTTATCGCCACGAATTGGCAGGTGGATTCGGCGGCGGCGGCGGAATTGATGATAAATTTTCATCGGTATCGCAAGACGAAAAAAATTACCAGCATCGAAGCATTACGGCTTGCTCAAATTGATTTAATTCGCCATAAAGATTTTCAAAAACCGTATTATTGGGCTGGTTTTACGGCATCCGGCGGATTTGCGGAATATTGAAGCGGGGAAGTTTTGACGGTTTTTCAGTGATTTAAAACTATGATAAAAAGGAGAAAAATATGCGTATAGAAAACCTTGAAGAGAAATTTAATGAGAACGGTGCGAACGGTAATTTCAGCCTGATTTTGGACGGACTCGGACTCGTATTCGGAAAAAAAGACGAGTGGCGTGTGTGGTTTCCGACCGCTTGGGATCATACTTTGGAGGTTTCGATTTACCGCGAAACCGGAAAGGGTTGGGAAATTATCAAAAAACCATTAAAGGTAGAAGTCGGCAGCGTGATTTCGATCAAACACAAAGGAGCGGACGAATTCTCGGAAGAACCGGACTTCGGCGGTGAGATTTTTGATATAAGCGAATTCCACAAGCATCTGAAACTCAAAAAAAATAAGGAACTGAAAAAAAACGGCATACTTTTACGGCTTAAAGATACGAAATTGAGTCCGTTGAAAACCACGAAAAGAAATTTTAAAATCTGGAAATACTCCAAAGATGAACAGGGAACAGCGAAACCGCCGGAGTTAAGCGGACAGAGGGATTTTGCCGTGGCGGTCGGTGGGACAATTGAAATAAAAGGCGATGATGCGGAAACAGAACTGAAAATCAAGGAAAATTCCGATTTCAACAAAAAACTCGAATATACAAAGAACGGCAACGAAAAATACATCGTCAAAATCAGTAATCACTGCCACCGTCAGGCTTGTGATTATCAATCGGATTTCGATTTATACTACAAACTGATTGACGATAAATCGCTCGAAAATGTTGAATACAATCTGGAATATATTGATAAAGGTGATAAAGGAGCAAGAGCACCGTGCAACATTATTTGTTCGAGTTTTGATCCCGAAGTCTGATTTTCAGCGATTAACGTGGCGGATTGCGTCACTCCGAAATAGTTCCGCCGCAGGATGAACCCGAACCTGCCGTGCATCCGAAGCAGTGAGAATTTGTCATAATTTCGCGGTTGTTGAAATGTTCGGGTGAAAAGTCTTGAATCGTTTGTCCGACTTTTTTTGATACGGGAATTTCCAGCATCTGATTAAAGTCGCAGTCGAACAAATTTCCGAGCCAGTCAACGTTCAAAGTATTGCGGCACATCAAGCCTTCGACGGTTGATGAATTAAATGAATTGACCAACTTTTTCATATAACTGTGTTCATTTTTTGAGCGTCGCAGCCAATCCAAATATCTCGCAATCGGCATATTTGTAATTGTGTATAAATTGTTGAAAACAATATCGTAACGATCTTTTAGTTCGCGTTTAAAATCCGCTTCGATGGCGGTTTGTTCGGGCGGTAAGAACGCTCCGACGGGATTATAAACCAGATTTAAAATCAAACCGCTTCCGTCAATTCCATAACCGACCGCATTCAATTTTTTCAACGCTTCGACCGATTTATCAAAAACACCTTCGCCGCGTTGAGCATCGGTTTGCTGCTGCATAAAATACGGCAGACTGCACACGACTTCGCATTCATTTTCCGCAAAAAATTCTGCTAAATCTTCGTGTCCGTCTTCAAACATAATCGTCAAATTATGCCGAACAATAATTTTTGCACCCGTTTTTCTTGCTTCGGTTACAAAATAACGAAAATCGGGAATCATCTCAGGAGCTCCGCCCGTGATGTCGAGCGTTGGAATCTTATGTTCACGCAACACTTTGACACACGCATCAATCGTTTCCCGTTGCATAATCTCCGTCCGCGTTGGACTTGCGTCCACGTGGCAATGCTTACACGCCTGATTGCAGAGTTTGCCGACATTCACCTGTAAAATTTCAACCTTCGTCGTGCGTAAATCCAAATTATGTTGGTTAAGTTTTTCTTCAAACGAAACTGGCGATTCGGGCAAAGCTGATTTGCCGTCGCGTCGCGTAATTTGTATTTGTGCGGTTGTTGTCATTTTATTGGATTAGCCACGAAATTTCACGAAAGAACGCGAAAAAAAATAAAAATTTGCTTTCGTGAAATTTCGTGTTGGTTCGTGGCTGAAAAAATTACATCGAAATTTTGTCGTGTGCATTGTGCGATTGAATCCCGTGAATCAGCGAAGCACCGCCGCGAATTGCCGAAGCTAAATGCATTGCTTCGGTCATTTGTTCCATGTTCGAACCGTTTTCCATCGAACTTTTTGTGTAAGCGTCAATACAATACGGACATTGAATCGTGACAGCGACCGCCAAACCAATCAGAGCTTTTTCACGTTTTGATAAAGCACCTTCTTCCTGACAGGCTTGATACCAAGCCATAAATTTCTCAAATAATTCAGGCGAATGCTTGCCGACTTCGCCGAATCTTTCCAAATCTTCTTCTTCGTAATATGACATAAATTTATTCGTATAATCTTATAGAGTTTCCATAGAGAATTTTATGGATTTTTTACTGGCAAATCATAATTATCTACACTACAATCTCGCCATTTAACTATTGTATCTTTTCCTTGAAGTTTTACGTTTGGAGAAGTGTTTTTCATCACTTCATCCAAAGTTAGGTCAATTCGTTTCCCCTTATTTTCAGGTCTAATAATCATAAAATACCTGCTCTCTTCAAATTCTCCCAACCGACTTAAAACTTCCAACACGGTCGTTTGTTTCTCAAAGTCATCAAGAATTATTTCGCTTCCCGTGTGTTCAACTATCCTGATTTGATTTTTAAATAGAGGTTTTCTTTTCTGTGTCAAATTATTGATATTGTTGTCAACACATTTACGACTTTGGTGGAATCTTTCACAGATTTCAGGAATAATTACAATGTCTTTAAGAAACAAATCAACATCGGGAATTTCTCCATTTTGGATTTTTTTCAAATTAACAACTATCAAACGATCTTCTGATTTCAAAGAACTTCTATTGATGAATACTCTTTCGTCAGCACCATTTATAATTCCGCCAACAATTTTTATTGCTTCTGTTAATTTCATCATCGGCAGAAGATTATTCGATTCTTTTATTTTTCTTAGAAATCCACCATTTGCTGTTACTTTCATCGGATTTGAAACCATCCCAAAAATAGAAATTTCATCATATTTTGGGAAAATATTTCCCTGTGTGTTTCCGAATTGCTCGTTGACACAATTTATAAATTTTTGCTCATTCGATATTTGTGAAAATGATTCTACAGAGAAAAAACAAATAACAAAAATTAATAAAAAAAGTAGATTTTTAAGTTTCATCTTAACAGCAATCTCCATCAACTCCACAATTTTCACCGACTTCAGTTAAGTTATATTCTAAGCCTTTTGATTCTCGCGGATTTCTTTTCGCGGTTCGTTTGCAGTCGAATTCGGTTGCATTTTCCAGAGCGATTTCTTCGAGCGGTTCGATCAATTCGATTTGTGAAGCGTATGGCTCTTTTGCATAGATGTTAAAAGTCTTGTCGCAAACTGCCATCCATTGACCGCGTTCGAGCATATGTCCGTCGTCGTCGAGAACTTTTTTCCACGGTCCTTTGTAAATTACGGCTTGATTGCGTTCAAAACATTCGCCTTGTTTTCCTTTATAAGCGACGATTGTGACTGAACGAAACTCGATTCCTTCAACGGTTTGCCAAGGCTTTTCGTCGCGTTTGACGATTTCCATTCCGTAAAATCCGGCTTTATCAAATGCTTCGATAAATTTGTCTTCACGGAACGCTCCCGAAATGCAGCCGCTCCAAAGTGTCGGATCGTCCTGCAAATGCTGCGGCACGTCTTCGTCGGCGACAATATCCGAAATCGCAACTCGTCCGCCGCGTTTTAAGACTCGAAACATTTCTTCAAACATTTGCTCTTTAAATTCAGGTTTGACCAGATTCAAAACGCAGTTCGATAAAATTACATCAATCGAATCATCGGCAACGAGCGGATTTTCCGCTTTTGATTTTTGGATAAAAGATTCATAATTCGCAAAATCTTCCGCTGAATTTATCGGATTATCTTTCAAAAATTCATTAACCAGATTTAAGTCCAATTTCAAATCTTGAATTTTACCATAGCGGAATTCAACATTTCCGTAACCGATTTTTTCTGCTAATTCACCGCGATATTTATTAGCTAAATCAAGCATTTCAGTATTCGTATCAACGCCGATAACCTTTCCTTTTTCGCCGACGATTTGCGACGCGATGTAGCAAATCTTGCCGCCGCCCGAACCTAAATCAAGCACCGTTTCACCAGTTTTCACAAAAGCCGAAGGATCGCCGCAACCATAATCACGTTCGATAATCTCATCGGGCAGAATCTTCAAAAATTGCGGATCATATTCGACCGGACAGCAAAGTGCCGCCTCAACTTCATTCGCCGCCGCACCGTATCTTTGTTTGACCGCCGCTTCAACATCTAAATCGTATGGCATAATTTTGTTTTTAATTTCTCCTGTAAACTTCTTATTGTTATGATGTCAGCAAAGATACAAATTATTCCGATATGAAAAAAGCGATCATTGTAATGACAAAAGTCCCGGAAGCGGGGAAAGTTAAAACCCGGCTTCAACCTTTTTTAACGCCCGCTCAATCCGCCGAAATATCCGCAGCTTTTTTGCAGGATGCTGAAAGCAAAGCAAATATGTTTGTTGAAAATGTAATAGTTGCCGTTTCGCCATTTGATGAAAGGAATAAGTTAGATGAGATTTTACAACATCAACCGACTTTAATCGAACAAACGGGCGAAACTCTCGGCGATATAATGCTCAATGCTTTTAAGTTCGCATTTGAAAAAGGAATGGATGCAGTCGTAATGTTCGGCACGGACAGTCCGACATTTCCCGCAGATTTTATTGAGCAGGCGTTTGAATTTCTCGAACTCGAAACCAATATAGTTTTAGGAAAAACCGAAGACGGCGGGTTTTATCTGATCGGCTTGAAAGTTTTGGACACACGCATTTTTGAAAATGTTTCGTGGAGTTCGGCGGAAACTTTCGAGCAGGTTCGGCAAAATATTATGAATCTGAAACTGCATCTGCGGGAAGTTCCCGGTTGGTATGATGTTGATGAAAGGGAAGATTTCAAGAAGTTGCAGAATGAATTAGCAAATAATAAAAACGCTCAAAGACGGGCGATAAATACTTTTGAATGGATAAGAAAATGGCAAAAATCTTTGAGACAAAACGATTGATTTTAAGGCATTGGGAAAGCGTAGATGTGGAGCAACTTTTTGAGATTTGCGGTGATGCAGATGTGATGGCTTATGTCGGCGACGGTAAGCCTTTTGAAAATATGGAAAGAACCGAGAAGTTTTTGGATTGGGTTCAAGAATATCAAAAAGAAAATGGATTTTGCCGTTGGGCAGTTATCGAAAAGGCGAACGGGGAAATAATCGGAAGCTGTGGTTTTGCACGTCTTGAGAATGGTGAAATTGATCTTGGTTATCTTTTTGCGAAGGAAGTTTGGGGAAGAGGTTTTGCAACCGAAGCCGCACAGGCTTGTTTGAAATATGGTTTTGAAAATCTCAAATTTGCAAAGATAATTGCGATGGTTGACATTGAACACATTCCATCACAAAAAGTCCTTGAGAAAATTGGTTTTATTAAACAACGCATTGAAAAAACTGAAACCGGAGATGATTTTATTTATGAAATTGAAAATCAAGATTTTATTGATTTATAAAGTTTTTCCGTTTCATCAATCATTCTTACCAAACTGAAATTTTCGCGTGCAAATCCTTGTGCATTTTTGCCGAATATTTCGCATTTTTCCGAATCTTCTAAAATTTCGCAAACCGCTTCCGCCAATTTAACCGGATTTTCAATCGACACTAATTTTCCCGAAAAATCGTTGCTTAATAATTCTTTTGCTCCCGCAGTTTCGGTTGAAACGATTGCATTTCCGCTTGTCATTGCTTCTAAAATTGCGAGTCCGAAACTCTCCGAATGAGATGGTGAAACGAACACATCCAACGCCGCAAACAATGGCACAGTATCTTCAATCCAATTTAAAAATGTAAATTTTTCCGTGAGATTAAAAACCTTGACGAGTCGTTTCAAATTGCGTCGGAAATTTTTATCGAATGAATTATCCCTGCCGACGATTATAAAATGTGCGTCCGCAATTTCTTTAACAATCTCATTGGCGGCAAGAACAAAATCTTCCTGTCCCTTTAATTTTTTGAGTTCGCCGACCGTCCCGATAAGTTTTGCACCGTCGGAAATATTATGCAAAGAGCGAAATTCTTTGCGTAATTCTTCTCGTTTTACATCGGCAAATTTTTCAATCTCGATGCCGTTCGGAATATTTACAATCTTTTCCGGCGGAAATGTTTTTTGTAAATTTACCTCGACAGCGGACGACACAGCGATAACTTTGGAAACATTTTTCAGTAATGATTTATTGATAAAATTCATCGGAAAAAGAACGTGGCGGGTCAGAATTAAATTTGCGTCGGGGTAAATCCTGTTTGCAAAACCGGCAATCGGATAATCCCTTGCCAAATGTGCGTGAACAATTTCAATCCCGTTTTTACGCAGAATCTTCGCCAACTTGACCGACGAAAAAACGTCGAGCGAATTCCGCATTGGAATGTAAAAAATGTTCTCATCCGCCAGAAAATTTAATCTGTCCTGCCAATCATTTTCACGGCGAAGTGCCACAAAAATTTCGTGTCCGTTTCCGCTCAAACCTCTGCACAAATCTACAAAATGTTTTTCACCGCCGCCAAAGTTTTTAGCTGAACAGATTTGCAGAATTTTCATACAAAATAAATCAAACTCTAAAGATATTTATCTGCTAAATGCAATTTTCGGAATTTGAACTTTAATATTCCGAAAATTGCATCGAAACTAAATAAAAAAAGCACGCCCTTTTAGTAAGAAAGACCGTGCCGTAAATTTTATTCTAAAATATGTAGAATAATTAGAACTGGAATCTAGCACCAAATTGTGCTTGGAAAACCTGTGAACTTGCAAAGTTTGCGTTGGTAATAATATCTCCGTTTGAATCACGAACTTGCAAGAAGTCCGGATTCGTCGGACCGTTCAATCCACAAGTCAAATCAGAAGTATTTGAACAAAATCGTGCATTTCTGCCGGAAATATCTATATTTGAAAGATTCAAAACATTGAAGAATTCAGCCGAGAAACTCAACCGTCGAGTTTCTCCGAATCTGAAGCTTTTTTGAACTCTCAAATCTACTTCATACTCAGGTCTGCCGCGGAAAGAATTTCTTTCAAATGCAAAACCTTGCGACAAATAAGGTCGGTCGTTGCTGTTTCCGTCACCGTTCAAATCATTGCCGATGACAGCATCAACCGGTCGTCCCGAACGCAGACGAATCGCACTTGAAACCTCGAAGTCATAAGGCAGGAAGAACACCGGATTTGCTGTAAAGCGATGTCGAACATCTAATCTCGATGCACCGTATTCAGGTCGCAGATTGAAACCGTTGACATAATCGAATCCACCCGAACTTCTTTCGTTGTCATCATCCGAAAGGCTTTCAGATAAAGTGTAAAAAGCATTAAATTGCATAAAACTACGCGAAAATCTTGTGCGAAGTGTCAGGGAACGGAACAAGGATTTCGCCGACGATTCACGCAGAGTAATTGCTCCTAAATCAGCAACCGGACGATTTTGCCTCGGTAAATTTATTCCCGACGGAATCCCTCTCGGTGTTGCGATGGCAAATATCGGACGACCCGTTGCCCTTAATTGAGCGATTGTATTTTGAAAGTTTGCACTATTTCTTACAGTTGCAGAGTTTGCGGCAATCAACAGATTGATGTATTCCTCCGCCGTATAAGGAGTCGGCAGGTTTATGTCACGGTTACGTTCCAAACGGGTTGTTCTGACTTGCGTGTAGTCTGCCCCGACAGTAAATCCTCTGCCTAACTCTCTTTCAACTCCAAAACCGAACTGGAATGAACGGGGGTTTTCAAAATCAGAGCTAACCGCCGTTGGTTGTGAATTTCTAAAAAATCCGAGTGCATTCGGTGCTCCGGTTGATGATGCAAACAATCTTTGGTTAATTGTTTGAATATCCTGTGGCGTTATTATCGGCAAGTTCGTCAAAGGTGAGTTATTGAGATTAATTCCCAATATCGCAAACTGACGGTAAACCGTATTAGGAGCTTGTCCTGTCCCGACAATTGCGGTGTATTGCGGATTTGCCGCATCGAAAGCCGCCTGATTAAAGCCTGATGGAATAATTCCTGCTCCACCGATTTGAACCGTTAAGTTGCCCGGTGTGTCGCGGAAGTTATTAACCGGATCGGCAAGAATCAGAAGCGGTGTGCGGGCGTAATAGATTCCGGCAAAACCACGGATGACCGTTTTGTTATCGCCAATCGGATCATAAGCAAATCCGGCTTGCGGACCGACTTGAAATTCACTATCGGGAATTTGTGTCGGATCGAAACCCTGTCCGCCCAATAACGGGAATTTGCCATTTTGAACAGCACCGATCAACGCAGTGTTTCCAAGTTGTGGGGAAGGATTGAATTGTTTATCAACACGAAGTCCGTAATTTACGGTGAAACGCGGTGTGATTCTCCAAGCATCCTGTCCGAAGAAAGCTAATTCAAAAACTTTATAATCAGCTTGTAAATCACCGATTTGCAGTCTGTAAGTAGCTGCGGTGTTATCGAATCTGCCAAATGGACTGTCAAGATTCGGGGTTGTCGGAGAATTGCGAACACCGGATAACACATTCAAAACCTGTGTGTTGGAGCTGCTGAAAAAGTTGAAGTTTCCGGGTTGATTGAAACCGAAAATTTGGTTTGCCCGCAAACGGCTAAATTCACCACCGACTTTGATCGAATGACCGCCCGTAATAAATGTTATCGCGTCGGTAATTTGATAACGCGTATCAAATTGTGTCGTTGGTAAAAATGAGCGAGTTCCGATGTCGCCAAAACTATTCGATACCAAAGGAATAAATGCATTTGCCAGACGCGGACGATCTTCGCGGGCAAATTGCAGACGTAAATCATTGATTATTGATGGACTAATTGTTGAAATTAATTGACTTACTGCCGCGATGTTTCTGTCTTTTTCTGTTCCGTTAGTCAACAATGAACGGTTAATCGTCGGATCAACCGAAGTTTCTCCCGTTGTGACCGCGTTCAACGCATTGTTGCGGCTATAATTCAAGCGAATATTAAAACGATTGCTGTCGTTCGGATTGTAGTCAATTTTGGCTACGCCCGAATAAGCATCGTTTGTTTGTGTAAAAGGAACTTCCAGCGATTCAAATGTATCAATTACTGCTTGCTGTCCGGCAATTGCTGAACTGCTTGGCAGAAAACGATACAAAACCTGACGCGGAGCCCGAAATCGTTGTTGTTCGTAAGCACCGAAGTAAAAAAGTTTATCGCTGATGATCGGTCCGCCGATTGAACCGCCGAATTGCTGTTGCGTCGGTGCCAGCGTCGTTTCGATACCCGCCGGAAGTTCGTTGGCGATTGTTGCATTTGCAAAATCGTGTCCGCGGGCGGCACCATCAGGACGAATCAGATAAAAGAGCGAACCGCGAACATTGTTTGTTCCCGATTTTGTTACGACATTGATGATTCCGCCGCTTGAGCGTCCGAATTCAGCACCGTAACCTGCGGCGACGACCTGAAATTCACGAATTGATTCCTGCGGAAGTGTAAATGCCGAGTTCGAGCGTTCACCGCCGCGGATTCCGCCGAAGAAAGGTTGGTTGTAGTCAACACCGTCAACGTTGACGTTAGTGTTGATTCCGCGTTGTCCCGAAATGGAAATTTGTCCGCGTTGCGGGTCAATCTGAACCGTCGGTGTTAAAACCGCAAAATCCTGAAAGCGGCGACCGTTGATTGGCAGTTCTTGAATTGCCGTTTCATTCAATACCGCGTCAGGTTTGATTTCCGTCGTTTGCACGCCTTCCGCCGAAACATTTACGATTGCTGATAGGTCACCGGCACCGAGTGAGAAATTTGCCGAGGTTGTTCGTCCGACTTGAACCTCAACATCTAAACTTTGTTCGGAAAAACTTCCGCCGCTTGCCGTAACTGTATAAGTGCCGGGCTGAAGGAGCGTGAATGTGTAGATTCCTTCATCAGTCGAAACTGTATTTTTCTCGAAACCAGTGTTTTTGTTAATAAATTTTACGGTTGCGTTCGGAATGACCGCATCGGTCGAATCCTTGACAACGCCTGTGATAGATCCCGTTCCTGCCTGAGCAAAAATTTGGGATGTTCCGAACAGCATACAAAAAAATGCTATCGCTAAAAGTTTTACTGGAATTATTTTGTTCATTATTTTCCTTCTAAATTGAAATTATAAAATGTCTGTTTTTCCGAAATCAGCATAGGCATATTTTGATTTTCATATTTTTATACTGATTTTCGGATTTGTCATTTTCTTAAATTACTGCGTTTGACGAATTATCTCATCTCTAAAAAATTAATATCAGCTAATAATGCGTTGATTAAAAACAAGTTATGGCATTTGAACGAAATATTGTTTTTTCTGAAATCTTATCGTCTCAAAACCGAACCTGCATATTTGGATTTATAAGCAAATTAAGTTCCTTAAATTACTCGTTTTTCCAAATAAACGACTTTTTCACATTAACGTTACAAGCAAGTTAAATTTTATAAATTTAACAAAATTTTATTGAGGCATAATTAAAAATTAGACAACTTTACGCACTAATTCCGCAACTATTCAGCAATCACTTAACCGGGCAGGATAATATTGCAATCAATATTTTTTTTGGTAAATGCCACAAATAAGCGATTTGAGCGGTTTGTTTTTGAGTAATTAGGCGAAATTAGCACTTAATGAGCGGTTTGAGCGTTTTTTGTCTTGACAACGATAATTGTTTGAAGTATATTAACAATATGCACGGATTTGATAGGCAAACTAAGGTAATTTTGGTAAAAAATTAAAGGGGGAGATTATGAGAGAACAATTATACCCGGCAGCAACTGAGAAATCGCCGATGCATCAGCGGATTTTGGCTAGATTGCAAGCACAGATTAGTTGGACGGATGAGAATAGTAATGAGCGGGTTTCCATTTTGGGAACCACGGAGAACTTGGGTGAAAGTAGTGTTTTGATTAACTTACAGATACTCCCGCGAGTCGGCAGTAATGTTAAGCTAAGACTTTTGGATGATGAAAAACCGATTATTGAAATTCCGGCGACGGTCATTCGCGTTGAGCGAAATCCGAGCAAACCGCAGGCGGCACTTTCGATTATTAAAAACATCAAACAATGGAAAGAAACCGCTCTGACAATGGCTGAGGAATGGGTCGTCAGAGATATGCAGCTTAATTACGAGGGCGACGACTGGCTTAATTAAGTATCCGAAATTTGGTTTCTGAATCAAAAAGCGTAGAAGGTTTGTAACTTTCTACGCTTTTGTTGTTTAATAAATTTTTTTATAAAGAAAGCAAACGAAAGAGAATTTCAGGGCATCTTTAAAGGTAATGAAAAAGCTAATTTTTGTTTCGATCATATTATTATCGTTCAATTTCGCCTCTGCTCAAGGCACTCGGCAAAAACCGCTGTCGCAGGCGGAATATGTCAAAATGCTTTACGAAGTCGAGCGGAATCCGAACAAAATGCAGGATGTCATCGCGGCTCTGCGTTCGCGTGGAATTGATTTTGCACTGACGAGCGGTTTGCGAAATTTGACGAGATCGAAGGGACGCAACGACGGGGAATTAAAACGCACGCTCGAAGAAGCCAGTCGCCGCAAGGAAAACCCCGGAGCCGCCCAACTCCCGAATGAAGCGGAAGCAACGGTAGTTTTAGAAAAAACACGCAAAAACACACTTGCGGCAGTTGACGATATGCCGGATTTTGTTGTCAAACAACGAATCAAGCGTTCGGCGGCTTACGCCGGAACGAGCAATTTCCGTAATTTAGATCGTTTGATCGTTGCTGTCAGTTACCGGGCGGACGGACAGGAAGAATATCGGCTCTTATCGAAAAACGGCGTTTTGGAAAATAATTCCGAAGCCAAAAAAAGTTACAGCGATGTCGGCGGCACAAGTTCGACGGGCGAATTCGTAACCCTTTTGGCAAAGATTTTCAAACCGGAAAGCGATGCTAAATTTCAGGCGATTGACACCGATTTGGTCAATAAACAACCGGCGATAATTTATGAATTCTCAATCGAACGAAATAAAGCTCAACAGCAGATCACATCTTACGGGTATGTCGCCGATTCCACAATTTCCGGGATCAAAGGCAAAATCTGGATTGACCGCGAAAAAGCCCGCGTATTAAAAATCGAAAGTATTGCGACCGAGATTCCCGCTGATTTTCCCGTTCGCTCCGCGAGCCGCACAATAGTTTATGATTGGGTTGGAATAAACGGCGAAACTTATCTGCTTCCGACCGTTTCCGATGTTCGCCTGACATTTCGACAAGATAAAAATTTGTTTGAATCCCGCAATTTGATAAATTTCAAAGATTATCAAAAATTCGGAACGGAAGTTATTATTCTGGATGGTGATGATGGTGAAATTATCGAAGAAGGAAATGTGGAAAATCATAAAAAGCAGGCAGCACCAACAGAAGATGAAGATGTTGAACCACTAATTAGTTTCAGAAAATCCTCGACATAAAAAAAACCGCCGTTAATTTTAGCGGCGTTTTTTTGCGAAAAAAATTGTATCGGTCGTATTTATTCCCAAGTTACGCCGAACCAAACCAGAACGGCGGGAACGATCAGCCAGAGCAAGCCTTTGATAAAGAAAAACATAAAGCCGACAAAGCCGAAGCGTTTGATACATCTGACGAAAATGTTTTGCTTTTCGTTGTTTTCAAGTTCCTGCATACACCTTAAAAAATAAACTCTTTGTAAAATCATTGCAACTTACCGAATTATAAGTTTAACTGAATCTGATAAATTTCTCCCAAATAAAATCAAGGTTGAAGGTGAAAATCATTTGCTCGAACTAATCAAATTAGATAATACAATAAAATTGGATATTAGATACGCCCGCATTGATAATTTCGTCGGTCGTCCGGTTTACACGGAAGCCCGTGCATTTCTGCAACGCGATGCGGCGGAAGCGGTTGTGCGGGTTCATCGAAAGTTGAAAACGCAAAATCTCGGACTGGTCATCTTCGACGGTTATCGCCCGTGGACGATCACGAAATTATTTTGGGAAGTCGTTCGCGAAGACCAGAAAAAATTCGTCGCCAATCCCGCTGTCGGTTCAAAACATAATCGCGGTTGTGCGATTGATTTGAGTTTATACGATTTGCAAACAGACGAGCCTTTGCCGATGCCTTCGGATTTCGACGAATTCAACGAAAAAGCATCGCCGACTTATCAAGGCGGAACAGAAATCGAAACGGCAAATCGGGATTTGCTACGCGAAATGATGGAAGCCGAAGGTTTTTTTGTCAATCCGAAAGAGTGGTGGCATTTTGATTATAAAGATTGGGAAGAATATGAAATTTATGATGTTTCGTTTTCTAAGATTGAGAATCGACTAAACAAAAAGAGGCGATCAAAATAGACCGCCTCAAAGGTAAAATGGATATATCTGCAAAATTATTTCATATCGTCCATTTTCATCATTTTCTCATCCATCTTCATCATATTTCCTTCCGTGTCGAGATAACGAATATTTCCGCCTAAAGCATCAATTTCTTTCAGCTTCGGTTCGATCACACTTCTATCTCCGACAATCAGAATTGCCATTTTATCGGGCGTTAAATATTTATTTGCTACGCGGTTTATATCTTTGAGCGTAACGGAGTTTACTTTTGCCAGATATTCGTTGAAATATCCGTCATTTAATTCATAGACGACGAGATTTGAAAGCTGTCCCGAAATTTGTCCGACGGTTTCCATCGTCAGCGGAAAACGGCGGATAACGCTCTGTCGGTTGTAATCTAATTCGTCTTCGGTAACGGGAAGTTCACCTCGGATTCCGCGAAGTTCTTTCAAAAATTCCATCACCGATTCCTTCGTTACGGCAGTTTGCACACCCGCCGAAGCCGAAAATGGTCCGGCACCTTTGCGGTATGAAAATCCGCTTCTCGCTCCGTATGTGTAACCTTTGTCTTCACGAAGATTCAGATTCAAACGGGCGGAAAATTGTCCGCCGAGAATCGAATTCATCACCTGCAGCGGAACATAATCGGGATTATCCCGCGAAACTCCGATCTGTCCGATGTTGACGATACTTTGTGCCGCACCCGGTTTATCAATAATATAAATTCCCGGTTCGTCGAACTGATTCGGTTCGGGAATATCAGTATTCGGAACTTTACCTTGTTTCCAACCCGCAAAAGCCTTTTCGAGTTTCGGCAGAAGCGTTTTTGAACTGACATCGCCGACCACGATTAGCGTCGCATTGTTCGGGCGATAGTATGTTTCGTAGAATTTAAGCAGATCGTCGCGTTGAATTCCCTTGATCGAATCTTCGTCACCGCCGAGCGATTTGCCGTATGGATGTTCCGACCCGTAGAGCAATTTACTGTAAGCGACCGCCGCAATTGCGTTCGGATTATCCTTGCGTTGCAGAAATCCGATCAACGCCCGTTTTCGTGTCGTTTCCAGTTCATCTTTCGGAAATGTCGGATTAAGCAGAACGTCGGTGTATAAATCCAGAGCCGTGTCGAGATGCTTCGTTAGAGTCTGCATCGAAGCCTCGGTCGAATCCCAATCCGAACTGATGCGGATTCCCGCACCGATTTCCTGTTGTGCGTTGGAAATATCGGTGGCGGAACGGGTTTTCGTTCCCGACTCAAGCAAACTTGCCGTCAGCGAAGCTAAACCTTCCTTACCGTCGGGATTTGCCGCACCGCCCGTCGGCATTACCAGATTCATCGAAACTATCGGCAATTCCTTCTGCGGCACGATCCAGACGTTCATCCCGTTCGAAAGTTTTTTCTTCTCGATTGCCGGAATGCTGAACTTCGGATTCGCACCGGTTTTCGGTAAATTTTTCGAGTAATCGGAATCTTTCGCCTTCGATTCTTTTTCATCCGAATCTTCATCAGCCGTATTTGAGGTCGGACGATTTGCCGCCGAATTTCCCGGTGTGCCGATTTTTTCGCCGCGAACGAAAGTCATAACAAGTCGGTCTTTGCCGAGATATTTTTTCGCTACACGCTGTACGTCTTCGGGCGTAACGGCGTTATATCTGTTGAGTTGTTCCTGAAAAGTATCGGGTTTGCCCATAAACGTCGCGTTGCTGTTCAAGCCGTCGGCTTTTCCTAAGACGGTCTGCAAACCGAAGACAAATCCCGATTCAACGCCGTTTTTTGCCCGGCTGATTTCTTCTTTTGTCGGCAGAGTTTTTTTGATGTTTTCAAGCTCGGCATTGACTTGTTTTTCGACATCATCTAAATCTGCATTCGGTCGTGCCGTGGCGACAACCTGAAATGTTCCGCCGATCTCGCGGGTTGAATTATTGGCGAAAATTGACTGAACTTTTTCCTGTTCGTAGAGCAGTTTACTCTGCAAACGCGAACCGCGACCGCCGGAAAGAATTGACGCGAGAATATCGAGCGGTGCTTCGTCTGCGTCGTTGGCGGCAACCGTGTGCCAGACCATGTAACGCCGCGGCAGACGCACGTCGTCTTCGTAAACTTTGCGAACTTCGCCGTTTATCGAAGGTGCTTTCGGATTCGGACGGTTGATGTCTTCGCCTTTTTTGATTGAACCGAAATATTTTTCAACCCAAATTTTCGCTTGTTTCTCGTCAAAATCTCCGGCAACTACGAGCGAAGCATTATTCGGTGCGTAATATTTGCGGAAAAATTTCTGGACATCTTCCATCGAAGCGGCGGTCAGATCATCGAGCGAACCGATGGTCGTCCAACTATACGGATGATCGGCGGGATAGATCAATTTGGCGATTTTCTCGGAAGCCGTTCCATAAGGACGATTATCATAATTCTGGCGGCGTTCATTCTTGACGACATCGCGTTGATTATTGAGTTTGTCCATCGTCATCGCTTCAAGCAAACCGCCCATTCGGTCGGATTCCATAAACAATGCCAATTCCAAAAAGTTCGACGGTACGACTTCGTAATAATTCGTCCGGTCGGAATTCGTCGAACCATTGATGCTCGCACCGGCTTTCTGCAACGGTCCGAAATACTCGTCGTTGTAATTCTTTGAACCTTGAAACATCATATGTTCGAACAAATGTGCAAAACCCGTTTTGCCGAGTTCTTCATTCTTCGAGCCGACGTGATACCACATATTGACGGCAACGATGGGCGTTGATTTATCCTGATGCAAAATTACCCGCAAGCCGTTTTTCAAGCGGTATTCCTTGAAATTAAGCGTCGGTAATTTGTCCGTTTTCTGGGCTGATACAAATGTTGTCATAAGAAAAATCAGACCCAAAAGAAATACGAAACTTCTCTTGAAATTCATTATTTGCTCCTTAAAGTTTTGTTAAAATTTAGCTGTTTTCGACAGTAGATATTCTAGTAATACGTCCGTTCGGCGAAAATGTTTGTTTATCTTTGAAGTTATTGTTTTCCGCCTTCGACGATCAGTTTTCTTTTCGCTAAAACCTGCAAACCCGGCTTGCGTGATGAAACTTCGATGTCGCGGATTTCGCCCTGTTTCGATTCGCTTAAAGCACGTTTCGGCGTGTAAGTTACAAC
Organism: Pyrinomonadaceae bacterium; assembly: GCA_041746675.1. Classification (GTDB taxonomy): domain Bacteria; phylum Acidobacteriota; class Blastocatellia; order Pyrinomonadales; family Pyrinomonadaceae; genus Aridibacter. The sequence goes on along the minus strand of JBGTGO010000021.1, from coordinate 19,373 downwards.
ATAATTCGAGTCAATCGCCTTCGCCACCAACACTGCTTTTTCGCTCATTTCTTCCAAATCTTCGGGCAGAATAAACAAACCGCTCGTGTCTTCGGTTAGATTCAACAGATATTTTTCACCGTCTTCAAGTGCTTTTTGGCGTTCTTTATATGTATTTATAACTTTTCTGTCAGTAATTACCGAAGCGGCTCTCGGAGCATTGGCAACATCTCGAACCCCATTTGGCAATTGATCTATAACTTCCTGCGGCAAGGCTTTTTTGTCTGAACCTTCCCGTAAATTTTTCGCTTTCGGTTTGACAACTTCGATTTCTAAAGATGTGTAGCTGATAACGTGAACATTAATATTTGTTCCCAGCAAATCACGCCGCACTTCTTCGAGCCTTTTTTCCGAACCCAAACTATCTGTTCCATCGGTGATTAAAACCAAATGACGATTATCGGCATCCGTTTTGCTTAAATAGATTGTTGCAAGTTCTAAGGCGTTGCTAAACATCGAACGCCTGCCGAAGATCAGTTTTTTGTCTAAATCATCATAAACTTTAAATTTATTTTTCGTCCAATCCGTCAATATTCTTGCTTTATCACTATATTCCAGAACGGCGATTGAATTGTCCGAATCTAATTTCCTGACTAATTCCTTAGCCGTTTCGCGGGTTTGAGTAATATTTTTAACCTGCCGCATTTCGCCGCCGGTGTCTAAAACAATCAAAACATTCGCCGGAATCCGCCTGACGCTTGTCGCCTGATGCAGTCTGCCGTCCTCGATGATGACCAAATCTTCCTTGTTCACTTCGGAAACAAACTCACCGTAACGGTCGAACGCCGACACATTGACCTTAATTTCCTCCGTGTCAATTTTAACCGAATCATCGTCATCCGGCGGAGTCGGAGTCGGTATCTGAGCGTTGGCGAAAATCGAAAAGCCGCAAATAAGAATAAAAATCGGCAGAAGTAAACGGGTTTGTCGTAAAAGCATAAAAATCTTGGTTAATCCGAAGTTATTTGAAATTATGATGCGTCAAACTTCAGTATAGATTGCTTTTCAAATAAAATCGGACGCTAGATTTTCGGGTGTAACTCAACATATTTGACCAGATTTCCAACGTATTCACTAAACGAAGGACAGTGAACATCGTGAGCCGAGAGCAGTTCATCGGCGATTTTCGTGTTGTAAGTTTGCGGGATGAAAAAATACGGCACGCCCGAATGCGGTAATCCGGTCAACGTCGGGGAAATCGGCGAATTCAAGAATGTTTCCACTATTCTCGACGGCGGTGTGATAACGGATTTTTTATTCGTGATCGCTTCGGCAATCGCATCACATATCTCCTTTGTTGTCAGAGGTTGCGGATCAGCCAGAGCAATCGTTTTGCCGACGGCACGTTCATCGTTCGCAAGTTTGACCATTCCATCAATCACAAAATCCACCGGCACGAGATTTAATCGAACGTTATCATTTCCGACGTTTACAAGCCGGAAAACTTCGGGAAATTTGAGCAAAAATTTAATAACGTAGTAAATTCCGTCATACTTCGCCGTTTCGCCGGTTTCGGAATCGCCGCAAACAACCGACGGACGATAAATTACGACCGGATGCGTCGCTTTTAGTTTTTCGACTTCGACTTCCGCGAAATACTTTGTTTCTTCATAGTAATTGCGAAATCCGCTGTCGTGAACGAGTTCGCTTTCAAAAATCACATCGTCGCGTTCACCCGCGACATAGCAGGTTGAAATGTAATTATAACGATGCAGATTCTCGATTTTTTGAACGACTTCGTTGACATTTTTCGTGCCTTCGACATTTACCTCATAAGCAATCTCTTTTTCAACCGACAGATCATAAATCGCCGCCAGATGATAAACATCAGTCGTTTCCCGCAGTACCGCTTCTAAATCGGCATCATTCATTCCAAGATTTTTCTGCGTAATGTCGCCTTCGATAAGTGCAAAATTTTTTACCGAAACGCCCGTCATCTTAGCGATTTTCTGCACATCCGACAAAGCCTTTTCGACAAACGCCGATTGCACCAACAGAAAAAACTGCGTGTCGGACTTTGAAAGTTGTTCAACCAATCTTCCCGCGATAAAACCGGGAAATCCTGTCATAAATATCGTTTCGTTAAAGTTCATAAATTCTTCTTTTGCCATAGGAAACACGGAGTCAGAGAGAGATAGAAAAGAAAATAATTTTGCGAGTTTTTCTCTGAAATCTCTGTGTTCTCTGCGGCTAAATTCTATTCTTCCGATGCAAAGATCACGTTTTTATTGTGCTTGTCATTTACTTTTAATTCAAATACGTCGGGACGCGAATAATGTCCGTCAGTGTCTAAAAGCAGGCGACCTTGAGTTGCTAAATCTAAATCCAATTCACCGTAAATCGTTTCCGGTTTATCGAAAACAGGTTCGACGATATAGGAAATATCGGGCGAAATTATCGCACTTCCGCCGCGTTGCAATTTGTCGTTTCGCATTGATTCGAGTAAATCGAAAACTTCCGTATCGCCCGTTTGCAACGATTCAAAACCTTCCAACGCATCCTTTTTCGATAAAACGCAACCTGAAGCGAGAACAAAACATTGACCTTCAAAAGCATACTGACGGCTCGCGATTTGATGGCGTTCGTGAACGGTCGGATATTGAGCGGTGTGAATAATTTCGTGTTTGGCGTGCATTGCCGCACGAGCCAGCGGCATCCAATGTTCCCAACAAATCAAGCCGCCCAAAACTCCGTAAGGCGTATCAATTACATTCAAAGTGCTGCCGTCGCCAACGCCCCAGACAAGTTTTTCGGTATAAGTCGGCGTAAGTTTGCGATGAATTTTGTAGCTACCATCGGGAGCAAAGTAAATCGTTGTATTGTAAAGAGTTCCGCCGTTTCTTTCGTGAACTCCAATGACAATGTAAGTTTCCGTTTCCTTTGCGACTTCCTGCAATTTCTCGAATTCAACGCTTGGAATCTGCAGAGAATTTTCCGTCAGATACTGATAAAGTCTTTTCGCAGGCGGATAATCCCAAAGTCCGGCATTCGGTGCATCGTCAAGCCAAATCGGATAACCCGGCAACCAAGTTTCGGGAAAGACTATTATCTTCGCACCGTTTCCGGCACAAGTTTTTGCAATCTTCTCAAATTTCACCAACGTTTCCTTTAAATTAAGAAAAACCGGCGATTCCTGAACTAATGCGACTTTTACATTTTTCTCCATCATCCGTAGGTTTGATTTTCCAAAATTTCCCGCTAACAATCAAACTTCAATTCATCTAAATTCTGTGTTTCCGACATTTAACCGTGTTAAATTTTTTTACAACCGGTCTGTAAATATGCTAATCTAAAAGTGTTTCGTTGATTTTAGTATCGGAAACAAAAGGTCTAAATGGAAAGTGATAAAGAGGAAACAAACATGGAAGCACAAACCGCTCAGCAAACCGGAGTTGCCGCGACTGAAAACGAAAAGACTCTCAGCGAATTGCATCAACCGCTCTGGTCGGTTGTCAGTTTTGAAAAAATTATGAAAAACGGCTTAAAATATGATGAAGCCGTAAATGAATTGGAGCGTTTGAAAGCCGAAAAAGTTTCGGGACTTTGTATTATCACCGATGAAGCATCCAGTCGAATATAAGATATAAGATATAAAATTAAGATTCGAGATTTGAAACTTTCCGTAATAGCAACTTGTTATTGCGGATTTTTGTTTGTATATAGAAAATAGCTACAATCTAAAATATGCAAAAGATAAACGTTCAATCAAATAAACGCGAAGAATTGGTGGAAATTACAAGCGAAGTTGCCAAATATTTGCCCGAAAACGGTGATGGAATCTGCGTTCTGTTTACGCAGCACACGACTTGCGGTCTAACTATCAACGAAAATGCCGATCCTGATGTAAAACACGATATGCTTTTGTTTTTGCAAAACCTGATTCCGCAATATTACGAAGGTTTTAAGCACTTTGAACACAATTCCGATTCACACATAAAATCTTCGCTCGTCGGCTCAAGCGTGACGATTCCATTTGAAAACGGCAAATTGTTACTCGGACGCTGGCAGGGAATTTACCTGTGCGAATTCGACGGTGCGAGAGAGCGGAAAGTTTTAATAAAAATTATTTCTTAACCAAACTCTTCACATAATCTTGGTTTTGCCTTTGGAAATAGTTCGCGAAATGTTGATTATTCGGCTTTGCAATCCGTTCGATTTTTCGTGAAAATTTAAGTAACGAAAAAAAAATTATACAAGGCGGGAAAAATGGAACGGATTAACGAAAGAACTCAACTGCTGAATGACAAAAACGAAAACGAAAAGGCGAAATATGTGATGTATTGGATGCAGATTTTCAAACGCACGCACGATAATCACGCTCTAAAATTTGCGGTTGAAAAAGCGAACGAACTGGATTTGCCGCTGCTTGTTTATGAAGGTTTGAAATTTTATTATCCGTGGGTTTCGGATCGGATTCACACATATATTCTCGAAGGCGTTGAGGAAAAACGCGAAGCATTTGAGAAACTCGGTGCAACTTACATTTTTTATTTACAAAAAGATGATAAATCGCCGAAGCAAACGGTAAAAAAAATCGCCAAAGACGCGGCGTTGATCGTCACCGATGATTTTCCGTGTTTTATTATTCCCGAACACAATAAAGCGATTGTCGAAAAAGCCGAAATTCCGGTTTACGCGGTTGATTCGAACGGCATAATTCCGATGTCGAAATTTGAAAAAGAAAATTACGCGGCTTATACGATTCGTCCGCGGATCAATAAGATTCTGGACGATTATTTCGTTCCGTTCGAGGAAGTGAAAATCAAAAATAAGAAAACCGATATAAAAGTTGATTGTCCCGACACGAAAGTTACGGCAAAAAATATCGCAAAATTGGTAAGCGAATGCGACATTGACCACGCCGTAAAACCTTCGCCGATTTATCACGGTGGCACGAAAAACGGACGGAAACGCTTAAAGAAATTTGTTAAAGAAATTTTGCCGAATTACGCTGACACGCGAAATAAACCCGAAATTGACGGTTCATCACGGTTGAGTTCATATCTACATTTCGGCTTTTTATCGTCGCTTGAAATCGCTTTTGCCGTGAAAGACTCGGACGCTCCCGACGAATCAAAAGACGCATTTCTGGAAGAACTGATCGTCCGCCGCGAACTTGCTTATAATTTTACGAATTTCAACGACAAATACGATTCGCTTGATTCGCTGCCGGATTGGGTTCAAAAAACTCTGCGGGAACATAAAGACGATGAACGCCCCGAAGTTTTTACGCTCAAAGAATTGGAAAATTGCGAAACTTACGACGAACTCTGGAACGCGACGCAACGCGAAATGAACGAAACCGGCGAAGTTCACAATTACGTCCGAATGCTCTGGGGCAAACTCGTCATTCAATGGACAAAAAATTACGAAGATGCGTTTCAAATTTTGGAACATTTAAACAACAAATATTGCTTGGACGGCAGAAATCCGAATTCTTACGCGGGAATTTTATGGTGTTTCGGTAAACACGACCGGGCGTGGCAGGAACGCGAAATTTTCGGCAAACTGCGTTATATGACATCAGATTCAACGGGCAAAAAGTTCGATTCTAAGAAATATATCGAATGGACAAAAAGTTTAAAAGACAACCCGAAACTGCCGCCGACTTTTGATGAAAAAGTTAGTTAATTCTTATTAATCATCAAACTCAAAATAAAGTTAATGAATAATTTACCTTACGCGGTTTTGATTTTCGTCGCTGAAAGCGACAAATATAATAGCGTAGGGTGAAGCGAAGTATGAGCGAAACCCTACGTTTGTTTGTAATAAATTTTCCGACGCTGAAAGTGTCGCACAATCAACACGGCAATGTAGCTCACTTTCAGCGAGCGAATGGATTTCTTAACTAACGTAGGGATTCGTTCCGCTTTGCTGCACTACTCCCTACGCTATTGTGTTAATCGCTTTCAGCGATAAGATAAACTTCATTTTCTGCATAAGTTGAGTTGATAAAATAGTTACTTATCGGACTGCTCACATCGTTGCCCACAAGAGATTTTTAGAGCTATTCAATTTTTCAACGATTTATAATGTCTAAGGAATTTGTTTTAACGCATCCACCAAGAATTTGAGCCGCCGTAACCGCCTGAAAATCTGGCTCCTCCTTCTTCTACATTGGATTCGGTTGCTTGTTCTTTCAATTGGTCGAACGGTTTCGGCTGAGTTTGTTGAACGGCAAAAATGCCGCCGAACAATCCAAATGCAGATGCGATAATTGCAGTTGAAACACGGGAGACTTTTCGCTTTAATTTTTGCCAACCGAGGGGACAATCTTTGGTCAAAACAGTTCCATCCTTGCGTTTGTAAAATGATATACAGACGCGACCTTCGGAATTTATCAGAAAATTCTCGGCTTCCTGTTTCGTCATATCGGAAAGATTATAGACATTCAGTTTGCAATCGGAGCAGAAACGACTGCGTTCGTCGCCATACATTTTGTTCCAATCTGCTGGACAAGGACTGGCGATTTTGATTTTATCGAGCGAGTTCGTAAATTTTTTCATTGTTACCTCCGCTTACTTAGACAACAATAACTAAATTTTGTTCCGAAAAAACTTACAGAGCATTGATGTTAACTCGAACATTGCTGAATGCCGCATTTCCGGTAAGTTCGTCAATCTGCATTTCATCGGTTAAATCATTGATTGAAACTCCGGCGTTTTCTTTTGCGATGTCGAGTTTTACGCCGTCGCGTTCGTGTCCGTAACCGTGCGGAATTGACACGACGCCACGCATAATTTTTTCGGTGATTTCAAGCGGGATTTGAATTTCGCCGACGCGGGATGAAACTCTGACGGTTTGATTACTCGTAAAATTCAATTTTTCCGCGTCTTCCACATTCATTAAAAGCGTGCAGCGGTTTTTGCCTTTGACCAAGATTTCCGCATTGTGCAGCCACGAATTATTATCCCGCAGATGCCTTCTGCCGATCAGAGCGAACGAAAATTCATCTTGCGGACTTTCACTTTTTAATCTTTCCAAATCTTTAACAAGCAATGCGGGAGCGAGATTAATTCGTTTGTTTTCGGTAAAAAGTCGTTCGGGTAAACACGATTCTAACGCACCGAGGTCAACGCCGTGCGGATTTTTTTTGAGTTCTTGAACTGAAAGTTTATATTTGCCGAACTGCAAGCCGAGATCCAATTTCATTTCGGGCGGCGTGAGTTTTAATTCATTATTTCCATCACCTAAACAATGAGCCAATTCCTGAAAAATCTCCCAATCATATTTTGCATTTTCATCTTTAGCAAAAAGCGGTTCGGAATATTTAGCCGTGTTGCGGACGGCGAAGATGTTGAAAATTACGTCATAATGCGAAGTTTCGAGTCCGGTTGCGGTCGGCAAAATAATGTCTGCGTGGCGGGTTGTTTCATTGATATAAATGTCAATCGAAACCATAAAGTCCAGATTTTGCAACGCTTTGTCTAATTGTGAACCGTTCGGCGTGGACAAAACCGGATTTCCGCAACTCGTAAAAAGTGCTTTGATCTGACCTTTACCGTCGGTTTCGATTTCTTCGGCAAGTGCGGCGACGGGAAGTTCGCCCATAAATTCGGGAAGTTTGCGAACGCGACTCTGCCAACGATCATAGATATTTCCGCTTTTTGATGCGGCGACAATATCGAATGCCGGATTCGTAAACATCGCACCGCCGGCTTCGTCGAAATTTGCCGTTAAAATGTTGATCGAATTTATCAGCCAATGACAAAGATTGCCGAATTTCTGTGTCGAAACGCCGATTCTGCCGTAGCAAACCGCTGTTTCGGATTCGGCAAATTCACGGGCGATGCGTCTTATTTCAGTCGCTGAAATTCCCGTTGAATCTTCAACCGATTCGGGTTTATATTCTTTTGAAACTTCTTTTAATATCTCAACGCCGTCAGTAAATTCCGCCAACCTGCCAAGATTTACAAGGTTTTCCGCAAAAAATGTATTTATCAAAGCAAGCAGAAAATAGACATCAGTTGCGGGTTTTATGTAAAAATGTTCGCTTGCGACACGGGCGGTTTCGGTCTTTCGCGGATCAATCAAAACGATTTTTCCGCCGCGTTTTCTGATCGCTTCGAGCCGATTGATAATGTCCGGCGAAGTCATCAAACTGCCGTTCGACGCAAGCGGATTTGCTCCTAAAATTAAAAAATAAGCGGTGCGGTCAATATCCGGAATCGGCATAAAAAGCGGGTTGCCGAGCATTGTCCAAGCCGCAAAATGATGCGGAAGCTGGTCAACTGAAGTCGCCGAAAAATTGTTTTTTGTCTTTAAAGATTTGAGCAAACTTCCGCTATTGAGAAGTGTGCCGAAATTATGCACCGATGGATTTCCCTGATAAACCGCGACCGAATCTCTGCCGTATTTTGTTTGAATTTTCTTTATTTTCTCGCCGATTTCCGTAAACGCCGCTTCCCACGAAATTTCCTGCCACTCATCGCCGACTCGTTTAACCGGAGTTTTCAAGCGGTTTTTGTCCAAATAAACATCCTTCAAAGCGAGTGCTTTCGGGCAAATATGACCACGCGAAAACGGGTCTTGCTTGTCGCCTCTGATGCTTAAAATTTCGCCCCTCGCATGTTCGATCTCGATGCCGCACATCGCTTCGCATAAATTGCAGGTTCGATAATGTAATTCAGACATATTTTTTATTTTCCTTCGAGTGCATCGCGTAAATCTTTTGGAATTTTCGACAGTGTGCCATTTTTCAATAACGCAACTGTCATTGCACCTTCCAACGCAATTTCATTCTGTATATTGAACGCTTTGAAATCATACCGGATCGAACTTCGTCCGACTTTGCCGACCTCTAAAAAAAGCCGAAATTCGGCATCGAGCGGAATCATTTTTTTGAAATCACATTCGATTCTGACTCGCGGGAAATCATAATCTGTAAGATTTTCAAACATCGAAAAACCGATCTGCCGCAGCAGTTCGATCTCCGCTTCTTCGACAATTTCAAAGATTCTTGGGAAGTGCAGAATTCCCGCCGCATCAACATCCGCCCAACGCATCCGGCGGTTAAATTCGATAGATGGTTTCATAATTTTTTATTATCCGGCAAAATTTTCCCAATTGCCAAGCCAATCGAATCTTTCGAGTGCGTTAAAGCGTTTTTTGTAATCGTAAAAAGATTCGCCTTCGTAGGCGTAGCCTTGATAGTAAAAAGATTTGTTGTTTTCGATAGCAAAGTTTATTTCGAGGAGCATCGTGTAAATTCCTAAACTCCGATGCTTGACCTCCGGCTCAAACATTGCGTAAACGCTGGAAACGCTGTGTTTGCCGATGTCTAAAAAACTTGCGGCGATTAGTTTTCCGTCTTCATAGACACAGAATTCCAACGCCGGACAAGGGGTTTTTGCCGCGTCAACGTCCAAAAAATTGTAGATCGTTTCGGGAATTCCGTGGTCGAATCGCTGTTTATGTCTTTCAAAGAGTTCGTGTTTTTCTTCATCCAGCAAAATCGGGCGAATGATCGTCTGCAAATCACTATTCCGCCGCATAATCCGCCGTTTATTTTTGGAGAAGCTGAAGTTTTCAAGCCATATTCGCAGCGGGAGAACGATGCGGAATTCGTTTTTCAAGAAGCCTAAATTGTAACGATAAAAATATGTTCCGAAGTGCCGCCAACCGTCGGCTAACAGAAAATCGAGTTGATCGGGCGAAACCTCCTGAGCGTAAAAGTCTTCATTGATGAGGTCAAATTCGGCTAGGTTCATCTGATTATTATATAAAAAAACCGAAGTTTGTTGAAACCTAGTTAAAGATTCCGGCAAACTTCGGACGACATAATTTCGGACTTTATAATTAGCTGGCGGCAGCATCGGCGTTTTCGTTATCCGCCTTTTTGCTTTCGTCTATTTCCAATAGCGATTCATTCATATCGTTATTATCCGCCGTTAAAGATTTTTCCCTCGAACTGTTATTTTCATCTTTTGAACTCGAAGACCCGGTTGTATATTGCATTTTTTCTTCGATAGTGCGTTGTTCCATCGTTTCTTTTGACTTAATCATACTGCAACTTCCTTCGAGAATTGCACCGTCGGAGAGAATCAAACGCGGGGCTTTGATGTTACCGACGACTCTCGCCGTGCGTCCGAGTTCCAGTTTTTCGGTTGCGACAATATCACCATTGATCATTCCGTTGACAATTGCCGACGCAACTTCAATGTTCGCATCAACTTGTCCGGTCGAGCCGACGATTAGTGTGCCGTCTTCGGAAGTTACGCGTCCGGTCAGATGTCCGTCAATGCGAAGCATCGAATTAAAATTCGTTTCACCCGTCAGAACTGTTCCCGCACCGACGAATCCGCTGAGGCGACCTTCTTTGATGTCGCGTGCCATTGATTCGCTTTCGCTGATCGCAGTCGGTTTTGCCGTCATCGTTTGCTGTTGTGGTTGCTGCTGCTGCTGCTGAACAACCTCATTTTGCATTTGATAGCCGTTTGTTTTAGGCTGTTCCTTCGCTTCGTTCACCCCGCTTGAAGTATTTTCGTTGTTATTAGTTCGTCCCATTCTAATCATAATTTATTAATCCTCCACAAAAGTATTTTATGACCTGCCGATAAAAAACCTGTTTGGAGAGCGGTTCGGCTGAAGTCAGTTATTTCTAATCTATTTTTTAGAAATGATTAACAGTTGAAAATTTCCAGATAGACTATTAATAATAGTTCAATTTACAACGATATGTCCAGTTTTTTTGTATGGAAGCAAGTGAATAGCTTGTAAATAAACGGTTTGCGTGGCAAAATCAGAAGTTCGGAGGAAATTGATAAAATTGTTCGTAGAAACTAAAACAAAAACTAAACTGCTCAAGAAAATGGGCAACGCAATCCACGATTTTTCGATGATCGAAGAAGGTGATAAAATTATGGTCTGCATGTCGGGCGGTAAAGATAGTTACACTCTACTCGACCTGTTGGTTGATATTAAAAAGCGTTCGCCGGTAAATTTTGAATTGTTAGCAGTAAATTTGGATCAAAAACAACCGGGCTTTCCCGAAGAGATTCTGCCGAATTATTTGAAGGGAATCGGCGTTGAATACCGCATTATCGAAGAAGATACGTATTCTGTCGTCAAAGAAAAAGTTCCCGCCGGCAAAACTTTCTGCTCGCTTTGTTCACGGCTTAGACGCGGGATTTTATACACCGCGGCGGTTCGGGAAAAATGTACGAAAATTGCTCTCGGACACCACGCCGACGATGTTATCAATACGTTTCTGCTTAACTTTTTTTTCGTCGGACAACTGAAAGCAATGCCGCCGATTCTGCGTTCGGACGACGGACGCAATACGGTTATTCGTCCGCTGGCATACTGCCTTGAAGCGGACATTGAAAATTATGCAAAAGAATGCGAATTTCCGATAATTCCCTGTAACTTATGCGGTTCGCAACCGAATTTGAAACGGGCGAGAGTCAGACGTCTGGTCGAAGAACTATCGAAGGAAGTTCCATACATACGCAATTCAATGCTTACGGCTTTGTCGAATGTAACGGGATCGCACCTGCTTGACACAGACCTCTACGATTTTGAAAATTTCGCACCGATTGTCAAAGCGATTCCGCCCGGACACGGCAGCATCGAACAGGAACTTGACGAAGTTTTCGATCACTCGGAAGCTAATCTTGGTGAGCAAAATTTAGTTTCGATTCAATAATTACCGGAAAATATAAGAAGAAATTTGCCCGCGAATAAAAGCGAAATCACGCGAAAATAAGAAAAGAAAATTAATTGCCGAAAAACTTCGCTTTTATTTTTGATTTTATTTCGTGTTCATTTGCATTTATTCGCGGATAAATTTCTTGAAAATAGACTGAGCAACAATCGCACTACTCTTACAGGATTTTGATTTGAATATCTGTTAAAGGTAAATAAATTCGATTAGAGCGTAAATAATCAATACCGTCATTTGATCGGCAGAGTGATTTTTCGCGGAAACTCTAGTAAGATAACAAAAAATATAAGGGGAAAAAGATAATTTATGCAAAAGGCAGCTAAAACTAAAATTTTATTATTGATAATGTTCGCATTTACTTTGTCCGGGACGCAAAGTTTATATGCTCAGAAAAAAGATAAGACGACGGTTCGCATCTCAAAGGGGCAAACGGTCAAACCGGAAATAAGTTACACAATTTCGATGCCGAAACCGTGGACACATCTGCTCGAAGTCGAGATGACTCTGAAATTTTCGGAGATGCCGGAAATGGCGGAAATAAAAATGCCGGTCTGGACACCGGGAAGTTATCTGATTCGTGAATATGCCCGCCACGTGCAGGATTTTGCGGCGGCTGACGCGAAGGGAACTTCGCTGGCGTGGGACAAAATAAATAAAAATACGTGGCAGATAAACACGAACGGAGCGAAGCAATTAAAAGTCAAATATCGCGTTTACGCCAATGAATTGACGGTTCGCACGAACGAACTCAATTATGAACACGCCTTTTTCACACCGGCGGCATTGCTGATGTTTCCAAAAGATCAACTCGATGCTCCCTCGACCGTTACTGTCAAACCTTACGGCAACTGGAAAGTTGCGACCGGATTAAAATCCATTAACGATCCGAAACAGCTCAACACTTTTCAAGCGGAAAATTACGATATTTTATATGATTCACCGTTTGAAGTAAGTAATTTCACCGAGAAAAAATTCATCGTTCGCGGCAAACCGCACCGTTTTGTCGTAACCGGCGAAGGAAATTACAACCTTGACAAAATTGCTTTGGATACGGCGAAGATCGTTGAAGAATCCGCAAAACTGTTCGGCGAACTGCCGTATGACGATTACACTTTTATTCTGAATTTACGCGGCGGCGGCGGACTTGAACACCTGAATTCAACGGCTCTGCAATGGAATCGCTGGGGATTTGAACCCGACGGACGCTACAAGGCGTTTCTCGGTTTAGTCGCTCACGAATATTTTCACTTGTTTAATGTTAAACGAATTCGCCCCGATTCACTCGGACCGTTTGATTATGAAAATGAAAACTACGTCAAATCGTTGTGGGTTGCGGAAGGCGGAACTTCCTATTATGAGTCTGTTTTGCTGCGGCGGGCGGGAATTTTCAGTGCGGCGGAAGTTTTGGTTAACGAAGCGGGAATTGCACAGGGTTTGGAAACACAGCCGGGAAGATTTCAGACGAGTCTGGAAGAAGCGAGTTTCGATGCGTGGATTAAAAGTTATCGCCCTGATGAATACTCGGTCAACCGCTATATTTCATATTACAGCAAGGGCGAATTAGTTAATTTCCTGCTCGATGCAAAAATTCGTTCAGCTTCAAAAGGCACGAAATCACTTGACGATGTAATGCGTTATTTATATGACGAATTCTACAAAAAGCAAAACAAAAATTATACATCGGCAGATTTTCAAAAAGTTTCTGAAATGATGGCGGGGACGAGTTTGGAAAATTTCTTCAGCAAATATGTTCGCGGCAAGGCTGAGATTGATTACAACAGCATTCTGAATGAAATCGGTTTGCAGATGGTCAAATTGAGTCCTGAAAGCAACGCGGCGTATCTCGGTGCGAACTTTCGTGAAGTGAGCGGCGGTTTGAATATCACATCGCTTCCGGCGGACACACCGGCTTACGAATGGGGTTTAAATACGGGCGATTTGCTCATTGCAATTGATGACTATCAAGTCGCGGACAGCCGCACGCTTGATTTTTTTCTCGGCAGAAAAAAAGCCGGAAACAAGGTCGAAATAACGGTTTTCCGCGACAACAAACTACGCCGAATACCCGTTACGCTCGGCAGAACACCGGCTTCCGGTTATACGATAATTCCGACCGAAAACCCGACCGATGAACAAAAACGTCTGTATCAGGGACTGCTTGGAGAAGTTACAAATTAAACCTGAAAATATCACAGCAAAATCAACTGTCACGGGAAGTTATTGATTGATATAACGCAGATTACAGTTTTTTCAATAACAGTTAAAAGTTTATAGTATATAGTTTCGGAAATCGTCAACGAACTGTAAATTATAAACTTTTAACTATAAACTGTTTGGGAATTAAAATAGTAAATAATTTACTTAAGCTTTGTCATATAAAGTATTTATCCGTTTGACTCCGTTGTGATGTTTTATTTTTCATAAATATATGTTCTATCGAAATTTTGTAAAATTTCTATTGCCGGCATTAGCTTTAACGGCTCTGGGCTGTCCGAACAGTGGTGCTAAAAAAAACGAGCCGGTGGAAGTTCCGTTGCGTGAAATTTCTGCTCAAAGGCTGAATTATCGTTTTGAGGCGGACGTTCCCGAACCGGGCAGGGACGGGAAAATTCCCGTTCAGAATGATGACCGAAACGAAGCCGTGCAAGCCGATTTCGACAATAATCGGGCGATGGAAATTCTGCACCGGACAATAACTTCGCCGAACGGTCAGAAAGTTCTGGCGGTTTATCGCAAGATCGAAGATTTGGTCAATGAATTTCGACTCGATGTTTATTCGACCGACGGCAAACTTATTAGAAACATCACGCACGAAGAAATGGCGGTGCATTTTCCCGATACGATTCGATGGTCGCCGGACTCGAATAATATCGCATTCATAGCGATGGTTCGCGGACAGGAAAAAGATTTAGAAGAAGGTGAAGCCGGAAAAAAAGCGGATGCAACGCCGACTCCTACGCCGGATTCGGAAGCTTCTGCGACCGACGAGAATGCAAACACCGAGAACGCAAATTCAAATTCGGAAACTATGCCGAATGATAATCTTGAACCGCCGAAACAGGTGATAACCTTTCGCACCGAGCAGATTTATATATGCGATGCGAATGGCGGCGACGTAACGCCTCTGACGCAGAATGAAGGTTTGATCTATTTCTACTTCGTCTGGTCGCCCGATAATTCGGCGATTGCATCGTTGGCAACGACGATTACGGAATGGCGAATTCGGGAAGCACGGCTGAAAAACGCGGGACAGATTTTTATTCCGCAGGGTAGACCGCGAATGGTCGAGAAAAACGGTCGGGAGCGTTTGCTTGATGATTACGCGACGACGGTTCATCCGGTTTGGTCGCCTGATTCGACAAAAATCGCGGTTGCTTTCAATAAACAGGTTCGGATTTACGACGCAATCGGTGAACAGTTGACGCAAGCCGCGATTCCTCTAAACAACGATCTTTTGCTGGCTTCGAGAGATTACGAGGAAAAGCAGAAAGCCGAGGGCAACGAGATTTTGGATGAAACGAACACGAACACAAACGCGAACGGCGACGCAAAAAATACGGATGAAAACACGAATGCGGAAGCGGAAGAATCAAAAACGACTCTGCCCGACGCGAAAACGCTCGTAACATTTAATCCGATTACAAATCTTGAATGGAATCAGGAAACTCTGCTCTATCTGCAAACCGGATTTACAAGAAATTTTCTCGATACGACGGAAAACACTTCGAGCTATTTGCGTTGGCATCGTTTGGTTTTGAGTCCGCAAGCGTTTAAGATTGAAAACACTCCGGCAAATTAAA
Organism: Pyrinomonadaceae bacterium; assembly: GCA_041746675.1. GTDB lineage: Bacteria > Acidobacteriota > Blastocatellia > Pyrinomonadales > Pyrinomonadaceae > Aridibacter. The sequence continues at coordinate 3,869 of JBGTGO010000021.1, read as the reverse complement.
TCAGAGAGAGGACACTTGAAAATGGAATTTGAAACCATCGCCGATGTTTACGCGGCAAACGACAAAATACGCGAGAACTTTATGCACGTTGTTTCTGAATTAAGCGAGGAACAGGAAAATCTTCCATCGGAAAACGGTAAGTGGACGCTTGCTGCGGTTGTCGAACACGTTGCAAAAGTCGAAAACGGAATGTTGCAAATTTGCCGCAAACTTCTTTCAAAATCCGAAACGGAAAACAAAACTTCGGACGGTTCGGTTAAACTTTCAAAGGCTTTTATAGACGGAGTTATCAAACTCCGAACCGAGAATCAAAAAGTCGAAGCTCCCGAAATGGTTCATCCTGAAGGCGGAATACCGATTGCGGATTCATTGAAGAAAATGGAACAAAATCGTGCGGAACTAAACAAGTTAAAACCGCTTTTCGAGAATTTCGACGGCACATTGAATACTTTTCCGCATCCGGCATTCGGCGAAATCAACGCCCACGACTGGCTCGTATTGATCGGCGGACACGAAACCCGGCACGCAGCTCAGATCGGCAGAATTCTGGAACAGGAAAATGACTGAAAAGATAAAGGTTCTGCTCGCCGATGATGATCCGGTTTTAGTCAGATTGTTGCCGGTGCAACTGCGTTCGGAAGGTCTCGAAATCTCGACGACCAACCGCGGACAAGCCGTTCTCGATGTATTGCGTAAAAAAGATTTCGATGTCGTTCTGCTCGATGTCAATCTGCCCGATATGTCGGGTGTTGACGTTCTGTCAAAAATCCGGCAAACCGAAAACGCTCCCGAAGTCATAATGCTGACGGCGGATAAATCACTCGAAACAGGCGTTCAAACGATGCGGCTCGGTGCTTATGATTACATCACGAAACCCGCCGAAGTAAGTGAGGTCGGAGAAATTGTCCGTAAGGCATCTGAAAAGCATAATTTGGTCAAACAAAATGAGCGTTTGAAAGTTGCCGTGCGTCAGCAGGAAAAAAACACCGGCAACAAAACAGTTCACACGACTCCCGCAATGCAGGAAATTTTTGCTCAAGCCGAACGCATCGCAAATCTCGATACGACGCTTTTGCTGACGGGCGAATCCGGCACGGGTAAAGATGTTTTAGCTCGTTGGATTCACCGTAACAGCGACCGGGTGGAAATGCCTCTGATCTCGGTCAACTGCGGAGCATTGCCGGAAAATTTGTTTGAATCGGAACTTTTTGGCTACGAAAAAGGAGCGTTCGCGGGAGCCTCTCAGCACAAGATCGGTTTGATAGAAGCGGCGGAAAACTCGACTCTGTTTCTCGATGAAATTGGCGAAATGCCGCTGTCTCTGCAAGTTAAACTGCTGCATTTTCTGGAGAACAACACTTTCCGCCGTGTCGGTTCAACCACCGACCGCAAGGTTGATGTCCGTGTCATTGCTGCGACAAATAAAAATCTTCCCGCCGAAGTCGCCGAAAAAAACTTCCGTGCCGATCTGTATTATCGTCTTAATATTATTTCGTTTGAAATTCCGTCGCTGCGTGAACGCCCCGAAGATATTCAGACGCTGACCGATTTCTTTATGGAAAATTTGCGGATCAGGTATCGCCGTCCCGAAGTGGAAATTTCAAAATCTGCCCGTAACCAGCTTCAAAAACATAAGTGGTTCGGAAATGTTCGTGAGTTAAAGAACACGCTCGAACGCACCGTTGCCCTTTCGGTTGGAAATACGATTGAGGAGATTTATGGTCTTGTCAACGAAATCGGACCGCTCGAAAATAATCAAGATTCGACGAAAAACTTTGAACCGATTCCACTTGCTGAACTCGAAAAGCAACATATTCTAAAAGTCCTCGAAATGTTCGACGGCAACCGCGAAAAATCCGCCGCAATTCTCGGCATTACTTCACGAACTCTCTACCGTAAAATAAAAGAATACAACGCCTGAATCTGACAAAATGTCAGATTTCGTTGGTGTTGTCGGACAATTTTTCATTAAATCGGCTAAGTTGGTCGTCCGTAGAATAGTTTGAGATTTCATTTTATATAAACTTTCAAAGGCTCAAAATAAACTTATTATTATTTGGTTCGCTTGGCACGATAATTGTTACTATAAAAGTGCGAAAGGCGGTTTTCTTTAAAAAATCTTTCATTGGGGGCAAGATTTTGAGAAAGGAAATCGCCAATAGCCTAAGCGTAAGAAATCTTTTCTTAGACAACAAATTGCAGTTTTTTAACAATCTTGGGGATGTTAAAAAACTGCAATTTTAGTTTACATAAGTGCTGCATATTTGACATACTGAATTAAATTATCAACCAAACTCGCTTCGGTTATACTTTGTAAGAGTGTTTTCTAAATATCAAAATAAGTGATAGCCGAAACCGAATTATCTGTTTCTGCTGAAAGACTGCAATATTGATCGTCGAGGACAGCCCGACCATTCGAAGCGTAACTTATGAAATGCTTAAACAACTCGGTTACAAATCGGAAGTTGCCGTAGATGGTTTACAGGCGGTCGCGGCGTATGCACAAAAAAAATTTGATTTTGTCCTGATGGATATTAATATGCCCGAAATGGATGACTTTATAACAACTTAAATAATCCGAAAACAAGCGACTACCGAAAGCAAAACCAAGATCGTGGCATTCACCGTCATAATTGACGCAACCGAGAGAAAAAATGTGAGCAAGTCGGAATGGACGATGTGCTGCTGAAACCTTTCAGCAAACAAGATCTGATACTTATTATCGAAAAGCACTCGCCGAAACACAGATTAAAAAAAGAACAGCCGGAGAAACTTATGTCGAAGCATATCTTATCGGAAATAATCGAGCCGCAGATGTTGGAAAGTTTGTTAGAGATCGAAAATGACAATCAACAAGGATTTGTTTTTGAACTGCTGGATATATTTCTAAACCACGCTGAGTTGAAACTCGCCGAGGTGAAATTAGCTCTAAAAGAAAAAGACCGAAAAAAAATCAGGGACATCGCTCACAACCTAAAAGGCAGCAGCGGCAACGTCGGACTTACAAAAATCAGCCGATTATTTGCAGACCTACAGGATTGTTCAACCAACGCCGATTGGACTGAAATCGAGCAACAATTAGGTGACATAAATTTTCTATACAACCAGACCAAACAAAATATCTTGAAAAGTAAACCCTAAATAATAAGTGTGAAAGTTGCCTGACGATGTTGTGTCAGTTACTGAAAATTTATCAACCAAAAAAATGCCGAGTCTGATTTCAAAAATGACTTATCGATCCAAATTGTTAATTTTTACATTTGATTACAAAAAAAGTTTCACTTAAACTAATAAGGTTTTTGCCCTTGTAGCTCAACGGTTAGAGCAGCAGACTCATAATCTGTTGGTTGGAGGTTCGAATCCTCCCGAGGGCATGACTATACAAATTGCTAAGTTCAATGTTTGGTTATAAATAACTGAATTTATTGGGTTTAGCAATTTTTTGTTTTTTCACACTGTTCGCATATTTCACATATTTCACACAGAAAGTGGATAAAAAGTGGAGAGTAAAGTTTGTTTGTATAAAATACCTTGAAGTAGTGGCAGAAAGGAAAGAGAATTTTAAAGCAATCAGGAAAGAATTAATAAGAGTGAGACGGTCAAGTTTTTCAGCATACGAAACTCTCCCTGTTTCTCCTCCTCATTTTGTTATCTAAATGGTTTTCAAACTCCAGCGGGCTTCGGTAGCCGATTCCCGAATGCAGTCTGATTCTGTTGTAATAGCCTTCGATGTAGCTGAAGACCTCCGATCCGGCATCCTCGACCGTTTCAAAGATGCCGTTTTCCAATAATTCCGCCTTGAATCTCGAAAAGAAACTTTCCGCCTGAGCGTTGTCGCGAACCTTTGCCTTTCCGGCTCATTGATTGGC
>JBGTGO010000020.1:0-78359 GCA_041746675.1 Pyrinomonadaceae bacterium | reverse complement strand
TTCCGGGGCATTGTCAATCTCATCGAACTTCTTCATCTTGACCTTATCATTGCCCTTGCCTAAAACCGTCGTAATTGCCGCCGTCAGCGTCGTCTTCCCGTGATCGACGTGTCCAATCGTCCCGATATTTACGTGCGGCTTGCTTCTGTCAAATTTCTCTTTGCTCATATCTTTTACCTATTCTCCAAATCAAACTATATAATTATAATTGCTTAGTATTAACTTTATAAATCTGCTCCAAAAATGCTTCGGTTATTTTACCTTTTGTTTGATAAGCTCCCGATGAGATTTGAACTCATGACCTCTTCCTTACCAAGGAAACGCTCTACCCCTGAGCTACGGGAGCAAAAACAAAATAATGTTCAAGAATAAAATGGAGCGAGAGACGAGACTCGAACTCGCGACAGTCAGCTTGGAAGGCTGATGCTCTACCAACTGAGCTACTCTCGCTCACCTGCAATTTCAAGAATTTTTTAGCGTAAGTTCCAAAGTCTTACATTCCCAAAACCACAAAATAAAACTGATGCAAGGGGTAGGATTTGAACCTACGTAGGAAATTACTCCGTCGGATTTACAGTCCGATGCCTTTAACCACTCGACCACCCTTGCATTTTTTATGTCAAACACATTGCCTCAAATCAACTTAATTAGTCAATTAGCAAACGCACATAATATCCAAGTTTTCATCAATTTGCAACCCAACCAAAGAAACTTACTGATTTTTCTCAAATTTTCGCGAATCAAATTTGATTTTTGCCCGCGGGTGATGTTTTTCGTAAGTTTTTCGCAGATGATTATCGGTAATATGCGTATAAATCTGCGTCGTTGAAATATCGGCGTGTCCGAGCATTACCTGCACCGACCGTGAATCCGCACCGTTTTGCAACAGATGCGTGGCGAACGAGTGCCGCAGAGTATGCGGCGAAACATCTTCAAGTCCGGCTTTTGCAGCATATTCCTTGATGAAATTAAAAATTACGTGGCGGTTGATCGGCTTGCCGAGCGAAGTTACGAACAAATTCCGCATCTCGATATATTCACGCTTCTTGCGTCGTGCGAGATGATTTCTCAGCCATTCGACTGCTGATTTTCCGAGCGGAACTTTTCGCTGTTTATTTCCTTTTCCCATGCAGGTCAAAATTCCGGCATCAATATCTATATCATCAATCCGAAGATTTGCCGCCTCCGAAACACGCAATCCCGACGCATACATTATTTCCAGAATCGCCCGATCACGAAGTCCGGTTTCCTGCGAAACGTCCGGTTGCAACAGTAACGCTTCAATCTCGTCTTCATTCATAAACTTCGGCAGATGAAATCCTTTCACCGGTGTATCCAAATCCTCCGCCGGATGTTTTTTGATGTGTCCGTCGAGCATCAAAAATTTATAAAATCCCCGCACCGCACTGATTATCCGACCGACCGAGCTTGACGCAAGTCCCGATTTAGTCAGGCTCGCAATAAATTGACGCAAGTCTTTACGCGACAAATACACGACATCCAAATTTTCGTCAACTGCAAAATTTTCAAGTTTCGCAATATCTCGTCGATAACTTGCCAACGAGTTCTTTGCCAATCCCCGTTCAACTTGCAAATAAGATAGATATTCCTTTGTTAAACTGCGTTTTGTCATCGAAATTACAAATCTTCCATCAGTCTCAATTGAACTATAATTTATTCACGTAAATAAAAATACTCAAGTATAAATTCTAAAATCTTGATAATTATTCAAGCAAATTCTTCTATATTTTATTAGTGCCTAATCTTTCATAACTTTTTTCAAAACATTCTTACCGGTCATCGCCGAAGCCGTCAAAACACCCGAAAATAAAGCTGCCGCAACTCCGCAAGTGACGATGTCTTGTCCGGTTAAATAAAACTTTTTAATCGGCGTTTGCGGTTTTAGAAATTTCTGTCGAAAGCGTTCCGGCGTGGCATCCAAACCGTAGATTTCGCCTTTTTCGTAATTGACGAAATGCTGTGTCGTCAGCGGCGTTGATAGTTCGTAATAATCAACGCTTCCCTCTAACTGCGGTTGCTGTTTATATAGTTCAGCGAGAAGACGTTGAGCAAGTTTTTCCTTTAATTCTTTGTATTGATCGCCGCGTTTCATCCAACGGCTTCCGTTCCATTCCGCGAAAAGTTCAAAAGGTGCAAGCGTAATTATGTCAATCGTGCTTCGTTCGGGATGACGGTTTGTAAAATCGGGGTCTTTTGCCGAAGGGAATGAAATATAAACAAGCGGAAAAGGCTGGTCAATATCTTTCATATAACGATCAACAGCTTCATCGTGATCGGCATCTTCGGGATAAATCCAATAATTCGTTTTTGGCAAATTTAGTTCGTCCGGCGTTCCCTTCAAACCGATATACAAACAGGCGTGTGCAACCGAGCGTTCGACCGTTTGAAGCTGTTCTTTCAAACGATACTTTTCAACAATTTCGTTCGGCAGAAGTTTCTGATAAGTCGTCATAATTCCTGCACCGCTGACGATATTATCTGCGGTAAAAACTTTTCCGTCCGCCATTACAACACCCGTCGCTTTATTATTTTCGATCTGAATTTCTTTAACTTCCGCTCGAATTAAAATCGTTCCGCCGGACGCTTCGATGATCGGATCAATATTGTTTGCAATTTCAGAAGAACCGCCAACCGGAAAACTCCCGCCGCCGAAATAATGCTTTGCAACAGACGCGTGCATCGCAAAACTGCTTTTCTTCGGCGTAACGCCATAATCACCGTATTGCCCTGCTAAAACCTTTATCAGTTCTTCATTATCGGTCAGAGATTTGAGCACTTCGTAAGTCGTTTTGTCCGAAAATTTCAAATAAGGCTTTCGCATAAAACCGCCGACAATCTTGCTCATCAAAGGCGACATCGCTTTATCAATATAAAATTTCGTCGCCGCTTTGCTTGCTTCAAAAACCAGGTTCACATATTCATCAATCGCCTTTTTTTCATCAGGAAAATACTCATAAAGTTTATCTTTGAAATTCTGCACGCCCTTCACAAAATCATACTGCTTATCACCAATCACAATTTTGTCGTAAACCTCACCCATATCCGCCCATTTTATATTCGCATCCGAAATATAATCAAACAGTCTTTTCACCACCGAATTTTCTTTCTGAACCTCGCCGATATAATGAATTCCGACATCCCATTCATAACCCTTCCGCTTAAAAATATGCGTAAAACCGCCCGCCGTATAATGCCGTTCGAGAATCAAAACCTTCTGACATTCCTTCGCCAAAATCGCCCCCGTTGTCAGGCTTCCCATCCCCGAACCAATAATTATCGCATCATAATGCTCCGCCACATCGGGATTTTGTTTGTAGGATTGAATCATATTGTCGTATTTTACATTAGTTGCTATGCAAAAATGCAAAGCTAATTGAATATTCTTTTCCGATTGTTGATTGTTTTAACTTTTTGTGGAAATGTTTCTTACTTTTACGAAATTAAATTAATCAGGAGAAAAAATGCAAAATTGGAAGAAATTTGAGGCAAACGCAACAGAATATTTAACTAACATAAATGAAATTGAAGGAGTGAAATTTGAGAATACAGGAGGAAGCGATTCAAACACACCTGATATCAAAGTAATTCTTAAAGAAAATAATATTTTTAATATCGAAGCAAAATTATCCCCTTCTCAATCAGGTCAATTTGTCGTTCATAAAATAAAAGACGAATTCATTTACTCATCGAAAAACAAAAAAGAAAATAATATATTTTCAAAGGAAATAGTTTCTTATATGAATGAAAACTTTGACAAGTATACTAACTATGGAACGAATCAATTAAAATTGGATTGTCCGAAAAGTTTAGCTTTTGATTGGATAACAAATCACTATGAAGAAATGAATAACAAGTTCATCATAGTTTCAGATAAACCACAGGACTTCCTCAAAAATTTCATAAGAATTATTCCAATCAGTCAAATTGAAAATTACTTTGATGTAGAAATTGTTTACAGAATTAAAAGAAGCGGCACAAGAAGAGTTCCCGCAGGAGATTTTGCTGAGGTTGAAGAACTGTTAGAAAAAGAGTTTCCAAACAACCTTAAATCTTTAAATAAACATAGTTACGAAGTTACCTTTCAAGAAAACGCAATTCACGAAAGCCAATCTTTATCAGAAAAATATCATCTGTCGAAATCAGAAAATAAATATGTCGTTAGAAAAAGAAGCCAAACTTTCAATGCCAATATTATTTTTAGTTTGACCTATAAAGGTGAGAAAACTATCTCGGGATTTGATAATTTATTTGAGGAAATGGAGCGATTTGAAAAATTAATACGAAAATGAAAAGGTTTATTTAGCAATAGTTTGAAGAACCTTTTCAAATATTGCTTCGATAACAGGAATTGCAACACTATTACCGAATTGCTTATACGCTTGAGCATCTGAAACTGGAATTGCAAAATCTTTCGGAAAACCCATAATTTTGGCACATTCATTTGGTGTTAATTTCCTGATCTTATCATTAATTAAATAAGCTCCAGTTTTGCTTGCCACGCCGCCGCCATTGGCAGAAAAAGTTATTGCATGACCTTTCGGATGATAAATTCTTTCTCCCTGTCCGCCTTTGTTGATAATTCCGATTTGCACGGGTCTTTGCGGAAACTCTCCAAATAGATTTGAATCAATCTGTTTTGTTTTGAAAAATATATCATCTCGATTGATTACATATTCTTTAGCTTTTTCGTCATTGTCTAAAAATTGTTTGAGAGATACGTTTTTTGAGTTTGGTTTGGGAAACTCAAAATCATTGATGTATAAATCTTTGCGGAAACCCAAAATATAAACTCTTTGTCTTGCTGTCGGAACACCAAAATCACTTGCGTTCAAAACTTTATGAAAGACTTCATATCCTAATTCTTCCAGTGTTTTCTCAATAACTTTTAGAGTTTTCTCTCCATCATGTCGAACGAGATTTTTCACATTTTCAAGAAATAAAACTTTCGGCTGATGATGTTTTGCAATTCTTCCAATCTCGAAAAACAATGTTCCTCTTGTGTCCTCAAATCCCAGACGTTTACCGGAAATACTAAATGCTTGACAAGGAAACCCTGCACATAGAACATCGTGTTTTGGAATTTCTTTAGAATCTATTTTTGTAATATCTCCGTGAGGAATTTCGCCAAAATTCGCGGCGTAGGTTTCCTGTGCATATTTGTTGTATTCACTGGAGAAAACACAATTCAAACCAAATTTTTCCAAAGCAATTCTAAATCCGCCGATGCCGGCAAAGAGGTCTATGAATTTGAGATTTTCAGGTTCGTAAATGTTTCTGTTAATCACTATCATTAGTTCAATAATGTTTCAGGGGACTAAAATATGTCAAATAAGATTTAATTTTCTAAACAAGCATTTTTCCCAAATTAAAAATTGCATTTAAGTCAAAAATCTTTTCTCAAACCTTCAAATCGTCAAGGTCTTTTACAATAACGCTGGAGTCTATGTTTTGAAAACCGTCCCAATCGTCGGTTAGAAGTTCGGCGTTGGCGTATTTAGCGGAGGCGAGGATTATTGCATCGGGGAGTTTTGTTTTTTGATTTTGTTTTCAGTTTCGAGGATAAAGTTATTCCCATTCATCTCTTAATTTTCTTTGCCATTCAACAGGATTTTCAATGTCTTGAAAAACATCCAATTCCTGCATTTTTTTACGCCGCGAATAATCTATCTTTTTTCGCCTTTTTATCTTCGGGCGTTTCGAGCGTAACCGTGACGTGAGCAACTGTGTCTTCGTATTCCTCAAATTCCTTCAGCAAATGAATCACACCGTGTTCGATTTTGGTTGTAAATTCGACTGAACTCATAAGTGTTAAATTAACTCAAAAAGCATTTTTTAGCAATAAAAAGTTTTGTTTGCGGGAGCAATCACAAATGTAAAAATTATGGATTATGTAACAATTTTTATTATCGAAATTTTGCATTTGAAGATTCTTTGATTCGGAAATACTATTCATTTTGAAATGATCAAAGTCGAAAATCTTTCCTACACTTATCCGCAATCTTCCGTAACAACGCTGAAAAACCTGAAATTTGAGATAGAGCAAGGCGAGATATTTGGTTTTCTCGGACCTTCGGGAGCGGGAAAAAGCACGACTCAAAAGGTTTTATATAAAATACTGCATGGTTTTGCAGGCGAAATATTTATAAAAAATAAACATTTGAACGATTGGGGAAAAGAGTATTTTGAACAGATCGGAGTTGGTTTTGAACTTCCGAATCATTATCTGAAATTGACTGCCAAGGAAAATCTCACACTTTTTGCATCATTTTATAAAAGTGAAAACGTGCAAAATTTTGATGATCTTTTTGAGACGGTCGGACTCGAAGACAGCATTAACAAACGTGTTGAAGAGTATTCCAAGGGAATGAAAATGCGGCTCAATTTTATTCGTGCGATTATGCACGACCCCGCCATATTGTTTTTTGACGAACCGACTGCCGGACTTGATCCGATCAACGCCCAAAAGATAAAACGCCACATTGTTGAACTTGGAAATCGCGGCAAAACGATCTTTGTAACGACGCACGATATGGCGACGGCGGACGAACTCTGCGACCGTGTTTCATTTATCGTTGACGGCGAAATCCGTCTTACCGAAAAGCCTTCGGTTTTGAAGAATACGCACGGCAAACATTCGGTAAAGGTAGAATTAAAGAATGCCGAAACCGCAGAATTTCCGCTCAAAGGTTTGGGCAGAAACCCGCAGTTTTTAGAATTTATTCAAACCGATGAACTGCTGAAGATAAACTCGCAGGAAGCAACTTTAGAAGAAGTTTTCATCAAGATCACAGGCACGAATTTGAGCTAATGAAGGAACTTTTCAAACAAATAAAATGGCAGTTTCTAATCTTTATGAGAAACAATCTGATCCAGATGATGATCGGTATTACGGCGTTTTATATGTTGATAATTTATTTTTTGAGTGACTTGGGAAATGTTGAAAAATTCGTAACTTTGATAATTTTCTCCGACACATCTTTAATCGCATTTTTATTCATCGGCTTTTCAATCATTTTAGAAAAAAATCAAGATGTGCTTTCCGCACTTTTTATTACGCCGATGAATCAACATTTTTTCCTCATCTCAAAAACCATAACGCTTTCGATCATCTGTCTTTTTTGTGCTTTAGGGATAATTTTCATTGCGAGAAGTTTTTCATTTAATCCGCTTCATTTTTCTGTCGGAACGCTTTCGATTGCCGTAATGTTCAGTTTTGTCGGCATATACATTGTCAGTTATACAACCGAGATTTTGCATTATATCTTGCGTTCGATTCCTGTTTTAATCGTGATGAGTTTGCCGCTTTTAAATTATTTTGAATTGACGAATTTGAGCATTTTCAAACTTTTTCCGATGCAGGGAAGTCTTTATTTGATAACCAATTCCGTCAGCAAATCGCCGAGTTTGTCCGAATTGATTTACGGTTATATTTTGATAATTATTTGGATTCCGATAATTTATGCGTTTGTTTTTCGCACGTTCAAATCCAAATTGATCAACGCTTGAAAGAATATGAAAAAACTCATCAAAGTTGCGTCCAATGATTTCAAACTTGTCTTTCGTGACAAGTCGCTAAATTTTTTCTTCCTATTCCCGATCATAAATCTCTTCGTCGTCCGCTACGGTCTGCCTTATGTTGTCGAAAACATTACCGTCTTAAAAGATTATGTCCCGATAATCTTGATGTTTATGGCAAATCAGGGAGCATTGATTTTCGGCTTTATTTATTCGATGGTCTTGATTGACGAAAAAGATACAAACGTCGCAAAAGTCTATGGAATTATGCCGATCTCCCAATTTTGGTTCGTAATTTTCCGCCTGATTCCGCCTTTTTTACTTGCAACTTTCGCCACATTTTTTCTGCTCATAGTTCAACCGTATTTCAATATTCCGATTGCTGTAAACTTGAATTACTCAGCACTTGCAGGGTTTATTGCACCGCTGATGGTTCTGTTCGTAGCGATCAGGGCAAAAAATAAACTCGAAGGAATGACCTGGCAAAAACTATTCAATATCCCGATTATGCTGCCCGTTTTAGCATTCTTCGTTCCCTCAACATTTTCATTTATTTTTGCATTCCTCCCAACGCATTGGATATATCAGGGATTTAATAATTTGGTTACCGGCAAAAGTTATTTTCTACAAATTTTTGTGGGATATATTTTTTACTCTTTACTAATAATCCTGCTGGCTCGTAAGTTTTCAAAAAATCATTTTCAATAATCTGCCGTGTATTATTTATTCTTTTCTCTTTTGCTTTCACTTGCTTGAATTTTTATTCTAAAATCAACAAATATGGAACATTTCGATGTATTGATCGTGGGAGCGGGACTTTCGGGAATCGGTGCGGCGGCACATTTGAAAATGGATTGTCTGCAGAAAAGTTTTGCGATTTTGGAAGGGCGAAAGGCTTCGGGCGGGACTTGGGATCTGTTTCGCTATCCGGGCGTTCGTTCGGATTCGGATATGTTTACGCTCGGTTATAGATTTCGTCCGTGGAGCGACACGAAATCTATTGCCGATGGTCCGGCGATTTTGAAATACATCCGCGAGACGGCGAAAGAATTCGGGCTTGATGAAAAGATTCGCTATGAACATCGCGTTGTGCGGGCGGATTGGTCAACAGACGAGGCACTTTGGAAGGTCGAAGCGGAAGTCGGTGAAGATAGATCGAAAGTTTATTACACTTGCAATTTTCTATATCTTTGCACGGGATATTACGATTACGACAAAGGCTACACGCCCGATTTTGCGGGGATGGAAGATTTTCAAGGAAAGATCGTGCATCCACAGAAATGGACTGATGATATTGATTATGCGGATAAGAAGGTCGTCGTTATCGGAAGCGGTGCAACCGCCGTTACGCTTGTTCCCGCACTTGCGGAAAAAGCCTCGCACGTAACCATGCTTCAGCGTTCGCCGACTTATATAATTTCCGTTCCCGCAAAAGATAAAATTGCAAATTTTCTGCGTTCAATTTTGCCGTCGCGTGCCGCTTATACGATCTCGCGTTGGAAAAACGTCTTGTTCGGCTTGGGACTTTACACACTTTCCCGCAGACGACCGCCTTTGGTCAAAAATTTTATTGCAAAAGGTGTAAAAAAAGAGATCGGCGAAGAACTCGCAACCGAACATTTTACGCCAACTTATAATCCTTGGGATCAGAGACTTTGCTTAATTCCCGATTCAGATTTGTTCAAATCAATAAATGACGGAAAGGCTTCGATCATAACCGACCACATCGAAACTTTTACACCAAACGGCTTGCAATTAAAATCAGGCAAACATCTCGACGCGGACATAATCGTAACGGCAACGGGACTTGTGATGAAACTGATGGCTGGTTTGCAACTCGTCGTGGACGGCAAACCCGTTGAAATTTCTAAAACGCTCGCTTACAAAGGAATGATGTATAGCGATGTCCCGAATGCCGCTTCCGCCTTTGGCTATACGAACGCTTCGTGGACTTTGAAATGCGATCTGACCGCTCAGTATATCTGCCGTTTGCTCAATTTTATGTACAAAAACGGTTACGCCATCTGCACTCCGCGTCTAAATGATCCGTCCGTCAAACCCGAACCTGCCGTTGATTTTAATTCCGGCTACATCCAAAGAGCGTTGGAAACTCTACCGAAACAAGGCTCAAAACTCCCTTGGCGTGTGAACCAAAATTATATAAAAGACATTCGTATGTTCCGCTATGGAAAGTTGGATGACGGGACGATGGAATTTAGAGCAAAATCTTGAAGCCTTCCTGTTCAAAGTGATTATCGTGCGTGAGAATTTTGCTGATGCCGAGATTTTTCATAGTCAGTATCGAAACGCAACCGGTCAAACTGTATCCTTTGTCCAGACGCTTCTCATAAAAATCAAGTGCTTCGAGAAAAATTTCAGGCGAATGCGGAAGACATTCAACATCAAAATCAACTAAAATATCGCGGACTGTATCAAATATATTTTGACGCATTTCCGCACCGTATTCCGAATAAAAATTCGGTAATTCGATCAAAACGGTTTCAGTTGTAACGATTTAAGTATCAGCAATTTTCGGTTGGATTTCTTTGACAGATAAATGCTATTGGTCTTTGGGATTGAGTAGAGCAGTCCAATAAAATGTGTCGGCGAATATCTGTTTCATTTAGCTTTTTTCGGTGAGCCGTAAAGATAATGGTCGAGATTGTCCGCACCGTCAACGGGGAGTTTTTCAAGCATTTCATCAGACAAACTGCTCGTTCTCTCCTCGATCTTCTCCAACAGAGTTTTGCGTTTCGCCTTTGCCAGAGAATCAATAAATTCGACAACCTTTTGCTGTTCTTCAATCGGCAAAACCTGCATTTTCCGAGTTGCGATCTGTGTTAAATCATTCGCCATAATACCTCACATTTATCACACAATATTTTATTTTACATAAACATTTTTCCCGGATTCAAAATGCCGTTCGGGTCGAATACTTTTTTGATTGCTTTCATAATTTCGAGAGTTGGTTTGTCAATGGCGATGTCTAAATATTGCGATTTGACGTAGCCGATGCCGTGTTCGCCGGAGATCGTGCCGCCTAGTTCGACTGATAATTCGAAGGTTTCGCGGACGGCTTGGCGGGCGTTGTTTAGGGATGTTTCGTCGTGGCGGTCGCACATAAAATTGACGTGGATGTTGCCGTCGCCGGCGTGTCCGAAGTTGGCGACGAATGTGTCGTATTTTTTGCCGATCTCCTCGACTTTGTTTATTAATTCGGGAACTTTGGAACGCGGGACGACGACATCTTCGTTGATTTTTAAATTGTTGTATTTCATCAAAGACGGCGAAATTGCACGGCGTGCATCCCAGAGTTTGTTTTCGTCTTCCTTGCTTTTTGAACGGAGAATATCGAAACCGCCATTTTTCTTCAAAATTTTCTCGATAAGTTTTGAATTGCGTTCGACTTCTTCTTTGAAGCCGTCAACTGCGACGAGCAAAATCGCCTCGGTTTCGGGCGAAAATCCGAACGCAAAATTTTGTTCAATTGCACCGATACAGTTGCGGTCAATGACTTCCATCGCCATCGGGAGCAAACCTTCGGGCGTAAATTTTGTTAGGACTTTACAGGCTTCATCCATCATTTTAAATGACGCACGAACTGTCGCCGTCGCTTCGGGCATCGGCAAAAGTTTCAAAGTCGCTTCGGTGATAATTCCGAGTAAGCCTTCCGAACCGCACATCAAACCCGTCAGATCGAATCCGGCGACATTTTTGACGGTGCGTCCGCCAGTTTTGATAATTTCTCCGGTTGCGGTTACGACTTCCAAACCGAGAACCGAATGTTTTGTCACGCCGTATTTCGGAGTCCGCATTCCGCCCGCGTTTTCGGCTATGTTGCCGCCGATAAACGAATCTTTGTAACTCGCCGGATCAGGCGGAAAAAGCAGACCGTATTTTTCAACCGCCTGCTGCAAATCAAAAGTCCTGATTCCCGGCTGACAGACGGCGTAAAGATTTTCTTCGCTGATTTCGATGATGCGATTCATTCTGTCCGTCCCGACGACAATCCCGCCGTCAACCGGAACTGCTCCGCCCGTATAACCAACACCGCCGCCGCGTGCCGTTACGGGAAAATTTTCCTCATTGGCAAGTTTCAGAATCTCGGAAATTTCTTTGGTAGTTTCGGGAAAAACTACAGCTTCCGGCGGAAATTTCTCCTTGACCGCATCCGCTCCATAAGGCTCGACCTTTGACGGCTCAACCAAGATGTTTTCACCACCGACAATTCTTGATAATTTCTCCAAAACTTCCGGCTTAGAAGCACTCGTTTTGGCACGACCTTTTGATTTGAAATGGATTGATTTGAACATAAAATAATTTCATCACAGAGACACGGAGAACACAAAGGAAGATTATTTTTTGAAAATATTGGAAGGTAAAGCCTGTGATAATTGGTGTGTCGGAAAATATAGCGACCGGTAATAAAATGAAACCGACTATTGAATGAAATTGATCTTACAAAAAGTCCGTCGGAGTCAAATAGTTGAATAAATTTAGAGGTATTTCGAGTTTCTATGGAGATATAACCCGTCAGTATTTGCTCTATCTGCTCCATAAATTCTGCTTCATTTTTTTCTATGAATTCATTTGTCCACTCGAACAATTCGGGTATAAATTCAATGTCCAATCTAATTCCCCAAGACTCTAAAAAAAGTTCAAATCGAGCGGTATTATTATTCGAAGAACATATTGTGAAGTGAATTACATTTGTTCCTGATGAATCTTGATGAAAATAGAAATTTGAATTTTCAAACAATGATCCTGTGTTTAATCCAATCAAGACTGCATTGAAGAACTCGATGTGATTGATAACATTTTTGTTTAGGGCAAAATCGAAATCCATAATTGATAATAATGTGAAGATTAATTTACTTAATTGCTTCAATACTATCGATTCTCCCGCGAACGGCAAAAAGCGTTTCCCTGATTTTGTCGCCCGAATTGCTCCAGTTTATATCTGAAACAATTCGGACTTTTTGAAAACAAATCAGCATAACTTTCGGCTTTTCTTTCGGTAAACTCTAAGGCTTCAAAACCACTTTTCGCCACTGATTTTTTTCGGTATTGAACTTATCGTAAGCATTTGCCGCTTCGTCAATTTTCAGTTCGTGCGAAATTACGAATGACGGATCAATTTTTTCCTCCTCGATGGATTGTAGTAGAGGTTTTAGATATTTCATCATATTCGTCTGCCCCATTTTCATCGTCAGCCCTTTGCCGAATGCCGCACCGAAATTGAATTTATCGATGTAACCGCCGTAAACTCCCGGAACCGAAACCGTTCCACCTTTGCGGCAACAGGTGATTGCCTGACGCAGTGCGTGAGCTCTGTCCGTGGCAAGATAAATATTCGTTTTAACATAATCGTAAATTGCATCGACTGTGCTTCCGTGTGCTTCGAGTCCAACCGCATCGATGCAAGCGTCCGGTCCGTGTCCGCCCGTCTGATCCCGTAACTGCTCGTAAACGTCTTTGTCGTCAAAGTTTATCGGAATCACATTGTCATTTTCGGCAACCGCCAAATCCAGTCTGTCCTTGTAGTGATCTATCGCGAAAACCTTGTCCGCACCGAGCATTTTCGCCGACTTTATCGCAAATTGACCGACCGGACCGCAACCCCAGACGGCAATCGTATCGCCTTCCTGAATATCGCAATTCTCCGCCCCCTGATAACCCGTCGGATATATATCGGACAGAAAAATAACTTTTTCGTCGTCCAGGTGTGCGGGAACTTTAATTGGTCCGACATCGGCATACGGCACACGCACATATTCGGCTTGTCCGCCTGCAAATCCGCCCATCATATGCGTATAACCAAAAAGTCCGGACGGAGCAAAACCATATAAATCCTTGGTTACTTCAGGATTCGGATTTGAATTATCGCAACCCGACCAAATTTCTTTTTTGCAGAAAAAACAATTTCCGCAAGCTATCGTAAAAGGTACGACAACCCTGTCGCCTTTTTTCAGGTTTTTTATTTCCCGACCGACTTCGACAACCTCGCCCATAAATTCGTGTCCGAGAATGTCGCCTTTCTCCATCGTCGGCATTACGCCATTATATAAATGCAGATCGGAGCCGCAGATAGCCGTCGTCGTAACCCTTATAATTGCGTCCCGTGCATTCAAAATTTTCGGTTCGGGAACATCCATCACCCGAATATCGTGTTTTCCATACCAACACACTGCTTTCATTTAATTTTTCTCCCTTTGTTCGTTACAGAAATCTTATTTGTCCAAAGATTTGTTTTTCTATGAAAATTCACCTTGATTTACTGATAAAAGAGAGCAAAGAAATTATCAATGCTTTCTTTTATCGTATAATCGGTAAATTTGTTTTCTATTCGGTAATTGATGCGGTAGCTGATTTAGCACGTCCCGACGTTTGACCTTCGATTGTGATAATTTCGCCCGTTTCCATCAAACGCTTAAAGTTGCGTAAATCTTCCTCGACTTGTGTATCGGGTTCCTCGGTCAGAAAATATGCGGCGAGTTCGCCGATTTTTCCGGCAGGTGGTTCATATTTGAGAATAACTTTTACGTTCGTGCCGTTTCTTCCATCATCCATAAATTCGACCATTCCGCGATTCGGAACATCCGCACCTTCATCCGACTTCCACGAAATTCGGCGATTTTCCATATCATTAGTAACGGTTGCACTCCAACTAACCTGCATTCCGAGCGGTGCTTTTGCCGTCCATTCCGAATGTTTATCGTCGATGACTTTCACAGTTTCCAAATGATCCATAAATTGCGGTAAATTCTCGAAGTTCCGCCAGAACTTGTAAAGTTCAGCCGAAGGTTTATTGATATTTACCGTTTTTGTGACTTCAACCGTTTGCTCAAGCCAACTCTGTGCTTTTTCCGTCACCAGTGAAGTTAAGGATTTTTCATTCGTATCGATGTTGAGTGCATCATAAACCTGACAGTGTCCGGTCGCTCCGCGAAGTGCCAATGCTCCGCCGGCAACCGACAGCAAAACGCCGATCCAATCCTTGCGTTTTATCCCGTAAGCAACCAACGCCCCGCCCGTCGTTACCGAAGCAACTCGCTCCGTATTGCCGACATTCGTTGATGTATCCGTTAAAATTTCACCAACCGTTCTTTTTTGTTTTCTAGTATCTTCCATAATTTATTAACTCCTTCCATATTCAAATAATTTTAACCGATGATTTTTGTATCGAAATCAGTCAAAGTTGTTTGCAAAACCTAATTCAACGGCAAAAACTATGCCAGTAACAGTATTGGTTTGATGGCTCGTTCGGATATTATTATCAAATATGCCCGAATCGAAAATACACTTGACCGATTCAATGATGAAAATAATTGATTGGATATTAAATATTTGGACGGAAACACAACTGTTAGAGAAGTATGTTTTTTTTACTTTTAATCGGCATATGCTTTCTTACTGTCACACTTTCGTCTTACACTTCATCCAAGTTAAATCTCTCTCTAACTAAACGCTTGCAAAATAAGAAAGCTCTCTATCGCTTGCGTTAAAATTGATTGGTAATGAGTAAATTTTACAGTTAAAGTAACTCAAATGAATAAAATCGATGAACAGAGCTACCGCGAAAAAGTTTATGAAATCGTCCGCGATATTCCTGCGGGAAAAGTTATGACTTACGGACAAATTGCCGAGATTTTGGGCGAAGGTTATACCGCCAGAACAGTCGGCTACGTGATGCACGCCGCTGCTACGGAAGATGTTCCGTGGCAAAGAGTTATTAATGCGAAAGGTGGTTGTTCAACCCAACGACTGCTCGTTCCATACAACATTCAGCAAAATCTACTCGAAGACGAAGGCGTTGAATTCAGCGGGAAAGGATTTTGCGATCTAAATGCTTATCGTTGGTTTCCCGAAGGTTACGAAGATGATAAAGAACAACCGAGTTTGTTCGATTGAATAATCTGCAAAACATCTTTCTCGACTTTTGTAATTGTTCGATACTGCTTGAAAACAATCAGCAAGAAAAAAGGTGAAAGCCGATAATACGACTTTCACCCGTTAAAAAAGTGTTCGTTTCCACTGCACAAAACAAGTGTTAGTGTCGAAAATATTATTTCAGATCAAAACGGTCAAGTTCCATAACTTTAGTCCACGCCGCCGCAAAATCCTGAGCGAATTTTTTCTGAGCGTCATCAGCTCCGTAAACCTCAGCTATTGCCCGCAGTTCTGAATGAGAACCGAAGATAAGATCAGCCCGCGTCGCCGTCCATTTAGTTTCACCGTTTTCCGCATCCGATCTTTCAAAACTATCGTTTTTATCCGAAGTCGCTTCCCATTTCGCCGTACAATCAAGCAGGTTTGAGAAAAAGTCGTTGGTCAAAACTCCCGGTTGGTCGGTGAACACACCGTGTTTTGATCCATCGTAATTGGTATCGAGAACACGCATTCCGCCGACAAGAACCGTCATTTCAGGAACGGTTAGAGTTAATAATTGTGCCTTATCAACCAACATTTCTTCAGCCATTGCCGTGTGATGATTTCTTATGTAGTTGCGAAATCCGTCCGCCTGCGGCTCGAGATAACGAAATGAATCAACATCGGTTTGTTCCTGCGAAGCGTCGGCACGTCCCGGATTAAATGAAACAGTAATATCCTGACCGGCTTCCTTCGCCGCTTTCTCAACTGCCGCACTTCCACCGAGAACAATCAAATCCGCCAGCGAAATACTTTTATCTCCTGACTGCGAATCATTAAACTCCGATTGAATTTTCTCAAATGTGCTTAAAACATTCGCCAATTGAGTTGGATTGTTGGATGCCCAATCTTTCTGCGGCGATAAGCGAATGCGTCCACCGTTCGCTCCGCCCCGCATATCGGAACCGCGAAACGTCGATGCCGATGCCCACGCTGTCGAAACCAATTGCGATACCGACAAGCCGGAATCAAGTATTTTTTCCTTCAACGCGGCGATGTCCTGATCGTTTACCAATTCGTGCGTGACATCCGGGATCGGGTCTTGCCAGATCAATTCTTCTTCCGGCACTTCCGGTCCTAAGAGGCGGACTTTCGGTCCCATATCGCGGTGCGTCAATTTATACCAAGCTCGTGCAAACGCATCAGCAAATTCATCCGGGTTCTCAAGAAAACGTCTTGAAACTTTTTCATAAGCCGGGTCTTCCCGCATCGCCAGATCGGTCGTCAGCATAAACGGAGCGTGCGTTTTAGAAGAATCGTGAGCATCGGGAATCGTTCCGGCACCGCCGCCGTCTTTAGGTTTCCACTGATATGCACCCGCCGGACTTTTGGTTAATTCCCACTCGAAACCAAATAGATGTTCAAAGTAATCGTGACTCCACTGTGCCGGAGTTTTCGTCCAGGTTCCCTCGATACCGCTGGTGATCGTATCATTCGAGTGTCCGCTACCGAACGAGTTTCTCCAACCCATTCCCATCTCGTGAATGTCCGCACCTGCCGGCTCTGCTCCGATGTGTTCTTCTGGATCGGCGGCACCATGAGTTTTTCCGAAAGTATGTCCCCCGGCAATAAGTGCAACGGTTTCTTCATCGTTCATCGCCATTCGCCCGAAGGTCTGGCGGATAAGTTGAGCTGATCCGAGCGGGTCCGGTTCGCCTCTAGGTCCTTCCGGATTGACATAAATGAGTCCCATATGATCGGCGGCAAGAGGGTTTTCAAGCTCCATATTATCTCCGAAGTGGCGATCATCCCCCATCCATTCGCCTTCAGGTCCCCAGTAAATGTCTTCTTCAGGTTCCCATATATCCTCACGTCCGCCACCAAAACCGAATGTTTTGAAACCCATTGATTCAAGGGCACAATTACCTGCAAGGATCATCAAATCTGCCCACGAAAGTCTGCGTCCGTATTTCTTTTTGATCGGCCACAGTAATAACCGAGATTTATCCAAATTGGCATTGTCAGGCCAACTGTTGAGTGGTGCAAAACGCTGTGTTCCCGTTAATCCTCCACCGCGACCGTCTGCGATTCGATAAGTTCCGGCACTATGCCAAGCCATCCGAATAAACAACGGACCGTAATGCCCGAAATCAGCCGGCCACCAATCCTGTGAATCAGTCATCAGGTCAAAAATATCTTGCTTAACGGTCTTCAGGTCAAGCAATTTAAACTCTTCTCCGTAGTTGAAATCTTTCTCCATCGGATTAGACGAAGAAGAGTGTTGCCGAAGAATTCTCAAATCCAACATATCCGGCCACCAATCCTGATTTGATCTGCGGTTGCTTGTAGTATATGCAATAGCACCGCCGGTGAACGGACATTTACTCGATTCGTTTGTCTCCCATACCTTATGATTATCAGGGTTCGATCCGTTAGTTTCCCGTTCTGTCTGACTTGACGTTGTATCTTGATCTATATTATTTGCCATTTTTTTTGTTTTTTTCGTAAAGATTTACGCTGTTTGCTCCTAATTATTTTTTTGTATTTAGTATCCGTTTAGTTGTTTCGGTATATTGATTTTTTACCGATAAATTCCACAGAGATTACCGCTTCATTCTTTCACTAATACTAACTGCATTCGGGACATAAACCACGCAGTGTCAACTCGATAGATTCGGCTTTGAAGTTGGAGTAATCAGCGGCGGCTTTAACAACTGCATCAGGAATATCCAGCTCTAGATCAACTAATATCCCGCAAGCGTTACATATTGCGTGGTCGTGTTGCGTTATTTTTCGATCGTACAATTTTGCGTCAGAACCGAAGCGAATTTCACCGATCAAACCTTCTTTGTTTAAATAGTTGAGAGAATTATAGACAGTTGCAAACGAAATACTCGGTAGAAAACAACGGGCGTTGTCAAACACTTCGTTAGCGGTTAAGTGTTTTTTCGATTCCCTCACTGCACGTAGAACAGCTTGCCTCTGTTTTGTTAATCCTAGTTTTTCAATATCTTTCATCGCGTTTTTTTGGTTTAAGTTAATTTAGATTTAGAATAATTCTGATTTCAAATTATGTCAAGTTTCTTTTGAATTTGAGTAACAGCATAAATCTTAGCTGAGATTTATGCATCCCGCGTCTGAGCTGAAATCTTGTAGTTTTCAACACTCAACGATTTTGGATTTTCGGATGTTTCGTGATCATCGAATAAATAAACCATGGAATATACATCCCTGATTTCAGCCGATTGCAAAAATTCGACCGGCATATCTACTGTCAAAATTCTGTTGATCCGATATTTGCAGCAGATTTCGGGACAGTTTGAGAAAACATTATTTGATCTGTTTGTTCAGCTTATTATTTTGCGTTTTCAATGGGCATATTTTCGATCTTCAGCTTCGGGAAGCCGACAATATCATAAGTTGCCGAAGCGATTCCGATTCCTGCTGCATCTAAGCCATCGATCATTTCGCGGCTAATCGCATCTTTGACATCGCGGACGTGATGTTCGCCGACGATGAACCGAATCGTCAGTTCAAGCCAATTATCGGTGATTCGATAAAATACCCGCGGCTTAAAATCTTCGACATTAATGAAATATTCATCTTCTAATTTCGTCACAGATTGTTCGCTCAGTTCAGCGATTTGAAAAACATTGTGTTCGGTTGCCGCAAGCATTATTCCCTCGGCTTTTTTGCGGTCGGCTTCGTAAGTTATCGGAATTGCGATTTCTTCCCAGATAAATGGAAAATCTCTCGTATAATTAAAAACCGGCTCGTCAAAAATTTTGCTGTTGGCAACGGTGACGATTCTGCCCGTAAACTGACGGCTTTTCACCCAAATTGCGGGATCTGAAGTTTGAACAGCGGGCGGTTGTCCCATTTCCATAATCGTCGTCTGAATAAATCCAAGCCCGATGACATCACCACGCACACCACCCATTGAAATTCTGTCGCCGATGGTGAAATTTCGTCCTCGCAGAATGACAAAATAACCCGCGATTGATGAAACGACTTTTTGCAGAGCAAAGGCGAGTCCCGCTGTCACCAAACCGATGGCAGTCGAAAGCCGCGTCGGATCTTCAAACCAAATTGATAAAAAAACGACGATTATCAAGACCGCAACCAGCAAACTGATCGCCTGCCGAATCCAAAATCTCGCCCGTTCATATTTCTCATTACTGAGAATCGCCCCGACCAGCAGCCGCAAACCGTAACCGATCAGCGTCACGGCTAAAATAAAAATGACCGTAAGCAATAATTTGCGAAGATTGTCAGCATCGAAGCCGACAAATTTTATTCCGAAAAATTCCATAAATTTATTGTATGAAATCGTTAGGACTTTTTCTATATGAAGTATCTAAAAACTTGAAAATCCGGATTCCGTAAAAATACGCTTAGACAACGCAATATAAAACATTCTCATCTGTCAGAAAGTCTCCATTTGGCAATTTGTCATAAAATAATGTAAGTTTGAAAAAAGTTTGACAAGATGATGTTTTTGGTTATAAATAGTCAGACGTAAGATTCGATCCGGCTTTTTTTCCCTGCAAATTTTGAGTAATAATTAATATAATGAGTAAAAATTTAGTAATAGTAGAATCGCCCGCAAAGGCAAAAACGATCAATAAATATCTTGGAAGTGATTATATTGTGATGGCTTCGATCGGGCATATCAAGGATTTGCCGACAAAGGATTTGGGCGTTGATGTGGACAATGATTTTGAGCCGACGTATGAAGTTATTCCCGATAAACGCAAGCGGAATAATAAGAAAACGGTTTCTGATTTGAAGAAAGCGGCGAAGAAAGCCGAAGCAATCTATCTCGCGGCTGACCCCGACCGCGAAGGTGAGGCGATCTGTCAGCACTTGCAGGAAGAATTAACGAAGCGAAATAAAAAACCCGTGTTTCGCGTGATGTTTAACGAAATTACAAAAAAAGCGATTCTTGAAGCGTTTGAGCATCCGAAAGATGTTAATTCCGATTTAGTTGATTCGCAGCAGGCACGGCGTGTTTTAGACAGATTGGTCGGTTACAAAGTTTCGCCGATTCTTTGGAAAACGATTGGCGGCAGGCTCTCCGCCGGACGCGTACAAACGGTGGCGGTACGATTGGTCGTTGAACGCGAACGCGAAATTGAGGCATTTGTAAAAACAGAATACTGGTCGGTTGTGGCAAATCTCGCCGCCCAAATGCCGCCGAATTTTGATGCGAAACTTCGCAAAGTCGATAAACAAACCGTCAAACTCGGCAAATTCGATCAGGATGTGAAAGATACGGAAATCCACATCAAAGACGAAAAGCAGGCGAAAAAACTGGTTGCCGAAGCAAAGAAAGAAGATTTTATCGTTGACGAGATCAAGAAAAAAGAACGCAAACGAAATCCGACTCCGCCGTTTATTACCTCAAAATTACAGCAAGATGCGTCGCGTCGTTACGGCTTTACGGTCAAGAAAACAATGACCGTCGCCCAAAAACTTTACGAAGGAAAAGAACTCGGCGGCGACGGTCCGACCGGACTGATAACTTATATGAGAACCGATTCGACGCGGGTTTCGCCCGATGCTCTGGAAAATGCCCGCGGTTTTATCGGCAGCGAATACGGTGATAAATATCTACCGGCAAAAGCCCGTGCGTTCAAATCGAAAAAAGACGCTCAAGACGCACACGAAGCGATTCGCCCGACCGATGTAACAAATACGCCGGACGCGATGAAAAGATATTTGGACACAGATGAACTCAAACTCTACACATTAATTTGGCAGAGATTTGTCGCTTCGCAGATGACGGCGGCGATTTTTGATCAAACGACAATTGATATTACGGCGGGACGTTTCGGTTTTCGGGCAACGGGTTCGATTCAGCGATTCGATGGATTTCTGAAAGTTTATCAAGAATCAAAAGAAGATTCCGACAAACCCGAAAACGAATCGGATGTAACTCTGCCGCCGGTTGAAAAAGGCGACAAGTTGGATTTGAAAAAAATTACACCGAATCAGCATTCGACCGAGCCGCCGCCGCGTTATTCGGAAGCGACTCTGGTTAAAGCGTTGGAAGAAAACGGCGTTGGCAGACCTTCAACTTACGCGGCGATTATGACGACGATTCAAACCCGCGAATATGTCGAAAAACTTGATAAACGCTTCCATCCAACCGCACTCGGAACAACCGTTAATGATTTGCTGGTCGAAAATTTCAGCGAACTTTTCGACACTGAATACACGGCGAAAATGGAGCACAGTCTGGACGAAATCGAGGACGGAAAATTAAATTGGCGGGTAGCGATGCGGGAATTTTACGACCGCTTTTCGGTTAATTTAGAAGCCGCTAAGGAAAACATCAACGGCAAGAAAAAACAAGCGATTCCGACCGATGAAGTTTGCGAAAAATGCAATGCCGGAATGGTCATCAAATTCGGACGCTACGGACAGTTTCTCGCCTGCGAAAACTACCCCGAATGTCAGAACACGAGAGAAGTTGCGAAAAAAGCCGATGCCAACGCCGAGAAAAACGAAGACGGCACGGAAAAAGTCGTTGAAGCTCCCGAATGCGAACTCTGCGGCAAGGAGATGGCTTTGAAAAAAGGTCGCTTCGGAGCATTTTACGGCTGCACGGGTTACCCCGAATGCAAAAATATTCGCAAAATTCCGAAGGGCGAACAAGCTCCCGTTGCCGCTCCCGTCGAACTCGATGAGGAATGCCCGAAAGACGGTGCGAAACTGGTCAAACGCGAAGGTCGTTACGGCGAATTTATTTCCTGTTCAAACTACCCGAAATGTAAATACATAAAACAGGAAACCATCGGTATGGACTGCACCAAAGACGATTGTAAGGGCGAGATTGTTGTTAAAAAATCACGTCGCGGAAAAGTCTTTTACGGATGCAACGAATACCCGACGTGCGACGTTGTTTTTTGGGACAAACCGATCTTTGAAAAGTGTCCCGAATGCGACGCGAAATTCGTTTTGGAGAAATATACGAAACGCGACGGCACCGTCCGCTATTGCAATAATGAGGAATGTGATTATAAAATAAGCGTCGAAACCCCCGACGCACCCGCTGACAAAAAAGAAACTAAAGTTTCAAGTTCAGCGAAATAGATTTAAGGATTAAGAAATCAGGCAATTAAGTGCTTATGTAGTAACAGTTACAAATTTTAATTAGTGTAATTTACGGCACAATCATTTAATTGCTTAAAATCTTCGTCATCCGATCAGTACAAAAGTTTGCAGTCTAGGCTTATTTCTTGACAAATTTTTATGCACGAAAACATAGAGTTTTTTCAGGCATTTCTCAAAAACCCATTAAAAGTCGGGGCAATTGCACCGAGCTCGAGTGAGTTGACGCAGAGAATGGTTGAAGGTATCGAACCGAATGAAAACGCCGTTGTTCTTGAACTCGGCGTTGGAACGGGTGCATTTACAAAACGCATCAGGGAAATTACACCGAACAAGAATTGCTATTTGGGAATTGAATTAGACAGAGGTTTAATCAAGTGTCTGCGTGGAAAATTTCCTGAAATGAAATTCACACGCGGTAACGCCTGCGAAGCGTTCAACCTGCATCAACGCTCAAAACTCGGCGATGTTAAATACATTGTATCGGGAATTCCCTTTGTTACACTGCCGAATGATGTCGGTGATAAAATCCTTCAGGAGATCGAAAAATTTATGGAACACGGCTGTATGTTCCGCACATTTCAATATGCTCACGGTTACTATATGCCGTCCGCCATCAAACTCCGCGAATTTATGCGTGATCGTTACGGTGTTTCAAATAAAAGTTCTTTGATTGTGAAAAATGTCCCGCCCGCCGTAACGCTGACCTGGCAAACTTAAAATATAAAACTGCCGGATTCGGCAGAGAAAAAATGGAGCAGCAAAACGAACAGTTAGAATTTGACTTTGATAACGTCGAGGCGGAGATCGTCCGAGAATCACGGGATGAATTAAAATTGACGCTCGGCGAATTTGCCGGTCCGCTTGATCTTTTGCTGTATTTGATTCGGCGTGAACAAGCGAATATTTTTGATATTCCGATAGCTAAAATCACCGACGAATACTTGCGTTATATCAAGTTGCTGGAAAAGTTCGATGTCGCGGTGGCAGCGGAATTTCTGGTAATGGCGGCGACTTTGATCGAGATAAAATCGCGGATGCTGCTTCCGCAAGAGCCGACCGAAGAAGGCGAAGAAGAGATGGACGATCCGCGGCAAGAGTTGATTGACCAACTGCTTGAACATCAGAAATTCAAAAATGCGGCGGAGATGCTCTGGTCGCGGGCGACGGTTGAACAGGCGATTTTTACACGCGGAAAGATCGAAACTGATGAAAATAATCTGGAAGTTTCGGCAACGATTTTTGATTTGTTTGAAAAATTTCAGGCAATCATTGATCGCCACAAAGAAGAAGTTCAGATGGAAATTCAACGTGAGGAAATATCGCTGGCGGAAACGATTGCGAAGATGAAATCACTTTTACAACGTGATAGAAAGCTGAATATCTTAGAAATCTTTAGAAGAATAAAATCCCGCAATGAACTGGTAACAACCTTCATCGCCGTCCTGGAAATTGTCCGCACCGAAAGCATTAAACTGGTGCAAAAAAAGACTTTCGGCGATATTATTTTGGAAGTTATTTGAGACGTAACGCCAGTTTCCCGCCGACTGTCGGGAAACCGTCCCGGTTTCTTCACCTCAAACCGGAACATTTTAGTAAAGATAAAGAAAGAGTGCGGGACGCACTCTTGACAGCCGGCGAGACGCTGGCGTTACGATTCTTTTTATGGAAGAAATAAACGAAAAACCGAGGAGAACCGTCAGCGAACTTGTTGCCGTTTGCGAAGCGTTGATATTTGTGGCGGATGAGCCTTTGCCGATCAAATCTTTGATAAAAATTTTGCAGGAAGACGCGGAAACAATTGAATCGGCACTTGAACATTTGCAAAATGAATACGCCGAACGCGAGAGCGGTTTGCAGATACGCGAGATCGGCGGCGGTTGGCAAATTTCGACGCGGACGGAATTTCACGAAGAAGTCCGCGAGTTTTTGAAAACTCAACCGAACGCAAAATTATCATTGGCATCGCTCGAAACGCTTGCCGTAATTGCTTATAAACAACCCGTTACAGTTCCCGAAATTATGGAAATTCGCGGCGTGCAATCTGCTTCGTCAATCAAAACTCTGCTCGACAAACGCTTGATTTCCGCGAAAGGTCGCAAGGAAACGGTTGGCAAACCGATGCAATACGGCACGTCGAAAGATGTTATGGTTCAATTTGGTCTGAAAGATTTATCGGAACTGCCAAGCATCGAAGATTTAGAGGATTTAGTTCAATAATTTTTTTTCACCACAGAGCCACGGAGTTTACTGAGTTTTAAAATGTCAAAAGAATCTCTGTGTTCCCGGTGGCTCTGTGGTAAAATAATCGGCTTATGCAAGAAAGATTACAAAAATTGATCGCTCAAGCGGGAATAACTTCGCGGCGGAAGGCGGAAAAATTGATCGAAGACGGAGAAGTTACCGTCAATGGAAAAGTCGTAACCGAAATGGGAGTGAAGGCTGATCCTGAAAATGACCACATCAAAGTCAGCGGCAAATTGATAAATCCGAAACTCGAACATCGTGAACTGACATATCTTTTAGTTAATAAACCAAAGGGTTATCTGTCGAGTATTTCCGATCCTCAGAATCGTAAATTAGTAGTAGATTTGGTCAAAGGTTTCGGTAGATTATTTCCCGTCGGGCGGCTTGATTTTAATACGGAAGGTTTGATAATTCTGACCAACGACGGAAAATTTGCCAATCGAATTTCTTCGACCCGAACGATTCCGAAAATTTATGCCGTCAAGGTAAAAGGAGTTCCGAACGAAAATGCGGTCAACAAATTGCGTCGCGGCGTTCGTCTCGAAGATGGTTTCAGAACCGCACCGGCGACCATTGAACATAAAAAGTCAACAGGTAAAAATGACTGGTTTGAAGTAACTTTGCTTGAAGGACACAATCAGCAGATTCGCAAAATGTTCGATACAATCGGTTATTCGGTAACAAAGTTGACCCGCACAAATATCGGTCATATAAACGATAATAACTTAAAGGTCGGCGAATACAGAGAACTTACGCCGCAGGAAGTCAGCGAATTCAAAAGGAAACCGAAGAAGGTGGAAAAAGCAGAAAAGCTGCATAAACCCGAAAAATTCACACCGAAAAAGAAAGAATCCGAGAAATCAAAAATTAACCGGAGAATAAAATAGATTCTTCGGTTAAATCTCTGAAGTAAAATAAACATTTAACGCAGATTTCGGTGTTCGACCATCAGACACGCATCCTGCACAATTTTAATACCGGCTTTTGCCAAGGTTTCAGCAGCTTTATCATTGCGGATTCCGAGTTGAATCCAAACCGATTTTGGCTTTAATTTCAAAATATCTTCAACGTGTGCGGAAATATCTTCCGAACGTCGGAAGACGTTGAGCATATCAACTTCTTCGGCGATTTCCGCCATATTCCGCTTAACCTTCTCACCCATAATCTCGGTTACTTCGGGATAATAGACGGGAACGGGAACTATTTTGTGTCCCGCATCCTGCATATATTTCGGCACATAATACGCCGCTTGTCCCGCACGTGATTCGGGCTTGATGCCAAGAACGGCGATTGTTTTCGTGTCGTTTAGAATCTGCTTGATTCCTTCGTTTGTCGTGATAATGTTTTCTTTCCAGTTCATACCTATACATTTACCATTTATCACAGAACATTTACCAATCGTTGAAGAAAGAATTTGCCCACGAATTACACGAATTTATACGAATAAAAGAGAAGAGTTTTTAACCACAGACTGACACGGATGGACTCAGATAAGAATAAAATAAGAGATATAAAGATTGATTTTTTTATCCGTTTTTATCTTTTTAAATAAAATCGCGGGATGGTTAAATTTCTTTTCTTATTTGGGTAAATTCGTGCTGTTTGTGAACAAATTCTCATTCTCCAATCGTGAACCAATACGCCCAAGCGATCAAAACGAACTGCAAAATCAAACGCAAATATAATAAGATCGGTTTTATATCGGAAAACTTTTCAGGACTCATCGCCATATAAATATTAGCGGGAAAAACTGCGATGAGTAATAAAACCAGTCCCCACGCGGCGAGTTTTTGCGTTTTTGGAATCAGCAACAAAACTCCTAACACAACTTCAAAAACTCCGCTCAAGTAAACAAGAAATAAATGCCACGGCAGATACGGCGGCATAATTTTCAGGTAAAATTTGGGACTTATGAAATGATTTATTCCGGCGAATATAAAAGCGATTCCAAGAATCCACTTAAGTATTAGTTTTATTATTTCCATCAAAATTTATTTGAACCAATTGCTTCGGTTTAGGCAAATTCCAAACATCGATTTTCTACTTGTTCAGCATCAAATGATTAAAGTTATTCAGCTCATTTTGATTTGTCTAAATGATTATGGCAATCTACTTATTGGGATAACGCACAAATAAATTTAATTATAAAAACTTTTTAACATATGAATTTTGAATTAAACGAAGAACAGGAACAAATAAAATACAGCGTCCGCGAATTTGCCGAAAGCGAAGTTTTGCCGCACGTGATGGAATGGGACGAATCACAGCATTTTTTCGATGAACTGCGTCCGCAGCTTGCTGAATTAGGTTTGATGGGAATTCTTTTTCCCGAAGAATACGGCGGCTCGGCGATGGGTTATATCGAGTATTCGACGATTATCGAAGAACTCGGTCGCGTTTGCGGTTCGGTCGGATTATCGGTTGCCGCACACAATTCGCTCTGCTCGAATCATATTTTTATGTTCGGAAATGATGAGCAGAAAAAGAAATATCTGCCGCCGCTTTTGACGGGTGAAACGTGGGGAGCGTGGGGTTTGACTGAAGCCGATGCGGGTTCGGATGCTTCGGGAACGCGGACGAATGCCGTTAAAGAAAATGGTCATTTCGTGGTCAACGGCTCGAAGAATTTTATTACGCACGCAATCACCGGAAATACTTGCGTCGCGGTTGCCGTAACCGATAAAGAGAAAGGCAACAAAGGAATTTCGGCATTTATTTTTGACAAAACGATGGACGGTTTTAAATCGGATCATAAAGAAAATAAACTTGGAATGCGTGCTTCGGAAACAGCTTCGGTCGTCTTTGAAGACTGCCAAGTTCCGGCGGAAAATCTGCTCGGTGTGGAAGGCGAAGGATTTTTGCAGGCGATGAAAATCTTGGATGGCGGACGCATCTCAATTGCTTCGCTCGCCGTCGGAATCGCTCAGGGTGCTTATGAAGCGGCGGTTAAATATGCGAAAGAACGTCAACAGTTCGGTCGTCCGATTGCGGAATTCCAAGCGATTCAATTCAAACTCGCAGATATGGCAACGAAGATCGAAGCCGCCCGTTTATTGACTCTGCAAGCCGCTTTTTTAAAAGACAATAATAAAAAAGTTACCAAACAATCGGCAATGGCAAAACTCTACGCTTCGGAAATTGCTGTTCAGGTTTCGGAAGAATCAGTGCAAATTCACGGCGGTTACGGTTATACCAAGGATTATCCGGCGGAAAAATTCTGGCGTGATTCGAAACTTTGCACCATCGGTGAGGGGACGAGTGAAATTCAACGATTGGTGATTGCCAAACAACTTTTGAAAGCATAAGCAATGCGGAAAAATGAAGAATTTCAAAATTTGGAATTCTTCATTTTTCTACATTTCACAATTAACTTGTCTTAATTGCCTATTTTGTCACAATAAACTTGTCTTAATTGCCTATTTTGCGTTATCGCGTTTGACTCTATTTATCTAAAATCACTTCCAAAATTAAACTCTACAATCTTTTCAGAAACTTACATAAGCTCAAATTTGGAAACAAACTGTGTTTTAATTGAGCGATTTGAGCGATTTATTTTTAAGATAATTCCGATTGCACCGTTCAACTCCGGCAGGACATAATTAATTATCAAATATAACTTACTCTTATACAGAAATCTTTAATATTTTATAAACTTCCTTTGAAGCTTGTGCGTTTTGAGCGTTTTAGCTAATCTTTAATATTGGAAATTATATGTCTTATAAAAACTCACTAACGACCAAAGAAGTCGCCCGCTTATGTCGGGTCAGCCACGCTACCGTTAAACGCTGGGAGGATCAGGGTTTGTTGACTTCGGAGCGAACACAGGGCGGACATCGCCGCTTTCGAATCGAGGAAGTTGCCCGTTTTCAATCAGTAAATAAACTCGGTGTCAAAAAAAATCCCGGTGATGAATGCGTTGTCAAAGCAAAAACACGTCCACCGGCGGACAAAAGCCTTTCGGACTGCTCATTTTTTCATTCCCTGATTGTCGGGAGCGAAGAAGAAGTTTCCGGCAGAATGATCGAAGAATATTTAAATGGAATGTCTTTGCCCAAAATCTTTGACGAATTAATTTCGCCGCGACTGCAAAAAATCGGCAAACTGTGGTATCAGGGACAATTATCTGTGGTTCAGGAACATCTGGCAACGCAGTCTATTTTGTCGGGAATTCGCAAATTAAGAGATGTTATGAATGTTTCCGAACCGAAAAATAAACTGGCGATATGTAGTGCGGTTGAAGGTGATTTCCACGAATTGCCGACTCATTTTGCCCGAATGATTTTTGAAAGCAAAGGTTGGGAAGTGTTAAATTTTGGTGCTAACACGCCGCTTTTTGCGATTGCCGATGAAATTACCCGACACTCACCGCAGATCGCCTGCATATCCGTAACAATTATGGAAAATATCGAGAGAACTTCCCGCGAATACGATGACTTCCGTGAAAAAATGTCTAAACGAAATACTAAAATAATATTGGGCGGAAGTATTTTCAGCGATGAAAATGTCCGCCGCCGCTTTCCGGCTCATCTCTATCCGCGAAGTTTTACCGAAGTTGCCGATTTCATCAAATAATTCTTATTGAATCAGAAGGCAAAAAGTCTTCAATATGTTAAAATCTCGTTTTGCTTCGAAAGAAAGCAGAATGAGATTTTTTTTTACTTTAAATCTTGAACTTTAAATCTTGAATCTTAAACCTTAAATCTTTATGCGTTGGTCAAACTTTTTTATACCTACATTACGGGATAATCCTGCCGAAGCCGAGAGTGCTTCGCACAAACTACTGATTCGGGCGGGTTTAATTCGTCAACTCGGTGCGGGAATTTATTCATATTTGCCGTTGGCTCAGAAGATTTTGCAGAAAATCGAATTGATCGTTCGTGAAGAGATGAACGGCATCGGCGGA
The DNA here is from genome assembly GCA_041746675.1 of Pyrinomonadaceae bacterium. Lineage (GTDB taxonomy): Bacteria > Acidobacteriota > Blastocatellia > Pyrinomonadales > Pyrinomonadaceae > Aridibacter. The sequence goes on along the minus strand of JBGTGO010000020.1, from coordinate 48,688 downwards.
CAGGAATTTTATCTTCCGGCGATAAATCCGCGTGAAGTTTGGGAAGAATCGGGACGTTGGGACGTGATGGGCGACAATATGTTTCGCCTGCAAGACCGCAAAGGTGCTGATTTGTGTCTGGCGATGACGCACGAGGAGATTTTTACTTCGATTGCCCGTTCAGAACTCAATTCCTACAAGCAGTTGCCGCAAATTTGGTATCAGATTCAAACGAAATTCCGCGATGAACCGCGTCCGAAATCGGGACTTTTGCGAGTGCGTCAATTTACGATGAAGGACTCGTATTCATTCGATGTTGACACCGCCGGATTAGACATTGCGTTCGACGCACACAAGGAAGCATACAGACGGATTTTTTCGCGGTGCGGCTTGGATTTTGAGTTGGTCGAAGCATCTTCGGGAGCGATGGGCGGTTCGGCTTCGACGGAATTTATGGTCAAAACCGATGCCGGCGAAGACCTGATTGCGACTTGTAGTAATTGCGATTATGCGGCGAATGTCGAAAAAGCAACCTCTAGAATCGAACCGATTTCCGACGAAAACGGGTTGGATTCGCCGGAAGAATTTGCAACTCCGAATATTCGGACGATTGAGCAGCTTGTTAATTTCGACGGCGGTGCGGACGCGAATCGGCAGATCAAAACACTTTTATTTCTCGCAAAATATGACGAAGAAGAAAAATTCGTGATCGCATTACTTCGCGGCGACCATCAATTGCAGGAAACGAAATTGCAGGACGCACTCGGAGCAAATGACATTCGACCGCTTCAGGACGAGGAAATTTTCAGTTTGCTGGATGCACACGCCGGAAGTTTGGGCGGAGTCAATGCGAAGGAAAAAGCAAAAGCGAACGGCAAGGAAGTTTTTATCATCGGAGATGCGGCGTTGAAAAACCGCAAAAATATGACGACGGGTGCGAATAAAGACGGCTTTCATTTTCGCGGCGTTGAAGTTGAACGAGATATTGCGGTTGACGATTGGAAAGATTTGCGGGCGGTCAACGCCGGAGAAAATTGTCCGAATTGCGAAAGTGGAGCTTTGGAAATTGATAAATCTCTGGAAATCGGACACATTTTCAAACTCGGCACGAAGTATTCCGAATCAATGGATGCGACGGTTTTGAATGAAAACGGCAAACCCGTGCCGCTTGTGATGGGCAGTTACGGCATCGGCGTTGAACGAATTATGGCTTCCGTGATTGAACAAAATCACGATGACGATGGAATTATCTGGACAAAAGCGACCGCACCTTTTGAAGTCGTCGTCACGGTGACGAATGTCAAAAAAGCCGAACTGCTTGAAGCGGGCGAAAAAATTTACGACGAGTTGAAATCAAAAGGTTTTGACGTTTTGCTTGACGACCGAAACGAACGGGCGGGCGTAAAATTCAACGATGCGGAACTTGTCGGAATTCCGTTTCGGATAACCATCGGCAAAACGGCGGATCAAGGAATTTTTGAACTAACGAACCGCCGTACGAAAGAAACGGTTGATGTAAAATTTGACGAGATTGCCGGAAAAATCGAAAATTCGGACTAGACGGAACGCCGCTATTTTGCCGGTAATTAAGACTTTTCAAAGCGTCCATGCAAAAGTTTATCAACCTTGAAGTTTTATTTAATTTTTAAAGTTCGCTAACTTAGTTTTCGTGCTGTCGAACTCATTGCCAACAAAACGTTGGCGTTCCATCTGCAAAATAGGTTAAAATTTATTTCGATGAAATTTTGGAAAATTAAAATTTTGTGTTCGTTGATTCTGCTGATAATTTTGGCAGGAAGTATTTCAGCACAGGATTTTCTTCCGCAACTTGTTCGGCGAATCAAACCTTCGGCAGTTGCCATTGAAACATTTGACCGTAACGGCAAGACGCTTTCGCGTGGAAGTGGTTTTTTTGTGGCGAGTGATCGGATTATCACGAATCGTCACGTTATCGAAAAATCGAATCGGGTTGAAGTTCACTTAAACAACGGCAAAAAATATCAGGCGAACGGGATTTTAGCGATTGACGGCGAAGGTGATCTGGCATTGCTGCAGGTCAGTATTCCGCGTGAATTTGCTATTCCTCTGTCAATCGTTCAAAGCAATCCCGAAGAGGGCGAATCAATCGTCGTCATCGGAAATCCGTATGGTTTGGAAGGTTCGGTTTCAAACGGAATCGTTTCGGCGGTTCGGGAAATTCCCGGTTACGGAAAAATTATCCAAATCACCGCCCCGATTTCGCCGGGTTCGAGCGGTTCGCCGGTCGTTAATATGCGTGGACAAGTAATCGGCGTGGCGACTTTGCAGGCGGAAGAAGGACAGAGTTTAAATTTCGCTGTGCCGTCGGAGAGAATTTCGCAGCTTCGCGTCGGTGAACTGCAATCGTTTGCAAATGTTTCCAGAGAAAACACGCAGAACAAGCGGGCGATTGCCGAAAGACTCTACTCGAAAGGCTTACAGAATTTGGCGAATGACGAGTTCACCAAAGCACTTCCCTATTTTAATGAAGCGGTCAAGAGCGATCCGAACTACGCGGAGGCGTGGTATCAGGTCGGCTATTGCTACGGCGTTTTGGGAATGCACAAAGAAGCTCTCGAAGCGACTTCAAATGCGGCAAGAATTCGTCCCGAATGGGTGGAAACTTATATCAATATCGGTGCTTCGAGTTTTGCTTTGAAACGGTTCGAAGATGCGGCGAATGCTTACAAAAAAGCCGTTCAACTTGAGCCGGCAAACGGTGAACTGCAATATGCTTTAGGTTTAACTTATAATCGTTTGGGCAGAACCGGTGAAGAAATTTTAGCTTATCGACGGGCAATTTCGATCAAACCGGATTTTGCACTTGCGATTGAAAACCTAGGTCTTGCTTATTTTTCCGAGAAGCGTTACAAAGAGGCGATCAAGGCTTTTGAGGACTTACAGCCGTACAAATCCGATGCTCAAACTTACAACTATCTAGGCGAAAGTCATCTCGCACTCGGCAAACAACAGCTAAGTATCGAAGCCTTTACGAATGCCGTCAATATCGACGCAGGTTTCGATAAAGCCCGCTATAATCTCGGTCTTGCTTACATCAAAAACGGCAACCGCGATATGGCTCAAGTCCAATACGAAATCCTTCAAGCCAATCAATCCGATTGGGCGGACAGACTTTATATTTTAATCAATCCTTAAATCAGCTTTTTGAGGTCTTGCCTTGAAGCAGAATCTTTACCACGCTGTACGGGCATTAATCGCCTGAAGGCAAAATCTCAAAATTTTTACTGATTCGCCTCGCTAACTAAAGCAGTTAACAGATTATTCTGAACCGTCGTGTTGCCGGTGATAGCTTCGTGTTCTTCGCAGATAAAAAGAGCGTAGGTGAGCGGTAAGGCTGAATCGAACAGATTACTGCGGCGGCGATCGGCGGCGAGTGTTTCGGCAAGGAGCGAATACCTTGAAACACGGCTGTCACCGGGAACAATCATAACTTTTCTAATGTCTTCATCGGTAATTTTTATGCCTTTTGAGTTTTTAAAAGAATTCGGTTTCGTTAGAGTAGTCCATTTTTTGCTGTCCTTATCCTGATAAACAACGAGTGCATCAAGTGTATCGCGGCAATCGCTGCCGATTAGAAACATTCCGACGGAAATACGTTTCGTGCTGTAGGCATCAAGTGCCTGCTGAAATTTGTCGGCTCTTTTCAAGACTAACGAAAAATACCGCTCAAATCTTTTGGCTTCCGTTTCCGATAAACCCTTCAAAGAATCTTTGTCGTTGAAAATTCCCCATTTATATTTTTTCCAGGTATTTATATCAAAGATATTTATTTTGAGTGGTTTTAGATCCTCATCATAAAATCTGCCGGTGCGTTGGTGCGGCATCAGTTGAAAAAGTGCGGGCATCGTTGCCACATCAGTCGGTGAAAGGTTTCGGACGAACGGCAGATCATATCCGCCGCCATCACCGCTCAAACTTGAACTGCCCTCAAGAAGCGTCTGCAATGCCCCGATAGAACCCTCGTTCGGAACACCGAACAGGAAGATTTTCCCGAAATATCTTTCACCTGCCCAAGTCGGTTTCGGATTTCCGCTCGGCAAATCCATTTTGCCGTACATCATCGCGTAACGTGCGATCAATCCGCCCATCGAGTGGGCGAGAATGTTGAATTTTGTGTTCGGTTGTTTGGAATCCTTCTGAAGTTTTTCGATTTTCTCGATCAAAATCCGGGCGGTTTCAACATTGTCCCGCCGCCAATCGTAAGGAAATACAAAAAATTTATCGTTCAGGTCTTCGGGCGGATCGTCCCACTTTGCTTCCTCATAACCGCCGTAATTTGTGAGTGTGTCAATCAGACTTTTATAAACTTTTACGTCGGGCAGAAGTTTTAAATTAACCTGCCGCAGAATATCACCGGGAACAAGTTTGTCCTGACTCGATTTCAGATCGAGGGCAACGGGTAAGGATAGATCATCGCTTTTTGAACGCGAAACGCTAAACCAAACATTTTCACCTGTTTCGCTATTTTTCAACTCCGAGCCGAGTATGCCCGGAATAATTATTACCGGACGCTTACCTTTGCGTGTTTTAGCGTTCGCATAAATCTTTGAAAGGTCAGAATCCTTTTGAGTGAAAACTGTTACATTCCCGATTATTAAAAATAATATCGGAAAAATAAAGAAAAAACTTTGCTTGTTTTTCGACATAAATTTATTTAACTTCCCATTTTCGATTTATCAAACTGGCGACGAATCCTGCTCCGAAACCATTATCAATGTTGACAACCGTAACATTTGACGCACAGGAATTGAGCATTCCGAGAAGTGCGGCGATGCCGTTAAAAGATGCTCCGTAACCGATAGAAGTCGGTACGGCAACCACCGGAACTTTGACCAATCCGCCAACGACCGACGGCAACGCTCCTTCCATTCCGGCGGCGACGATGACAACACGGCAACTTTGTAAAAGTTCGCGTTCCGACAAAAGCCTGTGAATTCCGGCAACGCCCGCGTCCCAGATTCTGGTTACTTCATTGCCCATCGTTTCCGCCGTCAAAGCGGCTTCTTCAGCAACCGGAATATCGCTCGTCCCCGCCGTCACGACCGCGATTTCGCCGACTCCGAGATTTTCTTTTTCACGAAAGACGCGAATTATTTTCGCGTCTTCGTGCCATTCGGATTCAGCAAAAATGTTGCGAATTTCGCCGTAAACTTCGGCATTCGTCCGCGTAATTAAAACGTTTGATGAACGGGCGACGATCTTTTCAAAAATTCCGACGATCTGTTGCGTCGTCTTCCCCAAACCGAAAATAACTTCGGGAAATCCCTGCCGCGTCGCCCGCGAATGATCCACACGGGCGTAGCCGATGTCTTCATAAGATAAGTTTTTAAGTGCTTTAGTTGCTTGCTCAACTGAAATTTTTCCTTCCGTATGAGATTTTAAAATATCTTCGATTTCGTTCGTTTTCATATCAAACATTCTAAGCAAATTTTTAAAAAATAAAAAACGGCGAAAATGCTTCCGCCGTTTAGGTTTGAAATTATCGAAAAACAAAGTCTTAGCAGGACGAATCAGATGATAATGCCGATGTATCTATAAGCCGCACACAGTTTGATAAATACAAGATTGACGTAATCGTTACTGATTAGCTCTGATAAAACTTCGATTTCCACAAATTTTTGAGCATTCATAATTTTTATCTTCCTTTAACTCGTAGGAGTTTCAACACTTAATATATTTGCAAACAATGTGCCAAAGTCTTGAATTTTATTTATAGTCAATTAACATCGCGTTAAACATAGTATTTAAAAATTTATAAATACTACTTTGTTAAGAATATCAATCATTTTGAACGAATTTGCATTATCATTTTGATTTGTTTTTGATTAAAAAAATGGTTAATTTGTAAGTTTCAATCTATCTGTTGGATTTATATTTCCTGAAAGTGCTAAACTTAATTTACAGAACAATTTATTATGGAATTAACAGTTGCAATTACGGGTGCTTCCGGCACGATTTACGCACATAGAGTTTTGCAGATGATTGCCGCGAGCGGTGCGGTCGAAACGGTCAATCTGATTATGTCGAGCGTCGTTCCGGTCGTCGCACAGGTCGAAATGGGTTCAAACCTGCGTGAGCCGAACACGAAAAATATCAATGAATGGTTGGGTTTAGATGAAGATTCAAAATTGATACGGTTCTGGAAACTGGATAATTTTGCGGCAAAACCTTCGTCCGGTTCTTATAAACAGGCGGGAATGATTATCGTTCCGTGTTCGATGGGAACTCTCGGAGCAATCGCTTCGGGAGCGATCACGAATCTGATTCACCGGGCGGCGGACGTTACTTTGAAAGAAAGCCGAAAACTCGTTTTAGTCCCACGCGAAACGCCTTTTTCCGCGATTCACCTTGAAAATATGCTCAAACTCTCGCGTGCCGGAGCAAGCATTCTGCCCGCTTCGCCCGGATTTTATCACCGTCCGCAGACGATTGATGATCTCGTCAATCATATGTGCTACCGAATTCTCGATCAATTCGATATTCCGCATTCAAAGAAAACACAATGGACGGGTGATGAGGTTAAACAACAATGAAAACTTCATTGAGATTCGATAACAGAGTTAAAAACTACATTAAATACCGCCCGCATTATCCGCCTGAAATAATTGATTTGTTCCGCGATGAGATGAATCTGCAAGAATCTTCAATCGTTGCCGACATCGGTTCGGGGACGGGAATTTCCGCAAAGTTATTCTTGGAAAACGGCAATAAAGTTTTTGGAGTCGAGCCGAATGAGTTGATGCGGGAAGCGTCGGAAAAATATTTAACCGACTTTCCGAAATTCAAAGTGATTGATGGAACTGCCGCAAATACGACGCTTGAAGATAAAAGCGTTAACATAATTATTGCTGCTCAAGCATTCCATTGGTTCGATAATTCTGAAACTTTAAATGAATTTCGCCGCATTTTACGCGAAAACGGTTTTGTTGCTTTGATCTGGAATGAGAGGCAACTAGATTCAAACAAATTTCTGCGTGAATACGAAAATTTTTTAGTCGAGTTCGGCACGGATTATCAAAAAGTGCGGCACGACAATATCAATAGGCAAAATTTGAAAGACTTTTTCGAGACGGAAATTCATTCAGAAACTTTCGATAATCGGCAAACGCTCGATTTTGAAGGTTTGCTCGGCAGAGTTTTATCGTCATCATATATGCCTTCGGAAGATCATCCGCGTTTTGCGGAATTGCAGGAAAGTTTAAAAAGTCTTTTTGCAAGACACGCCGAAAAAGGTAAAATAAATATTTTGTATAGCACAAATATTTTTTACACGAAGCTATAAAAAATTTAATATGGAAACCGCAATAGAAAAAACAGAACCACGCACAATATCGGTCGCACATTCGCCGGATTCGGATGATGCTTTTATGTTTTACGGCTTGGCAACGAACAAACTCGAAACCCCCGGCTTGAAATTCGAACATACGCTTAAAGACATTCAAACGCTCAACGAAGACGCGAAAAACGGCGTTTTCGATGTTACGGCGGTTAGTTTTCACGCTTACTGCTACATTGACGACAAATACGCTCTGCTGCCGCACGGAGCAAGCATCGGGGATAATTACGGACCGATTCTCGTTTCAAAAGAACCGCGTTCGGTTTCCGATATTCCGAATATGAAAATCGCCATTCCGGGCGAATTGACTTCGGCATTTCTGGCAATGCGGATCTATAATCAGGATTTTGAATACGATGTCGTGCCGTTTGATGAAATTATTGATTATGTTCAAAAAGGCAAAGCCGACGCGGGTTTGCTGATTCACGAAGGACAGCTTTTTTATAAACAGGTCGGAATGGACAAAGTTTTAGACCTCGGCGAATGGTGGCACGACGAAACCGGTTTGCCGCTGCCGATGGGTGGAAATGTCATCCGCCGCGAACTCGGCGAAGATTTAATGCGTGAAGTTTCGGGACATTTGAAGCGAAGCATTCAGTATTCGATGGACAACCGCGAAGACGCACTCGCTTACGCAATGCAATTTGCCCGCGATATGCCGCCCGAATTAGCCGACCGCTTCGTGGCGATGTGGGTCAATGATTTAACACTCGACTACGGCGAACGCGGCAAAGAGGGCGTTAAACTTCTGCTTGACAAGGGTTATGAACACGGAATTATTCCGCACAAAGTGAATGTCGAATTTGTAGATTAGTTTGCAAACCGGATTTAATAAAAAGAAGCGTTGCTGACAATTCAGCAACGCTTCTTTTTATTTTCTCAAACCTAAAAACAGCAAACAAGCCGCGGAAATCGTCAGCGGAATCGGGATCATCAACGGCAAATTAATTTTTCCGATAAAAATCAGTCCGAAAATCACGGCGGCTTCGATCAACACGATTATTCCTAATCCCAAAATAAACTTCTTTTGCGTCGGTGTTAGTTCTCTCATACGTTTTCAATTATAGTTCAAATCGAAGTTTTGCTGAAATAAACAATCGCCAACCTAAAAAAATCTTCAAACTTATTTTGTGCATAAAGCATCTACTACTCAGCTTCAAGAAATTTTATACAGGACACATTTTATGAAAAAAGGACGCATATTTTTATTGGCATTGACAATGTTTGCTCTTTCCTCAATCACCATTTTTGCACAGGAAGGCGAGATTGTCAGGAATAACTTGAATTCGATTGAAGTCGATCAAATTATTAAAAAAGTTACGGAAAATGAAGATAAATTCCGCGATGCTTTAACGCAATATGTTTTTAATCGAAGTGCAACGATTCAAACCATCGGTTTGGGCGGATTGATTACGGGAACTTACCGGCGTGATTCGTTTTTGACATTTAAGGACACTGGCGAAAGATTTGAACGAGTTACTTACGCACCAATCTCGACGCTCAAGGATTTGCAAATAACTAAAGAAGACATCGAGGATTTAGGCGGCATAACTCCATTTGCGATAAATCCGCGGGATGCTGATAAATACACGTTCAATTACATCGGCAAGCAAAAAATCGATGAAATCAACACGCACGTTTTCGATGTCAGACCAAAACCGGTTGATAAGAAAAGTAAAAAAAGATATTTCGTCGGCAGAATCTGGGTGGACGATAGAGATTTGCTGATCGTTAAATCAAAAGGCAAAGGTTATCCCGAAATTGACAAACAACAGTTTCCAATCGTCGAAACGTGGCGAGCGAATGTTGACGGCAAATACTGGTTTCCGGCGTATTCATCATCCGACGACGAACTCGTTTTCGACAGTGGACAAGTCGTCAAACTCCGTATGCGGGTGCGTTACGAAGATTACAAACAAGGACAAAGTGAAGTAATCATTCTTGACGATGCGGAAGTTATCGAAGACACGCCGCAAAAAGATACAAAGAAAGAAAAGTCGGTCGAACCCAAAAAGTCGGATAAAGTCGAGCCGTAAATTTTGGCAAAAGATAAAAAAAAAGGGATAAGTAACAATTACATTGCTTATCCCTTTTTTGTATTTGGAGCTTTTAATAAGCAGGACATAACAAGTAATACGGTTTTTCGTAATTTGTTATACTGCTGTTAAATACTGTCAAGACAAAGACTTAAAACAATTTTATGCGTATGACGAATAACGAATTACTTATTACGGCGTGCATATCTGATACAAACTTCGTCAGGTTCAAATTTACAGATTATCCAACGGCTCTTTATCAACACCGATTAACACTTCGGCAACGGCTTCTCTGGCTTCGATAAGTAGATTCATTAAATCTTTTTTCGCCGTCTTTCCGGCAGTTTCTATTGGAGGAAGTAGCACCATTTCGATAATTCCGGCATTGGCAACACCTTGTTTTTTGCCCATTAGTTGATCGGTATTTTTGAAAACAACGGGAATTATCGCGACGTTTGTTTGCAAAGCGAGATGGATCGCACCTTTTTTGAACGGCAGCAATTCGCCCGGCATCGCCCGCGTGCCTTCGGCGAAAACTCCGAAAGAATATCCGTCATCAACGATTTGGCGGGCTTTGTCCATTGATTCTTTTGCCCGCGTCGGATTTGAACGGTCAATCGCAATAATGTTTGCCACGCCCAAACCGTAGCCGAAAACCGGAACTTTGAGCAGTTCTTTTTTGGCAACGAGTCCCAAACGTCTTCCGGTGTAAGCGAAAAGTGCCGCCGTATCTAAATAAGAGCGGTGATTTGAAACAAAAACATACTGTCTGCCGTCTTCCAGATTTTCGCTTCCGGTAACATTTACTTTTTTGATGCCGCTTGCTTTAAGCCACATTCTGCCGCCCCAATCGCACAGATCGAAGTATTTTTCGCGGTCTTTCTGGAAACGAAACCAGAGAATCGTCGGTGCGGCAAGCAACAGCAGAGTGCTGACAAAAATCCAACTCCACCAGTAACGAAGTTTGCCGACTACATAAGATTTGTTAGAATCTTTTACGGGAAATACCAACTTCTCGTTATTCTTGACAGCTAAGGAAAAATTCTGCGAATGATTATCTATTCTTTTCATCGGTTCTTAATTTACAAATTCAAGTTTATGGTTCTCGATTATAAACCAAAATGCTTTTCAGCAATAATTATGCTGTTGAGTTTTAACGTTTTGTGTTTGCCGCCGAACGCTTTTGCACAAACCGTTCCGTCGCCAACTCCGCCGTTGCCGATTGTCGTGCCGCAGACTTCTCCGACACCGACCGCTTCGCCGGAAGCTCCACCGCAAACAGTTCCGCCGGAGGTTTCAACTCCGACCAATGGCATACCGGCGAAAACTTCCGCACCGAAAATTCCGTCGCCGAATGACGTTCTCGGTTTTCAACCGACCGACAGCCGGACGATTGCCGATTGGACACAGATTTTGGATTATTTTGCAAAACTGGATGCGGCAAGTCCGAAAGTAAAAGTTGAAGAAATCGGCAAAACGACGCTCGGCAAATCGCAAATCGTCGCTTATATTTCTTCTGCAAAAAACATTGAAAATCTTGCCGAATACAAACAGATCAGTAAACAGCTAAATAATCCTTCGAGCATTTTGGAAAACAGAAACGCAAATCTTTCGATTAAAGGCAAAACAATCGTCGCTATTTCCTGTTCGATTCATTCGACCGAAATCGTCGCTTCGCAGATGTCTATGTTACTTGCTTATCAGTTGGCAACGAACACCGACAAACGCACGAAGGAGATTTTGGAAAATACGATCCTGCTTCTTATTCCATCGGCAAATCCCGACGGCATAGATATTGTCGCTGATTGGTATCGCAAAACTCTGAACACGGATTTTGAAGGAACTTCGCCGCCGGAGCTTTATCATCATTACGCCGGACACGATAATAACCGCGATTGGTTTATGATGAATCTGGCGGAAACACGGAATATCACGAAACTTTTCTGGCAGGAATGGTTTCCGCAGATTGTTTATGACGTGCATCAGCAAGGAACGACCGGAGCGAGATTTACGATTCCGCCGTTTTACGATCCGCCGAATCCGCGGATTTCGCCCGTCATTCTGCGTGAACTCGGACTTCTCGGTTATAAAATGGCGGCGGATTTGCAGAGAAATGGTGAATCGGGAATTGTCACGAATGCGACTTATGACACGTGGTGGCACGGCGGTTTTCGTTCCGCCCCGTATTATCACAATTCCATCGGAATCCTGAGCGAAGCGGCAAGTTCGCGGATGATGTCGCCGATCAGTATTTCCGAAAAAGAACTCGATATGGAAGGCGTTTCGAGAGGTTTGCAATCGCCGCTCGAAAGACTGACGAATAACCCGAAACCTTGGAAAGGCGGCACTTGGAAGCCCGAAGACATCGCCCGCATCGAACTCAACGCCGTTTACGGAATTTTGGAAATGGCGGCGAAATTTCGTGGGAGATATTTGGAAAATTCCCGTGACCTGGCAAAAGCGAATCTTGTTCCTGATTTTACCGATCCGAAGGCGTTTATCGTTTATGCCGGACAGCCGAACGCGGAGAAAGTTGCAAGATTTCTGGAAATTCTGATGTGGCAGGGAATGGAAGTTCACGAAATGAGCCGCGAATTTGAAGTCGCACTCGAAGAAAAAGATAAGAATAAATTCACTGAAATTCCGGCGGGAAGCTTTATCGTATTGGTTAATCAACCGCAAAAACCCAATGTTTTAAGCCTTTTCGAGAAACAAATTTATCCCGAACGCATCAACGCCGGCGGTGAAGCCGAAGTTCCATACGATGTTTCGGGTTGGACTCTGCCGCTGCAAATGGGCGTTGAATATGCCGCCGCGTGGAATATCAAGGATTTGGAATTATATAAACAAACACTCAAACCGATTAAAAATATTGATCGGGCAAGAGCGATTTTGAATCTGAAACCGAGTAAAATGCCGTTCGATAAATTACCGAATCCGCTTACATCGAATCCTTCCATCGGACTCTACAAAGGTTTTGCAAATTCGATAGATGAAGGCTGGACGCGGTTCGTTTTCGACACATATCAGATAAAATATACGTCTTTGATGAATGAAGATTTTCGCTCCGATAGATTGAATTACGACACGATTATTCTGCCTTCCATCGGCGGTGAATTTTTGATAAACGGACGCGATGCGAAAGAATATCCGGCGGAACACAGCGGCGGAATTGCGGAAGCCGGAGTTGAGAATCTAAAAAAATTCGTCGAAAACGGCGGTAAACTGATCTGTTTTCAGGAAAGTTGCGAAATGATTATTGAACAGTTCAAACTGCCGATCAAAAATGTCCTGAAAGATTTAGACCGCAAGGAATTTCATTCGCCGGGAACGATTCTGCAACTCGATGTTGATACGGAAAATCCGCTTGCCAGAGGAATGCACGCGAAAACGCCCGCTTATTTTGTTTACAGTTCGGCGTATGACTTCATCGAAAAAGCAAAACCGAAGCCGGTCGCAACACCCGTCGCCGCCGCCGATGATGTCGAGGTTCAGAGCGATGTCAAAAAAGTTTCCGAACCGGGAATCAGATCGGTTGCCAAATACGGCGAAAAAGATATTCTGCTGTCGGGTTGGATTTTCGGCGAAAAATATATCAACGGAAAAACCGCCATCGCCGAAGCGTCTTACGGTAAGGGAAAAATTATCCTGTTCGCCTTCCGCCCGCAGCATCGCGGACAAACCTTTGCGACTTTTCCGTTTATTTTTAACGCTTTGGAGAAATGAGCGAACAACTTTTTGGTTGGCAAAAGCAATCGAATGCTCATTGCTGAAAGAAAAGAATTTTTTGTCCGCAAATAAACGCGAGAATAAACACGAAATTAAAATCGAAGATAATAAGACATTTCATATTTTTCTTTTTCGCGTAATTTCGCGTCTATTCGCGAGTGACAATCTTGAATCTAATCTGTATTTATTATGAAACTACGCAATATTTTATTAGTTTTCTGCATCGTTCTGCTTATTTCTCCGAACACGTTTTCGCACTCAAAAATAGGCGAAATTTTTCCCGCGTATAGACTTGAGCGTGAACCGACCGTTCGCATCGGATTGGTCAGAAATTCAGTTTCGGCGATTATTTCCACCCGCGAAACTTCGCTGACGGCAGACGAATCAGACGACACGAGAAGATTTTTGAATACAACCAGCATCCGCGTTTCGTCGAAAAATTATCAGCCGTCCGTCTATGAATTTTATCGGTTCGAGATTCCCGATATTAAAACCCGCGAAGAAGCGGACGATTTGGCTCGACGGCTGAAAAACACGACGCAGGAAGATGTCGCCGTGCTGATCGGTGAAACGATTGAAACGTGGCGAATTCGCGTCGGCGGAGAACTCGAAACCCGCGAGGAAGCGGATAATTTTGTTCGCGGTTTGAATGAAAAAGGTTTTACCAACATAAAAATTTTGCCGAATAAATATACTTCGCCGTCCGATGAAGCAGTCGCTTTGACGCAGCAGATCGCCGTTAATTCAAAATCAAAAGTCCGCAGTTTAACAACTTCACTTCCAATGAATTCGGGCAATTCAGGCGGAAAATCCATTCAAAAAACTGCCGCTGTTTTCCCCGTTCGCCGCCGGAATATGAATGCGGTCATCAACACAAGTCTGCGGGAAGTAACGGCAACGGGAAGCGGGACGAATTTTTCATCACTCAAAGCAGTCACCATCGGCACGAGCGATCCGAACGGCGTTATTTATTTGAACGGCAAACGCTATCGCGGGAAAATGGAAGTTTTCGTCAATGCGGCGGGAAACATCACGGTCGTAAATGTTGTACCGATTGAAGATTACCTGCTCGGAGTCGTTCCGGCTGAACTTTCCTTGCCGCAACTCGAAGCCCAAAAAGCCCAAGCCGTCGCCGCCCGCAGTTATGCACTCGGCAACCGCGATAATTACGGCGACGAGGGTTTCGATATGGTGGACACGGTTTGGTCGCAGGTTTACAAAGGCGTAGCGATTGAAACGAAAATGGGAACGCAAGCGGTAAAGGAAACGAGCGGAATGGTTGCAACTTATGGCGGCAAGCCGATAAATGCAATGTTTACTTCAACTTGCGGCGGCAGAACGGAAGATTCGGGAAACATTTATGAATTCAATGAGCCATACTTAAAAGGCGTTGATTGTTCGCTTGAAGGCGACCGGCATTTCGCATCATTCCTCGTTAAATCCACCCGCGAACCGGCTCTGATCCGCAATCAGGGAAATTATCAATTCGTTAGATTGGCTTCAAAATACGCGGTCAATAATTTTTTATTTGCGACCAATCGTTTCGATGATGATTATTTTGAAGATAATCCGAGTGAGATCGAACTGAAAAGTTGGATCAATCAACTCGCGTCGAAATTCGGCAAACCGTTTCCAATCGTTATTGAAGATTCATCGAAACCTCTCAATTTAGCACGAGTTCTGCACGCGATGATCTATACGCCCGATGCCGTTGCCGATGCTGATACGCTGATGTCCGAAGCCGACATCAATTATCAGTTATCGTTTTTAGATGCGAAGGAAATTCCGAGCCGTGATCGTTTAATCGTCGCTCAATTACTGCGGGACGGCTGGTTTTCGATCTATTCGGATTTAACCATCAAGCCGAATAAAAAATATTCACGCGGCAAGATTCTTAATTTAATTGACCACATTTATAACAAAAAGAAATGGTCATTTACTTTTGAAGAAGGCACGGCGAAACCGACCGAAGACGGCAAGTTGATCCTGCGTTCCGGCAAAGGCGAAAAAGAAATCGTCGTCAATCCAAATCTCTTTTTGTTCCGGCAATTCGGCGATTCGTTCTATCAAGTCAAAGAAACTGCACTCATCGGCGGCGAAAAAATTAATTATAAAACTAACTCTATCGGCGAAATTGTTTATTTAGAAGTCGAACCGAGCGAAGAAACGACCGTCGCCGAAAAAATGTCGCCGTTCACGAATTGGCGAACAACCAAATCCGCCTCACAAGTGCGTGCCGGACTCGGCAGATTCGTCAAAGGACTCGGTAATTTGATTGACGTTCGCGTAAGCAAACAGGGCGTTTCAAAGCGTGCCATCGAACTCGAAATCGTTACGACGAACGGCGTTCACAAACTCGAACGCGGCAAAATCCGTTCGGCTTTAGGACTCCGCGAACAGCTTTTCGTAATGGACAAACGCTATGATTCAAACGGTCGCGTCGTCAGTTTCAATTTCACCGGACGCGGCTGGGGACACGGCATCGGAATGTGCCAATACGGTGCTTACGGCTTTGCAAAAATGGGTGTCAAATATGACGAAATTATTCATCATTATTATACAAACATTGATTTGGTGAAGGCTTATCAATAATTTGCAATTCAAATATGCAATTTTACGCGGCTTACCATCTGCTACTTAACATTATACGCATACACGATTGTTCTTGTTACATCAACTTTTCTGCCTTCACTTTCAGCCGGTAGAAATATAATTTTTTGTGCTGCTTTGACTGCAAGTTTGGTCAAACCGTCTGATGCGTTTGAAACAAATATATCGCCGATTGTTCCATTTGCTGAAAAGATAACTTTCAATCTTACGAGACCGGAATAATCGTTTCTGCTGGCAGAATCAATAAAATCAAAATCCGGTCTTCTGAGTAATATCAACGGACGAGAAAAATTTTGTTCGTTGTTATCTTTTTCTTCTACATCTACTGTGTTTTCAACAATCCTTCCATTATAATTTTCCTGCTTCCGGTTCAGAGTTTGCAAAATTTCAGGACTTGTTCGCAAAGCTGTAATAAATACATTTTGAGATACTTTCGGTATTTCAGAAGTTTGGCTTTTAAATAATGATTCCCCGTTTAACATTAAAGACGTTACAAATTTTTTATATGTCTTTTCATCTTCGTTTTTAGCAGAAGCGTTTATTAAGTAAATTTTGTTTTTTATGGCAATGGCGACCGTCATTGCCAATCTCTTTTCAGTATCGTAAGTGGTTATCCGACCAACAAAATCTCCGTTACCAAAATCCTGATAGTTACTTTTTGGTGAATCTCGTCCGATGAAAAACCAAAGATAGTTTTTCGCGTTTGAAACTTGGCGAAGCTGATAAACGCTCAGACTCATTTGAACACTTTTCTCATTACCGATAATTTTCGGCTTTTCAAAATAAGTGATAACCTCCGGTAGAGAGGCAAGCACCGGTGCAATTATATAAGATTTTTCAATTTCGTTATCAACCAGAAAATCTGAAGGAAACAAAATAGAAAAGTTCAATTTGTCATCTTTAATTTGCGTCCATTTCGTGTCGTTATTTGAATCGGTCTGACCGTATCCGCTGCACACAAAAAAGAGAAGAATGATGAAAAAATTTAAATTTTGAAATCGAGTCATTTTTTTCATATACATCTTAAAATGCTGAATGTGTTTTATAAGCGACGCTAGATACGTTTGAATTAAAAAACATTTAAAGTTTATGTTTGATAAAACTTGCTTACTAAAATTGATAATAACTAAAATATCATTGCTTGTCAGAGCTTTTGGTTTTTTGAATCATCTCCTGAATCGTGTCGGTTTCGCCGATTTCGTAGAGGCTTATCAAACCGTTCTCAATCGTAAAAATTTGATGAACCGTCGCGTCGGCAAGCACGTTTCCCTGCAAATCTTTGATGATTTGATGAACGGTAACGACGCTGCGATTATTTTCGTCGGTCTCGAAATTCAATGTTTCGAGTTCCGGTTGAATATCCTTAAATTGATTCGTCCAGTATTCACGCACTGCGTCGCGTCCGTGAACAAAACCGCCTTCCAACCCGTTCGCCCATTTCACCTCCGGGTGCATCAGCGAAATAATCGTTTCAATCTCGCGTCGGTTGAAAGCATCGTATAAATTTTGCAGAAACTCCTGATTTGTATTCATATTTATTTACAATATACTACGAGTAACATCAAAACAAGAAAACGGCATAACTCTGATTCGGGCTAAATCAAACAGGGTTATTTTACATTGCTTTGCTCAGCTGAATTGAGATGAAATTGTATAAAAAATTCTACGTTTACAATAATTAAATTATTTCATCGTAAAAATGAAAAACGAGCAGAACTTAAATTTTACGGATCTATTCGCGGGAATCGGCGGGTTCAGATTAGCACTCGAATCCTTCGGCTTGAGATGTGTTTTTTCCAGCGAATCGAACAAATAGGCTCAGGAAACCTATGCCGCAAACTTCGGCGAGATTCCGCACGGAGATATTACGAAAATTGATGCCGGAGAAATTCCCGAACACGACATTTTACGTGCCGGATTTCCCTGTCAGTCGTTCAGCATTTCGGGAAAACAACGCGGATTTGACGACTCAAGAGGAAATTTGTTTTTCGAGATTGCGAGAATTGCCAAGTATCATAAGCCGAAAGCTTTGTTTCTGGAAAATGTAAAAAACTTAGTCCGCCACGATAAGGGGAAAACACTTCAAACAATTATTCAAATTTTAACGGATTTAGATTACGATGTTTTTTATAAAGTTCTAAATGCAAGCGATTTCGGAGTACCGACGGCGAGGCAAAGAATTTATATTACGGCTTTTCGTAAAGATTTTAATGTTTCATCCTTTGACTTTCCTGAACCTAAAAAAATCAATGTTTCATTAAAAAGTTTTTTGGAAACGGAAGAAAAAACCAAGGAATATATAATTAAACGGAAAGATGTTTTTTTCAAGAGTAAGCACTTTGGAAAAGTAAAAGATATTTTAGGTAAATTTCCTAATAAACCCGTTCAAATCGGCATCATCAACAAGGGCGGACAAGGTGAAAGAATCTACCATCCCGACGGACACGCGATAACTTTTTCAGCAAACGGAGGCGGAGTCGCCAGCAAAACCGGTGCATATTTGATTGACGGAAAAATTCGCAAACTAACTCCAAGAGAGTGTGCCGGAATTATGGGTTTCCCTGAATATTTCAAAATTCCCGTTTCCGATGCCCAAGCTTACAAACAATTTGGAAACACGGTCGCAATTCCGGTTGTTAAGGCTATTTTTGAGAAAACCTTGAACGACTGAGATGACGTGGGGCGAAACCGCCAGCGGCAACGTAAAATTTAACGAAAGACGCTGATAACAAAATCGCTGTTTCGCCCTCACGTCCATTGATTTGTTCGGCGTGTCTTAGTCTTTAGCACGCCATTTCCATAAGCACAACTCCAAGTGAAATGCAGATCGTATTTTGTTTTCAAAATTCAAGCGTCGTTCTAAATTTCTTTACGATAAACGCCGAACACCAGGCATCCCCGCCGCACCTCTAACGGAGCATAAGAGCATGCGTGTCGGCTGTCAAGTACATGCCGTTGTAGGCTTCGCACCCATCTTTAGCACACCTGCCAATTATTATAAATTACCTTTGAGATCAGCGATGAAATCTTCAGCAAACTCTTCGCAATCCCGCAGTCTAAATCATTTACGCATGGCTGTGCAGCCATTCGACACTTGAAAAGAAGCTAAAAACCTGCTGTGCAGATCTTTGAAAGTAGAATCAGATTTGTCAGTCGTCAAACTAATAGTATAAAAATTGCGACCATGAACGAAGAGACGCTGAATTGAAGATAGTCCCGTTTCGGCAGAATTGGCACGAATTTCGAGACCCTCACAGTTCTCAGATTTGACCTTGGTCTCAGTCACTTTCATGTCCATTGCCTCGTATAGTGAAGTGATGGGAATTTTCATTAAGTCAAGGGAATTCTTATCAAGTTCAAATGTGTATACTATATGCTTCATTTCAAAGAAATACTTGTCCGAAATACTGGTCAAGCATTTTGTGAGGTTGATTTTGCTCCCTTCGACTTTAATATCTTCCATTGTACATCTAGGTTTACTTGGGAACTGAATTGAGAAATTCTTATCGGTTGGAGAGTATGCGTACCATTGGGTTCCAATGGATTGCTGAGACATTCCAAAGACGGCACAACCCAGAATAATGACGATTACTTTTATTATATACATTTTCGTATCCTCGTGTTTGTTATTTCTTTCGATTTTAGAGTCAGACGATCTCCAGATTAACCTTCTCCCCTAACGCTCTCGCTCATTTTGATGCACCAAGGAGTTTCGACTTATTCCATTTCGTAGAAGAAAACGACAATTTGCGAAACCAAGAGAACTATTGTAATTCCAAGCCAAACATAACGCCACTTTTGCGTAAATTTTGCTGCAATGGCTGAAGGGATTCCTGCGAATAAAAGAGTTCCAAAGGCTGCTCCAAGTGCCGTTGACAATCTTTGCATAAAGGGGTCGAGAATGCTTCTTCGTTCAATTTCAGCAACTGCAAAACCAACGATGAAGCTAAAAACTAATGAACCTATTATGATAGAGCGATTTGCTGCTTTGTTTTTTTCGTATTCAATTTCCTCTGGGTCTAACTCTCGCGGTTTTGTTTCATTTTTATCTTCATCGAAAAGCCCCATAAATATCTCCTATTTTTCTAAACATTGAGCAATTTTGAGAAACCACGAAACGCCGAACTTTGATTTAGGCTGAATCTCAGCCTTTAAATACAGAATTATTTTATAATTCTTTTCTAATATGAAGTCAACAAAATATCTGATTATGCTTAGTTTATGATATATCTTTTTCCTACCAAGAATTTAAGCGGAATCAAAAATGAACTTCACGGTTTAAATGTTGCAGTTTAAGGATGAAATGTTAATCAAATTACAAAAATCATTTATATTTATTTTACTACTTGCAACATTTGTTTTTGCACAAACGACTGCCGAATAAGGATCGAGGATTGCGAAGGACGGGTTTGCGAATGAAACGGCGATTCGTGATAAATTTATTGATTGGCGGAATGATAAAGAGGCGAAGATTTGGCTGAATTTGATCGGGTTTAAGGTTGAAAATATCGAATCGGTCGAAGCTTTTAAGCCGCACGGCGAGAAGGCTGATGTGCGGGTCAAGGTTAGGACGAAAGCGGGCGAATTTACGGAAGGGATTTCGATAAAACTTGTCAGCAATCCGAAGGGTTTTAATCAAATTGATAAGCGTTGGACAGATACTTATGTCGAAATGTGGAATATTCCAAAAGATGTAGAACAAGTTCTAAAACTATTCGTTGGTGAAACACTTTCCGGACAGGAAAATCTGAAAGATAAGTCGGACTTTTTCAATCTGCTGTTTCCGCATCATCCGATGAGAGTAGATTTTTGAATCCACGGATGCTGATGTCGCCTCTAACGAAGTAATACAACCCGAAAAAAATCGCCGGAGCAAAATAGACAAGGTGCATTGCGATTGAAGTTGCCCACGCTTGTTCCTGGGCGATTCCGAGAAATATCAGACTTTTGGCGGTTGCCGTGTGAAATGCTCCCGACGCACCGCCCGGTGTTGGGACGACCGAACTGACGGCGGCAAATCCCATAATAAACAGCGAATCGCTGAACGTCAGCGGCAGATCGAACGCCAGCAAAACCAACCACGTCGGCAAGGCAATCGCCAGCCAGAGCATCATCGTCCAGAAAGTTACCGAAGCGATCATTCGCCAATCACGCAAAATTTCAAGGGCTTTTGCCAACTGTTTGAGGATACTCAGAATGATGCTTCTGATCTTTTGCGGGATAAATTTTTTATCGGCGATTTTTTCAATCCAGGCAATTATTTGAGGCGAAAATTTTTGATATATAAAAAGTGCGACAAAACCAAAAATGACACCGAGAAGCAGTAAATTACCAACTATTTTGACATAAGCGACTTCATTTTCCTTACCTGCCGGAACATCGAACCAGATTAAATTCACTGCAAAGAAAGTGATGATCGCGGCAAAATCGAAAATTCTTTCGACAAATAAAGTTACGAGTGCGGCGGAAGGTCTGACTCTTTTATCCCGCATCGGCAGCCACATCGGTCGGACAATTTCGCCCGCCCGTCCGATTAAAAATACCGCCATAAAACCAACCGTCGTCGTCGCAAAGAGTTCTTTGAGCGAACTGTCGGTGATCGGTTCAAGCAAAACCTGCCAGCGTTTTGCCCGCAGCAGATAACCTATACAGATGATTAAGACAGCGGCGATAATATAAACCGCCCGTGCCTTCTGCAAACTTTCGCTGACTTCCCGCCAGTTCAGATTTCGTCCGAAAAACCAAAATATAAAGACGGCAAACAAAAATAGTAATATAAATTTTATGTATTTTCGCAAATTATTGGTCAATCCTAAAAATATTTATGTTGGGATAAAGTAAATTTCTGAATGAATACAGTTAAAGCGTCCTGAAAAGAACCCTTGCTATTTTCGTCTTAGATTAACTCATTTGAAAAAAAAATTACAGAACGTAATTTTGAGAAATTTCCATTCTACATCTTTTCAAGAAAAAAAGGCGAGGAAAAATAATGGCGGCGACAAGCATCTAAGGATTTATTCAAAACCGCAGTAAGATTTTCCGCCACAGATTGACATAAACAAATCCGAGATAAAATACAGACAATAAATGTGCATCTCGGTTTTATATTCTTAGAATCCGATTTCATCCGTGTTTATCTGTGGCAGATACTCTTTTGCGGCGACTTTGAATAAGCCGTGGGCAAATAGCGAAGTCAACCACTGCTGATTTTCATTCGCAATTTTATTTCGCAAAATTTTATTAGGTGGAACTTTTTAATTTCCTGCTCGTAAAAACTATCTAACAAAGCTGAGTTGCAAATTCTTTGTTGGTTTTTGAAAGTTTACGGCTTTTTTTTGAAAGAGGAGAGAAAACTTTGGAGGCGTTGAAGGTAGAGGAAAAAGATACGGGTGCTGATTTAGTGAGGCGTTGTCGTGCCGGGGACGGTGCGGCTTGGGAGGAAATCGTGACGGGTTATTCCCGCCGAATTTTTAATCTTGCTTACCGGTTTACTTCAAATGTTTCCGCCGCCGAGGATTTAACGCAGGAGGTTTTTGTCAGAATTTACAAAACGCTCGGACAATATGATCCAAAACAAGGAAATCTGGCAAATTGGCTGATGCGTCTGGCAAGAAATTTGATAATTGATGATTACCGCAAACGGCAGCGTAATCCGCAGAATTCAATGGCGGACACGGTTGACGATCATACGTTTCATCTGCGGGCAGTCGGCACGTCGGCACAAAAAGAGGTCGAACGACGTGAGCTTGCCGGACAGGTTCAGGAAGGAATCGACAAACTGCCGCCCGATCTGCGGACGTGCGTGATTCTGCGGGACATTGAAGAAATGACGTATAGCGAAATCGTTGACGTTCTTGAAATTCCCGAAGGAACTGTAAAATCCAGAATCAATCGCGGACGTATCGAACTAGCCAAAATTTTGCGGCGGATGCGGGTTTTTCAGGTTTAGTTTTTTTTATGCTTTTGTTTTGAGAGGTTTTATTTTTATCACTTATTTACATTTTTAATACAACGATGAACAAAATTTTGATTCTAAGAGATTTGGAAAAAGATTGAGAAGACTTTTGTAAATGCTATGGATTTGAGTAACGAAAAAATTATAGGTTGTTCAGAGTTTGAGAATAATTTGACGGATTATCTCGATAAAACTCTTGCTGCACCGATTCATAAAGCAGTCGCGGCACACGCTTTGAAATGTCCTTTATGTCATTCACTCTTAAATGAAGTGAAAGATGCGGTCGAGATTTGTCACGAGTTGAATGCCCCCAAACCGACTCTGACAAGTCTCGAAGCCCGTATTTTAAACGCGACCGTTCCCGAAACGGCGATGGCTTGCGAAGATTTCGAGGAACATCTGACCGATTATTTAGACGGCTTTCTGCCCGCTAAAATTTTCCACCGTTGGGAACGTCACGCGGTTTTGTGTGATTCCTGCACGAATCTGCCGGGCGATGTCGTTCGTTCGATTGCGGCTTGCTACACATTTAAGGTCGAAGAATTGCCCGTTCCCGCCGGTCTTCATTCAAAAATTTTGGAAAATACGATTGGCACGACGCAGGTTGCGGAAGTCAAAGCGTCGTGGAATTCGCAAATGAAAGAATGGATGCGAGGTTGGGGTTTTCCGATTTCGTTACCGCAACTTGCTCCGGTGGCAATGCTTCTATTGATCGCTTTTATGTTTTTCAGTCAAACGACCGGAAATTCGTTCGCCGGTGCATATCAAAAAAGTTTTGAACTCGCCGGACAGACGTATCAGCAGGGAGCGGACATAATGATCGGCGGTAAGGAAGTTGATGTAAATCAACCGAAAGGCAATCAAACGCCGACGAAAGGAATTTTCGTAAAGGATAAATAACAGATGAATTGTGCCTATCACACACATAATGCGGCGGTCGTAAATTGTAACGGATGCGGAAAATCGCTGTGTCCGGCGTGCGATCACCGTATCAAAGGTTTTCCGTATTGTCAGGATTGCATCGTCGCCGGTGTCGAACTGCTTCGTAATAATAATCAGGCGATGTATGTGCCGATTGTCAAAAACCAAACTTCGCCACTTCTCGCCACGCTGTTGTCGCTATTTTGTCCGGGATTAGGTGCGGCTTACAACGGTCAGACCTCGAAAGCCTTGATTCACTTCGTCGTTTTTATCGGACTTTTTCAAATGGCGATAGTTACCGGCGGAAGTGCGTTTTTCGTTCTCGGATTTATCGGAATGTGGCTGTTTGCCGCCCTTGATTCGTGGCGAACGGCTCAGATGCTGCGTTCGGGAATTACGCCGAACGCCGCCGAAGATGTTCTTATGCAGAGATTTTCGGGAAATCCCGTGTTATGGGGAATCGTGCTGGTCGTCATCGGTGCGTCGTTCTTTTTGCAATTATTTTTTAATTTGCAGATTTTGATGAATTTCATCTTACCGCTTTTGCTGATCGGTTTAGGAATTTATCTGTTGCGGGATTTTGTTTTTTACACGAAAAAAGACGACCGAACTTTCAGTGTTTTACATAATCGCAGAGAGACTCAAACCTTTACGAACACAATGGATAACCCGGATTTTCGTGATGCCGATTTTGATTTTGCAAATGATCAGCCGACAAAAATCCGCAAAAAAACTTGGTAACACCGGCAATAAATTTAGTATTATCGAGAGAGAGCAGTATTAATCATTTTTATAAATGTATCTGTTCTGTGGTAGAATTAACGGAGAAGATATAGAAGTGAGGATTTTTAAGTTATGTCAAATTGGATTAAAACCACAGGAAAATGGGGAGTTATACTTTTAACTCTGACTTTTATCGCGGGACTCGGATTCGTCGGATTTTTCCCCGAATTGAGTTCAAATCTAACAGTTCAGGCTCAAGCCGAGGGCGGATGGGGAACTATTTTCGCTATTTTGGCTTTAGTAATTACTTTGCTAAAACAAATCATCGGCTTTATAAGTTTTCTGACATTCATCATCAAAATCGGAGTCTTATTAATGTTTGTAGCAGTGTTTCTCGGCATCGGATTGATGATTCTGCGTTCTTATAGATCAAGCCGGACAAACACCGAGTGATCCGACTTTAAGAGATTTCATATCCTTGAATTAAAACATAAACCATTCAGCTTGACAAAATTAATTTGATTTAGCTGATGGTTTGTGTTACTTTCTCCAAATAAACAGAAATTAACTAACCAAAAATAACTAAAAAATTGCCCCTGATTTTGTAATTGTTTTCGTAAATGAAAACTTTTGATTATTTTTATAATCGAGTTTATTTCGAATTCGTAGTATTTTACCAGAGACTTTTTATTTGGAAATACGGAACAAAAAGAAAGGAGCTTCTAATTCAATATGCAACAAGATAATCGTTCTTATACCTTCCTTTTAACACGCACGACAAAAGAAAAAATTTATATCCGCAGAGTTGAACTTTCTAAGAAATTGCTGCATACGACCGTCGCAAGTTTGATTTTGAGCGTTGGGATTGCCTCGTTCGGAATACTTGGTTTGAGTAAAACGAATGCTTTTGCAAGTCTTGCTGAACTTACCGATTCAAATAATATAAGTCAATTAACAGCCAACGCGACATATTCACGAACGCGACCATCTCGATCCGCGAATCAATCAGAATTTATAAATTATGACCGTCCCGCAACGGATGGAGATTTAGGCCAAAACAGTGGCGGACCGTCGAGCGGTTCATTTCGATTAACGACGGCTGCTTCGGATAGAGAGGAAACAGAAATTGAAAAAAGGTTAAATTACATAGAAAAAACGAGTAATCCGCGATTCTTACCAACGATTTGGGCTCATCTGGGTAAAATTAACAATGAGTTCGGCTTCAGACGAAACCCGTTCGGTGGTCGTTCTTACGAATTTCACGCCGGAATGGATATTGACGGGGAACGCGGCGATATGCTGGTTGCACCCGCTAATGGAACGGTCGTCAAAGCCGGCTCGCAGGGCGGTTACGGAAATCTGATAGAAATCGATCACGGCAACGGCTTGACGACTCGCTACGGTCATCTCTCCAAAATTCAAGTCAAAGTGGGCGACATAATTCAACGCGGACAACTGATTGGATTGATCGGCACCACCGGACGTTCAACCGGTCCACATTTACATTACGAATTGCGTTTAAATGACAAAGCAATCAACCCCCGTAGATTTTTGCCGCCGGAACAAACTGATGTCAATGGCTAATTTATCAGAAGCTAAAAGCGAGTTGATTATCAACTTGCTTTTTTGTTGTAGCGAGCAAGTAAGCAGAAGTTTTTGAATTTGAAATAGTTTGTTCATCTTCGATATTTCTTGGCATATAATGTTTTACATATTGTTATTTTTCAAAATGGTAGCTCCCGAAAAGTCTTGCTAAAACGCGTCTAATAATTATATTCTAAGTGAATCAGGAATATATTTGACCCTCATTTCGCATATTCTTCGTGAAACCTCCTGTATTTTATACATTAGTTACAAATTATTTTTTTGATTTCGGAGTTTATTGATGAACTTTTTTCGACATACAGCTTATTGTGTTATATCGGTTTTGTTACTGACGCAGTTTTTTTATGGACAGCGGACTGAAAATAAATTCGTCGAGGGCGAACTGCTCGTCAAGTTCAAGAGTGAAGTAACTTCCGCAAAAGCGTTGCAAACCAATGAAAAGTTCGGCTCGCAAATGGTCGAGAAATTCAGTAGCCGCGGTTGGCAGAGAGTAAAACTTCCAAAGGGTGTGAGCATTGATGATGCCTTGAATCTTTATAAAAACGCGGCGGAAGTCGAATCGGTTCAGCCGAATTTTTATTACAAGCTTGCCGTCACGCCGAATGACACTGAATATCCAAACCTTTACGGGATGGAAAAAATTTCCGCTCCGGCGGCGTGGGATTTGGAAACGGGCAGTGCCGATACGATTGTGGCGGTGATTGACACGGGCGTTAAATATACGCACGAAGATTTAGCGGCGAATATGTGGAAAAATTCGGGTGAAATTCCGAATAACGGCGTGGATGATGACGGTAACGGCTTTGTTGATGATTATTACGGCTATGATTTTTTCTTCAACGATTCCGATCCGCTTGATGAGAACGGACACGGAACACACGTTGCGGGAATTATCGGAGCGGTTGGAAATAACGGTTTGGGCGTAACCGGCGTGAATTGGAATGTTCGCCTAATGGCGATTAAAATTTATGACGCGGATGGCTTCGGAACAACTTCGGCAATGCTCGTCAATGCTTACGATTATATCCGTCTGATGCGTGAACGCGGTGAGAATATACGAGTTACGAACAATAGTTACGCGGGTTGCGATGAGGCGTGCGGTTATGATCAGGCGACGAAGGATGCTCTCGATGCGATGGGTGATGCCGGAGTTCTGAATGTTTTCGCGGCGGGAAATGACAATCGTAATGTGGACAATTTTCCGGCTTATCCCGCAAGTTATACGAGTCCGAGTATCTTGAGCGTAGCAGCATCGAGTCGGTCCGATTTGCGTGTCGGATTTTCAAATTACGGAATAAAAAGTGTCGATTTGGCGGCACCCGGTTTCGCAATTTTAAGCACGGTTTACACAAGTGAGAACTACGGCAGTAAAAGCGGAACTTCGATGTCTTCACCGCACGTCGCGGGAGCGGCGGCTCTGCTTTCATCATATAATCCGCAACTTTCCAATGCTTCGCTTAAGGCAACGCTGATGAACTCGGTTGATATACTTGAAAGTTGGAACGGACTTGTCAAAACCGGCGGACGATTAAATGTCGCTAAGGCTTTGAAAAATCAAACGAACTGTAACTTTGCATTTTCGCAAAATTCAATACGCTCCCGAACTAAGGGTGGAGTTTATACGCTTGACATAAATTCGGCACAAAACTGCGATTTCTCTGTCAAAAGCAATAATTACTGGATTTCAGTTTTGGATAAAGCCGATGCTTATAGCGGAAATGCCGCTATCAAACTGCGGGTTGCGGTTAGTCCGACCGTTTCACGAACCGGCACGATAACAATTGCCGGACAGACATTAAGCGTTACACAGTCAAAAAATTGACGCAGCTAAATTCTTGAATAATAGTTAGAGATGTTCCAACCAAAATTGAAGTTCGACCGTCTAAATGTTGAATCTGAGTTGGTAAAAAATAAGATAGTGGTTTCGGCAGAATACTTAACGGGGAATCTATTTGCCAAAAATGCTCTTAAAAGGGTATATTTAGCATTCTTGATATTTTTGCAGATTTTGCATAAACTCCAAATAAACAATAACAATCATTGTTAGAACAATAGATCAGTAAGGATAAATTAATGAAAAAGTTTTTGACCGGAAGTGGTAAATTTAGTTCCGTGCTTGCCTGTATTATGCTTTTGGCATTGTCAGCCGCAGCTCAGATTAACACACATAAACTGCGTGATGCGACAGATTATAACGGCGATGGAAAAGCGGATTTTGCGGTATTTCGTCCCGAAAACAATATCTGGTATATCACCACTAGCACCGGATTTATCTTTCAGCAGTTCGGTTTGTCGAACTCCGATTATATGACACCGGGCGATTACGACGGTGACGGAAAGGGTGATCTCGCTGTTTGGCGTGATACCAATGGAGCGTGGTATTGGCTAAACAGTTCCGATAATACATTTAACGGTGTGTTTTTCGGTTTGACCGGCGACCAACCGATTGCCCGTGATTTTGACGGCGACGGAAAAACCGATCACGCTGTCATCAGACGCAGTAATGGTGCGATGTTTTGGTATGTTCTGCTGAGCCGGGAATTGAGCTTTATTGCCCAGCAATTCGGTTTTGCTACCGATTTTCCTATTCCCGGAGATTATGACGGCGACGGGAAATTTGATATTGCCATTCAGCGTCCCGGTGCAACTGCAACGAGTCCCGCTACATTTTATATTCAACAATCAACGGATGGACTGGCTGTTACGACTTTCGGTTACAGTACCGATATGGTCGTTCCGGGCGATTACGACGGCGACGGAAAAACCGATATCGCCGTCATTCGTGAAGGTTCTACGCCGGAGGAACAGTTGGTTTGGTACATTCAAAGGAGTAGCGACGGCGGCGTAGTTAGCAGATT
Organism: Pyrinomonadaceae bacterium; assembly: GCA_041746675.1. Lineage (GTDB taxonomy): Bacteria > Acidobacteriota > Blastocatellia > Pyrinomonadales > Pyrinomonadaceae > Aridibacter. The sequence goes on along the minus strand of JBGTGO010000020.1, from coordinate 19,897 downwards.
ATTCGGTGTTACGGGAACTGATCTCAATGTCCAGAATGATTACGACGGTGACGGAAAAACCGATATTGCCGTCTGGCGTAATACTAATGGAACTTTTTACTACTTGGGAAGTGCCGGAACTGGTGGAACTTCGGTCATTCAGTGGGGACAACCGGGCGATTTCCCGGTCGGAAGTTACGATACACACTAATTTGCATTAGAATGTTTGACATAAAAAGGTTGAAGACTTAGAGAAAGTTTTCAACCTTTTTGTATATCCGTATATTTTTCGTGATAGTTTACGAATTGATTTCAATGAATGATTTATACACTAAAATCAAAAGAGATTTTCCGCAAAAAAAAATCGTTATTATCGGTGATTTAGTTGCTGATCAGTTTTTGCGTGGAACGATCAGCCGGGTTTCGCGTGAAGCTCCGGTTTTCATTTTGCGGCACGACCAAACCGAAACGCTTGCCGGCGGTGCGGGAAATGCTGCGGCGAATGTTGCTTCGCTCGGCGGAACGGCGGTTTTGGTCGGCATAATCGGGCAGGACTTAAATGGAACCGCTCTGCTGGCGGCTCTGAGAAATTCAAACGTAAACGGAGAACAAATCATATCTTCCGATAAGATCCAGACGACTACGAAGATCCGGGTTCTCGCCGCTAAGCATTATGCCCCACGCCAACAAGTGATCCGCATAGATTATGAAAATAAAACCGAAATTGAGGCTGATCTGATCGAACTTTTAAAACAGAATTTGATCAAATCAACAACGGATGCTGTTGCAATAATTGTTTCCGATTACAATTACGGCGTAGCAAATGCGGAAATTGCCGAGCTTGCCGCGGAGATTTCCCAAAGTAAAAATATTCCATTGCTGATCGATTCACGGTTCAATCTGGCAAACTTCAAAAACGCAACGACAGCAACTCCAAATCAGGAAGAGGTCGAGCAAATTTTGGGGGCAAACTTTACGGAACACGACTGCATAGATTTACGCCGGAAATTAGATCTTGAAGCATTACTGATAACCCGCGGAAACAAGGGAATGCTCTTGATCGAAAAAGATAAATACCCAATAAATATCGGCGTTATCGGTTCAAAAGAACCGCTCGATGTAACCGGAGCGGGCGACACGGTGATCGCAACTTATGCTTTAGGTTTGGCAAGCGGTCTGAGTTTTTCCGATGCGGCAAATCTGGCAAATCACGCCGGCGGAATTGTCGTGATGAAAAAAGGACCGGCAACCGTTAGTGCATCTGAATTGATAAATTCACTGAATGAACATCAGGGCGAGGATTTCAGAGCTCAAAGTCGATAAATTCTTATGGAAAGTTTCGCACCGACTTTATCCCGAAATCGCCTCATTGCACGAGTTGCGATTGAACGAAACAGAGGCAGTAAAATTATTCTGGCAAACGGCTGTTTCGACCTGTTCCACGTCGGACATATCAGATATTTGCTCGGTGCAAAAGAGTTAGGCGGAACTTTGATCGTCGGTTTAAATTCCGATGAACAGGTTCGAAAACTCAAAGGCGAAAATCGCCCGTTCACAACAGAAAACGAACGTGCCGAAATAATTTCAGCTGTCCGATTCGTAGATTATGTAACGATTTTCAATGAACCAACCGTCGCAGAATTAATCCGTGCGATTCGCCCCGATTTCCACGCTAAAGGCACGGATTACAACACCGAAACCGTTCCCGAACGCGAAATCGTCCGAGAATACGGCGGACAAGTCGCAATCGTCGGTGATCCGAAAGATCATTCATCAACTGAAATGATCGATAAAATAACTTCGTAATCAAAAAAAATCAAACTACGAAAGACACGAAAGAAGAAATACGAAACTGAAACGAAAAAAGAATTTTGTATATTTCATTTTCTTATTTTTTCGTATTTTTTTTAGTAAGTTTCGTAGTAAAAAGTATTTTCAATCTGCTAAAATAAACTTATGACAAATGCGAAAAGTTTTTCCGAAGTTTCGGTTTCTAAAATTTACAAAGAGCAAATAGTTGAAACGGACGATGTTTTGGCGGTTGAAGAACCTTTGGAAATTCGCATTGGTTTTGTTCAAGAAAATAACATTCGCAAACATCAGGCGATTTCGATCACGATGCGAACTCCGGGCGATGATTTTGAACTTGCCGTCGGTTTTTTGTTTACCGAAGGAATTATCAAATTTTATAAACAAATAAAAGACGTAAAACATTGCGGAAAAATCGGAAAAGTCGGTTTTCAAAATACGGTTCGGGTTGATCTACAAAATGATGTCGAAGTTGATTTCAAAAAACTCGAACGCCATTTTTACACGACTTCAAGTTGCGGCGTGTGCGGCAAAACTTCGATTGAAGCATTGCAAACCGGAGCGACCAAAATTGAGAATGACGATTTCGTGGTCGAATCCGATTTGATTCACGAATTACCGAGCAAATTACTGGAAAAACAGAGCGTCTTTGAACGCACGGGCGGACTTCACGCTTCGGCTTTATTTGACAAAAACGGCGTTCTCGACATTTTGCGGGAAGATGTCGGACGGCACAATGCACTAGATAAAATCATCGGTGCAAAATTTCTTGCAAATAAAACGCCGCTTAGTGATAAAATTTTATTATTAAGCGGACGCATTTCGTTTGAACTGGTGCAGAAAACTTTGATGGCAGGAATCCCGATCATCGTCGCCGTCGGTTCACCGTCAAGTTTGGCGGTCGAATTAGCGGAAGAATTCAACATAACTCTAATCGGTTTCGTCCGTGACGGGCGATTCAATATTTACACGGGAAAACATCGGATCATTTAGAGTTCGATGTTTTAAGGTTCAAAACTCAAAATCGAATCTCGAATCTTAAATCTTGAATATTTTATGAAAATTCGCATTAGAGGAAATTCGGTTCGGTTAAGACTTTTGCAAAGCGAGGTCAAGCAACTTGGCGAAATCGGAAAAATTTCTGAAACGACACAATTTGGTTTGTCGGATGATGAAACATTGACCTATACGCTTCAGATTTCGCCGCAAGCAACCGAGATTCTGGCAGGTTTTCGCAGAAATGAAATTTGTATAACTCTGCCTGCAGAATTGGCGAAAAAATGGATCGAAACTGAAAAAATAACTTTGGAAAGTGAAAAAATCTTGAAAGGTGATTCGTTAAAAATCTGGGTGGAAAAAGATTTTGTATGTTCCACCCGCACAGATGATCCCGATAATTCAGATGCTTTCCCAAGTCCTGATTTGAATTGTTAAAATATGACTATGAATGAGAATTTAAGAGAAGAATCACCGGAAATTTTACGAGATTTGACCGTTACCAAACCGATGCACATCGCAGCGGGATTGGATGCTATTAAGGCTACTGTTAGTCACGTTTACAGTGAAATGGGAGTTGTTAACGGAACTTCGGTTTTGTTGAATTTGAATCAGAAAGGCGGCATTGATTGTTCATCGTGTGCGTGGTCTGATCCGAAAGACCGGACGCTGGCAGAATTTTGCGAAAGCGGTGCGAAGGCGATGGCGGACGAAGGCACGACGAAAGTTGCAGGCAGAGAGTTCTTTGCGAAATACTCGGTTAAAGAATTGTCGGAAAAAACCGATTACTGGCTCAATGCTCAGGGACGAATCGCTTTGCCCGTCGTTTTGCGGGAAGGCAAAACGCATTATGAGCCGATAGAATGGAAAGAAGCGTTTGCAATGATCGCCGAAGAATTGAATTCGCTCGCGTCGCCCGATGAAGCGATTTTTTACACTTCGGGCAGAACGGCGAACGAAACGGCGTTTTTGTATCAACTATTCGTCAGACAATTCGGCACGAACAATATGCCCGATTGCTCGAATATGTGCCACGAATCAACTTCGGTCGCACTCGCCGAATCAATCGGTTTGGGCAAAGCGACGGTGCGACTCGAAGATTTTGAAAAGACGGATTTGATCGTCATTATCGGACAAAATCCGGGAACGAACGCACCGCGAATGATGTCTTCGCTGCAGGACGCGAAACGGGCGGGAGCAAAAATGATCGCCATCAATCCTCTGCCGGAAGCGGGTTTGATGAATTTCGTTAATCCGAATCCGCAGCATTATCCTAATCCTCTGATGTTTCCGGTCGAACTGCTTGGAAATATTCCGACACCTTTTGCGGACATTCATCTGCCCGTAAAAATCGGCGGTGATATGGCGATTTTGAAAGGGATTATGAAATCCCTGCTCGAACGCGAACAGCAGAATCCGGGAACGGTTTTCGATCAGGAATTTATTAAAGATCATACCCACGATTATGAAAATTTCATTGGCGGACTGGAAACAGTTTCGTGGGAAGACATCGAATCTGAAGGCGGAATTTCCAAAAATGAACTGGAAAATACTGCTGAAATGATTGCTAAAGCCGAGCGAATCATAACCTGCTGGGCAATGGGCGTAACGCAGCATAAACATTCGGTGGCAATTATTCAGGACATCGTCAATCTGCATTTATTGCTTGGACAGATCGGCAAAGACGGTGCGGGTTTGTGTCCCGTTCGCGGTCATTCAAATGTGCAGGGCGACCGGACGATGGGCGTTTGGCACAAAATGAAGGACGAATTTCGTGAGAATTTGGAAAAAGAATTCAACTTTAAAGCTCCCGAAAAAGACGGCTTCGATGTCGTCGGAAGCATCAAGGCGATGCACGCCGGAGACGCAAAATTTTATTTCGGGATGGGCGGAAATCTGCTTTCGGCGGTTTCCGACACCGAATTTGCGGCGGAAGCATTTCGCAAAGTTGACTTAAATGTGCAGGTTTTGACTAAATTAAACCGCACGGCAGTCGCTTGCGGCAACAAATCTCTAATACTTCCCTGTTTCGGACGCTCGGAAATTGATCGGCAGGAGAGCGGCAAACAATTCGTTTCAACCGAAAGCACGATGCTGCACGTTGTCCGCTCAAAAGGAATTTTAGAACCGATTTCACGGCACTTGCGAAGCGAACCGTGGATCGTCGGACAGTTGGCGAAAGCCGTTCTCGGCGATAAAACGACGGTTGATTGGGACGCGATGATCGCGGATTACGATAACATCCGCGATTCGATCTCAAGAGTTGTTCCCGGACACGAAAATTATAACGGCAATGTTCGCCAGCCGAACGGCTTTTTTATCCCGAACAAACCGCGTCAGAAACAATTCCCGACCGACACCGGCAAAGCGAATTTTAAGTTCAATTCACTGCCGAAATTTGAATTGCACGACGGCGAATTGATCCTGACAACTTTGCGTTCACACGATCAGTTTAACACGACAATTTACGGTTTCGGTGATCGCTACCGCGGAATCCACGGAAGCCGCCGCGTGCTTTTGATGAATCCGAACGACATCAGAAACAGAGCTTTCAAAGCCGGACAAGTCGTTGATGTTACAAGCCGTTACGAAGACGGCGAGCGAACTGCCAAACGATTTATCGTCGTCCCGTATCCGATTCCGAAAAGCTGCGTCGGAGCATATTTTCCCGAAGCGAATCCGCTAGTTCCGATTGACAGCAAAGCCGACAAAAGCGATACGCCGACATCAAAAAGCATCATCGTTTCGCTCACAGCAACCGGCGAATTTGCGGGCAATTTTGAATATAATTATATGGAAGAAGCGTAATGCCTGAACGCCTGCGACCCACGTGCAATGAGGGCGACAGCACGAAAATGAGGTGTCTGACTTCAAAGCCGATAATAACATTTTACAGATTAAAAACTTTTTTGGACGCAGTCGCGTGCGTTCCGACAAAATATGTTCGATTCATTCATTTTAGCAGGCGGAAAATCTTCACGAATGAAGCGTGATAAAGCGTTCTTGGAACTTGGAAGCAAAACGCTTTTGGCGTTATCGGTTGAAACTTTACAACAAATAAACAGTGAAAATATTAGCATTGTAATTGCCGAAAATTCGGACAAGTTTCAAGACTATTGCGTCATCACGGACATATACAAAAATCGCGGAACACTCGGCGGAATCCATTCGGCATTAACAAATTGCGATGAAGAATTCGCTCTCGTAATTGCTTGCGACTATCCATTTATATCGGCGGAATTATTAAACTTTTTACTGAAAAATGTAGAAAATAATGATGAAGATTGTGTTGCACCGATTCAATCCGACGGAATTATTCAACCGCTTTGTGCAATCTACCGGACTGAAAACTGCTTGAAAATTCTCACCGCGATTTTGGAAGAATTTGACGAAACCCCTTCGGCGAGAGATTTTTTGAAACGGATTGACACGAAGTTTATTGAGTTCAAAGAATTTCAACATTTAGAAAATGCTGAAAACTTTTTCCTTAATATAAACACGCCCGAAGAATTTGAAAAAGCCGTCGCAATTCACAATGAGCGATAAATATAAACAACAAGACCGCGGAGAAATTTCTGCTTATGAAAGTTACTTTGCGGGAATGAATGCTTCGATGCAGCAGAAGATTGCACTCACGACGGCACATTTTCCGCCGCACGGGAAAATTGCCGATATGGGAAGCGGTTCGGGAAGCGGAACTTTTGATCTGGCAAGACTTTACGAAGATTTGGAACTTGTCGGAATTGATATAAATCCGACGACGGTTGAGTATTGCAATACTAAATTTCACGCTGATAATTTGCGTTTTATGGTCGGAGATATTGCCGAAAAAGTTCTCGAAAATAATTCGCTCGAAGGCATTTTAAATTCCTCTGTTTTGCATCACGTAACGACTTTTAATAATTACGATTTTGGACAAATCCCGAAAACTTTAGCAAATCAAACAAAACAATTAAAACAAGGCGGAGTTTTGGTAATCCGGGATTTTGTTGCTCCCGATTATGCTGAACAACTCGTTCATATTGATCTGCCGACAAATAACGGAATCGAGAGCGGTGAGATCGTTGAACTTTCAACCGCTGCACTTTTTAAGGTTTTTGCGGGAGATTTTCGATGCAGTTTTAATCGGGATGAAAGCGTTTTTTATAAAAAACTTGAATCAGAACGAAGCGATTTTGCGAGATTTGAAACGACTTTGCGTTACGCCGCCGAATTTATTTTGCGGAAAGATTACCGCAAAGATTGGGCAACGGAATTGCTCGAAGAATACACATATTTTTCGCAGAGTGAATTTGAAAAAGCATTTCGAGCCGAGAATTTGCGAATCGTCGTTTCGATGCCGCTTTGGAATCCGTGGATCGTTTCAAATCGGTTTGTTGATAAATTTTACCTGCAAGATTTGAATAAAAATCCGCTTACGTTTCCACCGACAAACTTTTTAATTGTCGGCGAAAAAGTTTCTGAAACCGACGGCGTTCAATTACTTGAACAAAAGGCAATTACGACAAATGAATTCAAATTCCTAAAACTGAAAGCGTATCGTCACAAGCAAACAAGACAGATATTTGAACTCGCCGAGCGTCCGAATTCAACCATTGATCTGCTTCCCTGGTTTGAAAATGAAAAGGGGCAAGTTTTCGTCCTGGCAAAAAAAGATTTTCCGCGTCCGCTTATCAGTGCACAATCAAACAGAAAAAATTTGAATCGGGCGAACTATTCGGGATATTTGACCGAACCAATATCTGCGATAGTTCAGAGTTCGGAGTTCAGAGTTCAGAGTTCGATTGAAGAAATTTTGGCGAATCGCGGGAATTTAGCGGCGGATGATATTTTGGAAATTAGTGAGCCGAATTATTATTTCACATCGGCGGGCGGGATTGATGAACGGGTTGAATCTTATCTTGTAAAAATTGCCGGTTGGGGAAAACAGCCGCAGGAAATCGAGAATTACACGCAATTTAAATCGGCAGGATTTGTGCGGGAATTGGATGCGTTGCAGGTTTTGCGTTCGTGTGCGGTCGGCGGAATGTTCGATGCTCGACTTGAGATAAATATTTATCGGCTTTTACGACAACTAAAACGCTCGGCGAGTGCTTGGATCGGAGCGGAGATTTCGGCAACAATTCAAAGCTTGCCGTTTGATTTTGTTGTTTCAAAAGTTGATGAATTAAATCCTGAAAAGCGTGAAATGTTTGAAGCGGTTGAGTTTCAAACAAATAATTTTTTACAACTTCAACGCTCGACATTTATTGAAGAAAACTCAAATAGTGAAACAATTTCAACGGCGGAATTTGAATATGTCGTGCCGAAACATTTTAGTAAAAACACGGTGGCGGCAATTCCGTTTGTTCAGACGGAAAACGGAACTTTTATCGGCTTAGAATTTCGTCATTTGCCTGCTCCGCAGAGATTTAATCAAAGTTCGCATCTGGCGTGCGTTCCCGCTTGGCGACTTCCCTTTTCGGTTAAGCATAAATTTGATTTAGAACCATTTTTGCGTGAAAGTTTCCCGATGGATTTCGGCATCGAAGTTCGTAATATTTGGGAACTCGGCGGAAGTTATTTTACCTCGGCGGGAATTACGCCCGAAATCGTTTATCCGTCGGCGGTCGAATTGAAAACCGATGATTTGATGAAGGCAGATTTACGTTATTTTGAAATCGGCGAATTATTGTCTTATTCAAATAAAATCGAAGATGCACATTTTCTTATTCTGCTCAATCGTTTGGCACACGCTTTGGGATTTTGAAGCTAAAGAATTTTAACCACGGATGGACACAAGATAAAAGACAGAGATAAATCCAGAATGATCTGTTTTTATTATCTGATTTTATCCGTGTCAATCCGTGGTTAAAATTCTTTTTTTCCTGACAACAATCCAAATTTCCAGATGCTTGGTAACCGTTCACTATACTGATTTTTCAGCGGCAGACATCTATGTTAATCTCATATATTCAAAGCTTTTTTCATCAGAAAAATTATAAATGAGTGATTTCTTTTTCGACAAATTAAAGGAAGAATGCGGAGTGTTCGGAGTTTTCGGACATCAAGAGGCTTCGACCTTGACGCAACTTGGATTATTCGCTTTGCAGCATCGCGGACAGGAAGCGTGCGGAATCGTTTCGGCGGACGGCGATGATTTTACGCAGATTCGCAGGCTCGGACTTGTTGCGGATAATTTCGATGCGAAAACGCTTGAGCGTTTGAAAGGAAATTCGGCGATTGGACACACGCGGTATTCGACGGCGGGACGAAAATCGGTGCGTGAGGCACAGCCGTTTTCGGTAACTTGTCAGCACGGGAAAATTGCGGTTTGCCACAACGGGAATTTGCCGTTTGCCAAACAAAAACGCAAGGAACTCGAAAAACAAGGGGCGATATTTAATTCGACTTCGGACACGGAAACGATTCTGCATTCGATTGCACGAACCGAAGCCGATTCTGCGGTTGAAGCGATTGCAAAAGTTTTGCGTGAAACAGAAGGTGCGTTTTCGTTGCTGTTTTTAACTCCCGAAGCATTGATCGCGGTGCGTGATCCGCGTGGATTTCGTCCGTTGGTTTTAGGGAAATTAAAAAACGGGGCGTATGTTGTCGGTTCGGAAACTTGTGCGTTCGACTTAATTGATGCCGAATATCTGCGGGAAATCGAAGCGGGCGAAATGCTTGTGATTGATGAAAAAGGTTTGCATTCATCGCGTCCGTTCGAGGAAAAACCAAAATCGGTTTGCACGTTTGAACACGTTTATTTTTCGCGTCCCGATTCGATAATTTTTGGGCGTTCGGTCAATCAATCACGTCATTTGATGGGCAGACAATTGGCAAAAGAGCATTTGGTCGAAGCAGATATCGTCGTTCCCGTTCCCGATTCGGGCGTGGCGGCGGCGATCGGATATTCGGCGGAATCCGGTATTTCGTTTCGTCAGGGAATTATCCGCAATCATTATATCGGCAGAACTTTTATCGAACCGAGTCAGACGATCCGTTCGTTCGGCGTGAAACTTAAACTCAATCCGATCAAGGACTTAATCGAAGGAAACCGGGTTATTTTGGTTGACGATTCAATCGTTCGCGGAACGACATCGAAAAAAGTCGTCGCCCTCGTGCGTGAAGCCGGAGCAAAGGAAGTTCACCTGCGAATTTCGTGTCCGCCGACAATTTCGCCCTGTTATTACGGTGTTAATACGCCCGTCAAGGAAGAATTGATCGCAGCTCGAATGTCGGTTGAAGAAGTCTGCGAAACAATCGGTGCGGATTCGCTCGGCTATCTTTCGATGGCGGGAATGCTCGAAGCAACGGGAATGGCAACGGATTCGGTTTGTGTCGCGTGTTGGAACGGAAAATATCCGACCGAAATCGGCAACGGTTCAAAAGATGTCAGGTAATCATTTAACATTTATCAATTATAATCTATTATTAGAGGAGATTTATTTTTGCAAAGTTCGGATTATTTTACACATCCGATAAATGTTCAATGATAAATGATAAATAAATTGGAGGTTTTTGTATGCGTAATATTTTGTTTTTGCTGATGATTTCAGCTTTGGGAGTTGGCTTAGCGTGTCAAAGTTCTGCGTTTTCGTCAGATGAAATCAAGTTTGATAAACCCGCTGAAAAAGCGGCAATGGACAAACCGGCGGCGGCGAGTCCCGATGAACACAAGGAAGATGACGATGCACCGCGAATTTCGTTGGCGGATGCGAAGAAGGATTTTGACGCGGGTGAGGTGACTTTTGTTGATACTCGCGGCAAATCTTCCTACGACAGTGAACACGTTAAAGGTTCGATCAATGTGCCTTTGAACGATTTTGATAAATTATACAAAAGTGTTCCGAAGGACAAAAAAATCATCGCCTATTGTTCCTGACCGTCCGAACATACAAGTGCCAGTTTGGTACAAAAATTAACGGAAAAAGGTTACAAAAATGCTTATGCTTTGGTCGGTGGAACAGCAGCTTGGAAAAATGCGGGTTATCCGATGGAAGGTTCTTCAACAGAAATTAAAAAATAAAAGGTAAAAAGGCAGAAGTTTAGAAATTATTTTAACTTTTGCCTTTTTCTATTTTAAAACTTTGCGGCTTTTTTCTTAGCGACTTTGCATTAAAAAATTTTTCCCAACAAAGCATCGCAAATACGTTCCGCCGTCTTTCCGTCCCACAACAGCGGGATTTTTGCGTCTTTGGCAAAATCATTATTTTCTAAAACCTTAAATGCTTCCTGTTTAATTTTTTCGGGATTTGTTCCAACTAAAATATTCGTTCCCATCTCAATTGTGATTGGTCTTTCCGTATTTTCACGTAATGTTAGACAGGGAATTTTTAGTGCGGTTGTTTCTTCCTGCAAGCCGCCGGAATCGGTTAGAACTAATTTTGAATTGCTCATTAAATTCGAGAAATCCAAATAACCAAGCGGTTCGACGATTTTTATATTCGACTTTTTGATCTTATCGCTAAAACCGAATTCTTCGATACGTGAAGCGGTTCGCGGATGTGCGGGGAAAATTATCGGAAGCTTTTGGCTGATTTCCGACAATGCTTCAAGCAAACCTTTGAAAATTTCTTTTTCGTCAACATTTGAAGGACGATGAAGCGTAACGACGGCATAATCTTTATCAATCAAATTCAATTCTTCACGAATCTTCGATTTTTTGGCAATCTCCAAATTACGAAAAAGTGAATCTATCATTACGTTACCGACAAGTTTTACTTTGCTGTCTGGAATTCCCTCTTTTTTCAGATTTTCATTACCATCGGGCGAAGGTGTCAGGAGTAAATCGGAGATCGAATCGGTCAAAATTCGGTTAATTTCTTCTGGCATTGTTCTGTCGTTTGAACGCAGCCCCGCTTCAACGTGAGCAATTTTGACACCGAGTTTTGAAGCAACCAAAGCACAGGCTATCGTTGAATTGACATCGCCGACAACTAAAACCCAATCGGGTTTTTCGCATAAGATAACCGGCTCGAATGCCAGCATAATCTTTGCCGTCTGCACCGCGTGCGAAGCCGAACCGATTTCCAGATGAATATCCGGTTTCGGCATTCCGAGATCGTCAAAAAACGCATCGGACATTTTTTCGTCGTAATGCTGTCCGGTATGAACGATCAACGGTTCAAACTCCGATTCACGCCGCTTCATTTCGGCATAAATCGGAGCTATCTTCATAAAATTCGGTCTTGCACCGACGATATTCAATACTTTTATCATAGAGTGGAGAGTGCAGAGTCAAGAGTCGAGAGTGCAGAGTCAAAAGTTAGGTTTTTTTATCTCTCCACTCTACACTCTCGACTTTCGACTAATCATAATCGAACAATTTTCGCCTTACTACTTTCACGCATTTCTTTATTTAAGGCGTTTCGTGTATCAACTATTAAATCTGAAAGTTCCATAACTCTCGAATAATCAACCGATTTGTGATTTGTGCAGATAACGACGCAGTCGGCGGACTTGATTAAATCATCCGTTAAATCTTGATTATAAAGCGGTTCGCCGTCGCCAATGGTGTAAGCGTGGTCAAATGTGACTTCGGGAACGAACGGATCGTGATAAACGACTTCCGCACCTTTGGCACGGAACAGATCAATAACTGAAAGTGCCGGAGATTCACGCATATCGTCAATATCGTTTTTATATGCCACGCCTAAAATCAGGATCTTTGAACCGTTGACGGCTTTTTTGTTGTCATTCAAAGCATCAGCAGCGAGTTTATAGACATATTTCGGCATTCCCGAATTTACTTCTTCGGCAAGCGTGATAAATTGCGAATCAAAACCGTGTTGACGTGCTTTCCAAGATAAATAATGCGGATCGAGTGGAATACAATGTCCGCCGAGTCCGGGACCGGGATAAAATGCCATAAAGCCGAACGGTTTTGTATCGGCGGCTTTGACGACTTCCCAAGTGTCAATTCCCAGAGTGTTGCAAAGTTTTGCCATTTCGTTTGCCATTCCGATATTTATTGCCCGAAATGTGTTTTCCCAAAGTTTACAGGCTTCGGCGACGCGTGCCGAACTGACCGAATGAACTTCGTTGACAATTTCTTGATAAAGCATCGAAGCAATTTCGGTTGAATCTTCGCCGACACCGCCGACGACTTTTGGAATATTGTGCGTTTGATATTGCGGATTTCCCGGATCAACTCGTTCGGGCGAAAATGCGAGCAGGAAATCATCGTTTAACTTGAAACCGGCTTTTTCAAACATCGGCTGCAAAATTTCGTCAGTCGTTCCGGGGTAAGTCGTTGATTCTAAAATAACGAGTTGCCCGTTTCGCATATAGTTCGTGATCTCTTTTCCCGCCGCCAGAATATATGACATATCGGGGTCTTTCGTCTTACGAAGCGGAGTCGGAACACAGATGATTACTACGTCGCAATCGTTCAGTTTTGAAAAATCGGTCGTTGCCGATAACTTTCCGCTGTCGAGACATTTTTGAACGGCTTCGTCCGAAACGTCAACGATGTATGAATCGCCGTTATTTATTGCGTCAACCTTTTTTTGGTCAACTTCAAAACCGATTCCGGTGAAACCTTTGCCGCAAAATTCAACGATCAGCGGCAGCCCGACGTAGCCCAATCCGATTACGCCGACGGACGCACTTTTTTCCTCGATAAGATTTTTTAATTTCTCTTTTATCATTATGTTTTTAATGTATTTATAGTATTTTTTATCTGCAAAGATGGGTTTTAAATAGAATTAGGGAATTGAATTTTCTCAATAAACAGATTAAGCCAACCCGCCGTGTTAGTCAATATTTAATGACACGGACAAGTTGCGTTATGTTACAATAATTTTGGTTGATAGAACTCACCTGCTTGTTTCACTCCTCTAGAAACGATACAAAATTTTCTTTTCACATCCTACTACTATGAACATTGAAGTCAATTCGACAAACCCGGTTGTCCGGGCGATTGCCGCCGGAACTGCTCCGAAATCGGCACAAATCGCGGCGGCTCGCGGAATTCTGCCACTGCCGCAAAGCGATCTGCTTGAAGTTCTCGTGATTCTTGCCGCAAATTCCGACAAGGAACTATCAACTTCAGCTGAAAAAACTCTCAAATCACAAACCAGCGAAAGGCTGAAGGGCGTAATTTCATCAAACGAAGTTGCTCCACGGGTTTTGCATTATTTTGCGATGCAGGAAACACTTTCGCAGGATGTTTATGAGTTGGTTATTGCCAATCCGAAAACGCCGAACGAATCAATTATCCAATTTGCCAGAAACTCATCGAACGGCGAATTGCTTGAAGTTTTGTCGTTAAACCAGCAGCTTTTGATTCAAACTCCGGCGATTATTGATGCGATCATCGCCAATCCGCACCGCACGGCGGAAGCCGACCGGCGGGCTTCGGAAATCAGACGCGAGTTTTTTGAAAAAGAACGCGGAGCGGAGCAAATCGCCAAAGAATTAAAGGCTCAGGGCAAAGATGCAGCGGCGGAATTTATCGAAGCCGCCGAATTTGCGGACGATTCCGGCGATAACGGTTTAAGTTTCGATGACGCGATGTTTCTCGCCGATCTGATCGAAGTTTCGGATGCGGAAGTTGATGACAGTTGGCTTTCGCTTGAATATATTGAGGAAATTTACGAGGAAACCGACGAGCAGAGACAAGCCGCGTTGAGCAAAATTCTCGGCGAAATGAAGTCCGAAGGCGACGGCGAGATCGAGAATGAACGGGTTTCGATGATTAGCAAAATTATGGGAATGAAGATGAAAGACCGAATTCAGATGGCGATGAAGGGCAACCGCGAAGCCCGCAATATTCTCATCCGCGATCCGAATCGAATCATCGCTCAAGCGGTTATTCAAAACCCGAAGCTAACCGATCAGGAAGTCGAAACGATCTCGAAAATGCGAACCGTCCCCGAAGACGTGCTGCGGCAAATCGCAATGAACAAACAATGGGCGAGAAGTTATGTAATTATTCACAATCTCGCCCTGAATCCGCGAACTCCGGTCGGCAACGCGATGAACATAATTCCACGTCTGCAACTCAGAGATTTGCTCGGAATGTCCAAAAACAAAAACGTCCCGGACGCAATCCGCCGCCACGCTCAAAGAATCTCACAAGCCAGAGTCGGTAGATAAGAGTGGAGAGTCGAGAGTAGAGAGTCATCTTAAAACTCTCCACTCTCGACTCTCCACTCTATAAAAACTCCATAAGTCTTCCGGTTTTCACGTAAGAACCCGCCATATCTGTTATGGTATGACTTGCCGCACCGATCCATAAGCCGATAAACATTGCGTGAAACGTATATTCACCGCAGTTCGTGCGAACGTATTCGCCGATTTGCTGCCACGTTTTTGTAAACTCGAACAAATGCGGAATGTCGCCGCCGATATAGATCGTATATAAAAAAGTTACCAGAAATGACATCAGCGTTAAAACACCGATAAAATAGACGACGCGAAAAAATGTGCCGAAAATCAAACCGTGCGACCAACGCGAACGGTGTTTGAAAAACGCCTGATACGGATACCAAAAACTTTTAAAAAACCCCCAACGCGTATATTGTTTCGACATCGTATCGAGATCGGGACCGAACATCAGCCCGCCGATTAAAAACGTAACCGTTATAAGCGTCGCCAACGAAATGCTGTCGGTAATTTTCCAAGCCGCCGCCCAGACGGGTGCGGTGAAGAGAAATGTTACGGCATCGTGAGTTTTTCCTGACGGCATATTTTTCGATTTTGAGTTTTAAATTGCGGATTTTGGGTTGAATTTTGTGAAAGATTAAATAATGTTTATAGAAACCAAAGTCCTAAAGACTAAATTTAATTATAAAGCATTTTGCGATTTTAAATCCATTTAATTTGTAAACTGCGAAACTTACAAGACTCGACTATCCATTTTTGCTACACTTTCCGTTCGGCATAAATTTTGCTTGATAACAAGTTCGGAGTAAAATGATTCGTTAGTAAATAAATTGTTTTAACAACCGGACTGCGGGCATCCCTGCCCGCAAGAATCGGATTTAAGATTAGTTGAACAAACATAACACTTGCGGGCAGGGATGCCCGCAGTCCGGTTACTGAATATGTTCAACGAGTTATTTTATTTCAATTTTATCACTTAGAATATATTTCGCGTTTATTCGCGGGCAAAAAAATGAATTCTTTTTGGCAAAAACTTATAACGACTCTGAAGATGATAAAGTTCGAGCATACTTTGTTCGCACTTCCCTTTGCATTTCTCGGTGCGGTTTTAGCGGCGAATGGCTTACCGAACTTGTGGCAAATTTTGTGGATTACGGTCGCAATGGTCGGAGCAAGAAGTGCGGCGATGAGTTTTAATCGGATCGCCGACCGCAACATTGACGGCGAGAATCCACGAACTGCCAACCGCGAACTGCCGAGCGGAAAATTATCGTTAAATTTTGCGTGGGCTTTTATGCTCGCATCTTGTTTAATATTTTTCCTCGCCGCATTTATGCTCAATCGTTTGACGCTTGTTTTATCGCCAATCGCACTTATCAGTGTTCTCGGATATTCCTACGCGAAAAGATTTACGAGTTTTGCACATCTTATTTTAGGTTGGGCGTTGGCGATCTCACCGACAGGTGCTTGGATCGCCGTTCGTGGAGCATTCGATTCGGAAATTCCGATACTTTTATCACTTTTCGTCCTGATGTGGACGGCGGGTTTTGATGTTTTATATTCTTGTCAGGATTTTGAGTATGACCGAAAAAAAGGCTTGCGTTCAATTCCGGCAAGATTCGGCATCAAAGGTGCTTTAATAATTGCCAAACTCTTTCATTTTCAAGCATTTATCGTTCTCGTTTTGCTTTATTTTTTAACGGATTTAGGCTGGCTGGCTTTAATCGGAGTTATCGCTACAGGTTTGCTTATGATTTATCAACATACGCTCGTCAAACCAAATGATCTTTCAAAAATGAACGCCGCATTTTTTACCGCAAACGCCTTTGTCAGCGTAATTTTATTTATAACTTTCGGCGGTGCGGTTTTTATTGATAAATACTTTAAATAATGAATATTCCAACAATCCAAGGAATTATCAAACGCAGAGTTTTAGTAAATTTTCGATGCGAACCTGATGCAATTCAAAAAATTCTGCCAGATGGTTTCCGCCCGAAACTTTACAAAAATAAAGCGATTGCGGGAATTTGCCTTATAAAACTCGAACATATCCGCCCGAAGCATCTGCCCGAATTTATCGGAATTTCCAGCGAAAACGCCGCTCACCGAATCGCCGTCGAATGGAATGAAAACGGCGAAACCAAAGAAGGCGTGTTTGTGCCAAGACGCGACACGGATTCGCTTTTGAACCAACTTGCCGGCGGAAGAATTTTCCCAAGCGAACACCACAAAGCGATTTTTAATATTTCGGAAGATGAAAGTAAAATCAGCTACGCAATGCGTTCCACCGACGGTGATGTTTCGCTCAAATTTACAGGGAAAACAACCGATAAATTTCCCGCCGATTCGGTCTTTGATTCTCTCCAAGAAGCATCCGATTTTTTTGAAAAAGGCTCGCTCGGCTATTCGTCAAACAAAACCGAAACAAATCTCGACGGTATCAAATTGCAGATTGACGATTGGCAGGTTAGACCGCTTGAAATAAATAATGTCGAATCGAGTTTTTATAATGACGAGACAATTTTCCCAAAAGACACAATCAAATTCGACCACGCACTTCTAATGCAAAACATTGAACACGAATGGCATTCTGCAAAAACATTTGAACTGGAAACCTCATAAACAGCATTTATCTTGCAGATAAACATTGCTTTTAGTTTCTGTTAAACTTTTGGCATAGCCTTTGCAATATTTATAATTGAATTTGGAAGTAATTTATGAAATTCACAAAACTCACGATCATTTTTCTTTTACTTTTGGCTTGTGCCGTAAGTATTTCAGCACAAGATGAAAAATCTAAAGTCGTTTGGGGAAATTTGAAGGACACATATTCAAGTTTTGCCGAAATCCAACCTCATATCAGAAATGTTTCCGACAAAGATATATATCTTTATCCTAATTATTATTTGCAAGTGCTTGTTTTTAGTGAAAAGAACCAAAAATGGAGTCATAGCAAATATCACTTTATTACTGATTACAATGGTCGAAAAACACCTAAATCAAAACCAATTAAATTGAAGTCTGGCGATAACCACAATTATTTTGGCGATATTTATTGGAACCATCAGCTTCTTGGCGAAAATGGAGCATTTCAAGATTATGACAAACCGGATTGGAATAAAATGCCAGACTACAAAACAGGCAGAAAATATAAAATAACGACTTATTATTCTATAAGAAAGAAGAAAGACTTAATTGAAATTGAATCACCGGAATTTTGGGTAACACCAAAAGAACAAACAAAATAATATATGCAATTTTCATTTGATAAAAATATAAACGTGCACAGCGGAAAAGGTTGAAGCGGATGAATGTTTGAGGATTATTCTAAATCATTTTCAACTTCTTCGATAAGATTTTTTAGTTCTTTGTCAGAAATGTTTTCGGTATCGGATTTGTCGTAAATTGAGAGCAAATAGACGGTTTCGGCGA
Organism: Pyrinomonadaceae bacterium; assembly: GCA_041746675.1. Lineage (GTDB taxonomy): Bacteria > Acidobacteriota > Blastocatellia > Pyrinomonadales > Pyrinomonadaceae > Aridibacter. The sequence goes on along the minus strand of JBGTGO010000020.1, from coordinate 1,591 downwards.
GTTTGTAAACATAAGTTATCACTCTTGCACCGCCGCTTTTGCCTTTGTTTTTGCTGGAAATAACAAGACGGATTTTATAGACATTGTTACCGAGAGGAGTTCCGAGTTCGGCGTTTCCTTTGAGTTCGTCAACAATTTTTTGTAAGTCTTTCGGGAAAGATTTGTAGCGTTTGGCAAGGCGATTTGCCTACTTTTGAAAACTTTTGCGGACGATGACTTTATTGCTCATTTTTGAGTTCCGTTATGAAATCATCGGCGGAAAGTTCCGCATTCGCATCATAGTTTTCATCCTGCAAATCGTTTTTGAGTTCGGACAGAGATTTTTTGAAGTCGAGCAGAACTTCCGCTTTTTTAACACGCTTTTTGAGTCGGGCAAGTTCATTTTGCAGCTTTTCCCATTCCTCAAGCGGCACGAGAACGGCATTTTGATTTTCTAAATATTCGATGTTCTGCATAATATAATTCGGTTTAATATTAAGAATTTTGATAAAATTATAACAGATTATGCAATATGTTTAGAGAAATGTGGAAATAAAAAAATTATGCAAGTAACAATTGAGAAAATAGAAAAAGAAGTGAAACAACTTTCGACAGAAGAATTACGAAAAGTCCGCAAGTTAGTTGACTCGCTTTTGGAAAAGCAAGAAGCAAAGCCAAAAATGACGGAAGATGAATTTGAACAGCATCTCTATGAAAAAGGAATTATCGGCAAACCGCCGCCACCGATAACGGATTTTTCACGTTACGAAAATTACAAGCGTATTGAAGTCAAAGGTAAACCCGTTTCCGAAACAATTATTGAGGAGCGTAGATAAATGTCTGCTTACTTCTGCGATTCGAGTGCGATCATTAAACGATATATGGTTGAAAAAGATTCGGCTTGGCTGTCGTCAACAACCGACCCGAAAAACAATCGCGTTTATGTGGCTCGTATAACTTTTGTCGAAGTAATTTCAGCGATTACACGACGCGAAAAAGGCAAACATATTTCAGCGATTGATGCGGACAATGACGTTCGCAATTTGAACAGGATTATTTGAATGAATTTCGAAAAGTAGAGATCAGCCAAAGTTTAATAAACGAAGCGGTAAAATTGGCGAAAAAATACGCACTTCGCGGTTATGATGCCGTTCAACTCGCGGCAGTTTTGGAAACCGAAAATCAAAGAATCGCTTCGGGTTTATCATCTGTGGTTTTGCTTTCATCCGACAGCGACTTAAACACGGCGGCTGTCAGCGAAGGTTTGACGGTTGATGATCCGAATAATCATTAATAAATTTTATGCGATTTAAAGATTTGGCAGAAACAATTGCGGAAACTCTGAAGCCTTTGTCAAGAAGTGAATATGTGGAAGTTTTAGCAGCGTGATTTAAGAAATTGGCATCAAAATCAGTATAGGATGCGGTAGTGAGCAAGTTTATTTAACGCCAAGTTTTGAGTAATTTACGATACTCGCTATTGCTCGTTATACTGATTAAAAAATTTAGGAGTAATTTATGAAATTAACAAAACTCACGATTATTTTTATTTTTATTTTGGCTTTTGCCGTAAGTGTTTTGGCACAAAAGTTGGATAATGAGAAAATTAAACT
>JBGTGO010000019.1:0-93801 GCA_041746675.1 Pyrinomonadaceae bacterium | reverse complement strand
GGTGAAGCCGGACCGGGACCGTCTTATCTGGATAAAGATTCGGGCGGCGAAGAGAACGAATTTACCAAGCGAAATACGACCTTTATGACGTGGAATTTGATGCACCTCGGCTTGATGCTCAAAGAAAACGGCGGCTTGCCTGCCTACGGAAATCAAAAAACCGAATGGGAAGCCGGAACGCGATTTGATTATCCGAACCCGGAATATCGTTAATGGAAATTTTCGTATTACTATATAACCCAAGTTGTTAGTTATAAATTTTTCACCGCAGAGCCGCTGAGAAAATTTTGATAGTTTCCTGAATTCACGGAATTTTGCTTGTTTCACCGAAAAACCTAGCGTCTCAGTGTTTCAGCGATTCATTTTTTTCGTAACTGGCAACTTAGATTATTTACATAAACTTTTATAAATTATGTCAACAGAAAACATCAAATTTGAAAACAGCAGAGGCGAAAAGCTTTCCGCCCGAATCGAGTTGCCGATTGCTCAAAAACCGCATAATTTTGCGATTTTCGCCCATTGTTTTACCTGCAATAAAAATTTCAAAGCCGTTCGCTACATCACGCGGGCTTTAACGGCGGAAGGTTTTGGCGTTTTGAGTTTTGATTTTACGGGACTTGGAATGAGCGAAGGCGATTTTGCGGATACGACATTTTCATCATCCGTTGATGATTTGATTTGTGCGGCAAATTACTTGAAGAAAAATTATTCAGTTCCGACTTTGATCGTCGGACATTCGCTCGGCGGTGCGGCGGTGATTTTGGCGGCGAGTCAGTTTGACGAAATTAGGGCGGTTGTAACAATCGGCACGCCTTCCGCTCCGCAGCACGTCAGGAATTTGCTCAAAAGCAGCATTGAAGAAATCGAAGAAAAAGGCGTGGCGGAAGTAAATATCGGCGGGCGACCGTTTACGGTTAAAAAAGAATTTATTGACGATTTGGACGATCAAAATCTGCTTGGAATCGTTGAAGATATGCGAAAATCTTTTCTGTTTTTGCATTCGCCGCAGGATAAGATTGTCGGAATTGACAACGCCGCCGAGCTTTATCAAGCCGCGAAACATCCGAAAAGTTTTATCTCACTTGATGGTGCCGACCATCTTTTATTAAATGAAAAAGATGCGTGTTATGCGGGCGATGTCATCGCAAATTGGGCAAAACGCTATATCGAAATTCCAGAACCGAAAGAACTTTCGACAACGAGCCACATCGTCGCATATCTCGACACGAACGAAAAATTCACCACGCAAATCAAAGCCGATCAGCACAGCTTGATCGCCGATGAACCAAAAAGTTTCGGCGGAAACGATTTCGGAGCTTCGCCTTATCAATTGGTCGCTTCGGGACTTGCTGCCTGCACTGTAATGACCTTGCGGTTATATGCGGAACGCAAAAAATGGGATTTACAGGAAGTCTTTTGCCACGTAAGACACGACAAAACTCACCTCGAAGACTGCCAAGATTGCGAAAACCCGAAAGCAAAAATTGATAAATTCACCAGAGAATTGGAACTAATCGGAGACTTGGACGATGAGCAAAAGCAAAGACTATTGGAAATTGCCGACAAATGTCCTGTCCATCGAACGCTTGAGAGTGCGGCTCATATCGAAACACGCATAATCTGACCTATGGCGAAACAACATTTGAGAATGAATAATTATGATGAATTTTAAATTTATAAAAACTTATTCGTATTTGCTGACTTGTTTTGTATTACTCTTTGCAGTTGGTTGCAAAACTCAAGTGTCGCCGGATACATATACTCAGTCCATTGCAGAAATAAAGAAGAATTACGGACGGCTCGTGACTGTTGCCAATATGCCGACACCGAATCAGAACGGAACGGGTGACCGTTTAGGATTGTTTCGTGATGAAAACGGAACTTTTTGGGGATTACCTTTGACCAAAGATAAAACCGGAAATGTAATCGGCTGTATTCCGGCGGGATTAAAAGAAAGTCCGATTACCGATACTCTGCCGGCAGATACCAAAGAAATATTGGGAGCCACAAATGAACCGACCGATTGGCGTGGCGGAACGGGAAATCTCGAACTTATGCTTCGCAAAAACAACGGTGATTTGGCTTGGCATTCGGTCAAAGAAGCAAAGTCAAAAATCGAACCTGTCTGTTGGTCGCATTCCTCTCCAAAACAAGCACTTCCTTATTATCGGATTGTTATTGCCGCGGTGAACAAATAGTTTGGTAATCGCATTATATTCATAAAGCGGAAATGAAAAGTCGAACGAAGAGCAACAGATAAGACTTTAAGGAAATAAGTTTTAACGATCTGAATGGATTAGAAGGCAAAGAAATTTACTGAAAACTTTTTGTGGTAAAAGATAATTGTGCAAAATCATATTATGAGAAAATTATGGCGTAAGAAAGATTCAGCAACGAAAACTTATTTTTTTCTGCGTCGGAGATTGATGCAAAACTTTTTCCAACCGTTAATTCCACAAAATAATTTTATTTTCAGGACTTCGGAATTCTCCGATATTTATGCGTGATCGGTCTGCGTCTGCCGATTCCGATGGCATTTTTGGAAACGATTAGAGTCGGCGGAAGTTGGCGGCGTTTGAATTCGTTTGCCGGGGATTCTACTTTGTTGAGAAGCATATAAACCAAATCTGCGTCGTGTCCTTCGTCAATTATTTCTTTCGGCGAGAGTTTATTTTCAAAATAGAGTTTTAAGATCGGATCCATTTTTGAATACGGCGGCAAACTGTCGGCATCGAATTGATCGGGTGCGAGTTCGGCGGATGGGGCTTTTTCGATGATTATTTCGGGGATAATTTCGCGTCCTGCTTCATCGTTGATGTGGCGTGAAAGTGCGTAGGCTTCGGTTTTTAAGACATCGCCGATAACTGCCAAACCGCCGTTCGTGTCGCCGTAAAGTGTGCAGTAGCCGACGGCTAGTTCGGATTTATTTCCGGTGGATAAAACAAGGCGACCTTCGGCGTTGGAGATTGCCATAATTATTACGCCGCGAATTCGGGACTGCATATTTTCCGCCGCTAAATTTTCGCCACCTTTTTCGGGTTTCGTAAATTCGAGTTGTTTCAGCAAAGTTTCAAACGTCGCGGAAATCGGTTCGAGGCGGGATTCGCAAGCTAAATTTTCAACCAACGCTTGCGAATGCGTGATGCTTCCTTCGGACGAAAACGGCGACGGCATCATTACGCACAGAAGGTTTTCCGCCCCGATTGCTTCCGCCGCAAGCGTGGCGACCAAAGTTGAATCAATGCCGCCGCTCAAACCTAAAACCGCTTTTTTGAAACCGTTCTTATGAGCATAATCACGAATTCCCAAAACCAAAGCCTTCCGCAGAGTTTTGATTTCGTTGCCCGTAATCCCGCGTGAATCCGGCTTGCGAACGTCGAGTTCAACCGTTTCGACAAACTCTTCAAACGCCTTTGCCTGCAAAATTATGTCGCCTTCTTCATCGGCAATAAGACTTGCACCATCGAAAATTATACCATCATTTCCACCAACGAGATTTACAAAAACTATCGGAACTTTTTCGGTTTTCGCCCGGTGTGCGACCATATCGCAGCGGAGTTTTATTTTGCCCTTGTTAAACGGCGAAGCGTTGACCGAAACGATCAAATCCGCTCCCATTTCAATTAGTTCGTCGGTCGGATCAACATCATAAAGTCTTTCACGCCAAAATGTTTTGTCGTTCCAGAAATCTTCACAAACCGCCACGCCGATCTTCACGCCGTTTATTTCAAAAAGTCTTCGCTTTTCACCCGGTTCAAAATACCGCGGATCATCAAAAACATCATATTCGGGAAGCAAAGTTTTATCGGCAAATCCAATCAATTCGCCATCGTGCATCACCGCCGCCGAATTAAAAAGCCTGCGTCCGTCGGTTTCGTCGTTTTTGCGAATCGTCCCGACAATTGCCGTAATTCCCTTCGTCGCCGCAATGATTTCAGCCAGCGGTTTTTCAGCTTCGCGGATAATATCGTGATCCTGAAACCAATCCTGCGAAGTATAACCGTGAATCGCCAATTCGGGAAAAACAACCAAATCCGAGCCGTCCGCTTTGGCTTTTTCGATTCCCTTTAAAATTTTAGCGACATTCCCCGCAATGTCGCCGTTGGTCGTGTTGATTTGTCCGATTGTTACTTTCATCTTTTCATTTATCATTCGACATTTATCATTTATCAACTAAATAAAAATTTAACTCATTTCTGCCAAATGATAAATGTCGAATGATAAATGTTAAATGTCTTTTTCACTTTTTTTGACTAACGTGATTCGATTTCCCTTAGCGTTGTAGGCAACTTCGTCCATAATGTTATACATAAACATTACGCCTCTGCCGGAGGTTTTGAAAAGGTTTTCGATGTCGGTCGGGTCTGGAATGGCGGAAACGTCGAAGCCTTCGCCTTCGTCTTCGATGGTGAAACGGGCTTCTTGCGGCGTGATGTCGGCGACGATGCGGATGTTTTTTGCGGCATCGAATTTGTTGCCGTGTTTGACGGCGTTGACAAAGGCTTCGTCTAAGGCGACGAACAGATTTGATCTTTCGGGATTGACGATGCCGAGTTTTTCGACTCGTTTGACTAAGTATTCCAAAATGCTGTGCATCAAATTCAGGACGCTGGGAATCTCGAATTCGATTTTTTCGTGGCGATTTTGAATATCGCGGTCGCGGTCAATGTGTTTTGATTTGTATTTGAGAATCGTTTCAACGCAATTTTTTATTTCTTTGTCGGAAAATTTACCGCTTTTGTAATTCGTGATACAAATTTTGAATGCTTTGATGTGGCTTCTCTGTTCGACCTCTTCGACTTCTAATTCTTCGGGAAAGCAACTCGGGGCATCTTCAGAATTTTCATCGTTTTCAACGACCAGTTGATCACCGTCGAGATCGGTAATGATTACGTCGAATTTGTCCGCTTTCATCAGACGAATTCCATCATCACGATTATCGGTTGTTTCAACAATATTCCCGTTTTTGCTGAAGGATTTTACGAGTGCCGTTCGCAGATCATCATAATCATCAATGATTAGAAATTTTTTTTCCATTTATCGGTTCCCCCAAAATGCCTTTGGTTTTACGAGAGATAAAACAGTGCTTTGCAAAAACCCCTACGATAAAATAAAGTCTTTTGTTGCACAATAATAACTTAAATTTGCGGTGATCTTCTATCAATGAAAGCGGAAAATTATAAAAAAGATTCGGAAAGTCTTGATTTTGCTTCGATTAACGGATATTCGCTCAAAGAAAAAATTCTGATCCGCATTATTGATTATTCGCTCTATGTTTTTATAAGTATTTTGGGGAAAACGATCACTTTTGATACGACTCATAAATTAAATAATGAACACGATGGCTGGAAATCAATGGAGCGAAATACGACGGAGAAACCCCGGTGCATCGCGGTTTTCTGGCACGACCGAATTTTATTAACGACATATTTCTGGCGGTTCAGCAATTATGCGGCAATGGTTTCGGAGAGTTTTGACGGCGAATATATTGCCCGCGTTTCGCAGAGATTCGGACACGGAATGGCAAGAGGTTCCTCAACCCGCGGCGGCACGAAAGCCCTGCGGATTATGAAGAATCTTCTGCACAAAGAAAAGTTTTCGCTGACTCTGACGATTGATGGTCCGAAAGGTCCGCGGTATCAAGTAAAATCCGGTGCGATGCTGCTGTCTAAAATTACGGGCGTGCCGATTGTGCCGATTTTGATTCAGCCGAGGAGTTTCTGGACGGTCAACAGTTGGGACAAAATGCAGATTCCGAAACCGTTTACAACGGCGAAAATTTTTGTCGCCGAACCGATCTATGTTGAAGATTCAGTCGACAAAAATGAACTGGAAAGTAAACGGGAAGAAGTGCAGGAAAAACTTGACGAACTAGTCGAATTTGGGAAACAATGGCAAAACAGCAATAAGAAAAAGGTTTAGACGAAACTTCCCCTAAGATGTTTTAAATAGTTAGATTTTCATTCAAGGAAACAGGAGAGAAAAAGATTATGGCTTCATTTGATTCAGTTATCAGCGGTGCATCGGAAAAATTTGGTTTGGGTGACAAAGCCGGAACGATGCTGGCGGCATTACTTGCTTTGGTTACGAACGATAAAACAGGCGGTTTTTCGGGATTTATAGATAAATTCAAAGATGTCGGTCTGGGCGATACGGCGAATTCATGGATAACTTCGGGCGACAATGCCGAAATTTCCGGCGAGCAGTTGGAATCGGCTCTCGGAATGGACACGATTTCGAGTATTTCTCAAAACGTCGGAATGAATAATGCCGAAACAACGGCGGCTCTGGCGTATATGACACCAAAAGTCGTTGATAATTTAACGCCCGAAGGCGAAATTCCCGCGTCCGCCGGTTTGCTTGAAACAATCGGTAAATATGCGATGGGCGGAGCGGTTGCGGGCGGCGTTTCAGGTTTTGCCGCCGGAGACAATGTGATCGGAAATGATTCGGCAAATGCGGCAACGGCGGGATTTGTCGGCGGAAATAATAATGTTGGAGCGTTCGGTGATGGCAACAATGATGACGGCGACGATGGTGGTTCGATTTTGAAATGGCTTTTGCCTTTGATTGCACTTGCTATTTTGATGGCAGTCGGATTTAAGATGTGCGGCGGCGACAGAACAGTAATTGCTCCGACCGAAGGAGATTATGCCGCGGAAGAAAAAGTTGAGAACGAGGGCAAGACCGATGTTCCCGCGACGACGACGACAACTGCCGAGGCGGTTGATTCGAGTTTTAAAATCGAAGCGAAAGACGGTAAATATGTCGTTACCGGCGTGGTTACAGACGAAGCAACCAAAAACCGGATAATGGAAAAACTGAATGCTGAATTAGGCGAAGGAAACGTCAATTTCGACGGTTTGAAAATTGATGCTAACGCCAAAGATTTCGGTGCGAATTGGTGGGATAATTTCGGCAAACTGCTTCCGAATTTGAAAGATTGGAAGACCGGAACGCTGGCATTTGTCGGCAATCGCGTAACCGAAGTCGAAGGTTTGAGCGACGCGGCGAAAGCACAACTTAAAACTTTATACGCCGACGGCTGGATTCTGCCCGCTTCGATTGCAGGTGCGGAAGGCACTGCCAAACAAGCGAACGAAGAAGCCGAAAGACAACTTGAATCTGCTAAAACAGTTGATGAAGTCGTCAATGCTCTGAATGGTTCAATTATCAATTTTGCTTCGGGAAGTGCGGTGATTCCAGAGAGCGAAATGGATCTGGTCAAAAAAGCGGCGGAAGTTTTGAAAAAAGTAACGCTTGACAAAGAAATTCAAATCGCCGGACACACCGACAGCGACGGCGATGATGCGATGAACCAAAAACTTTCGCAGGAACGAGCCGATTCGGTCAGAAAAGCTCTGGTTGACCTCGGCGTTGATGCCGGAAAATTGACGACGAAAGGTTACGGCGAAACGAACCCGAAAGTGCCGAACACTTCGCCCGACAATAAATTTGCCAATCGCCGTATCGAATATAAAGCTGCCGGAAGCGGCGAATCACCGACGGCGACAATTAAAACCGAAACGATGACAACCGATACAAACACGAACGCCGGGAAAAAAGAGTAAAAATAAACAATTTACTGGAAATTTAACCAAAAGCGGATGTTGATGTTTTCAATATCCGCTTTTCTTTATAAAATAGAAATTGAAATTATTTGATTAACTTTGATTCAACAGAAATCAAGAATTAATTACGAAATACACGAAAAATACACGAAATAACACGAAAGTTTTTTTATCAAATATCAGATAGTTTTTTTATGATTCTTTTTTTCATTCATTTTCGTATTTCTTTTTTCGTTCATTTCGGAGTTAAATTCTTTGTTGCAAGGAGTAAGATTTTATCGGAGCAGAACACGGACATTCACACGAACACAGCGAACGACGCGATCCGAAAGCGATGCGTGGTTTGAAGATTGCGTTGGGCTTGACGGCAGTTTATATGTTTGCCGAAGCAATCGGCGGTTGGCTGACAAATTCGCTGGCACTAATTGCCGATGCCGGACATATGCTGACCGATGTTGCCGCACTCGCTCTGACGCTTGCCGCAATCTGGTTTGCTTCGCGTCCGGCAACTTCGAGCAAAACTTACGGCTATTATCGCCTCGAAATTCTCGCCGCATTCGTCAACGGAATCGCTCTCGTTCTGCTGTCGCTGTGGGTGATTTACGAAGCATATCAGCGTTGGAGTGATCCGCCGGAGATTTTCGGAGCGGGCTTAACGATTGTGGCGACGGGCGGTTTGATTGTAAATTTAATCGCCGCGTATTTGCTGCACGGAAATCACGAAAACGACTTAAATATGCGTGGAGCGTGGCTTCACGTAATGGGCGACGCACTCGGTTCGCTGGCGGCAATCGGTGCGGGCGTGTTGATAATTGCATTCGGTTGGTTTTGGGCGGATGCGGTTGTTTCGGTTTTAATAAGTTTGATAATTATCTACGGAGCGTGGAAACTGATCCGCGAATCGGTCAATGTTTTGTTGGAAGGAACGCCTTCGCACATAAATCTGACGGCGGTCGAACAAAGTATTCTGAACTTAGAAAACGTCCGCGATGTCCACGATCTGCACGTCTGGACGATCACTTCGGGAATTGAGGCTTTAAGTGTTCACATTGTCCACGAAAAAGGAGTTTTGCAAAACCAACTTTTATTAAACGTGCGAAAAAATCTACACGACGAGTTCGGAATTGACCATCTGACGGTTCAAACTGAAACCGCCGAAGAAGAAAATGCCGAATCCCATACTTGTTTTACGGGTGCAAATTGTTTTTCAAATTTGGAAAAATCGGAGATCGAAGTTTCTTCTTAAATAATTCAAATGTAAAAATAAGATTATCGTCATTATTTCTTGTTTGAATTGCTTGTGCAATTTTATTGATTATATTTTCACTCTGTAATACTCTTTTTACTGAAACACTTGTTGTTGCGGGGCTAGAAGTCAGCCGATTATTCGGAGATGCGTCAGCCAACTGTCCCTTCAAGTGTTTCACTATTTATCATTTAGTAATTTTTAATTCTTCATCCTATGCCGATAATAAATCTCAAATATGGAAACTCCGAAATACCTTTCAATTATAATGAAAATCAATATGAAATTCTCGGCAAACCAGAAAATAAAACTCCGCTTTCCGATGTTGAAATTGGCGAAAAGTTAGAAAATCCGATTGATTCGCAAACAATCGAAGAAATTATAAAACCAAGCGAAACGGTTTTAATCGTCGTTCCCGACGCAACTCGAAAAGTTGCTTGCGGACAAGTTATAAATTTGCTTGTTCGTCGTTTAATTGCAAATGGCACAATGCCTTACGAGATAAATATAATCTTCGCCACGGGAATTCACCGCGAAGTTACCGAAGCCGAACAAAAGGAAATTCTCACACCGTTTATCGCTCAACGCATTAAAACTTTCAACCACAACGCGAGAGATTTAATGCAATTTCTAAAACTCGGCGAAACTTCCGCCGGAATTCCGATCGAACTCAACCGCAAACTCAGCGAATATGACCACACAATTTTAATCGGCGGAATTTCGTTTCATTATTTCGCAGGTTTTACGGGCGGACGCAAACTTATCTGTCCCGGACTCGGCAGTTCGCGGACGATTTCGGAAACGCACAAATTAGCTTTTGATTGCGAAACTTTGGACAGACGAAAAGGTGTTGAAGTGGGAAAATTAGAAGGAAATCCGGTTCACGAAGCATTTATCGAAGTCGTCGAACAAAAACCGCCGAGTTTTGCGATAAATACAATTGTTAATGACGAAGGCGAATTAGTTGATCTATTCTGCGGCGATTGGAAAACTTCGCACGAAACAGCGTGCAGTGTTTACGCGGAAAATCACACGATAAAAATCGGTGAAAAACGCGATTTAGTAATTGTCAGTTGCGGCGGAAATCCGTTCGATTTGAATTTTATACAAGCTCACAAAGCCTTGGAAATGGCTTCACATTGCTGCAAAGACGGCGGCACGATCTATTTTTTAGCCGAATGTCCGAAAGGTTTGGGACGCGATGATTTTATTGATTGGTTCGAAGCAGAGAATAGCAGTGAATTAGCGGAGAAGTTATGCGAAAAGTATCAAGTCAACGGACAAACGGCGTGGTCTTCGCTGAAAAAAACCGAGCAGTTCAACATCAAAATCATCACCAATTTAGTGCAGGAAGTTACGGACAAAATGCGTCTTGAAAAGGTTTTGAATTTGGCGGCAGTCGGCGATAAGAAAGGTTACATCGTGCCGTTCGGAGCGAAATTTAAAGTGTAAATAACCGGACACGGTCATCCTGCCTGGAAGTATCTGATTTATACTCGGTTAAAAAGAACTTTTTAATACAGACGAAATTTGAATACGGATAATATTTGATGAAGATAATACTTGCGGGCAGGATGCCCGCTGTCCAAATATAAAAAAAGGCGAATAAAATCCGCCTTTCGCTGAAAAAATTTTACCTTTGTTTACTTTTTATCTTTAATCTTGAATGTTCGTGCAATCGAATCCGTTTCGTTACGAATCGAGCGGAGTTTGTCTTTTTGCCCCGTAAATCTCAGCGTATAAACGGTTGCGTCATCGGTTTTCAAAAAGTATATGCGACCGCTCATCGGTCTGCCGGAACGGACGTATTCATAATTGAAAACTCTGCCGTCATAAGAGCCGGAAAAATTTTCTTCCTTGCCGGCAACGTATCCGGGCAAAAACTGCAACGCCGGTTCTTCTTCACGAACTATGTCGCCGAACAGAGTTTTCGGTTTGACTTTAGCGTTGCGAACTTCGAGATGACCGTCTTTTTTGTAACCGTAAACATATTCGACATTCGGACTGTAATCCGAAGGTTCAACCGTCATTTTCCAGTCATTACTCGGCAGCGAAAAAGCGTATTCAACCTTCGCACTGCTGAAATCGCTCTGTGCAAATACTGAGATTGACGCAAACATCAGCATCAATCCGACTGCCGATAAAAAGGAGAGTTTTTTATATTTCATTTTTAATTCCTGTATCTATATTTGTTTCACTAAAATTTTTCAGTTCAAGTAAAATATATTTTTATGATGCAGATATGTTTCCAAACCGTTGTCTTATTTCACTTATGAGAATTTATCTGCAGCCTGTTCAATAATCCGGCAAACAAACATCCGCTGAACAATTGTTCGGCTATTCTAACATTTCCTGCGTCTAAGTTAAAGAAATACGGATTAAGTATTTATTCCAAAAACACATTTTTCAAAAGAGGTTGCGACATAATGAAAAAGAACTTTTCGAGCATTCATAAATTTACGGCGATATTGATTTTGTTGACTTTGACCGTCCCGACTTTTGCGATTTCAAACATTGTCAAAGGAAAAACTCTGACCGAAGATCAGAAGATTCTGCACGTTTTAAATCGGTTAGGGTTCGGTGCAAAGCCGGGCGATGTCGAACGGGTTAAATCTATTGGATTGAACAGATATATCGAACAACAACTAAATCCGGCGGCAATTCCCGATTTGAATATTTCGGCGAAATTAAAAAATTACGGGATTCTGCAGATGGACACTTCCGACATTTTCGCAAAATATCCGAATCCGGGAGCGTTGATTCGGATGCTTGAAGGAAACGGCAAAAATAATAGGCGGAATCAGGCGAATAACAAAGCGATGATGAAAGAAGATGACGACGAAAAATCCGATTCCGACCAACAAGCAGAACGCCGTCAGCGTCGGCAAAAACTGCAAAAAATATATAGTCAATACAGCTTGAAACCTGCTAATCAAATTATGCAGGAAGTGCAGTCGGCGAGAATTATCCGTGCCGCATATTCGGAACGGCAACTCGAAGAAGTAATGGTTGATTTCTGGGCAAATCACTTTAACGTCTATTCAAAAAAAGCCGCAACTCGTTGGTATATACCGAGTTACGAACGCGATGTACTGCGGAAGAATGCACTCGGAAACTTTAAAGATTTAGTTATTGAAACGGCACAGCATCCGGCGATGCTTTTTTATCTGGATAATTTTCAGAGCGTTTCGCCGAATGTTGATGTTGATGCGAATGATCGTCGAAAACAGCAGTTTGAAAGATTATCCCGCAATCCGCGGGCGAAACAGAGATTTATCGAACGTCTGGAAAGTCAAGGCTTGAACGAACAGCAGATCAAACAAAGATTCGAGCGTCTGGAAAAAGGCGGAAATAATAACAACGAACGCGGCATCAATGAAAATTACGCCCGCGAACTAATGGAACTGCACACACTCGGAGTCGGCGGCGGCTACACTTCCGAAGATATTCAGAATGTCGCCAAGTCTTTTACCGGCTGGACGATTTTCGATCCACGCGGTTATCGCAAAGCGGCGGCGAAGTTGATTAAAGACGAAGATCAGGATCGGCAATTGATGCGGCAGGCGAAACAGTTCGGTATTTCCGAAGACACCGAATCGGGAACATTTGTATTCGCCGACAGATTGCACGACAAAAGTGTCAAAACGGTTCTCGGACAAAAGGTCAATGAAGGCGGCATCAAAGACGGTTTAAAAGTGATTGACATCCTCGTTTCGCATCCTTCGACCGCAAAATTCATCGCCCGCAAACTCTGCGTCAAATTCGTCAGCGATAACCCGAGTGATGAACTCGTCGAACGGGTGGCAAAATCTTTTCACGATTCAAAGGGTGATATAAAGGCGACTCTGCGGACTTTGTTCAGCGATAAAGAGTTTTTTGCACCGGAAAATTATCGTGCAAAAATCAAAACTCCATTTGAACTGATCGTCAGTTCGCTTCGCGTTCTCGATGCGGATGTCAATAACGCAAGAGGTGTAATTGCTCTCCTAAATCGTATGGGCGAACCGCTTTACGGCTATCAAGCACCGACGGGTTATCCCGACAAAGCGGCGGATTGGGTAAACACCGGAGCATTGCTCGAACGGCTCAATTTTGCCGTCGCTCTGGCAAGCAACAGCATTCCGCAAACTACTGTCAACTTAAAGACTTACGAGGCTTCGAGTAAAAATGCGATCCTCGAAAAATCGCTTGCTTCGATTCTTCACGGCGAGGTTTCCGACGCGACGAAAGCGAGTCTGGTTAAACAGATGGCACAGCCTTTGCCAACGGTAAATCTAAATGCGGAAAACCGTATGATGGATGATGAAGATGAATTTGACAATTCCGATGCAATGCAAAACCGACGCGGACGCAATCGCAACAGCGGACAAACCGGACAACCGAGCGGAAACCCGGAAGTTTTCAAAGTTGTCGGTTTGATCTTAGGATCACCTGAGTTTCAGCGGCAGTAGCAGTTGCAGTAATCTGCTTTGTGTCAAAGGACGAAGGATTTGGACATCTTTCGTCCTCGAATTATTCTTATTTCCATCACACTCTTCCCGAAATAGTTAAAAAAATAAAAAATTAGGAGTGTGCTTTTACAATGTTTGAACAAAAACCTGCAATTTCCGATCTATCAATTATAACCTTTGCTTTTGCTTCGATTATCTTCATCGTTTCCTGCGTTTTGAAGTAAAATAAACAGACCAAACCCTGATTGAATACGTCTTAATAAATGACAGCGTTAGTAATTCAATTGCTTGAAATGCCGTCGAAAAATATTTATTTGAAGAGGTTTTATAAACAGAATGGATAGAAGATATTTTTTGAAGTCAAGTGGAATTGCTCTGGCGAGTTTGGGAATGATGAGCGTTGCACCGAAGTTTCTGCAGCAGTTTGCAAATGCTTCGACGATTGCTGACGGTTACGGGAAGAAGAAAATTCTGGTAACGATTTTCCAACGCGGAGCGGTTGACGGGTTAAATATGATCGTGCCGCACGGCGAGAGTGAATACTACAATATCCGCCGCAATATCGCTGTTCCAAAGCCTTCGCAAGATGGCGGAGCGATTGATCTCGACGGCTTTTTCGGACTTAATCCATCGCTGAAACCGCTTGAAAAATTCTGGACGAGCAAGCAGATGGCAGTCGTTCATTCGACCGGCTCGCCCGACATTACACGCTCACATTTCGACGCACAGGATTTTATGGAATCGGGAACGCCGGGAGTAAAAGCCACGACCGACGGTTGGCTCAATCGCGTTCTACAGAATGATATTGACAAACAAGCATCGCCGTTTCGGGCGGTAGCGATGACGCAGCAGATTCCACGAACTCTGATGGGACGTTATCCGACCGTGGCAATGACGAATCTGCAAACTTTTGCGATTCGTGCCGGACAATATACGAACAGCGTCAGCGGCGGCTTTGAAGATGTCTGGCAGCAAAATGCCAACGACAGCTTAAGCGAAACGGGCAAGGAAACTTTTGAAGCGATCAACTTTTTGAAAAAAGCGAATCCGGCTCAGTATAAACCGCAGAACGGTGCGATTTATCCGGCAAATCAGTTTGCTAATAATCTGCGGCAAATCGCTCAGTTGATAAAAGCCGGTGTCGGACTTGAAGCTGCATTTACCGACACGCCCGGACTTAATTGGGACACGCATCTGAATCAGGCGAACGGCAACGGTTCACGCGGACAACTTGCCAATTTATTGCGACAATTCGGGCAAGCCATCGCCGCCTTCGTCACCGATCTTGGCGAATATATGGATGATGTCGTCATTCTAACGATGTCCGAATTCGGCAGAACCGCCGCTGAAAACGGTTCACGCGGAACCGATCACGGACACGGAAATGCGATGATCGCCATCGGAAATTCCGTCAGAGGCGGCAAAGTTTACGTTGATTGGAAGGGTTTAAAATCCGATCAGTTAGACCGCGAAAGATATTTAGCCGTAACGACCGATTTTCGGGATGTTTTCGGCGAAGTCGCGTATAAACATTTGGGAAGTAAAAAGTTGGATAAAATTTTCCCGAATTATTCGTTATCTTCGGCAAAGTTCAAAGGAATTATAAGTTGATTCGATTAGAACGCACGCGACCCGCATACAAAAAAGGATGGCAGACTCTAAAGTTTAAATAATCTTTAGGGTCTGCCGTCTTTTTTTGTGTTTCCGCAGTTCCTTACATCCGAGCCGCTTGCGTTGCAGTCAATTTAAAGAAGAAAATGAGCGGCTGTTGAGCCGCTCACGGTAGGTTAAAATTAGCAGTTATTTGATAAGACAGGGGAATGTTTCGCTTATTCTTTAACAAACGAAACGGATGGGGGATAGTAAAATTTTTCCGATGTTTTGAGAGTTTTCGCATCGAATTTTTTTCTCGCACCGCAATTCAAGCAGGCACGGTATGAAGCGTTTTTATTAGTGAACGGGCGGCTCAGATTTTTGTGCCAGCAACCGAACAATTTGCTGAACACGCCAATCTTTTTACCGAATTCTCCGTCGGTTCTTTCCAAAACTGTTTTGGCGATAATTCCTTGATCTAAAATTCCTTGCATTTTTGATTTTCCTCCTCACATTAAATCTTAATGTGTCCTAAATATAAGAACGAACTTTGGGGAAAGTTTTGCTGTTAATTAAGATGAATTTCATTGAAAAAGGTTGGTTTGCGAATTGGTAAAGTTATGTAAATTTGCAGTTGAATATATGGACAAATCTCAACTTCTGATTCGTTATTTTCAGATAAATTAAATAAAATAAACTCATCGGAGTTCAATGAATATGAATAAATTAATTTCCAGATTTTTAATCCTTACTTTTTGTGTACTTTTTGCGGTAAATTCGGCGGCAGCTTGGGACGAGATCGGGCATAAATTATCGGCGTATATCGCGTGGGAACGGATGACTCCCGAAGTTCGCGGGAAGGTCGTCAAGATTCTGCTCGATGCTCCCGAAGATTCAGATTTGAATGTTCTTTACGACGCTTACAATTCGCGTTCAAAGGCGATCAAGGAACGCGAATTGTTTATGTATGCGGCGATCTGGTCGGATGTCGTCCGCAATCGTGATTTTGAAGTCCGCTACAAAAATTACAATCAGGGCGACTGGCATTATGCCGATATTTTCTGGAAACAGGAAAACGGAGAGGCGATAATTCTTCCGGATTTCCCCGTCGCAAGCGGCAAGGCGATTCCGAAACTCTACGATTTCGAGAAAATTCTGCGTGATTCGTCTTATTCAAATAAAGAAAAAGCAATTGCACTAGCTTGGTTCTTACACGTCGGCGGCGACATTCATAATCCTGTTCACAATGGTTCGAGGGTAACAGAAACCGAACCCAAAGGCGATTCGGGCGGAAATATGTTTATTCTGCAAAAACCTGCCGGCGACCAACGCGGAACGAATCTTCACGCTTTTTGGGACGGCATCATCGGCAAAGTTATTCCCCGCAAAAACGACGCTTGCGATTCCGATTATCTTGCTCCGATTGCCGCAAGTATGATTAAAAAATATCCTTACGCAAAAATGCAAAACCGCTTAAACTTAAGTAATTACAAGGCTTGGAACGTAGAAGGTTTTGATTTACTAAGCAAGGTCGTCTATCCGAAAGATCTGCAGCGTGAGCAGATGCCTTCGGAAAAGTATCGCCGACAAACTTTTGATGTCAGTGAAGAGCAGTTGACCTTAGCCGGCTATCGTCTGGGCGAAACACTCAATAAAATTTTCAGCGGTGACCTGCCGCAAGTAAAAACGGCAGCGGCGGATTCTCCGAAATTGAGTCAAAAAGATGCGTTCGATATTTGGAATAAGATCAGAGAAATTATAGACAACAATCAGCCATTCAAATATATTAGAATTGAAGTAACTGATGCGACTGTAACTTTAAAAGGAATTATTGCAGATGCGAAATTGAAAAAACAAGCCGTTGCCGCCATCGAAAAAATTCAGGGAGTTGAAAAAGTTGTTGATCTGATCGAGGTTGACGAAACGATTTCAGACAAAACCGCTGAAAATAAAGTTATGTTCAGCGGAATTATTCCTGCTGAAACGGTGCAGGAAAATCCGGCGTTGTGCCGCGTAATTCGCCGGGTTATTTATCCTGTTTCGGCAAAAGGAACATCCGCTCAAAAGATGCAGATCGCCCTGCTCGACATTTGCCCGAACGATACATCAACGAATTCACGCCCGAAAATTTCGATTATCAGCGAAGGTAAAGCCGCAATGTTCGAATATGATATTGTTAAAGTGTTCAAAAATAAAAACGAAGCCAGAAAATATGCTGAAGAAAATAATATCGGCAACATAAGTTTCAAATAAAACTTTTACTGCACCTGCATCAAATGACAGATTCAAGTGAAATACTAAAATACTTCAATGATTTGCAGGAGGAAACGATAACTTCCATCTGCGAAGTCGTCGAGATCGAATCACCTTCCTACGACATCGGCGGCAGTAGAAAAGTCGTGGATTGGATTGAAAATAAAGTAAACAACATTCTGCCGGCAGCAAAAATTGAACGCATATTTAGAGAGAATTACGGCGAACACTTGATCATTCGGGCGTTTGAAAATATTTCCGACACTAAACCGATTTTGCTTCTCGGTCATACTGACACGGTTCATCCGGTTCACAGCAAAACTCAAAATCCGACACGCATCACCGACGGCAAACTCTACGGCTGCGGCACATTCGATATGAAGGCGAATATCGTGTTGATCTTGCAGATTCTTAAAGCATTGCAGGAATTACGTTTAACTCCGCTACATCCGATAACTATTCTGCTTACGTGCGATGAAGAAGTCGGCAGCGAAACGGGACGCGAACTAGTCGAACGGGAAGCAAAAAAGGCGGAATTCTGTTTAGTGCTTGAGCCTTCGGCAGCCGGCAGAGTCAAAACCGGCAGAAAAGGTACCGGAAATTATATTCTAAAAACTCACGGAATTCCGTCACACGCCGGATTAGAGCCGCAAAAAGGTGCTTCGGCAATTTTGGAAATCGCCCGACAAATCGAAGAGATACACAATTTAACGGACTTTGAAATCGGCACAACCGTTGCGGTCGGCACGCTTAAAGGCGGCACGACCTCAAACGTCATTCCCGCCGAAGCCGTCTGTTCAATTGATGTCCGTTTTGAAACTTTGGACGAAGCAAAACGAATCGAACACGAACTCAAATCGCTCAAACCTTTTGATAAACGAGTAAGTTTAGAACTTCTCGGCGAAATAAATCGTCCGCCGCTGGAACGCTCTGAAGGCGTTATAGAACTTTTTGAAAAAGCAAAAAAACTTGCCGAAACATTTGACTACAATTTAGAGGAAACTCAAGTCGGCGGTGCTTCGGACGGAAATTTCGTCGGTGCGTTAGGCGTTCCGCTACTCGACGGTTTAGGAATCGCGGGCGACAATGCTCACCGTCTCGACGAATATATTTTGATCGAAGATATTCCGCACCGGGCGACATTAATCTCACTGCTTTTAATTTGAGATTCAAAATTTAAGATTTAACAAAATATCATTTAAATATTATGCTTCAGGAAATTTTGGAAGGACTTCAGTGGTTGATTGGCTATGAACAAAAAATCACGGAATTGTCTGTAATCCAGGTAATTACGCGAACGACTATTGTTTACGGCATCGCTCTTTTAATGATTCGCATCGGCAAACGGCGATTTTTGGGTGGTTATACGGCATTCGACATTTTGATGGGTTTTGTCGTCGGCTCGATTCTCGGACGCACGATCACCGGCAGAGAACACATTGTTAGTGCTTCCGTTGCCGTTTTGACACTAATGGCGATTCATTATGTAATCTCATATTTCACATACAAATTCAGCACCGCCAGCAATTTGCTCAAAAATAATGAACGCCAGTTAATCGAAAACGGCGAAATAAACGAAGACGCGATGCGGCAGAGCAAACTCGGCGAAAACGATTTGCTGCAAGCGATGCGGCAGAGAGGCGGTGTCGAAAAACTCGAAGCGGTCGAATCCGCATATCTCGAACGCGACGGTTCGATCACGATAATTCCCAAAAAGTCCGAGCCGAAAGTCCTCGAAGTCGCGGTTGAAAACGGTGTGCAGACGGTTAAAATTGTTCTCTCATAAATTTGTGTTAAAATGTTTTCTCACAAATGATTGCCAAGAAAAATAAAAAGAAAGCCCCCCGAAATCGCACGATTTTTCTCGAAGAAACCGATGCGGAAAAATATCGTGATAATTTAATCTATTCGGATGACCGAACGAATATCGGAAATATAGATAACCGAATAATTTGCGGCGATGCCTTTGAAACGCTAAAAAAACTTCCCGAAAATCGTTTTGACCTGCTCTTTGCCGATCCGCCGTATAATTTGAGCAAGAATTTCGGCAGTAATTCGTTCAAGCAAATTTCCGTCGAAAAGTATGAAGGTTGGCTTGATTCGTGGATTTCAGATTGCGTCAAATTATTAAAACCAACCGCATCAATTTACATCTGCGGCGATTGGCGTTCGGCTTCCGCGATACAGCGAATTGGAATGAAGTATTTCACGCTCCGCAACCGCATAACGTGGGAACGCGAAAAAGGACGCGGGAGCAAAACTAATTGGAAAAATTCATCCGAAGATATATGGTTTTTCACCGTTTCAGATGATTATTTTTTTGATGTCGAAGCGGTAAAGTTGAAACGAAAAGTTATCGCACCGTATAAAGAAAACGGTAAACCGAAAGATTGGGAAGAAAGCAAAAACGGAAACTTTCGTCTAACTTCGCCCTCGAATTTATGGACGGATTTGAGCGTTCCATTCTGGTCAATGCCCGAAAACACGGAGCATCCGACGCAAAAACCCGAAAAACTTTTGGCGAAAATAATTCTTGCTTCGACGAAGGAAAACGATTTGATTCTCGATCCGTTTTCAGGCAGCGGAACAACCGCCGTTGCCGCAAAAAAATTGAATCGAAATTACACCTGTATCGAAGCCGATGAAAATTATTGCCTTATAACCGAAAAGCGTCTGGAAATGGCGGAATATGATAAGACAATCCAAGGGTTTACCAATGGAGTTTTCTGGGAAAGAAATAGTCAAGTAAAAAGTAAATAATAGGAAATTTATGTCCGCGAAATACGCGAAAATAAAACAAAAATTTTTCTTTACTTCTTTACTTTTTTATTTCGCGTCCTTTCGCGTATTTCGCGGGAAAAGTTCTTAAAATCTGAAATCTTGTTCATTCTTTAATCTCAAATTTGAAATCTGAAATCTGAAATTTGTCTTATGCTATCTGATCTGCAAATTGCACAAAAAGCGACACCGAAACATATTACTGAAATTGCCGAGCAAATGGGTTTAACTTCCGATGATGTAGATATTTACGGAAGTCCTTATGTCGGCAAAGTTCGGCTTGATGTTCAGGAAAAATTGAAAGACCGACCGAATGCAAAATACATAGATATTTCGGCAATCACACCGACACCGCTCGGTGAAGGAAAATCAACGACTTTAGTTGGTCTCGGACAAGCGATGAAGCATATCGGTAAGTCTTCTGTAATTACAATGCGACAACCTTCGCAAGGTCCGACGTTCGGCATCAAAGGCGGAGCAGCGGGCGGCGGTTATTCGCAGGTAATTCCGATGGAAACTTTTAATCTGCATTTAACGGGCGATATACACGCGGTTACGGCGGCAAACAATTTATTGGCGGCAATGATTGACAACAAATTGATGCGTGGCAACCCGTTAGACATTGATCTATACAGCATAACCTGGAAAAGGGTTTTGGATGTCAACGATCGGGCGTTAAGAAATATTGTAACGGGACTTAGCGGAAAATTTGACGGCGGAGTTCCAAGGGAAACGGGTTTTGACATTGCGGTCGCATCGGAAGTGATGGCGATTCTCGCTTTGACAACTTCTCTGCAAGATATGCGTGAGCGGATGGGCAAAATCGTGATCGGTTCGACCAATGACAGAAAACCCGTTACGGCGGAAGAAATCGGTGCGGCGGGAGCGATGACGGTTTTGATGAAGGATGCGATTCGTCCTACATTGATGCAGACTTTGGAAAATACGCCGGCACTTATTCACGCCGGACCATTTGCAAATATCGCCCACGGCAACAGCAGTATTTTGGCGGATTTGATCGGCACAAAATGTGCAGATTATTTATTGACCGAATCGGGTTTCGGTGCGGACATCGGAGCGGAAAAATTCTTTAACATCAAATGCCGTTACAGCGGTTTAGTTCCCGATGCGTGTGTTTTGGTCGTAACGGTTCGGGCGTTGAAAACTCATTCCGGTAAGTACAAAGTAATTGCGGGCAGACCTCTGCCGAAGGAAATGCTCGAAAATAATGTTGCCGATGTTGAAGCCGGTGCTTCCAATTTGCGTAAACAAATCGAAAACATAAAAATCCACGGCGTAACGCCGGTAGTGGCAATCAACGCGTTTGATTCCGATCACGATGAAGAAATCGAAGCAATCAAACGCATTGCGGTTGAATCCGGAGCAATCGGAGCGGCGGTTTCAAGGCACTGGCAAGATGGCGGAAGCGGAGCAATCGAACTTGCCGAAATGGTCGTCGAAGCGGCAGAAGCGGAAAGTAAATTTAAGTTTTTATACGACTTGGAATCGCCGATAACTGAAAAGATCGAAACGATTGCAACGAAAATTTACGGTGCAAAAGAAGTTAAATACACGCCCGAAGCGTCAAAACAAATTCGCAGTTATGAGAAAAACGGCTTTGGAAATCTGCCGATCTGTATGGCAAAAACTCATCTGAGCATCAGCCACGATCCCGATTTGAAAGGTTCGCCAAAAGATTTTATTTTTCCCGTCCGAGAAGTTCGGGCGAGTGTCGGTGCAGGTTTTATTTATCCAATCTGCGGTGAAATGAGAACGATGCCCGCTTTGCCGGCAACGCCCGGAGCGGAGAAAATTGATATTGATGCGGATGGAAATATCGTTGGATTATCATAGGAATTTTGCCACGAATAACACGAATATACACGAATAAGAAGAAAGAAAAGAGTTTTTAACCACAGATGAACACGGATAAACACGGCTGAAAGAAAGATTCAATAAATTGCATTTTAAACTCTTTTCAACTTATCGTTTTTTATTAATTCTTATCTGAGTGAATCTGTGTCCCATCGGTAGTTAATATTCTTCTCTTATATTCGTGCAGATTCGTGTTTATTCGTGGGCAAGCAAATTAAATTATGAAAATAGCAACCTGGAATGTAAACTCTGTAAATGTTCGACTTGAACAGATTTTAAAATGGGGAGAAAACACGCAAACAGATGTGATTTGTTTGCAGGAAACTAAAACAGTTGACGAAACTTTTCCGTTCGAGCCGATCAATGAAGCGGGTTATAACGTCGAATTTATGGGGCAGAAGTCCTATAACGGCGTGGCAATTTTATCAAAACACAAGATTGAAAATGTGCAAAAGAACTTTCCCGATGATAATGATAATTCTCCAAAACGCCTGATTGCAGCGGACATAAACGGTATCCACATTGTAAATACATATATTCCGAACGGGACGGAACTTTGGACGGATAAATTCGATTTCAAGTTAAACTGGCTGCAACGACTGCGAAAGTATTTTGATGAACGGTGCGAAACTGATTCGGATGTTTTGTTATGCGGAGATTTTAATGTCGCTCCCGATGAATTGGATGTTTGGAGCGTCAAAGCGTGGGAGGGAAAACTACATTTTTCAAAACCGGAACGGGCGGCAATGTATCACGTCAAACAATGGGGGTTTGAAGATGTTTTCCGGCGGCAAAATGGTGATCTGCAAGAATTTTCGTGGTGGAATTACCGAATGGGAGCGTTTGAGAAAAATCAGGGTTTGCGGATCGATCACATTTGGACATCAAAAAGTCTATCCGAAAAATGCAGTGGTTGCTGGATAGATCAAGAGCCGCGAGGTTGGGAACGCCCTTCAGACCACACGCCGGTTGTGGCGGAATTTAATGTATAATCGAAAAGGTTTTTGGAAGATTTAAATTGAGCGAGGGGAGATAAAATAATGGAAAAAAATAATCAAGTTGAAAAGAGCGACACCAATTCAGTTGGAAAAAGCTTGGCATTTATTGGAATCGGAGCGGGAATTTTATTTGCGGCGAAAAAACTTATTGACCGCACGCAAGATATAAATTTAACGGATAAAGTTGTTTTGATAACCGGCGGTGGACGCGGACTCGGATTGGTGATGGCACGGCGTTTTGCGAAAGAGGGTGCGAAGATCGCCATCTGTGCGAGAGAAAAAATTGAACTGGACGACGCGAAAAAAGAACTGGAGGCGAAAGGTGCGGAAGTTTTCTCGGCGGTTTGCGATGTAACCGTCGAAACGGATGCCGTTAAAATGGTAGCAGAAGTGTTGAATCATTTCGGAAGAATTGATGTTTTAGTAAACAACGCGGGCGTGATTCAGGTAATGCCGCTTGAAAATTCGGCGAAAGAAGATTTTGAAGAAGCGATGAACACACATTTCTGGGGAGTTTATTACGTAACGAATGCAGTTTTGCGGCAGATGAAAAAACGGGGCGAAGGGCGAATCGTCAATATTTCATCGGTCGGCGGAAAGGTTGCGATTCCGCATTTGTTACCGTATTCGACGAGTAAATTCGCACTCGCCGGATATTCGGAAGGTTTGCGGGCGGAACTTCTCAAAGACGGAATTTACGTTACGACGGTTTGCCCGGGTTTGATGCGAACGGGCAGTCCGCGGCAGGTCGTTGTTAAGGGAAATCACGAGTTGGAATATGCGTGGTTCAAAATCGGCGATTCGCTTCCACTGATTTCGGTCAGTGCGGAATATGCGGCAAATGAAATCGTTAATGCCGCGAAACGCGGCGATGCGGAAATTATTATTTCGCTTCCGGCTCAGATTTTGGCTGCCTTTAAAGGTTTATTTCCCGGAACGACTGCCGATATTATGAGTCTTATAAATATGATCTTACCGGGAGCGACAGTCGGCGGCGATAAAAGGCTTAGGGGAAAAGATGCTGAATCGACACTCTCGAACAACTTTCTGACCACGCTGACGGATGAAGCGGCGATCAAAAATAACGAAACGCTGACGTAATACAATCCACGATTGGCGAACTGTAATTTGTGACTGATAAATTTGATAAACATTATGAGCGAACCATCTCTAAAACCGAATTTGATTCCGCTGGAATTTCGCTTTATCAGAGACGAAACCGAGCAGATCAAGTGTGCCGATGAACTTTATAGAAATCTGAATCTACGCCGGAGCGTGCGGGATTATTCGGATGAAGAAGTACCGTTCGAGTTGATTGAAAAAGCAATTTTGACTGCCGGAACAGCACCTTCGGGAGCTCATTTGCAGCCGTGGCGGTTTGTCGTCGTCAAAGATGCGGAAGTCAAAAAAAAGATACGCAAAGCGGCGGAAGCGGAAGAATACGAGAGTTACCATAAGCGTATGTCGGACAAATGGCTGCGGCGACTCGCAGTGCTTGGAACCGATGAACACAAACCGTTTCTGGAAATCGCACCTTACCTGATAATTGTTTTTCGGATAAATTCCATCGAAACCGACGGCGAAAAAGAACCGACTTATTACAGTCAGGAATCGGTTGGAATCGCCGTCGGAATGTTGCTGACGGCGTTGCACAATGCCGGTCTAGCGACTCTGACACACACCCCTTCACCGATGAAATTTTTGCAGGAAATCCTGCAGCGTCCAAAAAATGAAGTGCCGTTCGTGTTGATTCCGGTCGGTTATCCGGCGGAAAACGCGAAAATTCCCGACATTAAACGAAAAAAACTTGATGAAATTATGACGGTTATTTAAAGTAGCAAAATGTGAATTGTTAATGGCGAAATGTGAATTGTTAATGGTGAAAGTGCAAAGTAACACCTGCTGTTTTTGACATAAAAACCATTTCAGTAGATGTTATGTTCACTGTCTACCATTTATTATCCGCTGTTTACTACAAATTCAGCGAGGATAATCGTTATAACAATACATTTCGCAAACTGATTCGAAAATTTTCAGGCTGATACCAAAAATATGAGATTAAAATCAATCACTCTGCTCGCTCTGCTCTGCTGTATGACGATGAATGTTTTGTCGCAGGATATTGTTAAAGATGAAAAACAAAAGAAATCTGACGAATTAAAAGAAAAAGCGGTTGTGCTTTTGCGTGAAACACGCGAAGAGGTCGGCACTTTGCGGACGATTGAAAACCGCATCAGTTTTAATTCTGAACTTGCCGGTCTGCTCTGGTTTTACGACGCGAAGGAAGGACGCAAAATGTTCGGTGAACTGACGGAAGATTTCATCGAGATTCTCAACCGCTATAACGCCGAGATCAATTCTTACGGCAGTGTTAAGAATGAGAGCGAACTTTACACGAGCAGACTTTCACCGACGGCAAAAAGCAAGGCAATCGGCAGAATGAGCAAAGCCATCGCCGTGCGTCAACAAATGGCGATGACAATGGCGACGCAGGATGCTGAATTTGCTTACGAATTTATCATACAGACTTCAAAGATCGTTACCAACGAAATTTTTGCGAAGAAAATCGAGCAGCAAGATGAACAGATGGAATCCGTTTTGATCGCTTACTTGGCGAATCAGGATATTGACAAGGGACTCGCTTTTGCGAGAAAAGCGTTGAAAACCAAGTTCAAAAAATCAATGCTGACACTGCTCAAAAAGGTTTACGCAAAAGATCAAGCTAAGGCAAAATCTTTTGCCGACGAGATTTTAGAGAAGGTAAAATCCGAATTGAATAACACGGAAGGCGGTTATAATGGTGCTTATTCCGTTCTGAGTTTCGGAGCGGAAAACTTCGAGGAAGCGAAGAATAAACCGGACGCAAAAGCCATATTTTCGGAAATTTCGCTGAGAACTTTGTCCGAAGAATTGACCGCTAATCTCATCAGCAGCAAGGATGCTCAGGGAAGTTATATCGTCAGCGGAGCGTACGATATCATCAAAAAATTCTCGCCCGCGAGTGCCGCCCGTCTGAAAAGTAAATACAAACAATTTATCTCCGACGAAAATATGAAAGATATTTCGGTAATGACGGATGGTGCGGCATTAAATGCCGACGGCGGCGTTGGTGTGCAGAGTGCCGAAGAGTTGCGAGATGCTAAATTGGAGGAAGAAAAAACCGAAATACTCTCAAAGTTAAAGAGCGAAGGACTTTATGAATTGCCCGAAAAAGAGAAACAAAAATTTATCGATGAAGCACAGAAAGTCATCGGACAATTTTCGGATCCGACAGAAAAAGTCGCCGGATTGAGCATTTTGGCGACGAACGTCAAGCGAATCGGCAACCAGAAACTTGCTTCTCAGTTGATGGATGAAGCAAGCGTTTTGGTAACGCAGCAACCGCGTAATTACATTGATTATCTACAGATTTGGACGCTTGCGGGTGGTTACGCGACGGTTGATGCGGCGAAGGCTTTTCCGATTTTGGAGCAGGCTGTTTTTCAGTTGAACGATACGATTGAAGCGTTCGTCAAGGTCGGTGAATTTGTAGATGTCGGCGAGGACATCGTGATTGACAACGAAGTTCAACTCGGAAGTTTCGGGGGTTCGATGACACAGAGTTTTGTTGGCAATCTTGACGGTTCGGAAAGCGTTTTGAAAAATATGGCGGAAGCGGATTTTGCGAAAATCAAGGCAATTACCAACGGAATCCGGCGAACCGAAGTCAGGATACTTATTAAAATGCTGATTATGCAAAGTATTCTGGACGACGGAACAAAGACTATTTCAAATATGGAAATGTATGATTACTAAGGTTTTTAGACATCTTAAAACGGAGAATTTCCCACAGAAAATAAGAATCTGATTTCGGCAAGTCTGTTGCTGTTGCTGCTGCTGACGCATATAAATTCTGCGTATTCTGGAAATAACGGCGATGATAAGGGAGAAAAATCAGCGGAACTGAAAAAGAAAATCGTCGAGATGCTCACCGGAACAGCGGCGATGAGTCTGACCTTGGAAGTGTCGATTTTAAGGACAGACATAAACCCGCCAACGCTTATGGTTTCGCGGACACCGATCAATCTTTCACGATTTTGGAAAAAATGGCTTACCGTTTGAATGATGTCGTCAACGGCTGCTACAAATACAGCGAGTTCTCCAATAACAGACGGCTTCTTGAAAACAACGAATTAATTATGAGTAATCGAAGGAGTAAATTCACGAAATATATAATTTTGCCGACGTAATCACTGGAAATTTTGGCAAACAGCGACTGTATCCGACTCGAAAATAGAGCCGACAACTTTGAGCGTTCCGAGTGTACGTATCGAAATCAAATTGCAAATCGCTAAAATCCCACTGAGTAAAAAGACTTCGGATGATGATAACGGCGATGGCGAAAGTCACTCAATAGTAATCTTCTCAATTCCGGCAGCCGTCTGAATTTGCTTGCTGAAAGTTTTCGATAGATGCAGAATGTGATTGAAAAATTATCCTAAGCCCGTCCCCGTCAGCCAGTGTCCGCCGTCCACAATAAGCGTTACGCCGTTGATATAACTTGCCGCGTCGGAGCATAAAAATAGTGCGGAGTTTTCAATATCCTTGATTCGACCGAATCTTTGAAGCGGGATTTTTTTCGACAATTTCTCTTTCAACTGCGGCGGCAAGAGTCGTTTCATTCCTTCGGTGTCTTCAATCGGTCCCGGAGCAATGCCGTTGACGCGGATTCCGTGCCGTCCCCATTCGACCGACAGGTTTCGCGTAATCGCGTCAACTCCGGCTTTTGCCGCTGAAACGTGAATCTGCATCGGAGTTGCGGTATAATGAAGCGTCGCGGAAATGTTCAGAATCTGACCCCGGCTTTCCTTCAGATGTTCGAACGCCGCCCGACAGACGTTAAAAGTTCCCTTCGTATCAATGTCCACGACGGTGGCAAACCCATTTGCCGAAAGTTCCTCCGCCTTGCACAAAAAATTTCCTGCCGCACCATTGACGGCAATGTCTATTTTACCGAAATGCTTGACCGATTCGGCAATCGCGTTTTCGACCGCTTCGTAATCACGAACATCGCACGCGACCGCAAAACATTCGCCGCCGTCCGCTTCAATCGCTTCCTTCATCGGTTCGAGATTTTCCATCTTCCGCGAAGTTATCGCCACTTTCGCCCCGTGTCCCGCCATCGCTTTTGCTACGCCGCCTGTGATTCCCGTTCCGCCGCCCGTTACGAACGCGACTTTTCCTTCTAAAATGTTATCGTTAAATACTTTATCGCTCATATTATTTTACTTTATTTAAAAAAGAGGTTGAGATAAATTTATCTCAACCTCGGAGTATCTGATCCTATCAGAAATCGAATCAATTAGTACTCCCTTCGTGAACTGCCCAGGTTGCTTCGGGATTATCACCTGATGTTCCCCACTGAGTGACTGTCAATGAACCGTTGAGCGAGTTCATCACATAGAAAACTCCCTGCGACGGTCGCCAAACGGCAATATCCTGTTTTCCGTCACCGTCATAGTCGCCGGGTGTCAGAATGTCCGTCGGCAAACCGAAGCGAATCGGACCGATACCATTTTGAGCCGACTGACCTCTTTGAAGAATATACCAGTTTCTTCCACCGTTTTCATTTCTGACTACGATAAAATCATCTCTCCCGTCATTGTTTGAATCACCCGGAACAAGTGCGTCGCTGCCGATTCCCCATTTGATATATTCAACACCTAAATCGGACGAACGTAATAATATAAACTGTCCGGCTTGATTGAAAACACAAAAATCGTTTTTCCCGTCGCCGTCGTAGTCGCCGACGTTCGGACGAACATTGACACCGCTGCCCCACGGCACGAAGTTTACGGCGTTATTCGGATTGTTGCTGCTGGCAATGTAGTAAAAGAAATTCTGTCCATTGCCGTTTTTGCGATAAACAGCAATATCGTCTTTTCCGTCACCATCGTAGTCACCGACGACTTTCGGATCATCACCGAGCAAACCGAAGTTGACGACTCGTACCGTCAAATCCGAACTTTGCAGAATGTAAAAGGTTGCACCGTTGCTGCCGTTCGTTCGCCACACGGCAACATCGTCTTTTCCGTCGCCGTCGTAGTCAGCCGGAACACGCATATCCGTGGTCAGTCCGAAGTCGTAACCGTAAATTTTGCCCGTGCCGTTTTCGTTGATGAACCAGCGAATCGGGTTATTAGTATTACCTGCCGCCAAGCCTCTCGTAACGACATAATCACTTCGTCCGTCGCCGTTGAAATCTACATTGGCATCATTCACTGCCGGAGTTCCGGTAACACTTGCAAAACTTGTGCCGATTCGAATTCCGTCCAATTTGAGCGTCGGCGATGTCGCAGTAGAACCCTGTCTGAGTGCGACCGTTCCCGGATTAACGTCGGATCCGTCATTATCAGGTGCCGAAACTGCCGGAGCGGGTTCGGTTGCCGGAGTTGTCGTGCTGACGGAAATACTAACGGTGTCATTGCCCGTTCCGTCAATGATCGTGTATTTTACGATTACCAGATAGGTCGTGTTCAGGGCGTAGCTGAAAGGTGTGAAGTTTGCCCCCGTTGTTGCCGCTTTCGTTATTCCGAAAGCGATATTACCCGACGCGTCTTTTTTTATGAAGACTCTGCCGCGAAATGTAGTTCCGAGCGGATCGGCTCCGAGGTGAAAGAAGTATCCGCCGTTCTCATCAACCGATGCTTCGCTGATATTAACCATAAATGCTGCATACACCGATCCGCTGGTCTGAACCGGATAGGTGCGGTTGACATCCTCGCCGGAAACCGTCATCGCCACCGCGTTACCGATGCCGGAGGACGGATAACCCGGAATTGACAGCCCCGGCGATACCGTTGCAATCGGATTCGTTCCCGCTCCGCTATGTGCAGTCCATCCGTTGTCCGTCAGCAAAGAACCCGTCTGATATGGAAAATCTTCGACCAGCAGAGTTTTTCCGGTTGTTTGTGCTGAAGCAGTTGAGCCGAGAGCAAAAACACTGAGCATTAACACAAATGCACAGACAACATTTTTCGTAAAAATCTTTCTCATATAGTTTCTCCTGTAAAAATCATTTTGTAGCTGTTTTGGTTTTAGTCAGAACATAGCTAAAGATGTAAATTTTAATTTTTGCCGGTGAAGATAGAAAAACAAAGGGGAAATTAAATAATAATTACCGGGCAAGATCGCAGTTAAAAATATATATCTTAGATTGTTCAATAATATTTGGATTCTAACACAAAATCGACGAGTTGTGTGATTGATAATGTTAAATACTTCTTAATTTTGCTGCCGACTGAAAACTTTCCGGCATAATTGAAAAGTATGTTAAACTTACAGAAATTAATAATTGAAATGAGGAATATCCGAATGTTTTTTTTGAGGAATTTGTTTTTACTCGGTTTTAGTTTAATTTTTTTGAATACGCAGATTCTCGGACAAGTTACCGATTCCGGTCAGGATGACGAAGATGAAGTTTTGGAAATCAATACGCAACTTGTAGATATTCCGATTGCTGTAACGGGTGCGGACGGCAATCCGATTCTGAATCTCAAACAAAACAATTTTGTTATTTTTGAAGACGGCAAACAGCAGGAAATTGCTAATTTTTCCGCCACCGAAGCACCATTTGAAGTTGCACTGCTGCTTGATACTTCCGGTTCGACTCGCTCTGATCTGCGTTTGATCAAGCGTTCCGCCGAACTTTTTATCAACTCTCTCCGAAAGGGCGATAGAGTTTCAATCATTGCTTTTAACACTAAATACGACAAAGATCCGAAAACGAATGTCTCGACACCTTTTCCCGTCCCTGAAATTTTGGTCGAACTGACCGATGACCGCCAGAAACTTTACGCGGCATTGGAAAATGTCAAAACCAGTAATGGAACGCCTTATTATGACGGACTTTTGCAAATCGCCGAGAAGGTTTTTCGCAACAATCCGACCGAGCAATATCGCGGCAGACGAGCGTTAGTCGCTCTGACCGACGGCGTTGATTCGACCAGTGATTCGGATTTTACGGAATCCCGCGAGATTTTAGCGGAAACCGGAATCGTCACATATTTTATCCAAATCAACACGCAGGCGGCATTCGAGGAAAATCTGCTCGGCGATTGCTATACGGCGACGAATCTTTCAAAGTCGCAAATCCGTCGTTATTACGGACTTTTCGGCAACAATCCGAAAATGGAAAAAGTTTATGATTTCTGCCGCATCGGTGATTTTACAAAACTCGATATGAGCAAACGCCTCTATGAATTAGCTGACCGCGAAATGCAGTTGCTCGCCAAAAATTCCGGTGGAAAAGTTTTCCCCGTCGCCGGCATCAGCGAAGCCAGAACCGCCTTCCGCAATGTTGCCGACGAGATCGGAAAAAAATACTCAATCGGCTATTATCCGTCAAACGAGAAACGCGACGGGAAATTTCGGCAGATAAAAGTTGAATTAAAAGGCTTGCCGAAGGGAGCAGACGTGCGTGCCAGAGAAGGTTACACCGCACCGACGAATTAACGGATAAGGGTAATTTTGCCCGCCCGCAACATTGTATTATCATATAAATCTTATGACAAAAAAATTCAGACGGATAAATTTAATAGTTTTAGACAGTGCCGGAATTGGCGAAATGCCCGACGCGGCGGAATGGGGCGACGCAGGTGCGGACACTTTAGGAAACGTGATTGATTCGCGTCCGATAGATTTGCCGAATTTGCAAAAGCTTGGATTAGCAAATATCCGACCGTTTGAAAATTTAAAAGCCGTCGAAAAACCAACGGGTGGTTACGGCAAATGCACGCTTAAATCGAACGGCAAAGATACGACGACCGGACATTGGGAAATGGCTGGAATCATTCTGGAAAAGGCTTTTCCGACTTTTCCACAGGGTTTTCCACAGGTGGTGATTGATGAATTCGTCAGCAAAACAAACGTTCCCGGCATTCTCGGCAACATTCCCGCTTCGGGAACGGAGATTATCAAAAATTTAGGCGAACAGCACGTCGCTACCGGCAAACCGATTGTTTATACGTCCGCCGATTCGGTCTTTCAAATCGCCGCCCACGAAGAAGTTATTCCATTGGAACGGCAATATGAAATCTGCCAAATCGCACGGGAAATTTTGGATGGCAAAAACAAGGTCGGACGAGTCATCGCCCGCCCGTTCATCGGCGAAAATGCGGCAACATTCACACGCACCGAAAACCGCCACGATTACGCCGTCCCGCCGCCGAATAAAAACTTATTGCCGTTGCTTGCGGAAAAAGGTTTCGATGTCATCGCCATCGGCAAAATCGCTTCGATCTATGATTCGCTCGGCGTAACACAGGACTTGACCGCAAAAAACAACGATCAATCAATTGACCAGACGATCAACGCCTTGAACACCGATAATAAGGGTTTGATCTTTTCGAATCTCGTGGATTTCGACATGCTCTACGGACACCGCCGCAACGTCGAAGGCTACGCCGCCGCCCTCGAACATTTCGACCAACGCCTGCCCGAAATTTTCAACGCGATGAACGCCGACGATTTGCTCATAATCACCGCCGACCACGGCAATGATCCGACCTACCGCGGCACGGATCACACCCGTGAGTATTGTGTTTTATTAGCTTACAGTAAATCTATGGAGGATGGTGTCAATTTAGGAACTCGTCAGTCTTTATCCGACATCGGACAAACAATCGCCGAAAACTTTGGCATCGAAATATCCGATGGTGTTAGTTTTTTAAGTGATCTCTAAATGCAATCCATATCTTAACAATAATTAAACTGCGAAAACACGTCTAAAGAAATTAGTAATTTTAACAAATTTCTTTAGACGTGTTTTTGTATCTTTCGAGAGAATTTTTATGGTCTTTCAATGGATACAGACTGAGGGAGAAGTCCGTATCCATTGAAACTTGTGGGAAAAAGAACGAATCGTAAAATAAAGTGGGAGATTATTTATCTGTTCAAGTAATAAGTCTTACTTAATACTTGAAATAATCTTAAACCTTGTTTAACATCCGAGCAATAGTAAAATCCCTGAAAAAATTGTAGTGTTTTTTGTTACGGCTTGTAATGACTCATACTACAAATATCTTTTATGAATACGATTTGATAACCGCAGTGGAAGAACGCTTTTGCAGATAATCGTTATTTTGTGTGAGGATTTACTTTCACGAGTCCGGCGGCAAAACAGTAATGAATCATATGAGAATCGCGTGTCAGATTCAATTTTTCCTTGATTCTTGAACGATACGTATCAACCGTATTGACGCTCAAATGTAATTCGTCAGCAATTTCTTTGGTGTTGTATCCTCTGCCGATCATTATTAGAACCTCGAATTCACGTTCGGAAAGTGTCGTATAATTGCCGGAGTTTGGTGAAAAAATCAGTTCATCCCGCATATTTTCATTAATGTAATGTCCGCCTTCGATTACTGTCTTAATTGCCGTAGTTATCTCCGCTTCGTTGCTGTCTTTCGTCAAATATCCGTAAGCTCCAAGTTTCAGCGAACGGCGGACGAATTCGATGCTTTTGTGAGTACTGAACATCAGCACCGGCGTATCGGGAAGTTTGCATCTAATGTCTTGAAGCACTTCAAAACCACTTTTTCCGTCAAACGAGATAGCCAAAATAATCAGATCCCATTCCTTCTCTTCTCTAAGTTTCAAATAAACCTCACTGGAGTTTGAAGCAGATTCGACGATCCATTTTTCGTTGATGTTCTTAACGACTTTTTCTAAGCCAATGGAAACAATTCCTTGAACATCAATGCTCAAAATCGTTTTCATATATGTTTGCCCTTCCCTTTGATAGAATCTACTAACTTCAAGTAAACACTAGAATTTGTCTTTACCTGTAATCAATTGTCATAAATAAGTTGTATATTCTCTTCATAGCATCACTGAAACCTATCAATATACTAAAATTAGATTCGTTTTACTGAAAGTTTCAAATAATTCCTCAATGACATCTGATGAGATAGAAATATATAAATGTGAAATTTCTTGTAACAACAAAAATCATTTGAATACTTTGACAAGAATTAATTTAAACGCGAACAGGCTACCAAAACAGCATAGTTCTTGTCAAATAAATTTTGTTTAGAAAAATGCTTTTACCAAAGACAGTTTTTAGACGGAATTAATATTATCCGAGAGTTTAAATTGTGCGAACTGGGAATAAGAAATCATTGAAGCTTCTGCATAATCGAGTTTTGTGAGACAAATATTTAGTCTGTTCGGATATATCTAATGAGCAATAACTTTGATAGGATCATTCGGCAAATTATCATTTATTTTGAACGGGAAATGGATTACGGATGGGTTTCAGATGATTGTCTAAAGCACATATTTTCGAGCCACGTTGTCAAAATCTTTTGTTTGTTCGACAATCCACTGCTTATCTTTTGACATCTCAACCGCCATCA
Source organism: Pyrinomonadaceae bacterium (assembly GCA_041746675.1). Lineage (GTDB taxonomy): Bacteria > Acidobacteriota > Blastocatellia > Pyrinomonadales > Pyrinomonadaceae > Aridibacter. Next base: position 59,640 of record JBGTGO010000019.1, on the reverse strand, counting down.
CTTCCGCAACTTCGCGGGAAATCTCAATCGCGGCTTTTGCGTCCAAAAATAACATCCGTGTCCGCCGTGCCAGAATATCTTCGACGGTTCGTGCCATCTCAAATCTGATCGCGTTTATAATTTCCGCCTTTTGATATGCGAAATCTTTGTGTATTAGTTCGCCAAATACAGGATTTTCCGTGATAATCCCGGCGATTGTTTCCGGTGCTGAATTTTTAATTTTCAAATCCTTCGTGCGGCATTCCTTTTTCGGCAGTCCGCAAACATCAATCGCCCTATCAATCGCATCTTCCGCCATATTTCTGTAAGTCGTCCATTTACCGCCGGTTAGTGTCAGTAAATTTGCATCATCAATCTCAACTGTATGGTCGCGTGAAAGTTTTGCGGTATTTTTCGTGCCGGTTGACTTGACCAGCGGACGAATGCCGGCGAAAACACTTAAAATGTCTTTTCGCTGTGGTGTTTTTACCAAATAATTTTGACAAGTTGCGAGAATATATTCGATTTCTTCCGCCAGCGGTTGCGGTTCCAGTTCTGCTTTTTCAATCGGTGTGTCAGTCGTGCCGACAAGCGTTTTTCCATTCCAGGGAACAGCAAATAAAACTCTGCCGTCACTTGTTTTCGGAATCATCAAGGCTGTTTCACTGTCCAGAAAAGATCCATCGAAAACCAGATGAATTCCTTGACTCGGTGCGATTATTTTCTTTGCATTTTTATCAGCCAATTGACGAATCGCATCGGTAAACGCTCCCGTCGCGTTGATAACTATTTTCGCTTCCACGTAAAATAGTTCACCCGTTTGCGTGCATTCAAATTCAACGCCGTTGACCTTATTTGCGGAGTTTTTAGATAAATTAAAAACTCTCGCGTAATTCAACACATTCGCCCTGTTTTCTACTGCCGTTTTGACCAGATCAATCAACAACCGCGTGTCATCGAACTGTCCGTCATAATAGATAATTCCACCTTTCAGATGTTTTTGCTTGATATTCGGAAGTTTCTGAAGCGTTTCTTTCTTCGATAAAATCCGAGATTTTCCAAAGCCGTATTTTCCTGAAAGCAAATTGTAGATTTTCAGACCTGAACCGTAAAAAAACTTTTCCCAAAGACTGTAACACGGAACGATAAACGCCTGTGTCCGAACCAGATGCGGTGCATTTTGCTGCAAAATTCCGCGTTCTTTCAAAGCCTCCCGCACAAGCGATAGATTTCCCTGTCGAAGATAACGCACGCCGCCGTGAACAAGTTTCGTCGAACGGCTCGAAGTTCCTTTCCCAAAATCACTCTGTTCCAAAAGTAAAACATCAAACCCGCGAGAAGCCGCATCAACTGCACACCCGACACCGCTTGCACCGCCGCCGATAATCACAAAATCGTAAGATTTTTTCTGACGTTCGCGGATGCGGTCTAAATTTTTCTTTCTATTCATTTTGAGCGAAAATATAACGCGGATGATACGAATTAGGCGGAACGTCGCGGATTTATTTATAAAAATTAAAATCTACAATAATCTGCCTCATCCGCGTCATCCGCGTTCGGTTCGGTCTTGAAAAACTATCTTTCCCCGCGAGCCGTTTCCGTTATAGTTTCGAGGGCGACGGTTAGTTTTTTCGATGTCGGTTGGTCTAAAGTTTCGATCCATCGCAGAGACTCATCCAGAATGCGTAATTGATGTTGTTTATAATTGGGAATTCCGGCGACCGAACCGTATTTACCATCGTAGTAAGCCATTCGCGGCGGACGGACTTTGTCACCCATTTTGCGGTCAATTCCAATCATCATCGTCGGGATGTTGCGTTGTTCGATTGCCCGTGCGACCAAACCTAAAGTCTGATGACAGAGGCGTGTTGCGGGAATTAGCAAGGCGGACTGAACCTCGTAGCGAACGAGTCTGTCGGCGATTTGTGCGGCAAGTTCTTCGGCAACACGGGCGGCGTTCGGGATATAACTGCTCAAACTCCACCAAACGTGATTGAGCCTTCCGATAACCGCATTTTCCTCATATTCACGCAGGCGGTCGAGTGGAATTTGCGAGTTCAAATCTTCCAAAATCGCCGTTGGATCATAACCTTTAGCGGCAAATTTGAAGTCCTCCGCTTCAACTTCCAGAGGAATTTCTCGAAACGAAATATCGCCGTCGCGGACTTCGAGATCAAACGGCTCAGTTCCGTCAATATACGCTCCTGCCGAAGAAATAAGTGCCAGATTAAGCATCGGCAAAGCTCGTCTTGCCGGCGTAAATGGGGCGTAAGTATTTTCGACAAATGGATAATTCCGCAGTTCCTCACTACCGTTCCATTTTGCGAAGCGACCTTCAAAATCGCGTTTATTTTCAATCAGTTCCATAAAGTTTTTAAGGTTTAACCTCGATGCTTCCCGACGCTCGAAATTAGTCGGCAATTTATTTACAAATCTACATTTTCAATTCGGGCGGTAGATTGAAATTCAAAGGATCGTTCTTTTTCGCCAGCACATTTTTCTCGGTGTATTTTCGGGAAATAATAAAAAACGTCAGAAGTGCGGCGAGCATCGCCGCCATCAGAACCCACACCGAATACTGATGCCACATATCGAATCTAATTTTCAGGGCGTTGTCGGCGGCGAGTTCGCTGATCGGTTTGTCGCTCATTTTGCGGATGTCTTCCAGATAAAAACCGATGATAAGTTGCCCCGCACCACAGGCAACGGCAACGACCAGAAGCAAAATTCTCTGCAGCCAAACCCAGATCGCTTTTGCTTCATCACGTGGAATAAACGACATAAAAAGCAGAATCAAACTTATGCCCAAACCGCTGAAGTTGACGATTGTCAAGGTTCGATTGACAACGAATCCCGCCATTTCCCGCGAAGGCAGAACGCTGAACACACTCGGAGCAACCGCGACCGCGAAAAACACAGCCGCACCGAGCCACAAACCTATCAGAAGTAATTCGATTTTCGATATAATTTTCATTGATTAAATACTGCTTGAATCATTTTAGATATTATGAAGTCTTTTTCAAAAAAGGGCAAAACCGGGAAAACACTAATCCCGCAGATTTATTTTAACTTGCTTTCCGTTGAAACTTTGTTGCATAATAAATCAGTTAAACATTGTTTATGTGTTTAACATCATCTTTCATTCCTCAAAGTTTAATCCGAGAAAGTAAAGCTCCCCCGTCTTTTACTTCTAAAATGCAAAATTCACCATCTAAAAATGCCTACATTTTGATTGTTATTGCTTTGTCAGTGACTGCTTTCAACCTTGTCGTGTGGACTTTGGGAAATAGTATGTTTTCCGTAGTTCTGAAAATCGTAAAACCGCAGAATGCCGCGTTCACAGTTTGGAAAATGCTGGCAATGATAGTTGCCGCGTTTCTTTCCGCGTGGTTGACGGAAATCTATTCATTTAAGAGAATTTTCCCCGTAATACTCCTGTTTGCAACAATTTGGTTTATCACCGGAGCAGTAACGGCGAACTTTTTTGCAATAGAACTGGCGGTCGTGCCGGTTATATTAACCGCATTTTTGACGCACGGCTTCGTCCAACTCAAAAAACTTTGGATAATCGATAAAAATTTAACGAACAATCTTGTTTCTCTCGCATCGGAAGGTGATGTTTTAGAAGGAAGGTCTGCCGATATGCGAATTGAAAGCAGTATAAGACTGCTTGAAACTATTTTTCCCGTGTCCGAAATAATCATTTTCTACTATGAACTGGACGGCAACTTAAAACCCATCGGACGAACTAGAAAAGACTGCCCGGAAAATTCTCCGGCTTCGCGGCAAAATTCCTGGAAAAATTGTATTCTGTTCTGTGAAAAAGCAATTGACTCACGCACAACTCAGATTCAAAATCACAAAACCAATCAAGACGCGGCTCAGATTGCTTTGCCTTTAATCTGTGACGATGTAATTATCGGCGTGTTATTTATTGATGTTAAGCAAAATTTTCAAGCTGAAGATAGAAATTTGCTCGAATCGTTCAGCAGTCAACTTGGCAGGAATTTACAGCGACAGGAGCTTCGCCGCAAAGAACTTCCGCACAATACGTGGTGGAACTCTTTTTCGACGCAATCGCTGGAAAACCGTCTCGATATTACGAATCTTGTTCGCGGAATAATCAAAGAGCAATCTTTTAGTGCCGTTGCCGGTTCGTATCTGCTGGAAGCTCACGCTATTGCTTATCTTGACGGCACGCTGGCATATATGAACCAGCGGATGAAACAGTTTGCCAATCTGAAATCAGCGGACGTTCCGCAGACCGATTTGTTTAATTTGCTCGAAAGATTTAAGACCGATGTTTTCAATGAACCGAGTCTGGCAATTCGCCGCGTGATGCAGACCGGCGATTCGTTCGAATGTGAACTGAATTTCCCGGATCAGGAAAAAACGCTCGGGATGCAGATAAATCTCGTCAAAATTCCCGTCGAAAATATTCATTCAACTGCTGTTCAACAAGTTCCGGCTTGTTTTTTGATTTCATTTCGTAATATCTCCGCCGTCAAGGAGAATGAAAAATTACGCAGCGATATGACGCATCTGATGTCGCACGAACTCCGCACACCGATCACCAGTATTCAGGGATTTGCCGAACTGCTTCTGCTTGACGAAGAAACTCTGTCCGAAGATTCGAGAGAATATCTGCGTACTATCGCCGCCGAAGCCCAACGTGCGGGCAATGTTTTATCGAATTTTCTGTCGATTGCAAATTTGCAGCAATCCGATAAACAGGAAGTTATCAAAACATCGGTCGAGATCAATGAGATCGTCCGTGAGGTGATTGAAGATTTTAGTAAAACCGCCAAACAAAAACGCATCCGCATCGTCGAATGCCAGGATCAGGAAATTCCACCGATTGCCGCTGACAAAGGTTTGCTGACAAAAGCGATTTCGCATCTGATGGACAATGCGATCCGCTATTCGCCCGAACGAACTTCGGTGATGATTTCGACAATTCTCGAAACAGATTTTCTGCGGGTTGAGGTTGAAGACCGCGGCTACGGAATTCCGAAGGGCGAAGTGGAAAAAATTTGGCAAAAATTCTATCGTGTCGCTCACGATGGAGTTGAAAAACAGGAAAATACAACGGGTTTAGGATTATCACTCGTTAAGGAAATCATCGAACATCACAAAGGCGAAGTTGCCGTGCAATCGGTTGAAGGACGCGGTTCCCGGTTCAGCTTCAGATTGCCGCGTTTATAAAAAAAATCGTGTAAAGATACAAGAGTTATAGAAGCCGAAACAATTACGTATCAGTAAAAGCAGATATGTAATTGTTTCGGCTTTTACCTTTTTACTTTTTACTTGATGCTCCCTTAATATCAACGAATAATGTCGAATATCTCCGAAGTAGTTCAACAAGCGGCTGAAATTCTCGAACAAAACGGAGTTTTACAGCCGCGAAACGAAGCGAAATCGCTGTTGTGTCTGGCGATTGAGCGGGACAAAACTTTTCTGATCGCACATTTCGAATATGAACTGACGGCTGACGAAGCAAGGACTTTCGGGCAATTCGTCGAGCGTCGGGCAAAGCGTGAACCGTTTCAGCACATCGCCGAAAAACAAGAGTTTTACGGATTGGATTTTGTCGTTTCAAAAGATGTTCTGATTCCGCGTCCCGAAACTGAATTGATCGTCGAAAATGCAATCGAAATTCTAAGTATTTTAGACCGACCGCAATTTTGCGAAGTTGGAATCGGTTCGGGTTGTATCGCGGTTTCCATTCTGCACAATGTTGAAAATTCCACCGCAATCGGCTTGGATGTTTCGGAAAAAGCTCTGTCGGTTGCGAAACGAAATGCTGAAAACATCGGCGTTTCAGCACGGATGCACCTGGAAGTTTCAGATGTTTTCAATGTTTTGACTGATGAGAAATTCGATTTGATCGTTTCAAATCCGCCCTATATTGCGGAAAAAGATTTGGATACACTGCAAAAAGAAGTTCGGGATTTTGATCCTCACATTGCCCTGACGGATGGCAAGGACGGACTATCGATAATCAAAGAAATTGTCGATAAATCGCCGGAACATCTGTTTTCAAAAGGTTATCTGTTGATGGAAATCGGAATTGATCAATCATACGAAGTGTTAAAGATGTTCGCCGGAAATATTTGGCAGGATGTTAGCTTTATAAATGATTTGCAAGGAATTCCGCGAATGGTGAAAGCACGGATTTATTGATAAATTTCAGATAAAGATTAAATATTATTATTATTATTTTTCGCTTTCTGTTATATTCTTATATTATTTACAGAACTTAAATTATTTACTGCGAAAGCATTTCGCAGGACAGGAGAAAAATTATGAACTACGAATACGAACGGGAAGAGGCAAGTGCGGCTACGAAATTAACTTATCTGCTAATCGGTGGCGGCATCGGTGCGGGATTAGCGTTGCTTTTTGCTCCGAAGTCGGGACAGGAATTACGCGGTGACATCGCCGATGCAACTAAAAAAGGAATTGAAAAAGGCAAAGAAACTGCCGGACAACTTCAGGATGCAGCGGGCGATTATTACGAAGTAACCCGTGACAAAGCCGGTGAACTTTATAACACAGCTCAGGAAAAAGCCGGTGAATTAACCGAAAAAGCTAAAACGGTTGCCGGAGATATTAGCGATAAGGCTAAAACAACGGCAAGCGATTTGACCGACAAGGCAAAATCGGCGGCAACTCAAACGGCGAATCCGCTGTCGGCAGCAATTGATGCCGGAAAAGAAGCTTATGCGGACGAAAAACGCAAAAATGAAGCAAATTCGATTACCGAAGGTCGTCCGAATTATCCGATTCAGGAAGGCAAGGTTTTAGAAGTTCCGAAAATTGATAAAACGATAGACAACAAAGACAACAAGGGGTAATCGAATTATGAGTACGCAAGAGATTCAGTATTATGCAATGATTTCATTGATTGTAATCGCGGTTTCTTTTACCGTGATGGCATTGACTTTAATAGTTATAGCTTATTTGATCAATAAAACCACCGATAATCTTGAGAAAAGAATTGCTCCGGTTTTTGACAAACTTCAATCAATTGGCGAGCAGGGTAATTTGATTGCTCATCAATTTAACGAAATGTCGAAAAATCTTAACACTGCGACGGATTATTTTGCAGATTCTGCCGGACTCATCAAGCAGGAAGTTGCTGAAATCAAACAACTGGTCGGTTATACTGCTGAAGAAGCTAAAGACAAAGTTGCCCTCGTCAGTCAGACGATTGACCGGACGCAGACGCAAGTTACGACAACGGCGGATTTTATTCAGGACAAAGTTATTATGCCCGCTGCCGAAATTGCGGCGATTATGGCGGGAGTTCGCAAAGGTCTGGAAGTTCTGTTCGCACCTTCGCCAAAACAAATTGACCGCGTTTACCAAGATGATGAAATGTTCATCGGTTAGCATCAAATGGAAATAACAACGAAAGCGATTCAATTAACGAATCGCTTTTTTTGTATTTAAAAATTTCAACATCTATTTAAAGATGAGTTTCAGAAAGCATCTGAGCAAAATTAGTTATGGCGAAAAGGCGACGACACGAATATTGTGAGCGTATTTATTACCTGATAAGCAACACGCTTCGTTACGGTCGTATTTCTATCTTGAATTTCAAAACTCTTAAACGATTGTGGATGATTTGCTTAGCAAAGTAACTTTGCCGGCAGTTCAAGACAATTTTGAAACTCTGATTTTTTTCAATAATCAACACTTGCCTTTGTTAATAATTTAGTGATAATGTTTCATAGATGAAACACTTTAACGAAGATGGAGCTTAAATAATGACTGAATCAGCAATTGCAGTGGAAACTACCGAAACAGAAACTCCTCAGGAATTGATGGAGGATAATGGTAATGCGGAAATGCGTTCGATCCGCGATATTGTTCAGGATTTGACCAAACCCGTGGCAAAAAGACACTTGCGAAAAAGGCGACAGGGCGGCAAGGAAATCAACTATATCGCGTGGCACGATGCAATCAAATATCTCGATCATTACGCACCGGGTTGGAATTACGAAATTCGTTCGATGAATTCAATCGGCGGAAAATTAATTATAATTGTTCGCCTCTCGATTCCCTGTTTAGAAGGTGATGTTTTCCGCGAAGCGACCGGACAGGAAGACGAGGAAAAGGATACTTACGGAGATTCGTCGAGTAATGCGGAATCAATGGCACTCCGTCGGGCAGCAGCAAAGTTCGGTCTCGGCTTATACCTCTACGACCAATGATTACGCAGTCAGAATTCAACTTTGACTGTGTAAATTTTCCCACTTAAAACATCCCACTTCAAATAATCCCTTTCTTTGAGGTAGATATTTTTAAATGACAAACATCGTTTAAATATGTTAATCTATTTGGGAATCGAAAATTCGATTCCCGGCTATTTTCTGTATCAGTATCAATTAATCCAATCCTAGACTCCCCTGACAAAAAACAAAATGTATAAGTTGAACGAATACTTACAACAATTATTATCGAACTCCGGGTATGAACTGCATCTTCAGCCCAATAAACAACCGTATATCACAACGCCCGACGGTAATATTGAAATATCCAATTCACCGCTTCCGGGAGCACAGATTAACACGATGATTTTCTCGCTGATCCCGCCCGATGTGAAACAACAACTGCCGGACAGTTCGGAGGTGGAATTTGTTTTCCCGCATAATCTCGGAGATTTCAGTTTCTTCGTCAAGAAATCACCATCGGGATTTGTCGTTACAGTTACTCCGAGTAAGGCGAACTTTGGAAAAAGCAATGTGGAGAAACAGGACATCCGCAGATTTGATACATCTGTTCCGGATGAAAATCCGTCCTGCATTGGCGAACAGCAAACTTCCGCCGGACAAATTTATAATGATTCGGCGGAGGAACTCGTCATCGAAATAAACTCTCCGCCACAGGAAAAGAACAATTTTTTGACCGCTGATGACTATACGGAGAGTCTATTGGTCACAAATGCCAATAAATTTCAACAAAATGGTAACGCTTCCTCAATCCGGGAAAATTCTACGGAAACCTTTTCAAACCGGGATGCAACTTCGAGTTTTTATCCGGAGATCGAGATCGAACGAAATATACCCGTTACAGAAAGTTTCGCAAAAGAACAAGTTTATGATGTGGAACAACTTAACAGCTATCCGAACAATCAATTTTCCAACAATTCAGAAAGTCCTGAAAATATGACAGATAATTTTAATTCGCCAAATCGTGCTTCCGGTAATACTGAGATCGTCCCGAACAATGCCGCCCCGACAGTTGGAGGTATGCCGCCGCAAAATGCAAATTCTTTTGCTCCACAATTTCAACCACCACCACAAGTAGTTCAAACACCGCCGCCGGTCGTTGTTAAAGCGGTTCAGGCAAACCCGCAGGCAAAAGCGAAAATGGATTCACTTTTTCATAAGATGGCGGGAATGGGAGCATCGGATCTGCATCTCAGCGTTTCGGTTTCGCCGATGGTTCGCAAGGATGGCAGGATGGCAAAGCTCGATGAAAGTATGCCGAATATCACGCCTGACGCGATGAAGCAGCTTTTGCAGTCAATTATGCCGCCGAAGAACATCGAAGAATTTGCGGAACGAAACGATACCGATTTTGCTTACGAAATCAAAGGTCTGGCACGTTTTCGGGCAAATATTTTTATGGATCGCAAAGGAATGGGCGGAGTTTTTCGGATCATTCCATCGGAGATTCTGACGGCGGAAAAACTCGGACTTTCCAAAGCGATTATGGATTTGTGCGAACTTTCTAAAGGCTTGGTCGTCGTTACAGGTCCGACGGGTTCGGGAAAATCGACGACGCTCTGTGCGATGGTTGATTCGATCAATAAACAACGCGAAGACCATATAATTACGATTGAAGACCCGATAGAATTTACACACGAAAATCAAAAATGCCTCGTCAATCAACGCGAAGTTCACAATCATACCGATTCATTTAAAGACGCTTTGCGTGCTGCACTTCGGGAAGACCCGGATATTTTACTCGTCGGCGAAATGCGTGATTTGGAAACAATTTCGATTGCCATCGAAACGGCGGAAACCGGACACTTGGTTTTTGGAACTTTGCACACGACAACTGCTGCTTCGACGGTTGACCGAATTATTGACCAATTTCCCGCTGACCGTCAGCAGCAAGTTCGCGTAATGCTTTCGGAATCCTTGCGTGGTGTCATCGCTCAGACGCTTCTGCCGAAAATCGGCGGCGGCAGAATCGCGGCGTTGGAAGTTTTGATCGTTACGCCCGCGATTTCCAATCTCATCCGCGAGGGCAAGACCTTCCAAATTCCCTCATCAATGCAGACCGGAAAAAGCAAAGGAATGGTAATGCTTAACGATGCTCTGATGGAATTAGTTATGAAAGGCTTGGTCGAACCGAAAGATGCGTATGTCAAAGCCGTTGATAAAACCGGTTTTGAAATGCTTCTGCAAAGAAATGGCAAGAAAATTTAATAATAAACAAAAATAATCATATAGATCTTATTCAACGAAAATTCGAGCAAAGAAATGCCACCAAAGAGGAACTGTAACTAGGTTTACTGCGGACTTATTGACGGCATAATCAGCGTTGATAATAAATTATTAAATCGTTGATTAGCAGATGATGGGGTTTAAAACATTTAAATCGACTGTGTGAGCCTCCTCAACAATCAGCGAAAGCAGTTCTAGATTCAGACCTTCGTCATCCGCGTCGTTTGAATCGGTCGCTCTTTCGTCGTCTTTATTTTTCTCGTAATTTTCCGAAAACAATAACTAAGTTTTGATGAAATCCGACTTGTCCGCGAGAGTTTTTTTGCCACTTCGCTTCCAAATCATTTACGCCGTCAACAATGTGATAACCCAAACCTTTGTAAGAAGTTATCTTCGCAAACGCACACGGATATTTCGCTAATCTCTCATCGTAAAGTGCAATCAGATGTCCGCCCGTCGCGGTTAATCCGCCGCCTGAAAGACGACATCAATTGCATTCGATTTATTAATTTTATCCGCAATCATTTTCGTAAACTGCGGCACGCTGTCCATTTCTTTTCGGTTGATCTCCAAGTGTTTAAAGAGAATACAGAGGGTCTAAGAGATAGTTAAGCAATTTCAAATGGCATTCAAGCCCTCGTTTCCACGATATATAGACTGAACATATCAGTTTCCAAATTTTGAATTTAGTTCAGCAAATAAATAATTTTCTTGATCCGATTTCTGTCGGAAAATAACACAAATCTTCTGTCAGAAAACACTTTTTGTTTGTTTTATTTACCATCGATTCAAATTATTTTGTTTGAATGTCTTGTATATTGCCATCTAAATGAAATAACATCTAAACTTCCTGAATTAACAGGAAAATGGCTCAGACAAATTCGCACCGGTGCCAAGTTCAAAATTCGGTGTAATAATTGGAGGACATTAAAGATGGCAAAAGCAGTAAAAGAAAAAACTAAAGAGAAAACGATGAACGAACTGGTCGCCGAACTTGCCGATAAGACCGATCTCAGCAAGGCAAAGGCACGTGAAGTGCTCGACGCTCACGCAGAACTCATCACCTCGGAACTTAAAAGTGCGGGAAGCGTAAACCTGGTCGGACTGGGAAAATTCAAACTGAACGACCGTGCCGAACGACAGGGGCGAAATCCTTCAACCGGTGCAGCAATCACGATCCCCGCTGCTAAGGTGGTTAAGTTTTCAGCCGCTAAAGGTTTCAAGGAATCTTTTAAATAAATTCATTATACAGAATAGAGCCGATGCGAATAACGAACTTGTATCGGCTCTATTTATCAGCCTGACATATCCAAAACCAAAAATCCTGAAATACTTTTATTAATCTGTTTCGATTCCGCCAAATTTGATGCAGACTCGTTTTGGAAAATATTCGGAAGCATTATTTGGAACAAGGTTCGACATTCTCATCTCGAGCTGACGTTATTTAATGCTGGACCGGAAAAATTCATTTCGTAAAAAGCAGATTCGAAATCCGAAAAAATTCGTTATACAATCCTTTGTTCAGATCAATGGAAAACCATAAACGAAGGAGAAAAGTAAAATGAGTGAAGAAAAAATTGTGCTGATCGCACGTTTGAAGGTCAAGGCAGACAAAGTTGAGGAAGCAAAAGCAGCGGCTCTGAAAATCGTCGCGGATTCGCGTGCTGAAGAAGGATGTATAAACTACGATGTCCATCAATCAATCGAGGACGAAACGCAATTTTTCTGGCACGAAACTTGGGCAAACAAAGCCGCTCTTGACGAACACTTTGAAACGCAGTTCTTTAAGGAATTCTTTGCAGTTGTCGGCGAGATCACCGCAGAACCTCCGCAGATAAATTTGACGAAGAAAATTACGGATTAACGCCGGTTCAATGCGGGAAAAATAATTTTGCAATTATTTACGCAGACCAACCCAATTCAGGGCAAAAATTGTTGATATTTTCTTTTAATGAAAAAAAGGCGGAGGTGTTTAAACTAAACACCTCCGCCTTTTTTGTCTTGTTGAATCAAATTACATCATCGGCTTCATCAAAATTTCAGCCAGCGAACGCATACGGTTTGCATCAATCGAACGCTTGGTTACTTCGGCATTTTTTTGAATTGTCGGCACGAGTGCTTTCAAAGCATCAGCATCTTTTTTGTCAAGTTTTGAACTTTCCGCACTTTCGATGGCGGTTCTGATACCGGAAACCTGATTTGCATTCAAAGCCTTTGAACGCTCAAGTTGGTCAACGTAGGCTTTAGCCACGATCAGTTTATTTGACCAGGTGATCTTCTGTTGGTTCTGAACATTCAGTTCGTTCACCTGAACGGATTTTGCCGCGTCAATTTCGTTTTGCGTCATATATTCGCTCGGCGTTAATTCGAAAATGTCCAATCCACGCGAAATTTCCGATGCGTAAATGTTGCCGTTAAACCAGTAAGCTGACCAGTCGCCGCCTAAAACTAATGTATCGGGATCAATCGCACCGCGGTCAAAATAAGCGATTTCAAACGGTTTGGAAGCATCGGTGAAATCCATAATCGAGATTCCGCCCTGATACCAAGCCTGAACTTTGATGTCGCGTCCCGGAACAGGAACGAGCGAACCGTTATGGGCAACGCAGTTTTCGCTGTCGCCTTGTGCCGCCGGTATTTTGTAATAACTCGCAAAGTCCAGTTTGTTGTTATTCAGAGTAAAAATCGCATCTGCACCCCATTGAATCGGATCATTTTCACGGCATCTGGCATTGGTTCCGCCTCCCCATTCGTCCGTGAAAACGACTTTTTTGCCATCGTTGGAAAATGCGGCTGAGTGCCAGTAAGCGTAGTTTGTATCATTAACGGCATCAATCCGTTTCGGATTCGCCGGATCTTTGATGTCGAGCAAAATTCCATTCCCCGAACAAGCTCCGGCGGCAAGTCCGATGGCTGAGTAAACCGTGATGTCGTGGCATTGATTCGTTTCGGAAACTCTTTCGCCGTTGTGTGATCCGCCATCGTTCAAACCGTTGATCGCACCCGTTCTCGAATCCGTAAATATCCGCGGACTCGAAACGATTTTCGCATTTTGCGGTGCGGCGACGGGAACTTTGATGACATCTATGCGGAACAGCGAAGTGTTTGCATTTTTATCGGGTGAACCGCTTGAACATCCGGCAAGTTCTTCATCGGGACGAACGAAGGACGTTCCCGAAACATATACATAAACATTCTTTTTATCCTTTGGATCGGTAACCAATGTATGCGTGTGCGAACCACGACAGGTTTGAACAGCACCGACTTGTTTCGGATTTTTCACGTCTGAAATATCGAAAATTCGAACACCGCGAAAGCGATCTTTCTGCACATCCGGTTGCGGTTGAGCATCGGCTTTCATCGTCATCGGCGGAAAACCGTCGGCACTGCAATCGAGCCGACCGTTCGGCATTTCGACCGACATAAATAATAGATTGTTGTAAACCGAAACGTCGCCCTGTCCGCCCGGACAAACCAGCGTTGTCAGCAAACTCGTGTTCGCCGGATTGGAAATATCATAGATGCTGACACCGTAGAAATTCCCCATAAACAGATGTTTGCCCTGAAACGCGAGATCGGAATTGGCGAAAGCAAGTTGTGCGAACACTAATTTTGCGGCTTTCGGCATTTGCGAAGGATCGGCGACACCCATCAGTCCCAATGTTTTATTGACCTGTTCACTGTCGGGATCATCAGAACCGAGTTGAAATGCACTCGGCTTTTTAACTAATTGAAGATGTTTCATTCCCAATGCCGCTTCGCCCGCGTCATACAAACCCGGCGATAATTTCGTTCGCGGATCACTCGCATCCGAACCCGTCATTCCCTTCGGAAGCGGCGGTGCCGGCTGAAGTCCCTGAGCGAAAACTCCGCTTGATGCACAAAGTATGCACACCGCAAATAACGCCGACATTAAATTGAAATTGATATTTTTTACTCGATTCATTTTTTCTCCTTTTGCGGCTTACCGCCCAACATTTCCTGCATAATTCTGATCTCGGCACGCTGACTGCTATCCACATCCGTAGCGAAATTAAACATTTCCGCATCCTGCCCCGCACCCGTCGTTTCAAATAATTCATTAACCATTACCAATGCTCCGTTGTGGTGCTGGATCATTCCGGTCAAAAATAATCTGTCGAATTCCGTGTCTTTTGCCTTAGCTAAATTTTCCATCTGCTTCGCCGAGAGCATTCCGGGCATTAGCATCATTGTATGATGTTTATGATCGGACATATCCATATTCTTCATATCCATTCCGTCCATTTTCTTCATATCGGACTTTTCCTTTTCAGCCGACATATTCATATTCTTCATATCCGACATTTCTTTTTTATCGGATGTTCCCTTCATATCCATCCCGGACATATTCATATCTTTCATATCCATCATCGGCATCGAAGTTTTTTCGCCCCGACTGATGAGCCAGCGTTTCATCAAGTTCATCTCGTCCGCCTGCGTATGACCAATGCGTTGACCGAGCAGCAGCAGAGTTGAATTCTTTGTCCGTGCTTCCATCAACGCGACCATTTCCACCGCTTGAGCGTGGTGCATAATCATTCCCTGCATAAACTCGACGTCTTTCGGCGAATGTTGCGTCAGTTTCGCCCGCGTTGAGGACGGCAAAATCTTCGACGGTTGCCCCGGCGAACCCGGCTGAACGACGACCGGAGAATCTTTCGATTTGACATCTTGTGCCGAAACGGAAAGCGGCAGAAAAACCATAACTGCAACCGCCACAACAAATAGACCGCCCGATGATATAAAGCGGATTACCGGCTGCGGGTTGCGTCCGGCACTCCGATCAAACGACTGAACTGATGAAATATTTTTGATCATTTGACTTCCAATTTATCACAAATAGAAATTATCTACTAGCCGTTTACTGCTAATACTGTGGGCAAATCAACCTGAAAATCTTTAGATCAAGATTGATCCGGATTTGATTTGAGGCTTTGAAAATAGTAGCAACGAGATGTAGTTTATTAAATTTTTACCAACGGCAGCGAAATATTCACCGCCAGATTTTCAAGTATCTTCCGAACCACTTCTGCACCCACGGTTTTTTTAAGCCTTCGATTGTTTTCTCCGTTCCCAGGGCTTGCGTGATTTTTGCCAATGTCGGATAAACGTGGATGGCTTCATTTAGTTCGGCGATTGAAAGACCGTGTTTCATGGCGACGGTGAATTCCGAAAGGAGTTCGCCGGCGTGGATCGAAACTATTGTAACGCCGAGGATTTTGTCGCCTTTCAATACTAATTTGGCAAAGCCTTCGGGATTTCCTTCGGCGTATGCCCGGTCGTTTTCGGTGAACGGGACTTTGTAAATTTCGACTGCATCGTCACCATATTTTTCGGCGGCTTCGCTTTCGATCATTCCGACACGGGCGACTTCGGGTTCGGTGAAAGTGGTCCACGGAACGACGCTATAATCGGCTTTGGTAGTCAGCGGATAAAATAAAAAGCAGTTTTTCAACACGATCTGAGCTTCGTAATCCGCCATATGCGTGAATTGAAATTTGCCGTTGACATCGCCCGCCGCGTAGATGTTTTTGTTTGTTGTCCGTAAGTATTCGTCAACTTTGATCTTTCCTTTTTCGAGTTCAACGCCCGCTGTTTCGAGGTCTAAATTTTTCGTGTTCGGTTTTCTTCCCAACGATACGAGAATTTCGTCGCCGCTGATTTCTTCTTTTGTGCCGTCTTCTTTTTCAATGTGAACGATTTTTTTGTTATCTTTTTTCCCGACTTTAACGGCTTTGAAATTTGTTTTGAGCGTAATTCCCTCTTTATCAAAAACGCCTTCCATAAATTTGGAAACTTCTCCGTCTTCGTGCGACAAAATATGTTCGGACATCTCGACGATTGTTACTTTCGAGCCGAACCGGGCGAAGGATTGACCGAGTTCGCAACCGATTGCTCCGCCGCCTAAAATTACCAATTCCGGCGGCATTGTTTCCAGTTCAAAAACATTCTCGTTGGTAATAAATCCGGTTTCCTGCAAACCTTCAATCGGCGGAATATTCGGCGATGAACCCGTCGAAATGCAAAAACGTTTTGCTTTCATAGTTTGTTTTTCGCCACTTCGCAGTTCAACTTCGATCTCTTTTTGCGAAATAAATTTTGGCGTTCCGAAAATTATTTCAACGCCCATTTCCTCAAAAACTTCCGGTCGGTCGTGTTCTTCGATAATGCCGATAACATTCTGCACACGATTGGTTATTGATTTAAAGGAATTGTCCTTAAATCCGAAATCCGAAATCGAAAATCCAAAATCGGAAGCGTTCTTCATATCGGATGCAAATTTTGCTGAACGAATGAGAGTTTTCGACGGCACGCAGCCCGTGTAAAGACAATCACCGCCGAGTTTGTTCTTTTCGATAAGTGCAACCTTTGCACCCAAAATTCCCGCACCGCCCGCCGCGACCAATCCCGCCGAACCGCCGCCAATCACAATTAAGTCATATGTTTTGCTCATAAATTTTTATCTATATGATAGTACGCAGACAGATAATTACCGGCTTTCACAAAATAATTTAACTCAAGTCAGCAAAAGAATATCTGCGTAATTCGGCGTGCTGATTTTTATATGTAAATCCATATTGCAAATGCTTTATTCCATTTACTGCAAATTTAAATCTATTACGAAACTATATTCTTACATTTAAAACCGGAAAAGCACTGCTTTTGAAAACAATGCTTTTCAATCCAAATTGTTGTTTGATTTTTGCTCAAACAGATAAAAATCAACAGTCTGCAAACTAATTTGTCTTATCAAATTTGCTGCGATCAAGAGTTATGTCACCGTTAATGTATGCAGTAACTTCGGTGCCTTTCGGAATCGAAATGTCCTTTCCTTTCATAAACAGAAAAAATGGAGCTGCCGGAAAAAACAAGATGCTCGAAGCAACAATCGCACCTGTCATGGCTCCGGTTCTGCCGTTGCCTTTTGTTTCTTTGACCGCACGCAAAGCAACTTTTTCGCCGGAAACGAGAATTACTGAATCAATCGTTAGATCCAATTTCCCGGCTTTACCCATTCTGCCTTTTGGTTTTGCCTGCGTTACAGTTCCTAATGCGAACGATCCGCGTTTGATAACTAAAACTTCGTCAACAATGACATCTTCCAAAATCTCAAAATCAATCGTTTCGCCCGTTTTAGCATCGGCTGAAGAAAGGTTGCGACCCGTTCGCAATTTGACCGGAGTTCCATCCGGTAAGCGAAACTCTGTATTTTCTTTCGGCGTTTCTGAGGTGATTGAAACTGTTGTACTTTCGCTCGGTTTTTCAATTTCCATTTTTGAACCGCTCTGCACCATTGCAAGGATTACGGCATCGCTGACACCTGCATCATTTAACGCTTTAACCCCGGCAACGGAAGTATCAAAAGAGGTCTTTGAATTTTTAATCATTGAAACAATGACATCTTCGGACAAATCTGTTTTCACTAATTCGATAACTGCACTATTGTCAAGAATTTCCTGATCCTGTGCCGACACACGAACAGGCGTTGACAGCAAAATGAAACTGCTCTGAAATAGAAACGAAAACAGCACTGTAAGTAATAGTTTTTTCATATTTTGGTTGATGTGGGATATTTTAATTTTTGAGACATACTACTCTAAATTAAAATACTTCAATTGTCTATAAATTTTTGTGGCATTTCGAGTAAAATTAAGTCCAACTACTTTTTATCAACTTCATTTATCTGCCGACGCACTTTTTTCAGTGTCGAATATGCTCCGACAATAATTAATAAAACGACGGCGATATAAACCCAAACGGGAACATTTTTTCCGGCAAAAATTAAGTAGATATATGCGGAAATAAAGAAGAATACTGCCGACAATGCGGGCAGAACGATTGATTTACCGTTGCGGTAATTGCGAACCAGCCACGCAATCGAGAGCGTGAAAAACGGGATCGCTCCGATGTATATTCCGCCGAAGATAAACGGATTCACGCCGTATGCTTCGCCGAGGCTCAAAAACCAATTTGTAAAAGTTTCCCACATAGCACTTATGCAGAATAATGATTTAACTGTTAGGGTTTATTCCAATGATTGCGGTTTGCTAAGAATTATTCAATCAAATAAACTTTAATGATACACGGTCAGGTTTTGAAATCCGAAGGCAACTTAACGAAAATTCTATCTATCAAAACTGCCGAAGGAAAGAAAAAATAATTATGAACAAGAAAATTTTTGCAGTTTTATCGGTTGGATTTTTATCGGTTTTTACATTGATGTTTTTGATTTTTGCTGACGGTTCGACCGCGAAATCTTTAAATATCGAGGAAAAATTCAGCCACGGTGGATTTGAAAAAGTGTCCGAAGATGAACAGATGGGCGAATATTCGTTCGACAAGGCTCACAGTTCGATAAATTTTCGCATTAAACATATGGGTTTGATCGAAGTGCCGGGAAATTTCCGTGAATTTGAAGGCAAGGTCAATCTCAATGGCAAAAAGCTGCAGGATTCGAGCGTCGAATTTACGGCAGTGATGAAATCGGTTGATACCGGCGTTAATGCCCGCGACAATCATCTGCGAAGCAAGGATTTTTTCGATGTGATTGAATATCCCGAAATGACTTTCAAGAGCAAAAAGGTCAAGAAAAAAGGGGAAAATTATCTGGTTACGGGCGATTTTACGATGAAGGGCGTGACCAAAGAAATCACGATTCCGATGCAGATGTTCGGACCGATCAAAGACGGACGCGATGCGGTTAGAATGGGCGTTACGGGACGAACGGTAATCAATCGCCGGGATTTCAAAATAGACTACGGCACAAATCTGCCGAACGGAACGCCGATGCTGTCCGATACGGTCATCGTTGATCTGCAAATTGAATCGCTTAAGGAAAAAGCTAAAGAGTAAGAAGTTTTTGCCCGCGAATAAACGCGAAATTACGCGAAATAAACAAGAAGAAATTTAACCACGGATGGACACGGATAAACTCAGATAAGAAATTAATTGTAAAAGATTTTTCTCATATCAGTTTTAATCTGTATTTATCTGTGGTTAAATTTCTTTTCTTTTTTCCATAAATTTTCGTAAGAATTTCGTAGTTAACTTCTTACTTCATTTCATATACGATTTTCCCGTTAAAAATCGTATAAACCGGACGAGTTTCGAGAATATCCTTGTGTTCAATCGTCAATAAATCCTTTGAATGAACTAACAAGTCAGCAAACATTCCGACTTTGATCGTGCCTTTTTCGTTTTCGGCAAATTCGGCGTAGGCGGATTCGTAAGTGTAATTGCGAATCGCGTCCTCCATCGAAAGTTTTTCCTGCGGCTGCCATCCGCCGTTCGGGTCACCGGAAATATCCTGACGTGAAACTGCGGCGTAGAGCGTTTGATATGTGTCCAGAGATTCGACAGGAGCATCCGTTCCGAAAGCGACGTGGACATTATTTGCCTGAAATGTGTGCCACGAATAAGCACCGAGCGTGCGGTATTCGCCCAAACGATCTCCCGCCCAACGCTTATCCGAAATCGCGTGCGACGGCTGCATTGAAGCAATCACTCCGAGCGTCGCAAAACGCTTAAAATCAGACGGTGCAACAACTTGTGCGTGTTCTATGCGGTGGCGACATGATTTGTTTAAGTTAATTATTTCATTAGGATTACCTTTTCCGAGGAATCCTCTACCTTGAAGAGTTGCTTCATACTTAATACCACAAGGAATTGATGTAGTAGTTACACTCTTTGACGATTTAGCTTTTTTACCTTTCTCAAATCCATCCAAAGCAATTCGATTTGCTCTGTCGCCGATGGCGTGGAGTCCCATTTGAAAACCTGCCGCATCGCGTTCGACGATCATTTTTATCATCTCGTCGGGATCGCGTCGCGGGATCCCGCTGTTTTCGGGGTCGTCGGAAAACGGAGCGAGCATTGCGGCGGTGCGTGAGCCGAGTGTGCCGTCCATATAACCTTTTAGTATTCCGAGTTTCAGACGCGAAGGATTTAATTTTAATGCTTGAAAATCGGAACGCTGTTTTTTCAAAGTTTCGAGCGGCGTTTCAAAATCCTGCCAAACGGCAACGCGGGTTGTTAATTTATCGTCTTTTAAAAGTTGTTGATAAAGCGGAATCGCCGCATAATCCGCACCACCCTGCACGCTTGTTAAACCAAACTTTTTCGCTTCAACAATCGCCAATTCGATGCCTTTCAAAGTTTCTTCCTGTGTCGTTTCAGGAACAACTGCACCGATCAAACCTTGTGCGGTTTCCTTTAAAACTCCTTCGGGTTCGCCGTTTTTATCAAAAACAATCTCGCCGCCCGTCGGAACTTTTGAATCTTTCGTAACCTTCGCCAACTTGAACGCCAACGAATTCGACCACGAAATATGCCCGTCAACACGCTGGACAAAAACAGGATTATCAGGCGAAATATCGTCTAAATCTTTTCGCGTCGGCAATTTATTTCCCCACAGCGTATGATCCCAACCGCGTCCCAAAACCCAAGCACCCTTCGGCAGTTCTTTGATCTTCGCGGCAATTCGTTGTTTTGCTTCCGCCAAAGTTTTCGAGCCGTTCAGATCAACCCGCAAAAGTGCCAGACCAACTCCGACAAAATGAATATGTGCATCATTAAATCCGGGCGTAACGAGTTTGCCTTTGAGGTCAATCGTCTGCTTTGCGTTATATTTCGCTTGCAAATCCTTTGAACTCCCGACCGCGACAATCTTCTCGCCGTCAACCGCGACCGCTTCATACATCGTGCGGTTTTCGTCAGCAGAAAAAACCTTGCCGTTGTAGAGCAAAAGGCTGATATTTTGTTTCGTTTGTGCCAACGCAAACATCGGCAGCATAAATAATGAAATGAGCGACAGAGCAAATAATTTTTTTAGCATTTTTGTTTCCTTTTGAATTGATGTGATTTGATTTTATACGATTTTGCGGAAAATAAAAATGTAACGCCGACCGGATGTTGACGTTACGCTTACTGTCCTTTCAAATTTGCCGTTAAATTTCATATAATCAAACAAAGTATATTTACAAAGATTAAGGAGCATTTATGAAAATTGAACAATTAGAATTTGAAACGGAAAATGGCGAAACAATCGCTTATGCGGCAAAGCCCGATGAGATTTCGCCCGATACGAAAGCGGTGATTTTGATCCACGAATGGTGGGGTTTGAACGAAAATATCAAAAATATTGCCCAGCGTTATGCGGACAATGGATTTATTGCCATCGCACCCGATCTATATCGCGGGACGATTGCGAAAGACTCGGATAAAGCGGCGAAACTGATGAACGATCTCGCTATCGAGGATGGAATTGACACGATAAAATGTGCGATTGCCAAAGGTTACGGAAGCTACAAAATATCGCATTACGGCATTACCGGATATTGTATGGGCGGAACTTACGCCTTGCGTGCGGCGTGTGAATTGGACGAAATAAACGCGGCTGTTCCATACTATGGCGATACTCCGCCGGAAGAAGTTCTAAAAGATTTAAGCACACCCGTTCTATTTATTTCGGGCAAAAAAGACGATTGGATAAATCCCGAAAAAGTTGCGGAATTAATGGCTGATGCGGAAAAATATGATTTGCCGATTGAGTCAAAACCTTATGAAGCCGATCACGCTTTTGCCAATGAAACAAACCTCGAAGTTTACAATAAAGAGGCGGCGGAAGATGCTTGGAAACGGACTTTGGAATTTTTTAATAACAATCTTTAATCAATGGATAACGGATAATGGAAAATGGATAATATTTTGGAAGAATCAAATTGATGTAATTTTCCGTTATCCGTTATCCATTATAAATTTCAACTCATCAACTTTCGGCAAAGCCGTTCTTGCACCGATCTCGCGGCATTTCAAAGCGGCGACGGCGTTTGCCATTTTTGCACTCTGTGTGACCGTTTCGCCTTTTAATAAACCGTATAAAAATCCCGTCCGAAAAGAATCACCCGCTCCGGTCGTGTCTTTGCAGCCATTTGGAACTTCGTAACCTTTTGTTTCGATAAATTCATTTTCGCAGAGCATTAGCGAACCGGTTTCGCCCAGAGTCATTCCCGCAACTTTGAATCCGTAGCGAGATTTTAACTCATGTAAGGCTTTGCGTTTATTGCTGATGCCGATAAAATTTTCGGCGAATTCGGCGGATGAGATAAAAATATCCACGAACGGCAGGAGTTCTTTCGTGCCTTCAAAAATATTGTCTATATCTATCGAAACAATTGTATTGTTTTCACGGGCAATTTTGGCGAGTTTGATACAAGCCTTGGTGTCGTGCGGTGTGAAATGGAGAACTTTTCCAAGCGTGGCGATCTCGTCGGAAACTTCGGTTTCATCAAATGATAATTGCTTATCACGTTTCCATATAACGGTTCTTTCGCCGTTTCGCTCGTCAATAATTATAAACGCAATTTGCGTTCTTGCACCACCAATTTGTTCGGCGAAATCCGTGTTTACGCCTTCATCTATGAGAGTTTGCAAGCCGTAATTTCCGGCTTCATCATCGCCAAAACGCCCGACGTAGGCAGTTTTGACGCCGAGTCGTTCCAGTCCGACAACCGTTGTCGCCACTTCGCCGCCTGCCGATTGGGTGTATTCGGTTAGTTCAACTTTCGAATCAAATTCAGGATAAAAAGGAACTTCGATTAAAAAATCAACCGCATTCGTGCCGAAACCGACGACATCGAATTTTCTGTTTTTTGCCAAATCAAATGGAAATTGCATCAACTTATCTTGCCAAAATGTTTCTAAAAAAGCTAAATTTAAAACAGCAATTTTTCCGCCGTTTGATTAACCGGAAAACATTAATTTATTTAAATATACATTGGAGCAAAAACGAAATGCCAACAGCGATTTGTCCCGAATGCGACGAAAGAATTCACATCCACGAAAGCATCGAACAGGGCGAAGTAATTATTTGCGATATATGCGACACAGACCTTGAACTGGTCGGACTCGATCCGGTGGAATTAGACCCGTATGTCGAGAAAGACGCGGACAATTACGACGACGGATTTAATATCTTCGATGATGGTATTGATCTTGAGTAAGAGTATTTTTTTAGCCGCAGAGGAATAGAGAGAGAAGAAAACGAGAGTTTTCTATATTTTTGTGTTTCAAAAAATCCGCTCTAAAAAACTCTGTATTTCTCTCTGTGTTCTCTGTGATTATCTATCTTTTAAATCTTCCGGCTTGATCTGAAATCCCTTTCGATTCTGTTTTATAATCAAATTTTTTGAAATTTCAATTTTCACCTGACGAAATTTGCCGTCTTTATTCGCTTTTTCGTCCGGGTAAAATGCGAGTGCGTAGGAAGCCGTGATTTCTTCGGCTAATGCCCGAAACAGCGGCTCGAAATTATCCTGCGAGGCATAAAAAGAAGTGCCGCCCGTGCGTTCCATCAAACCGCTGGCTTCAAGCAGAGTCATTACGGGTTTTCCGTTTCCGGTCATTCTTGAAAGAGTCGAATAAGACGGCAAAATTACGGCGTAAACGCTTGTTTCCGCATCGTTTGCCCGTTCGATCACGGTGCTTGGCGACACAATATCGCCGACCGGATAACCGTCCGTGATGACAATTACGACACGTTTTGGAATCTGCCGGTTGATACTCGGCGGCGATTTTTTGCGAATCATCCGCACGGCATCGTCAACCGCATCATAAGCGTGCGTCGAAAGTCCGTCCTGATCTTTCAGGATTTTCTCGAAAGTTTTGTGCAATTTGTCCGGTTTATTCGTAAAAGACTGCATCGTTTTGACTTCCATTCCAAATGTCATCACGGCAAAATACGAATTATAATCAGCCAGTCGTTTGACGAATTTCTGCATCGCATTCCGCAAACTTATGATTTCCTCTTTCGTCACACTTCCCGAAACATCCAACGCAAAAACCACCGACAGCGGACGCGTTTCATCGTTCTTTTTTATCGGCTTAAAAAAATCTATCGAACGCTTTTCACCATCTACAAAAATCTTAAAATCTTCCTCGCTAAGTCCGCGAATCGGTTTGCCGTCTTTGTCCGTTACCGAAACTTCAAACGAAACAAGTTCCGTATCAATTTCAATAACGTCATCTTTTTGGGCAAAATTATTGGATGATAAAAGAAAAATTTGTCCGCAGATGAATACGGATAAACACAGATAATAAAAGAATTTGTTTTTTGATATTTGCTTCATACCTTAATTTATAGATGCAAATTCGGGCGGATTTTATTGCTCGTAAATTTAGTTTATAAAATATTGTCTTCTTAAATCAATGTTTCCAATCGGACTGCGGGCATCCTGCCCGCAAGTTTGCCTTCAAAAACGATTGACAATTTCCCTTGTGTTTTATTTGCCGAAATCCGTGCGGGCAGGATGCTCGCACTCCGGCGGTTTGCAATTTCAATCAAAAATCTTGTATGATTTTTCACAAGTTATGCGAAACGCTGCTCGATTTAATGACGATAATAATTAGTCGGCTTGGACAAAAATAAGTTTGTTCAATGCCTTTCGTCTGCAAGATCGAAGGGCGTTTTTTTATTTTGGGAAAGAATTAAACTACGAAATTCCCGAACAAAGAAACACGAAAATTTACGAAAGTAAAAAGTAAAATTTATTGAAATCTTTTTTTCGTATTGTTTCGCAATTCCTTTTTCATATAATTCGTAGTCAAAAAAATTATGTTAGATAATCTTGGAAGTTTGGAAAGAACGCACACTTGCGGTGAATTGCGTGAGGAAAATGTCGGTGAAGAAGTTGTGCTGATGGGTTGGGCGGCAAAGAAGCGTGATTTTGGCGTTTTTACCTTTATTGATTTGCGTGATCGTTACGGTCTGACGCAGGTTGTCGTCAGCGAAGAAACAGCAAAAGATGCTCATTCAAAGGCGAAAAATGTGCGTGGCGAATTTGTCATTGCGGTCAAAGGAAAAGTTTCTAAACGCGACGAGGGAACGATTAACGAAAAGTTGGCAACGGGCGAAATTGAAGTTAAAGTTGATGAAATTTTGATCTTAAATGATGCGAAAACTCTGCCGTTTGAACTTGAAACTTTGGGTTCGCAAAATTTGGCAAGCGAAGATTTGCGTTTGAAATATCGCTATATTGATCTGCGTCGGCAGAGTTTGCAGAATAATTTGATGATGAGGGCAAAGGCTTTGCGGAAAATTCGGGCGTTTATGGATGAACAAAATTTTCTCGAAATTGAAACGCCGATAATGCTCAAGTCCACACCGGAAGGTGCGAGAGATTACATTGTTCCCGCGAGAATTCAGCAGGGAAAATTCTTTGCTCTACCGCAATCACCGCAGATTTTGAAACAAATTACGATGATTGCCGGACTCGATAAATATTATCAAATCGCTCGTTGTTTTCGTGATGAAGATTTGCGTGCTGATCGTCAGCCCGAATTTACGCAGCTTGATATTGAAATGAGTTTTGCCAATCAGGAAATGGTTTTCTCCACGATGGAAGGCGTGATGCGGGAAGTGTTTTCGCTCGTTGATGCAGAATTTGAAACGCCTTTTCCGCGTATGACTTATGCCGAAGCGATGCGTAGGTTTGGAGTTGACAAACCCGATGTGCGTTTCGGAATGGAATTGCAGGATTTATCGAGCAATTTCAGCGACACGGATTTTGCTCCGTTCAAATCGGTTTTAGAAAACGGCGGACAAATAAAATGTATCGTCGCCAAAAACGGTTCGGAAACTTCCCGCAAAATTCTCGACGGTTTGCAGGAATTCGTCAAACGCTACGGTGCAAGCGGTTTGGCTTGGATAAAAATCGGCGATGAAACGACTTCTTCGCTATTGAAAATTCTCGGCGAAGAGAAAATCAACGAATTAGTTTCAACTGCAAATGCGGAAAAAAGCGATGCGGTTTTAATCGTCGCGGGCAAGAAATCAGTCGTTGCCGCATCGCTCGGAGCATTGCGAAAAGAGATTGCGAAACAAAATAATTTAATTCCAAAAGGTGTTTACAAACCGCTTTGGGTGACGGAATTTCCGATGTTTGAATACAACGAAGACACACAGAATTATGATCCGATGCACCATCCGTTTACGTCTTTGATGGACGAAGATGTGCCGCTTTTTAAACGTGCGATTGAGGACGGCGAGAAAGATTTGCTCGGACAAATTCGGGCGAGAGCTTACGACATTGTCATCAACGGTTACGAGATCGGCAGCGGTTCGATTCGTGTGCATCAAAGCGATATTCAAAGCCTGATATTTACTGCACAAGGTTTGACCGAAGAAAAAGCCAAAGAGCGTTTCGGTTTCTTCGTCGAGGCTTTGAAATACGGAACTCCGCCACACGGAGGTTTCGCCGCAGGAATCGAGCGAATCGTAATGCTCTTGCAGGAAACCGACAACATCCGCGATGTCGTCGCATTTCCAAAAACCGCATCAGCACAAGATTTAATGATGGATTCGCCCGGCGATGTTGATGAGAAACAGTTGGAGGAATTGGGAATTAAAATTGTTGAATAAGTTGGAATGGAAATAGAAATTTTATGATAAACAAACTAAAAATTTGTTATTTTGCATCAAATAGTTTATGAAAACAAAATTTCTGTCTTTCCTAATTATAATTTTTAGTTTCTCATCGCTGATCAATGCTCAGGAAAGCGAAGAATCTTCCGTTGTTTCTGTGCCGGAAAGTGCTATGCAGGAGATTGTTCGTAGAATCCTCATCTATAATTTTAAATCAAGAATTCAAGAAAAGACAATATATTTGCGTCAGAAAGGTATTAAGCAAGATTGGTTACCAAAAATTGAAAATGTTGAATTTCAATTGCTCACAGAGGAAGAAATTGAAGATAAAGGAGTAGAAGTTTATTTCTTTACCGAACCCGAAAAATCTAACGCAACTTACGAAATCGGTTTTGCTTACGGTGATCCTAGTTGCCATTATTTAGGAAAAAATTCTTGGAAATTCAGAATCTCAAATAGTAAAGTTAGGTTGTGGGTTTTACATAATGAATACGGATTTGGTGGTGGTTGTGTAAGTAGCGGCTCATCTGGAGAATTTGAAAGTCCGGGAGAAATAAATAAATATCCGAATGAACTAAGTGGCTATAAGTTTTTTGATTCGGGTAAATTAGGAGGATTAAAATTCACAATTTCCACTAAAGAAGATGTCAAAAATAATTTTGGTATTGATTGTGAATATTCCTGCGATTATGATGACAATTGGAAAGTTCGTTTCTCGTATTTTGGTAGTTCTTATTATGAAAAAACAGTTGACGGTAAGAAAACAAAATTTGTGGCGAAGGATGAATTAGTCGGCAAACTCAGTTCAATCGTATTAACTCCGAGATCAACAATTTTATTTAATGATGTTGTGTTCCCGCCATCATTTAGAAAATACAATATTTTTAGTGCCGGACACGATGGAAAAGGCGGTGGAACAAGTGGTTCGCATAATATCTATAAGGATAGATATGGCTTGGAATACAATATTCTTGAAGAAATAAGTTTAACTACAGTTAAAGACCTCAAATGGCAAAAAGGTCAGTTACAGAACATTGAATATACACTTCCTAAAAAACTTGAAGAAAATGTGTTTGTAGAGGAAAAATAATTTTCTAAGAACATTTATCGGATTGAATTTGTTTAATTTTCCTTCATCTCTCTTTGTCGCATCGGCATTGAATCAATTTGTCCGAAGTAATTTTTTAAGTTTAATATGTCGTCTTTTGATTTGACCGTTCCATCTTTGCCGATGAGCAGAACATTCGAGTCGAATTTTCCAAAGTAATCATTTTCTAAATGAGCGGCAAAATCTTCGGGCAGTTCGCCGTTGAAGTTTGTTTCGAGTTCGCCATCATATATTCTGAACCAAAATATATCTCTTTCTTTAATTTGTTCTGCCTCACTTTTTAATTGATGCAAGGCTTTGTCTTCGTTTTCTTTGATGAGAATAATTCTGTTTTTCCACTTAAAATCGCTTAAGGTTTTGATAATGTTTCTCCTATTGTTTCGTGATTTCGCCGTTAGTAAAATTTCTGCTTTTGTTTGGGAATTGACTGAAATATTTTGACATCCGGAAAAAAGAATTGTCCCGGCTATTGGAAGTAATACAATTTTTACGAACTTAAATTTTAAAATAATTTTTTTCATAAAACGCATTTATGTTTTTGTTAAAATTTTGTGTTTGCAGATATATTATAGTAAATCGTTTGAACAATATAAATGATTTACTGAACATTTTTCAGCAGTATCTCGTAAACAAAATAATAACAAAATGGCTAAAAAATTCGATACAAATCCGCTTAATCCGAATTTTCCTGAGACGGTTAAGGACACGCAGAAGGAATTGGAAACCGTTGCTTTGCCAAAGCAAAAGGTTAGAAGACGGAAGTTTGCCGACACGGTTGATTCGGAAGATGAAACCCGCCGCTTTGATGAAGCGGAGTTTGAATCGTTTCAGTCAAAATTCGGCAATGCGGAAGATCAACCGGCAGCCTATCAGCCGCAGCCTTTTTATACTGACACCGCCGATAAAAATAAAAAGCATAACATCGGAAGCATCAGTTTGCCGGAAAATATTTTGATGGCTTTGCCGTATATTCCATTTTCTCTCATCGGCATAATTGCGGCGGTTATCGAACTGATATTTATTCCAAAAAGCGAGCCGAAAGTTCGTTATCACGCGGCTCAGGGGTTGGCGGCTCAACTCGGAATTATGTTGATTTTATCAATTCTCGAAAATGCCGGATGGATGATCGGCGGCATCGGAACGATTGCGAGTGTTTTTTCGGTCGTAACGACGATTATGCTGATTATCTTTACAATCAAGGCGTGGCAGGGAAAACCGATTCATATTGAATCCGTCGAAAAACTGACCGATTGGCTCGAAGAAATAATTAAACCGCAAAAATAATTATTTAATGGAAAATGCAAAACGGAAAATGGAAAGTATAAAGACGACAAATGAAAATTTAGATACATTGAATACGTCCGATTGAAAGATAATAACTTAAAAAGTAGAATTCAAAAATGTCTTTTCTTGCAAAAATTTTAATCTTTTTTTTCGTTTTCTGCTTTATCTCGATAATCGTTTATATTCTCGTCGTCAAAGCATTTTACTGGGGCGACAAAGACGAACCGCCGAAGAAAAAATAAATTTCTTCGAGCGGTTTATTTTATTTTGAGAAATTATCTCAACCTTTTTTGATCTGTTTCAAACTTCGCTTGTGTTTGATGAATGCGGCTTCGGTCAGATAGACGTTTAGTTCGCAAATATCTTTGACGTAATCGCCGATGCGTTCGATGTGTTTGGCAACGAATAAAAGATGTGCCGCTCCGGTCGTTGATTCGGGATTGTCAATCATCATTTCAATTAGTTCACTGAAAACCTTGTCGTAAATTTGATCAATTTCCTTATCACGTTTTATTATTTCACGCGACAGATCCGCATCTTCCGAAGTAAAAGCATCCAACGCACTTCGAAGCATTTCACCGGCGATCTCCGCCATTCGCGGAAAATCCACGTAATTTCTAACTTCGGGTTCATTGTTTAACACAATCGCAGCCTCTGCAATATTTGCGGCGTGGTCGGCGATGCGTTCCAAAACCGGCGTAATTTTTGCGACTGAAATGACAAACCGCAGATCGTAGGCGGCAGGCTGCTGAAGAGCGAGGATTTCAATGCTCATCCGGTCAATTTCGACTTCCATTTTATTGATGAATTTATCCTCATCAGTAACTTTTCGAGCAAGTTCGCTGTCGCGTTCGACCAGCGACCGCATTGAATTATGAACCGCTTTTTCCGTCGCACCGCCGAGTAACAGCAGTTTATCCCGCAACACATCTAAACTTTGGTCAATTATTCTTTCCATTATTTTTTATAAATTATACATTACTTTCTTACAAATTGTTTCATTAGTGCAACATAATTTCAAATTATCCGAAGCGTCCGGTGATATAATCTTCGGTCAATTTCTCATCGGGATTTGTGAACATTTTGTCGGTCGGGTTCATTTCAACCAATTTGCCGAGCATAAAAAATGCCGTTTTATCCGAAACACGGGCGGCTTGCTGCATATTATGCGTAACGATGACAATAGTGTATTCCTTCTTTAATTCGACGACGAGTTCTTCGATTTTCTGTGTTGCAATCGGATCAAGTGCCGACGCGGGTTCGTCCATCAGCACAACTTCCGGCTGCACTGCTAACGCTCTCGCAATACACAAACGCTGTTGCTGTCCGCCGGAAAGTCCGAATGCGGAAGTGTTCAAGCGGTCCTTGACCTCATTCCAAAGTGCCGAATCGCGGAGAGCTTTTTCAACTCTCACATCCATATCTGATTTATCTTTGTGCAGACGATTGATGCGAATTCCATAAGCAACATTTTCGTAAATTGATTTCGGGAACGGATTCGATTTTTGAAAAACCATCCCGACCTTGCGGCGAAGAGCGACAACGTCCGTTTTCGAAGAGTTGATGTCCTTACCGTCGATCATAATTTCTCCATCAACGCGGGCAATCGGAATCGTATCGTTCATCCGGTTGAATGTCCGCAAAAATGTGGACTTGCCGCAACCCGAAGGTCCGATAAACGCCATTACCTCGCGTTCGGGAATTTCAATGTCAATGCTGTGCAAAGCCTGAAAATTGCCGTAAAAAAAATCTAAATTTGAAACGCTGATTTTACTTGCCATACTATTTACTAGATGTTGGATATTAGATATTAGTTTCTAGTTTCTGAACTTAAGTTTTTCTCTAAAAACTAATATCCAATATCTAACATCTACTCTAAAACTTTTTGCGTGTTAAAAATCTAACCAAAACATTTATTACCAATATCAATCCGACCAGAATCAGAGTTGCCGCCCACGCCATCTGATGTTCCTGCTCGAATGGTCCGGTTGCATAATTGTAAATCTGCACCGTTAGAGATGACATCGGTTTGTCATAATACCAGTTATAAAGCCGACTGTTTAACGCCGTGAATAAAAGTGGTGCGGTCTCGCCGGAAATTCGGGCAATCGAAAGCATCGCTCCCGTCGCAATTCCCGAAGCCGCCGCCGGCATTACGATATTCCACGTAACCCGCCACTGCGGAGCACCGAGTGCCAATGCACCTTCCCGCATAGATTTCGGCACGAGACGAATCATTTCTTCGGTCGTGCGAGCGACAATCGGAATCATAATTATTGCCAACGCGACCGCTCCGGCAAATCCCGACGCTCTACCCATCGGCACAACGACCAATGTATATATAAAAATCCCGACGATAATTGACGGAACGCCAATCAGTGTATCTGCTAAAAAACGAACCGTGTTGCCGAATCGGTTTTGTCCGAATTCTGCCAGATAAACTCCCGCACCGATGCCAATCGGCAAACCGATTACCGAAGCCAGCAGCGTCATCAACGCCGATCCCGCAATCGCATTTCCGATTCCGCCGCCTTCGCCGACGGGTTTTGGTGTGCCGACAATAAACTCCCAGTTTATCGCCGTAAATCCGCGAATAGCTATATAACCTAAAATTATCAGCAGAATCGCAATCACAAAAACTGCACACGCCGCCGTGATCGTGGTCATAATACTACTGACGAGTTTTCTGCTTTTGTGAACTGATTCACTCATAATTTTTTGAGTCAAGAGTGGAGTGTGGAGAGTCGAGAGTCAAGATACTGGTAGTAAAATATATCCTTCCCAATATTCAACTTCCATTCTCAACTCTCTTAAACCTCAACTCTCTTAACCCTCTTAACGCTTTAACTCTCCACTCTCGACTCTCGACTCTCTAAGTCGCTTTTGCCGTTCCCGTTCCTTTCGCAACTCTGGCAACCAGCAATTTTGCGAGGGCGTTGACGATAAAGGTTACGAGAAACAGCACTAAACCCATTTCGATCAAGGCACTCAGATAAAGTTTGTCGGTTGCTTCGGCAAAATTCGCGGCTAAAACCGAAGCAATGGTGTAAGCCGGTTCAAATAGCGACGCGGAAATCTGCGGTGAATTTCCGATGACCATTGTCACCGCCATCGTTTCGCCTAACGCCCGTCCCAAACCCAAAACGACTGCTCCCGCAATACCCGATGCGGCATTTCCCAAAACGATCTGCGTCGTTTCCCACTTCGTCGCACCGAGGGCAAGTGCCGCTTCACGCTGTGTTGTCGGAACGACTTCGAGAACATCACGAACGACCGCCGTTACAATCGGCGTAATCATCAGAGCCATCACAATTCCGCCCGTGAGCATTCCGATTCCGGTCAGACGACCTTGAAATAACGGAATAAAACCGAAATACTCCTGCAAAAACCAGCCGAGATAATTGCGTATAAAAGGAGCAAGCACGAAAATTCCCCAAAGTCCGTAAACGACCGAGGGAATTGCCGCGAGCAGTTCGACTAGAAAACCAACGGGCGTAGCGAGTTTTTTCGGTGCTTGTTCGACCAAAAAAATCGCTATGCCCAAAGATAAAGGCACGGAGATTACTAGGGCAATGACGGAAGAAACAATTGTTCCGTAGATGAACGGCAACGCTCCGAATATATCGGATGCAGGTTGCCAATCAGTTCCCGTCAAAAAACTAAAACCGAATTCCTTAATCGTCGGCACGGAATTCCAGACCATCATTGCGATCATCGAAACAACGATGACAATAATCGTCGAAGCGAAAATAAACAAAACGGTGCGGAAAATCTTATCTCCGGTTGTTCCTGTCTTAGCCAAACTATTTTATTCTCCCGCCGTTTTTGCTTCTGCGTTGCCGCCTTCGTGAAGCGGTTTGCCGTCCGCCGTAATCAGATTGATTTTGGCTTCGACCTTTTTGACGACTTCATCCGGTAACGGTGCGTAATGCAACGGTTCGGTAAATTTTGAACCATCGTGAATCGCCCACCACAAGAAGTCAACCAGAGCCTTTCCTTTAACGGCATCTTTTTGATTTTTATAAACCAAAATATACGTATAGCTGGAAATCGGATATGAGTTTTCGCCGTCGGCATTGGCAATTTTTACACGTAAGTCTTCCGGCATATCACTAACCGAACCCGCCGCCGCCGCCGTGATATTAGCAATTGATGGCTCGACGAAATTGCCCGCTTTAT
This sequence comes from Pyrinomonadaceae bacterium, assembly GCA_041746675.1. GTDB lineage: Bacteria > Acidobacteriota > Blastocatellia > Pyrinomonadales > Pyrinomonadaceae > Aridibacter. Next base: position 26,186 of record JBGTGO010000019.1, on the reverse strand, counting down.
TTTTAATCAATGCAATCGGTAAACTCTGTTCTTTGGCAAACGCCACTTCAACGTAACCGATGGTGTTCGGCGTATTTTTGACCTGTCCCATCACACCGTCGTTTTTATTTGCACCGATGCCGATACCTTTTACCCAGTTCGGCTGTTTGCTGGCGGTAACGGTTTCTTTGAAATCGTCATTTGTTTTCGATAAAAAGTCCGTAAATACGGCGGTCGTTCCGCTTGAATCGGCACGATAGACCGGAGTTATATCGGCATCGGGAAACTTCACATCGGGATTATCCGCCGCAAGTTTCGGATCGTTCCATTTCTTGATCTTGCCCATATAAATCCCCGCAATCACTTCCGGTGAAAGATTCAAAGGCTTATCAATTCCCTTCAAATTGTAGGTCAGCACAACCGCACCTAAAACAGTCGGAATATGCAGCAGTTCGCCGCCTTTTGCCTTTGCCATATCTTCATCGTTCATCGGATCATCCGAAGCACCGAAGGCAACGAGTTCAGCGGCAATATCCTTCTGTCCGCCGCCCGAACCTTTCGATTGATAATCAATCTTTATTTTCGGATTGATTTTCTGATATTCATTAACCCACTTTTCATAAATCGGCTTCGGAAAACTAGCTCCCGACCCCGTCATACTAATATCTCCGCCGGCATTCGTCGTGATTTGCCCGTTCTTGTCGCCCATCGGATCGCCGCTGCAAGCCGCTCCGAATGCAACGGTAAGAATCAAAGCTGTTGAAAGAAGATTTTTTGTAAAATATTTCATTGTTAAATTTTGTGTCTCCTGAAAAGAATAATCTGTGGATTGAGTATTTTCATTGCTTTATTTTTTACCGAACGAATTTTTAGATACATATTCTCATATCATTTTAGCAATAATTTTTCGCACGATTTCCGGTAATGTAAATTACTCATTATAAATCACTTTTAGCTTGTTATTTGTTAAATTATACTTAAATTTTTTATTCAGTTAATCTTTAACGACGCATATTTAACATTTTTGTAACACTGCTCTAACATTGGAGGTATATCATTACGAATTATCTTAAATAATTTCAGATTTGATTTGTTCGTTACAAATTTTCTACAATTGTGTCTAAATCTGAAAAATTTTACAAGAAAAAGAGGAAAATACTATGAATTTGGTAAATGACCTGAAAAACGATTTTGTATTAGCAATCATCGTCAAGAAAAAGCACGCTGAAAAAATCAACCCGACGGAATTTCTGCCGCTGCTTTCCAAAATCAGAGAGGTGTTGGAGCCGGTTTCTGCAAAAGATCATTGCCGCATAACTTCACTGCCTGTTATCGGTGAAGCAGTGAATTCGCACTAAAATAATACATTTATATTCCATTTCGTATATTCAATCTTTTTCTGCAATGTATTTTTCGATACATTATTTTTTTTTCGGTCGAAAATTTTCCTCTCACATAAATTTTCCCTGTTCTAACTGTCTGCAAAATATCAAAACGAACGAACCTGCCGTAAAACCCATCTCGAAGTTAGTTTTAGGCACACTTATTGCTTACTATAATAAGTAGTAGTATTCGAAAAGCCGATACAAACAAATAATTAAAATTTAAGATGACTAGACTTCGGGAGGAGAAGATGAAAAGACTTGACTTGAGAAAACAGATAGCCGCGATTTCGCTGGTTTGGATGATGTTGATGTTGCCGATGGGGATTTTGGCACAGGCGGGCGGCACCCGGATTGATATGCCGAAAAATAAGTATAATATTAAAGACGATGTGCAGATCGGTAATGAATACTCGGCAAAAGTAGATCAGGAATTTCCAATTCTCAATGATAGGGAAGCAGCGGATTACGTGGCGGATGTCGGACGCAGACTTGTTAATTCGATACCGCGGGAATTTCAGCATCCTGAATTTAATTATCGTTTTAAGGTCGTCAATGCCAGCGACATCAATGCTTTCGCACTTCCCGGCGGTCCGATGTATGTTAATCGCGGGATGATCGAAGCGGCAAAGAACGAAGGTGAAATGGCGGGCGTAATGGCACACGAGATTTCACACGTCGCACTTCGCCACGGAACGGCACAGCAAACAAAACAATCGAGCATCGGTAATCAAATCCTCGGAATTGGAGCGGTTTTAGGCGGAGCAATTTTGGGCGGACAGACGGGAGCTCAGTTAGGAGCGATGTTTGCTCAGGGATATTTTCTGAGATACAGCCGTCAGTATGAATCACAAGCCGATATTCTCGGTGCGAGAATTATGGCGAACGCCGGATATGACCCGCGTGATCTGGCGAATATGTTTCAGACAATTTCACAGCGGAGCGGCGGCGGCGGTCAGGCTCCCGAATGGTTGAGCAGTCACCCGAATCCAGCGAACCGTTATAGAGACATCAATCGTGAAGCACAGCTTTTGAGAGTTTCCAATAATCCGATCAAATACACGCGGGAATTCGGCAGAATCAAGGAGAAATTTCAATCAATGCCGAAAGCTCCTTCGATGGCGGAGATTGAGAAAAATTCACAGAGGAATCCGAACTCAAATACTGGAACAAACTCCGAAATGTCGCGAGGCAGATATTCGAGAAATGTTCCGACACCTTCAACCCGAGCGAAAACATATCAGGGCGGCGAACTTTTCCGCGTTGACATCCCCTCGAACTGGGAGCAATTTCCGGGACAGAACGATATATGGTTCGCCCCGCAGGGAGCTTACGGCAATCAGGGAATTACGCACGGTGCAACTATTGGACTCTATCAGACACAACAGCGGAGTCTGGACCGGGCAACCGATGAATATGTTAAAGGAATTTTGCAGTCCAACACATACCTGCGTCAAACGACTGATTTTTCACGCTTTAATCTGGACGGAAGAGAAGCTTACGCGACACAGCTTTCAGGTCGTTCGCCCGTTACCGGACAAACCGAATATGCAATGATTTACACGACTCAATTACGCGACGGCAGTTTGATGTATATTATTGGAGTTGCTCCGACGAAAGACAGTTATCGTTATAACCGAGCGTTCAACGATATGGTTCGTTCACTGCAAATAAGTCGACAAGCATAAGTTGGTTATTTTAGAACAGCAAAAAAGCGGGATTAAATCATCAATCGGATTTAATCCCGCTTTTGTTAACGATACTAACAGCCAGATTGCGTAAATAATCGAGGCTTAGAATCTCTTCTTTTCAAAATGAGAAGTAGCAAGGATTCCTTGACTAGACATTTTGATAACCTCCGTATTGCAAGGGTCGAACGAAAAACTAGTCCTTTCTTCCAAATAAGGACGAAACTTTTTTATAGTCATTTTATTTACGCCGTCTGTCTTGACTTATATCAAATTTAAAAAGATGAGGTGCGAAACGTGAAGCCCCCACTCTACGTTTCGCACCTCTTTCCGCCAGCTACCCTCTAACTCGACGAAATTTCTTTATTTTTGACGCAGGACACGAAGCCCCCACTCTGCATCCCGCGTCGTCCTTTCGCTCATACCCTCGATTGAGCGAAACCGTCTAACCTGTCTGTTTTGAACAGAATCGGTTATAACTTAATACTTCGCTGAGTAGTCCGAATTTTTGATTCAAATGTTTCAACTGATTGGAGAATAACGTCAAGTGATTGAGAAATACTTGAGAAGTATGTTCAAAACTTGAGAAATACTTGAGAACATCTAACAGGTATTTTCGGGAGAGGGTCAAAGCGACTCTGTAAATTATTGTATCTAAAGCACAAACACGAATGGTTGATCGTTTGTTCGATCAACCATTCGTGTTTATTTTGTCTAAAAATTTTCCTGAAATCGGATTATTTACTAACCGTTTCCGCTAAAATACTCAAAATCGGCTTTTTCCGAATTCCCGATTTTTCGTCTTCCTGAACTGCAAACCGACGAAATTAAAATTCGTCAAAGAATCATCGAGTTGTAAAATTTGACTATCCGGTAGAAAAGTATATCTGCCGTGCCGGACACGAATCTGATATAAACTTCCCGTTTCGAGATTTCCGAAATTATAATAGCCAAAAATGTTTGAAGTTACGGAAACAATCTCACCTGTTTCAAGGTTTTGCAGTGAAACCAGTGTTCCCGCAATCGGTCTGCCCGCGATTGTTTTTATTTGTCCGCTGATGTCCGATGCGGCAACGGTCGTTCCGAGTGATTGCAGACGAACTCCACCCAATGCCCAATCTTCACTATTGCTCAACATCCAATTCATTGTCGTCGAAGTTCCGGTTGCCGCTTTCGTTCCACCCTCACCGATGTCGGCGATAAAACCGCCGCCGAAAAATGAATTTCCTTCCCACAAAAAGGTTTGCGAAGGAGTTGCTAAACCGGCATTGAAATCAATCGCCAAAACTCCCAGAACCGCATCGTTCGTCGCTGTTGTTATCGAAACATTCGGTGATTGACTGCTTCCCGAAGCCGGAACAATCGCTCCGGCGGCAGGTGTCGATTGATCAACTCCGAAGAATGAAACCGCTCCGACGATGGTATAATCTCCACCGGTCGGCTGCGTAACTTCGACATCAGCCGTCAGCGGATTTGCCGTCGCGTTCGGATTTCTCAGGCGAAAAATTTCAACCGAACTGCAAAAATCAGGTGCAATTACCGCTCCCAAATTCGTTACTTGGGTCGTTAGACGCTCCAGAGTTACGCCGTTATAAGTTACGCTGACAACCGATCCCGTCGCCGGAAGAGCCGCACCGCACGGAACTCCCGCAATCGGCGGAATGCGGTAGTTGGAAACTCCGACATACAAAATCCGATTCAAACCGTTGACCGTATGAGCGACGGTCAACGGTGCCGTTCTTGCTCCGCCGGTCATAAAATTTCCTGTACTGACCGGGTTTTCAGACGTGATTTGAGCATTTATAATTCCCGCAAATACATTAAATATCAGCAAGAACCCCGCGAGCATAAAACAGTTTTTATTTATAAATGTTTTTATCATTGATAATTTTTCTCCTTTCCGAAACACTTTGAGAATTTTACAAATAATCATTAGTCTACCGTCTTTTTTCAATAACTTCGTAACTCTCCGACTCCGTAAATCTTTGTATCAATTGAGTAATTGATGAAAGGTCTGAACCGTTTCGTGAGCGGGTTCGACTCCTAATTCCTTTTGTAAAAGTTCTTCGAGAGTTTCAAATTGTTTCTGCACGGCGGCGGGTTTTCCCTGTGCCGCCAAAGTTTTCATCACGAGTCGGTGCGTGTCTTCGCGATACGGATCCTCACGCAAAATTTCCTGAGCATATTTCAATGTATTTGACCATTTTTTTTCCTTAAAGGAAAGTCTTGCCAAAGCACTCAGCAATCTCGAATGTTGTTCGGCAAAATATATCCGGCGTTCTTCCGCCCAGTTATCGTAAACACCGCTCATAAATTCGCCGCGGTAAAAGTCGTGAGCCGTTTCGACATTTGTGCGAAAAGTTTCATTATCTTCGGTACGCTTCGCTTTTTCGGCAGTTTCGATCAGGGTTTCAAATTCCTCCGTGTCGATAAAATATGAAAACTCAGGATTTAACTGATACGCTCCGTCTCGGAAAACGAGAAAATTCTGCTTGAAGGATTGCTGTGAATTCAAAGCCTTGCGAATGTGCGAGATCGTCGGATGAAAATTCTTTTCGATTGTTTTCAAGTCTTCATCGCCCCAGAAAATATCAATTAAAACATCCTTCTCAACCCGCCGGTTGCGGCTCGAAGCGATGTAGCAAAAAATATCACGCGAACGCTTCGTCGTCCACGCATCCGCCGCAAAAGGTGCTGATTTGTCTCTGTAAATCTCAATCGGACCGAGCAGTTTTATCGTCAGATCGGTTATCGGCTGAACTATTTCATTGACCGCGACCGGCATTTGCTTAGGTGTTCGTTTAGCTTTCGCCTTTGATAAATTTTCCCGCAGATCAAGTGGCAGTTTCTCGAAAATATCTTCGTCGTTAAAAAATTCCGGGTTCTTCCGAATGCGTGTTTTCAACCAGTATTCATAGTCGAGCCGTGCGGTCAGATCAAGCGTTCGCTGTAAATGCTCAAGCATTTTTTTCCGATTATTATTAAACTTATAAACTCTCGCCAGTAACAGTGAATTCTGGGCTTCTTCGTAGTTAAGACTCTGTTTGTTGTGGAATTTTAAAAGTTCTTCAAGCTTCTTGACCAAACCGTCCGTTTCGCCCTGATCGAACTGAATTTCCGCCAGGAGCAGTTCAACCCGCTTGACCGCAAATTCCATTTTCAGTTTTTCACGTTTAACGATCAGATTTTCAAGAATCCCGCGGGCTTTGATGATGTTGCCCCGCATCAGATAATAGACAGCGTATTCTTCCTCGATCTCGTGCCGAAAGCGGTTGATGCCCGCATCGTCGTAAGCCTTCCGTGAGCGTTCGAAATATTCGACAGCTTTTTCAAAATCCTCTAAATCACGATAATAATGTCCGAGAGCTTCAAAAATTTCGCCGAGAACCGGTTTCATATTATAGGTTTGAGCGATTTCCAGCGAACGGTTCAGATTCTCATAGGCATTTTCGAATTCGCCGCGGTAAATGTGCAGTCTGCCGATGTTCAGGAAACCGAACGCTTCCTGTGGCAAGGCGTTTCCGTCTTCCCGAAACATACGTTTGAGCCATCTGAGAGCTTCGCCCCATTCACCGCGAAATCCTGTCGGAATAGCCAGATTATGAGCAGCGATTCGTGTAAATTTGTCATTGTTCAGCTTTTCCGCAAGTTCGAGAGCGATTCTGAAATGACGTTCACATTCCGACCAATCGCCCTGTGCCGCATAGCATAAACCTCTTGTATTGGCACATTTCATATAGGTTTCGCCATCCTTTGAAACAAGATTTTCCGCTTTATCCAGATATTCAAAGGCTTCCGCGATTTTCCCTTTGCGGCGTGCCAGACTCGCCAGCGAATAAAGTGCTTCGGCTTCGCCCGGAACGTCTTTTTGCTTATTGAGAAGTTCAACCGCCCGATTCAGAATCCTCGATGAACGATCAAAATCTCCCTGGTGCCGCGTAACTTCAGCCTGATGCAGTAACGCCCGCGGAAATTTTTCGAGAGCATTCAGCGGAATCTGTTCGGCATAATAATTGAGTGTTGTAATCGCTCCGCTTGCCAGCCATTCCTCGCCGTGTTCAGCAATAATTTCCGCCGATCTTTCAAATTCTTCGGCTTTCAACAGATACGGAATCGCTTTTTGCCATTCGTTTTCATCCAGAAAAAATCCGGCAATGCGTTCTCTTTCCACCGCGATTTCTTTGCGTCCGATCTCGGAACGCAGACGGCGTTGCAGAAACCCTCGAAACAACGGATGCAACCGATATTCTTCCAGCTCACCGTCACCGACGCTCGTTAGAAAAACATTTTTTCGGACAAGTTTCGGCAACACTGCCGCACAGCGTTTGTCGGGAAAAATCCGACTGCAAACATAGAGCGGCAAAGAATCGAGCAGAGAAATTTGTAACAGCAATTCCTGTGTTTCTTCAGGTTCCTGCGAAAAAACTTCTTCGGCAAAATAGTTAAAAATATCTTTTTCCGATTGCTGAAGCATTCTCTGCAAATCGAGTTTCGGTTTTGCCGTGTGCGAATGAATTTCCTGTTCGGCAACCTGACAGACAAGCTGTAATGCCGTGATCCACCCGTGTGTCCGTTCCCGGTATTCCTGAATTTCATCATCTTTGAGTTCAATGTTCAGTGTGTTTTTAAACAGTTCCTGAACTTCTTCGTCAGTGAAAAGAAGATCGTCGCGGGTGATCACGAGTGCCGCCGAGCGTGTCCGATGCCGCATAATTTGCAGCGGCGGAATGTCGCGGGTCGTAATGATGACGTGCATCATATCGGACGAATACTGCAACAACCGATCAACCAATTTATGGACGATGGTATCTTTTCCGATATGATGATAATCATCGAGAACAAGCAGAAACGGTTGTTCGATGGCATCGAAAATCTCGTTCAAAAGCAGATCGACCGCACGTTCGGGATGTTGCAGAAGTTCATCCTTCGCGTCATTCAGATACGATAGCAATGTTTCGCCGAATCCCGGTTCGATACCTTTGATCCCGTTCGTGATGTAACCGATAAATGTGAATGGATCAGCATCCGTATGATCAAGTTGATACCACACAAATTTGCGTTCCTGTTGCCGGATAAAGTCCGAAATGAGCGTGGTTTTACCGCACCCCGCATCCGCCGCAATCAGAGTTATCGGCGAATTCATATTCGCCTTCAATCTGTCGGTCAGACGGGTTCTCGAAAGCAGTTCCGAAACGGGACGCGGCGGAAGAAGTTTTGTTCGGAGAAAAAAAGTCGGCTTCTGCATTTTGTTTCTCACAAAGATTTAAAAAGTATTGACTCAGACAAGTGCGAGTATTATTACACAAACAGCCGATATTTTCGAGATGCAAATTTTTTATGGATTTATACGGATTCGGCGAGTTCTTTTAATTTTGAGATTCTTCCGAAAGATTCATCGTGAAAAGTTTCCGCAACGTTCGTTGCAACCATATATTTCTTGAGATATTTTCGGGTTTCTTCAAAGTTAAACGATAGAAGTTTTTCATCGATTACGCCCAGAACCTGCTTTGAACGCAAACGCCACAGTGGAAGTGCAGGTTCGCAACGCGACAGCATCAAAAAATGAGTGTTCGGCGAAAGAGCGTAAACGAGCGTCGTGAAGAATGCCGTGAACCATTCCGAGTCGAAAACGTAATGGGCATTATCGAGAACAATCAGATATTTTTCGTTTGAATGCACTGCCGCAATTCGCAACAGCAGTGCTTCGACGAAATGTGCAATTTCATCCGGTGTCGGAGATGTCGGCGATTTTTTACCGTCGAGCGACTTTTTTTCGACAAACGGTTCGCTGAAACTTGCCGCAAAATAATTTGAGAATACATTCCAACTGCTGTCGGCGGAATCGACCGAATACCAGGCAATTTTTTCGTATCGCTTAGAAAATTCCGCCGCCAGAGAAGTTTTTCCCGTTCCCGTCCGTCCCAACAACAAAGTTGCCCCGAACTGCCCGGAGAATTTTGAAAGCATCCGATTGAGTCGCGGACGCAAAATCTGTTCGTCAAATTTAGGAACACAAAGTTTTTCGGCAAAAAGATGAACTTCGCCGGAGTTTTTTACCGGTGCGGATCTGATAGATGGAACAGCGTCAAAGTGAGTTGCCGTGTCGTCTATCTCAAAATTTTCATGGAATGAATACAGCATCGTCATAACAGTGAGAAATTTATCAGTTCAGGCTTGAGAAAAACTTGAGATAAATTACATAAATACAAAAATCCATCTTAAATTATCGTAAAAAAAACTTGATTTCATAGGTCATTGGCAATATACTACTATTTCCAACAGAAGTAATATTATGAAACTGAAAAAAACCATCAGCTTAGCGTTGCTGTATCTGCTCACCGTAAATTCTGCATTTGCGGGAATCGGTATTTTTAAATCGAACGGAATCAGCATCACGAGTGCGGACGGTGTTCAGTATATCGGCACTTCGGGTTTCAGCACCGCGGGAGCGGATAATTTTTTAAGTTATAAATCTAATGGAATCACCTTCTCCGGCACGGACGGCGTAACGATTTCCGGCACAGATGGTGTCACTATTTCGGGTGCCGACGGCGTAACTTACACTGGCGGCGACGGCGTGACTATCTCAGGTGCCGACGGCGTGACTATTTCAGGTGCCGACGGCGTAACGATTACCGGAGCGGACGGCGTAACGATTACCGGAGCGGACGGTCAAAAGTATTCTTCAAATTCAGTTTCCATCACAACACCGAACGGCGTGACTATTTCAGGTGCCGACGGTGTTACCATTTCAGGTGCCGACGGCGTGACCATTTCGGGAACCGATGGCGTGACCATTTCAGGTGCCGACGGCGTTACTATCTCGGGAACCGACGGCGTTACTATTTCAGGTGCCGACGGCGTTACGGGTTCGGATTCGGACGGAGTTGTGTTTCATCTTGCTTATCCGAAAAGTTTCTCTATTTCAAAAACTGATGGCGTAACCATTTCGGGTGCCGATGGTGTTACCATTTCAGGTGCCGACGGCATCACCACTTCGGTAAATGAAAACGGCGGCAATCAAGTTTCCGACGGCTTGCAGAGTGTTGACCCGGAACTTGCTCTTTTATTGAACCAAATAACCGATGACAGTAGTATCAATGCGGTCGTCGTTTACCATCAGTCACCAACTCTGACTGATTTGCTTCACCTCAAACAAATCGGAATTTTAGGCGGAACGAAATTTAACGCTCTGCCGATGGTCAGTATCTCTGCCACCCGTCAGCAACTGATTAAAGTTTCCAGACTTTACAATGTTCGTTCGATCTACGGAAACCGCACCTTAGATTTGAATTCCGACCCTTATTTTCAGAAAACACGAAGCCAAAGCGTAATCAGCGACAGCGATTTACGCACTCACAATTTTGGCTCACCGCTAACCGGAAGAAGCGTCACAGTAGCGGTTTTAGACACGGGCATCAACGGAATGCACAACGATCTGAGCGGTAAAATCATTCAAAACGTGCGTCTTGCCGATACTCAGTCAGCACCGATTGGTTTTCTTAATCCGCTGCCGATTGAGAATTTACAAAACACCGATCTCGCGGGCGGACACGGAACTTTCGTCGCCGGTGTAATTACCGCCAGCGGTGTTTCGTCAGGTGGAAAATATACTGGTGTTGCATCGGGAGCAAAGGTTTTAGGTTTAAGTGCCGGCGACTTAACATTGGTTAACATTCTTTCGGGTTTCGATTACATTTTACAGAACAAAAATGCTTATAATATCCGCGTTGTCAATTGCAGTTTTTCCGCAAACACGGTTTATGACGTTCACGATCCGGTCAATGTCGCCACGAAGATTTTAACCGATAACGGTATCAACATAGTCTTCTCCGCCGGAAATTCCGGTGCGGGAAATGGAACACTAAATCCTTATGCCAACGCCCCGTGGGTTGTATCGGTTGGTGCATCGGACAAAAACGGCAGATTGGCGGGATTCTCTTCACGAGGTGTTTTCGGTGCGAACGGTCCAACTTTAGTTGCTCCGGGCGTAAATGTTGTCAGTCTTCGTTCGACCGCAACGCAAACAAGTACTTTAGGAATTGTCGGCGGTGATGTGCAGCGACTAACACCCGGCGAACTTCCCTTTTACACGACTGCCAGCGGAACTTCTTTTTCCGCTCCGCAGGTTGCCGGAGCAATCGCTCTGATGCTCGATGCCAACTCGAATTTAACTCCGGCTGAAGTTAAGGATATTTTAAGCCGGACGGCATCGCCGATTATCAATAATTACCAACACGAAGTCGGAGCAGGAATGCTTAACACTTACGCGGCGGTTTTGGAAGCGGCTTTTCCGAACAGAAAAATGGGTTCTTTTCGCTCAGTTCTGGAAAGAAATACGGTTCGTTACACGACTCGGATTACTGATAAATTTAACAATACTTCAGCACCGAATTCGTCAACCTCGGACTTTTTCTATATTCCGGCAAACACGATTCAGGCAGGCTTTCACATCGCTTGGAGTTCAAATACCAACGATTTATCGCTGAAATTATATGACGCGAGTGAAAAAATGATAACCGAATCAAATTATGTCAATGCCGCCGGACTAAATGGCAGACGCGAAAAAATAATCCTGAACAGTCCGACCAGTCAGATTTACAATGCCGTTGTTCGGCACACGGGAAATATCGGTACACCGCAGGAATTTTTCGGTGCGATTGAAACGACACGTTTTGAAATTTCGCAAATTAATGATATTCAAAATCTGCCGTCCGCCGATCAGAATGTTATTAAAGAAAGCCTCGGTTCGTTTATGATGCTTCCCGTCGGCAACGAATTTCGCCCCGCTTCCGTCGTCAATCGAATGGAATTAGCCGAAGCATTTATCAGAAGCGGTTTCGTTCCTCAATATGTCGCCGGGAGTCCGATGTTCACCGATGTCAGTAATTTGGTGGCTCGCAATGCTATTGAAAGTGTGCAGAAGAATCCCGACGGCGGTTTGTTTTATGATTCTTTGACCAAAAATTATTTTAATCCATATCAAAACGCCAATAAATTAGCTTCAGCAATTGCGTTTGTTATCGCTTCGGATTTGGACACCCAACAAAATCTGGCAACAGCAACTTTACCCGTAACCATTACCGATGCTTACGCGATTCCGAATAATCTTCGACCTTACGTAGCGATTGCACTCAAAAACGATCTGATAAAACCGGATGGCAACAGATTCAACTTCAACCGACCGCTAACGCGACTCGAACTTGCTAAAGCGTTAGTCAAACTTAAAAATCTGGCAAAATAAGCATTAAAAAGCATATTCAAACATACTGCATCAAAATCCATTTTATTTATAAATTAACTCGTGATAAGATTTTCTTTTAAAACCTATAAGAAAATCTTTATGATAAAAATACAGCAAAATTTCCCGGTGCTGTATTTTTATAAACACAAATAAAATATGGATAAATTTTTAATCAGAGGCGGAAATTCGCTCCACGGAACAGTTAGGGTCAGCGGTGCGAAAAATTCCGCTCTGCCTTGTTTAGCCGCAACTCTCTTAAGCCCGAAAACAGTTACATTGCACAATGTCCCGTATGTTCGGGATTTGATTACGCAACGCCGTCTGCTCGAAGATTTGGGTGCGGAAACTCTGCTGGTTGACAAACACACACACAAGATCACGGCTTCCGACATAGAGATTTTTGAAGCTCCTTATGAATTGGTCAAAACGATGCGGGCAAGCGTTCTCGCACTCGGACCGCTTTTGGGACGTTTCGGCAAAGCAAAAGTTTCGCTTCCCGGCGGCTGTGCTATCGGAACTCGTCCGATTGATCTGCATTTGCGGGCGTTTGAAGAACTCGGTGCAAATGTTTCGCTCGAATCAGGCGATGTTGTCGCCACCGCTCCGAAGGGCAGACTCGTCGGAGCGGAATTAGAATTCAAAGTCGTCACAGTAACAGGAACGGAAAACGTAATGATGGCGGCGGTTCTGGCAAGCGGGACGACTGTTATCAAAAATGCGGCACGCGAGCCCGAAGTTGAAGATTTAGCCGACTTGCTCAATAAAATGGGTGCAAAAATTACCGGTGCAGGAACATCAACAATGACCATCGAAGGCGTTGAAGAACTCGGCGAAGCGGAACATTCAATAATTCCCGACAGAATTGAAACAGGAACATTTATGGTCGCCGCCGCAATTACCGACGGCGATTTAACGATTGAAAATTGCCAACCGAAACACCTCAAAGCGGTTATCGAAAAACTACGCCAAGCCGGAGTCGAGATTGAAGAAATTGACGAATCAACAATGCGTGTCCGCCGTTCGGACAAAGGCTTGATCGCCAAAAACGTAACCACCGAACCGCATCCCGCTTTTCCGACCGATATGCAGGCTCAATATATGACCTTGATGACGCAGGCTGAAGGCGTGTCGGTCGTAACTGAAACAATTTTCGAGAATCGCTTTATGCACGTCGCCGAACTTCACCGAATGGGAGCAGATATAAATATTTCGGGAAACCAAGCAACTGTTACGGGCAAAAATCAACTCACCGGAGCAAGAGTTATCGCCTCCGACTTGCGTGCTTCCGCTTCGTTGGTTATCGCCGGTCTAGCCGCAAAAGGCGAAACAACAATTGACCGCGTCTATCACATTGACCGCGGCTACGAAACCATCGTCAAAAAAATCAGTTCCATCGGCGGCGATATTACGCGGGTTAAAAACGAAATTGCAATGACGGCAGAAGAAAGTGAATAGAGATTTATTATGTTTAGGAGTCCAAAAGTATTATGTTTTTTTATTATTTTTGTATTTACTTCAATAGCTTGTTTAAATAGAGCAAAATCTATTTCTGTAAGCGAAGCAAGAAATAGTAATGCAATACAAATTTCACCAACGCCCTTTTCAGTAAACGAAGTAAAGTTCAAAGGTAAAAATGCTCCTGTAAAAATTAAGTCGAATTTTGAATTGTCTGTTAAGAGCCAAGAACTTCCTCATCTATGGCTCGAATTTGACTATGAAAATGGCAATACGACTAAAAAGACATTGCCTAGTGAAATAAAAGAGGTAATCTCGCCAAATTGGAATCACAGCTTACTATTTTTATATAACAAATATGGAGTGAAAAATTCTGAGGACTTAGTTCTGAATGCTAGCAAACTTGCTTTAGAAACTATTAGAATAATTGATGAACTTGGAAATATCAAAATTAATTTGAATGGGGAAAATAGATATTTAAACCAAAACGAAATAGAACAACTCCTTACAGTTCAGTCAATTCTTGTAAGAGAAAGATTTATTGAACTGCAAAAGTATTTTGATAAACAGCCTTATTCAATTAAATTCAAACAAAAATAAATGCAACACGAACTTATATTAATCCTCGATTTTGGCTCGCAATATACGCAGCTAATCGCACGGCGTGTGCGGGAGCAGGGCGTTTACTGTGAGATTCATCCGTTTACTTTAGCGGTAGAAAAAATTCTTGAAAAAAAACCGAAAGGTGTGATACTTTCGGGCGGACCGGCGAGCGTAACGGATGATGATGCTCCGCGGATTGATGCGGATTTTTATGACAAAGTTAAAGTTCCGATACTTGGAATTTGCTACGGAATGCAGCTTATTGCGATTGATCTCGGCGGTGAATCCGCACCCGCCAAGGTTCGAGAATACGGACATGCAAAGCTCAAACGTCTCAGCGGGAAAACGGCACTTTTTACCGATTTGCCCGAAGAACTGGACGTTTGGATGAGCCACGGCGATCACGTTACGACTTTGCCGGAAGGTTTTAACAAAACTGCAACGACCGGCAAAGTGATTACGGCAATCGAAAATCCCGAACGTAAAATTTATGCCGTTCAATTTCACCTGGAAGTTTCGCACACGCCGAAAGGTAAAGAAATTCTGCGGAATTTCCTGTTCAATGTTTGTCAATGCACCGGCGATTGGACACCAAAACAATTTATCGAAGAAGAGATTGCAAAAATAAAATCCATCGTCGGCGAAACGGGCAAGGTCGTCTGCGGACTTTCGGGTGGAGTTGATTCGACGGTTGCCGCAACGCTCGTTCACAAAGCCATCGGCGACCGGCAAACCTGCATTTTCGTCAACAACGGCTTGTTGCGGCACAATGAATTTACGGACACGCTCAAACTTTACGAAAATGAATTGGATTTGAATGTGATTGGAGTTGACGCGAGCGAAGAATTTTACGAAGAACTAAAAGACGTAACCGATCCCGAACAAAAACGCAAAATTATCGGGCGGAAATTCATCGAAGTTTTCGACGCGGAAGCTGATAAAATCAGCGGCGAAGTCAAATATCTGGTGCAGGGAACGCTTTACCCGGATGTGATCGAATCGGTATCGCTTCGCGGTTCTTCCGTTACGATAAAATCACATCACAACGTCGGCGGTCTGCCCGAAAAAATGAATCTAAAACTGATCGAACCGCTGCGGGAATTGTTCAAGGATGAAGTTCGTCTGATCGGAAAAGACTTGGATATTCCCGACGAAATCCTGCAGCGTCATCCGTTTCCCGGTCCCGGTTTAGCCGTTAGAATTCTCGGCGACATCACGCCGGAAAAGGTCGAACTTCTGCAAAGCGTTGACAAAATCTTTATCGAAGAACTGAAAAAAGCGAATCTTTACAAAGAAACGTGGCAAGCCTTCGCCGTCCTTCTGCCGATTCATTCGGTCGGCGTAATGGGCGATTTCCGTACTTATGAACGGGCAATCGCCTTGCGTGCAATCACTTCGACCGACGGAATGACGGCGGACTGGGCAAGACTTCCGCACGAATTTCTGGCTCAAGTTTCATCAAGAATTACATCCGAAACTCGCGGCATCAATCGCGTCGTTTACGATATTTCATCAAAACCGCCATCAACGATTGAATGGGAGTAACAGTCTGCGAATTCTATAAATTGTTAGAGAGAAGATTGGAAGAATTTTGCAGGATAATTATCAAAAAATAATTTTTTATGAAAAATAAACGACAAAATGACTCTCAGATTATTCCGCTATGGCTGAAGTTTGTGCGTTTTTATACATTTAATTTCCCGATAAATAAAGGAAAAGGCAGATTATTTAATCTGGCAAAGAAATTTGGCGGAGCGTTACCGCAAAATGTTGTTACGAAAACAAAAGACGGCAGAAGAATGAACGTCAGTTTCCGCGATTGGGCGGAAGATATGATTTATTTTCTCGGTACTTACGAGTCTTTCTGCACGAAAACTATTTCTAAACATATTAAAAGCGGCGATGTCTGTTTTGATGTCGGTGCAAATATCGGCTGGTACTCGACGCTTTTTCAAAAACTATGCGGTGCGGACGGCGAAGTTCACGCCTTTGAACCGGTTCCCCGAATTTTCGCAGAACTTCAAAACAACTTCAAACTTAACGGATCGCCTTCAAATCTTTATCTCAATAACTTCGGACTCGGCGATGAGGAAAAAGAACTCGAAATTTATTTTTTCCCGGAACTTCCAACCGGACATTCTTCACTCGCACCCAAAGAAGATCAAATTTCCGAAGCATTTCCGGTGATGATTAAAACGCTTGACGATTATTTGACGAACAATAAAATTAGTCAGGTTGATTTTCTTAAAGTTGATATCGAAGGTGCGGAACTGATGTTTCTAAAGGGTGCGGAAAAGTTATTCAAGCAAACCAAACTTCCGATTATCTTTATGGAAATGGCTTTAGCAACCGCTAAAGAATTCGGATATAAACCGGACAGATTGTTGCAATTTATCAAAGACCGAGCCGATTACGTTTTTTTTGCTTTAGATGAAATAAATGAGAAACTTATAAAGATCGAAAAGTTCGACCCAAACGATATTGGTGCAAATGTTCTATGTTTACCGCATTCAGAGAAAACTTCGTGAAACAAACATCCACGAAGTTTCGCCAAAGTAATTTATTTCTTCGCAATGACTTACGCCGTTTTCAGAAATTATTAGCGAACTTATACGTAAAACTTTTGGCGATTCGTAAGCATCATAAAACAATTCTGCAACTATACTTTAAAAAATAAAAATGAAAAAGATATTACCGATATTTATAATCTTAATATTCGCCTGCCAAGCGATTTTTGCCTTCAGTAATAAGCATACATACCATACGAGTTTCACGCGGATTGATTACAATTTGCAGGAAAAACTATTGGAAATTTCGGTGAAGGTTTTTGCTCACGACCTGTTGCCGACTTTGGAAAAACGCACGGGGAAAAGTGTTAATCTGGAAAATACGAAGGATATTGACGAAATTCTGCAAAAATATCTGGCTGAAAAATTCGTTTTGAAAACAAAATCGGGCGAAGTGAAAAACCTCAAATGGGTCGGCAAGGAACTTGAACCGGAAGTGATTTTGTTTTATCTGGAAATTCCTTTTGATGAAGAACTGGAAGGTGCGGAACTGCAAAACTCCTTATTTTTCGAGAACTTTAAACAACAAATAAATCTGGTCAGCATCCACAACGTGGACGCAAAAGCCGATCTTGTTTTCAAAGTCGGCGATGGATTTAAGGTTATAAAAAACAACGCACAAAAGCAGAAAGTTTCCCGCTGATCCCGTAAATTATGCGATTCGTTTTCTCACGTAAATTGTATCTGTTGCTGGCATTAGGTTTAGTGCCGCTTTCGCTCGCGTGGAATTTATCCTTTTTACGTTATTTCGTGTTGGGTTTCGATATTCTGCTTATTATAACTGCCCTGATTGATTATTTTATTTCCCGCAAACTTCCCGAAAATTTTACGATCCGACGCGAATTTTCCAAGCGATTTGCGATTGGCGATGAAACAATCGTCAATCTGCGGGTCAGAAATGATTCAGCCCGGGATTTTTATATCAGACTTAAAGACGAATTTCCGTCCGAAATGGTTTTAAATGAAGAACGCGAGGCGGAATTTTTCGCAGAGGCACGGACGATCAGCGATTTCTACTACGGTTTGATTCCGCCGAAACGCGGGAAATATATTTTCGGAAAAACCGCCGTCCGGTATCTTTCGCGGTTGGGATTAGTTTGGTGTCAGAAAGATTTGAACGAAGCGGACGCGGTTAAAGTTTATCCGAATATGCGTCGGGCGAGAGAGATGGAATTGAAGGCTCTCGGAGCAAATAATTTTCTGGCGGTGCAGCGAAAATCCGTCAGACGCGGTGAAGGACGCGAGTTTGAATCAATGCGTGATTATGTTCGCGGCGACGAATTGCGGCATATTTCGTGGACGGCGACGGCACGACGAGGCAAACTGACGACGCGGCAATATCAGATCGAACGCGATCAAACGATTGTTATCGCTCTTGATGCCGGACGTTTGATGACCGGACGAATTGATAACGAAACAAAATTCGACACGGCAATTCACGCATCTTTAGCGTTGATGTCGGCGGCGGCGAAGGGTGGCGATAATTGCGGTTTGATGGTTTTCGGGCGGAATGTGAAGAAATATCTGCCGCCGAAAAAAGGAATGGCACACATCGAAGGCGTTCTCGAAACTCTTCACGATCTCGAACCGGAACTGATCGAACCTTCCTACAAACGTGCGTTTCAATTTATTTCCGCCAACTCCAAAAAGCGTTCGTTCGTCGTAATTTTAACCGATTTAGTTGATAAGGAATCTTCGCGGGAATTGATAAATTCCTTAAAACTACTGCGTCCGCGGCATCTTCCGCTGGTTGTCACCATCGGCGATAGAGATTTGAATCTAACGGTTAGCGAAGTCCCCGAAAATATCGAACAAGTTTTCACCCAATCGGCGGCGGAAGAAATCATCCTCCAACGCGAAGCCGCCTTGCGACAAGTCGAATCTCTCGGCGGTCTGGCGTTAGACGTTACGACACAAACGCTCGCACCGAATTTGCTGCAAACTTATCTGCGGGTGAAAGAGCGAGGCTTGTTGTAGCTGAAACTTTAAAAATCTTTATAAAAATTTGTAAACAGCGGAACGCGAACTTTAGTTCACAAATAAACAAGCGAACTAAAGTTCGCGTTCCGCTAAAATGATTTAGAAACGATAATTGTAGCCGATTCTAAAACCTCTGCCCGCACCGTCAATTCCCCAACTCGGGTTGCGGTATTGTTGGTCGAGAATGTTTTCAAATGACCAGTTGATGCGTGAATTTTCGCCGAAGGTGTAGCTGCCGCGTAGATTTATGACGGCGTAACCGGGAAGAGCCGTGAAGAGCGGGGCAGCATTTGCCGAGCCTAAAACTCTGTTCTGAACTTGAGCAATTGTTTCGCCGGTTGCCAGAAGAATCGTTTCATCACCACTGCCACAGATTCCGTCGGGATTATTGGTTAAACCTCTGGCACATGCACCGCGTCGGAAAAAGTTGGCGATTTGTGAACGTGAGCGTCCGCCGCCGGTTCTTCGGTCGAACAGATCGAGCGTTGAAAGACGGTCTTGGTTCGATGCCAGAGTCGAGTAAAATTCAATCCAGAAAGGTTTTCCGCCAGGTTGGTAACGCAAACTCAAAAATGCGGTCGGCGGCGGTGTTCCGCCTTCGATGTTCGGTTGTTCGCCCGTTTCTGAATCTTCGGCACGAATGTATGTGTAATTTCCCTTGAATGTAAATTCGTCCGTAAATTTATATTCAGTTTCATATTCGATGCCGTAAACTCTTGCCGTAGTGTAGTTTGCACGAACTAATACGGGATTGCCCGAAGCCGCAACAAAAACTACGCCATTCGGTAATTGGTTGATTATTCGCTCATCTCCGAGAAATTGCCCGACCGCTCCCTGCGGCAGAATTAGTGATTGTTTGGTAATCGTATCCTTTAAATCAAGCAGAAAAACCGTAAATTCCGTGTCGAATTTTCTTCTTTGATAACGAAATCCGACATCGTAATTATTGCTGATTTCCGAGCGTTGTTTTTCAACTGCTAATCCGGTCGAAACGGCATTTTCGTCAGCCGTTGTGCCGACGAATCCGCCCAAGTTTCCGGCGGCGATGTGATTGACTTCGTAACCATCGCCGGTTATACCGAGCGTTCCGAGATCGGTCATACTTGGATAGCGAAAACCACGGCTGAAATTTGCAAACAGCCGCAAATCTTTGTTGACCGTGACAACTCCGCCAATTCGCCCCGAAAAACTTCCGACCCGCAAACTGTCATCTTCCCAGAGAGGTCGCCCGTTGACAATCGGCGAATCTTCTTCACGAACGCGGTAACTTGCAGCATTGTAACGCAAAGCTCCGGTAATTCGCAGACGTTCGGGAATCGCATCCCACGCATCTTGAATAAATAATCCACCCGAATCGAATCTTCCTTCATCGGGAACACGCGGACGCGACGGCAGATCAATTCCCGTTTGCGGGTTAACCGAATGTGCGGGAGAATTTATTTTTTCGTGGTAAAAATCGCCGCCGAATGTAAAATTGTTGCGTTGCGGCAGACGTTTATCGAGGAAAAAGCTGAAGCCGGTAACGGTCGTGCGTTCGTATTGGTTGCGAACTTCCGCAAACGGATTTCCCTGTCCGCCCTGAGTTTGCCGTTCTTCCCGCTGACTGTTGAAAGAGCCTGTAAATGAGCCGCTGTCGAAAATTCCTAAATTCTGTTTAACATACCGCAGATAAGCAAAATCTAACTGGAGATTTGCCAGATTACTGATTAAATTTCCATTTCCACCTAACAGGTCATCGAAGCGTTTGCCGCCGTCCTGCTGGCTTCTTTGATATTGAAAAATAATTTGCTGATCGTCCCGCGGTGTGTAATTGAGGCGAAATGAACCGCCGTATTGCGTAAATTCGGTGTCGGGCAAACGGTCGTATAAGACGGTCGAAGGCAGCCCGAGAAATCTGGTGATAGCCGAATGAGTGTCGATGCCGTCCGCTGAACGCAAAGTGTTGATGCGGCGGGCGGCGATATTGACTAAACCGTTCAGGTGGTCGGTGCCGTAACTTACACTCAGCGAACCACCCAGACTGCGGTCGGCGGTGTTAAAAACCGGACTAAATTCACCGTGGAATTCGGCAGCATCACCGGACGCATAAGAGTTTTTTGTGATCAAGTTGATCGTTCCGCCGAGTGCGTCCGAGCCGTATTGAGCGGAACTGGCACCACGCAGAACTTCGATTGATTGCAGATTCGTCGGTTCGTTGAGGTTAAAAAAGGTATTGATTCCGCCGCGTTGAGCCGAATTTGAGTAACGCACGCCGTCCACATAAGTTACAACGTTTTTGCCCGTCAGACCGCGAACGACGACCGCACCGATGGTCGGACTTGTGAGTTGGACGTTTAATCCTGCTTCTTCTTCGCCGACTTGGGCAAGAACAGAAGTTGCCCGTTCGGCAATTTCGGTTTTTGTGACAACGCTGACCGCCTGCGGAATTTGGCGGCGTTCGACATTTTGCCCGACTTCCGCCGTAACCGTATATTGCGTCGCATCAACTCCGAGTTTTATTTCCAGATTTTTTCGCTGTGTCTCATCCGAGATGCGAACGCTCGTTGTCTGTGTCTGGAAACCGACGGCGGAAATTTTCATCTGATAAACGCCACCGGTTAAATTGAAAAAGCTAAATTCACCTTTCTCGTTGGTTATTACCGTTTTATTTTGCAGTAAAACTTTCGCACCGATGATCGAATCACCGTTTTGATCTTTTATAGAACCATTTATACTTAACGAATTTTGAGCGATTGCCGCCACCGCAAAACTAACTATAACAACCGAAAGAAATAATGCCTTTTTCATAATTGTTCCTCACTTGATCACTAAATTTTTCGTAATTTCTGCTTTTTAGTAAATTCAAGCTAGATTTATAAAAAGCTATTCGATGAATTCGGTGAAAGTTGCAGGTGCGATCCGTCTTTAGAAATTCGGAGTCGCAACCTTTCTTCGCTACATACTTTATAACATTAGTTTAAACAAAAAAAAGTGTTCGAGGTTGATTGCAAGGCGATGTTTTGCCCGAACATTCTCTCTCAAACACTCTGATAAATAATTGGTTACCTGCCTATCCGTCTTTCCCGCAACCGTTAAATATATTACTTAACTGACACGGTACAGACAGACGGCAGATAACCGGAGAACTATCGAGCCATTATTTCTTCGGCTCGACCGTCAATTTCAGTTCCGTAACATTGTCATCGACAGTAAGGGTTTGCTGTTTGAAAGTAAAACCTTTACTCGTAACATTGACAACATAAGTTTGTCCCGCTTGAACTTCACTCATTCGGAAATAACCGAAGTTGTTGGTTGCAACGATCCGCGTTCGTCCGCTTTCATCCGTTAGTGAAACGAATGCCCGTGAAACACCTCTGTTTCTGTTGGTAACAACTCTGCCTTCGATGCTCGCATCTGCCGCAGTTGTTCCGAGGAAGGTAATTCGTCCGGGTAATTCATTAAGTTGAGAAGCTGTTCCCAAATCATTTGATGAATTAGCACCATCAGGAATAGTTACATCCGTGAACTGACCGGCGACTGCTGTCTGCGAAATCGTAAAGGTAATTCTAACTAAATTCAGATTATTACCTGCTGCAATTTCGCCTTGTGTAGCAGTGTTACTATTCGGGTTGTTGTTCGGAAATGCTCCGACCGAACAGCCGATAGTTCCGGGATTCGAAACATCACACGAAACCGTTCCCGGTCCCGCAGTGCCAGCCGTGACGACCGGATTTGAAAGCAGATTCCGATCATAATTGACCTGGAATTGATATTCCGCTTCATCACCGACTGTGTTGACATTGACATCAACCGTAACCGGATTTCCCGGACTTCCCGAAGCATCCTGAACATCTATCGTGCGGGTAATTCCACCGCTGATAGTTACTGTTCCGTTCATCGTCGGAATGTTCTGGGTTACCGGAACATCGGTCGAAACATTGTTTGCTCCGGGTTCAAATGTTACCGGCGTAGCTCCGTTCGGAGCAGTCGGCGAAACATCGAAGGTGATGCTGATCAGTATCTGGTTATTTCCTGCCGGAATTTCACCAATTCCGGGATCGCTACTGCTTGGATTATTGTTCGGAAATCCTCCCGTCGAGCAGGATATTTTTCCATTAGTTGCAGTGTTGCAACCGGGACTTCCTCCGGCATTACCGATTGTAACCACCGGATTGTTCAAAATTCCTGGTTCATAGTTTAAAGTGTAAGCATATTCGGCTTCGTCGCCGAGTGCATCAACCCGGATATTAACCGTGGTTTGACCTCCGGCGGTTGCCGTCGTGCTTTCGACACGCAATTCACGCTGAGCCGCTCCACTAACTGTAACCGTTCCATTGACGGTGTTGACATTGAACACTTGCGGTTGATCCGAAGCTGTATTAGCACCCGGCTCAAAGACTATGTTCGTTGCTCCATTCGGTGCATTGGCAGCTATTGTAAATTGAACTTTAATCAATACCTGATTATTCCCCGCAGGAATCTCTCCGATTCCGGGATCACTACTATTCGGATTGTTGTTCGGGAATGCTCCGGTTGAACAGAAAATCTTTCCGGGTTGAGTAGCTGCATTACATCCGGGTGAACCGCCGACATTACCTTGCATAACCACAGGATTTGTCAAAACGTTACGGTCATAGCTGAATCCGTAAGCATATTCGGTTTCATCACCGAAAGCATCTACTAAAATGTTGACGATGACAGTATTACCGACCGTTCCGGTTGTTGATTGGACAGCAAGTTGACGCGGTGCCAACAACTTATCATCCGAGGAGTTTTTGCTGCCTCTGATTTTCGTTCTGCTGCTTATAAGCTTTTCACCGAAAATGTTTACTTGCGGTACATCACCTGAATTCAACTCGTCATTAGAATAAGTCAATCCTGCATTAGCCGGTGGATTATTCATCGGAGCGGTTGGTCCGCCTGCCATTTGTTCCGGATCGCTCTTGTTTACATAGCGACGGGTTTGAACCACATCACCCGAGTTAATGATCGCATCACCACGAGTTGAGAACGGAGCCGAGTCTGCTCTTTGGAATTCATTATCTGTTCCCGTTCCTTGATTAGGCGTTGCCGAATTGTTGACGAAACTCCGTATCTGCGTTACGTCACCTGAGTTAATTACTCCGTCACCCGTCTGTCGAGTGAAAGTATCCGCTTCTTTTCCTGCCGCCGCACCGCCGCCGCCGCCGCCGGTTGCTGCCGTAACAGCAGTTGCATCGGAAAACTCGGAACTGTCGCCGATTGCCTGAACTGCTGCACCGGTCGCCGTTGCCGTTGCTGTAACAAAACTTCCAGTAGCTAAAGTTTGATTGGAACTGTAATCAAACGTTCCGTTTCCGCCGCCGGGTACATTGATGTTGATCGAACCGATGTATGTTCTGCCTTCGCTTGTCGTCGAACCATCAGTCGTTGGGTTGGAGTAAAAATCAATAACGAAAGCTCCGTTCGGTGTACTGTTTAACGAGCCGGAAATTAAGCCGGCTGTGTTTGCACTAGCAATAACCGGAAAATTCTGGATATTGTTCGCTCCGGTATCGGGGTCATTAATATCGTTAGCTGTTCTGCCCGGAGCGGCAATATCAATACCGATTCCGCTATTCATGAAAATTGAATTTTTGCGAATTCTGTTTCCCGTTCCGCCCGTTGTGTCAACATAGACACCTGCCCGTGCGGTCTGTGATGTCACAGCTCCGTTGTTAGCAATTACATTACACGCATTATTACACATTCCCGGTGTAACGCCCGTTCCGCTCGAGTCACCGACCGTGTTGTCTTTGGCAAGATTAGAAATCTGCACACCGTTTTGTGCATTTGCAAGTACCGTCGCTCTGTCAGCCCCGACTCCGATGGAGTTTCCGGCGATCGTATTGCCGGTTGCTAAACTTGAGTTTATGCTCACACCGTTACCCGCATTTGTCGAAATTACATTACCGAGTGCGGCAGTTGTACCACCGATAGTGTTGCTCGAACCTTGAATTAAAACTCCGCTTCCGTTGTTTCCGAGATCCGCATTTCCACCCGAGGTTACACCGATGTAGTTTCCCTGAACAATATTATTTGAAGCCGGTGTTCCGAGATCACCAATGATCGTAATACCGCTTCCATCATTTCCGGAAATTACGTTCCGGGTTGCGGGTGTTCCGCCGCCGATGGTGCTTCCTGAAGAATTAACAATTTGAATACCGTGTGAAAAATTACCTAAATCGCCTGTTCCGGCGGCGTTAGTTCCAACATAGTTTCCGGTAACCAGTGCATTTCCACCGGCATTTATATCAATACCGCGACCTGAGTTTCCTGAGATAAGGTTGCGGTCAGCCGTCGTGCTTCCGCCGATGGTGTGTCCGGTCGTGCCGACTATTAAAATACCGCGATTTAAGTTAGCAGAGGCGGCTGTTCCGGCAACATTTGTTCCGATGCGATTACCCGCAATCGTATTGCCGTTATCAATACCTGTCCCATCCGTGTCCATCCGAATACCGGCTTCACCGAATCGGTTGATTACCAGTCCGCGAACCGAACTACTGCCGGCTCGCAAATAAATACCGATTGAAGCATTTCCCGTTCCCTGTGTCATTGAACCGTTCAATTCATAATCCGGTTGTCCCGACGTTGTTGAAATTGCAACCGATTGAGTGATTGCCGGAAGCGGTGTTAATAACACGACGGTTCCCGGAACGGTTATTGTAATTGTGTGAGGTCCGGTCGCACCGTTCGCATCAAGAATCGCCTGACGCAAACTTCCCGTCCCTGAATCAGTGGTAGTTGATACCGTAAAAGATGCCGCCTGAATTGCCAACGGTGCGGCAATACACATCATCATAAATAGCCCGCAGAACATTAAACTGCGTTGCAACCAGGGCTTGACTCCGGTCGGCAGGGCTTTTTCCAAATTGTTAATCTTTCTCATTTATTGTCTCCTCTAACCTTCTATTTCCTGTTTGTTAAAATTCGCTTTGCTAAATTTAATTATATAAATTTAGCAAAGCGAAGGGATAGAGTAGGTTCTCCATCCCTCCACTTTTAAATCAAGCGAAATTATTCACCTAAACCTCTGCCCTCAGTAGCATTTTTGTTGGCTTTTGTTCTAATTCCGTCCTTTGCATAGAACTTGACATCCCGCGGACTCTCACCGAATTGGTTCGTCGCTGTGACGCGATAATAAATTCCGCGATTGTTCTGACTTCCAAACCGTCTGTCAATAAAACTGTTCTCCGATCCACTCACTTCCGCGATCATCTGCTCACTTCCTCCCGGAAGTCCGCGATAAACCTTGTAGGATGTGATCGGCGAACCATTGTCATCCGGCGTT
>JBGTGO010000018.1:0-21961 GCA_041746675.1 Pyrinomonadaceae bacterium | reverse complement strand
GTCGTTGATTTTCCCGCACCGTTTCCGCCCAAAAATCCAAAAATCTGTCCGCCTTCAACTTTTAAATTCAAGCCGTCCAACGCCCGGATTTTCTTCTTTTTCCAAAATCCTTTTTCATAATCCTTTGATAAATTTTCAATTTCGACAATATAATTCATAGTTTTTCGTTTAAATTATTGTTTAATTGGCAGGTATCTTACTTTCCGAATAATTCAATGTAATTTTGCAAATGCCGTCTTTTTTGAAAAGTTGATAAGCAATATCGGTCGGGTCAATCGGAGAATTTGAGGAATCAAAACGTAGTAACTTATTATTCTCAAGTTTGATGTTTTTCAGCAAAGGGAAGATTTCCTTCCAACTTACCGGACACGTGGAGTTTTTTTGTCGATAAGAATCTAAAACTTGTTGTATCGCATCGCGTTCATCAAGCGATTCGATCTGCAGGATTCGCAATGCGGCGGATTCCTTAATCTGCGGATCTGTCGCATCATTATACATATTTTCATACATCGCACGAGCCGTCTGCCGGCTGCCGCCGTTCGACTTCATATTTGCCGTCATCATTTTCATATATGGCGGTGAATCCTGCAGTTGCGAACCCTTCTCATACATTACAGCAGCTTTTTCGAAGTTTTCTATTTTCCAATAAATGTAACCTAAATGCTGATAAAACCGCCATTTTTCAGGATTATTCTCAATTCCTTTTTCGACTAATTTTATCGCTTCCTGTTTATTAATCGCCGGAAGAACGATGGCACCGTAAGAATATGCGGCATCGAATTGCGGATCGAGTGATGTCGCATTATCGAGCAGCGGATACAACAGACGCGGATCGAGAGCCGTCATATCTTCGATGTTAAATGCCTTATCTTTGTTATTTTGAACTTTATTTCCGATATATTGCAGCGAACGAATCCAATACCAATCGGCAATCAAACCTTCCGCTCCAAACGCATAACCTTTCAGCTTTTCGCCCTGCAGAGATAAATCCGAATCAGCATAACTTTCGGGAGTTGCGGAAATATTTTTCTCCAGAAACTTGCTCAAACCAATAACCGCCGCAAATCCTAAAATTATAACGGCTAGCGGAAGATAAATTTTTGAGATTTTGTTCTGCATAAAATTCGGTTTGAAACTTTTTGAAATTTATCGAACTATTTTAAGTTTCGACGATTAAAAATCAAAATCGTGATAGCTAACAAAACGGCGATATAAATTACCGCATAAAAAACTCCGCCGAAAATAATTGAAACGGACGGAGAATCGCCGTGGGAAGCGTTTGTCATAAAATTCAGGTGTGAAAAGTTTGGCAGAATATAATAAATTGGATCGAAAAAATAAACGGCAAGCGGCGAAGCGAGATTCTCGGCAAATTCTTTTAGTGATGCGGAAAAATGTCCGATAACGAAGACCAGAAACGTCAGCAGAGCGGACAGAGCGGGCGATGAGAATGACGAAAAAAGTATTGCTACCGCCGTCAAAATAGCGAGTTGCAGAAATATTAGAAAGATAGTTCCCCAGATTGAAACCGCTAGATTTTCGCCGCCGACGTAGAGTAGTGCGAGCGAAACGCCGATGCCCATAATCAAAACATTGACCAATAAAGTCAGGCACAAACCGAGATATTTACCGACGAGAAACTCACCGCGTCCGACGGGTTTTGAGAAAATTGCATAAAGTGTGCGTTTTTCGATTTCCTTTGAAACAAGTCCGACACCGACGAAAATCGAGATAAAAACACCGAACAGAAGCATCGCCGACAAACCGAGATTAACGATTGTCCGGGCTTCCTGTCCGGCGGTCAGTTCGCCAAGAAAAACCGCACTTGCCGTAATCAGCAAAACGAAAACAACCAAATTATAAAGCACCCGGTCGCGGACGGCTTCACGAAATGTGTTTTTTGCAATAGCTGTGATTTTCTTCAAAGTTGAATTCCTTTCGTAATTATAATCCATAATCAGACTTTTGACTCTGAAAGACGGTATTGAACATCGATTATTTATTAAACTTGAATTGAACTTTCTCTTCAGGATGGAGAGTTTCTCTTTCGACCAAAAATGCGTGTATTCCTTCTTGTGGAAGAAGATCGTATAATTTCAAAACACCCGCATCTGTCACCGACTTCGCCCCCGTTATTCTAGCACCTTTGGTCAATAGTAACCACCAGGTTTTTGCTTCGTCGGTATTGATTCGGTGAGCCAAAGCTAACTGTTCGTTCGACTCTTTTAATTTATTCCGCGTTTTCAAAACAGCGGCATATCGGGTTCGGGCAAATACCGAATACGGGAAAATTTCGACATTTTTCAAAGCCGTTCGTTCGGCGGCATCTAAATCGTTGTTGAGTATTTGTGCCGACATCAGATAAGAATAATCTACCGAACTGTTCAAGCCGTGATTGATCGATTTATCAAAATAAACGGCTGCTTCGGAATAATTTTTCTCATTCAGATTTACAAATCCGTGTAGGAAATACGCTGCCGCGTTGTCAGGATCAAAGATAGTTGCCTGCTTCAGCAGAGTCTTCGAGTTCTCGGCATTTCGAGTGTGTTCCGCTTGATAAGTCAGAAATTGACCGGCTGCCTTGGAAACAGAGAACAGCGTCAACGCCAAGCAGACAGTTAGAGATAAAGCGAGCGATAGAAGTTGAAAATTCAGTGCGGGAATTTTTTTGAGGTAGTCCGGTTTATCAATAATTTTGATATGTTTTCGCAGAATTATCGCCACCAAAAAAAAGAAAACTAATCCATTTTGCATCAACCTGAACGAATACGAACCAAACAGTGAACTGATCAAAAATGCGAAAACTCCGGCGATGGCGGCTTGAGTTAAAATATCGGAACGCACTTTTTTACTTTTGAACGGCACGTAAATGCCAAGTTTAAAAATTCCGATCAGGATCGACAAAAATAACAATCCACCGACCAAACCGAGTTCGGTAAGTATCTGAAGGTATTCATTGTGAGTTCTTTCTGCCGTCAATTCTTCCTGATGATTGAGTAATACATTATTCTGACCCTTAGCAGAATAAACTGCTCTGTACCGGTTAAAATTGATTCCGAAATTATCCGCTCCGACACCTTTCAGATAATTATCCGACCACATTTCCCATCCGACACTGTAGTAAAGTAGTCTGACATTTTGTGAAATACTATTGCTTGTACTAATTTTGCTGTGGACTTTAATCTTTGACATTGTGCCGTCATTTTCAGTCAGAGTATTTACAAAGGGAAGTTGCAGGAAAATAAATATACCTATGAAAATGGAAGCGGAAACAGCCAGACGTTTCTTTTCAAAAGTGTTTTTTGTCAGCAAAAATCTAACCAATAAAAATACCGACGTAGTTAGGACAACGGCTAACAGCGATGTTCGGTTGCCGACAAATAGAATTGATAGCCAGAGAATGCCTAATGCCAGACAGGACAAAATATGATATTTGCCTTTCGTTCTGATAACAAAAGCAGTTATCAGAGGAATGATTGCCGCAAAAATCTCGGTGTAGCGGCTGTATCGAAAACCAAAAACATTACCTATTTTACCGGAGAATAAAAATTCGATAATGCTTAAAAATGCGATGATCGTAACTATTGTACTCAACACTAACAGATGATGTTTGAGAATTCTTTTGCAAGAGATGACCGAACACAGAAAGATGAAGCAAATCAAATATACGCACCAAACCATTGTATGGTGCATCACGGACAAAACCGAACTTGCCCAAAACATCGAAAGTCCGCTCCAAATCGTGAATAACACACAGGGAATAATGATGCCGTTTTGAAATGAGTTGGAAAAAACGATTTGTTCGCTCTGCTGTTTTAAAAAGTTATGAAGAAATATCGTCAGTGGGAGTAGAAGTAAGGATATACCGAGTTCGACCTTCCACGGATGCCCGGTCAGAAGCGAAGAACCGGGAAAATATATCAGCGGCAGAATGATAACGAACGTCCAGGCAACGGTGAACCATTTCAAATTGTTGGTCGTCATAAGAGAATTTCCGGTCTTAGACATAATTTTTCACATCGACGCATTTGCTTTGATAATCCGTTTAATTGCTGAATGCAAGATAAAAAAGGAGATGAATTTGGTTTCATCTCCTTTTTTAATTAAGTGTTGACTAAGTTTCAAATAAGGATTAGTTATTTAATACTTTACTTGTTCCACCGCCGGAAACTACACCGTTAGCTGTTGTAAACGCTGCGGTTCCGGTATAAATTACACCGTCAGTACCGATACCGAAGAAACGTGTTCCGGTTGCGGTAACGCCGGTTGCTACGCTAGGAGTTGCTTCGATTGCGAATAACGCCGGTTGTCCCGAAGCCGCAACCGGAGCTACTGCCGTTGTTGTGAATTTGTAACCACTTTTGGCGGTCGGAGTAGCAGCACCCGCAGCACCTAATGTGCTGTCGATTAAACCGGCACCTTGTAATCCGGCAAAGTCCGTATAGGTACCGTTTCCTGCTGACGAAGCATAAGTAACTTCTGCACCGTGCAGATTACGTAATGCGGAAACAGCTGAACCTTCATTAGCCGAACGACGTGCGGCAAGCAGGTTAGGAATAGCGATGGCGGCAATGATACCGATGATGACGACGACGATTAACAATTCGATTAACGAGAAACCTTTTTGATTCTTATTCATTTTATTTTACAATCTCCAAAATTTTTAATTTATTTATTTTTTACTGCCTAATTTGTTCAGGCTCGGTTGGTATAGATACAAGAGCCGTGCCAAAAGTGAATTTGCAATTAAAAAGTTTGTGAAAGCTATTAAATACAGTAGTTTGGTGGTTTCTGCGGGTTTGTTTCGGTTAGTTTGAGTAATGATAAAAAGTGGCAAAAAACGATTTTTTGTTAGGATGCGGTGACAGAATTTGTCAGCATAAGTGATAACTGATAGCCGGCAACTATCTGATAGCTTTATAAATATTATCAGTTATCACCTATCACTTATCAGTTATCTGAACGCATTTGAGCGGAAAGTGTGCGGATGCTGTGTTTGTCGAGTAAATGGCGTAATGAACGAACGGGCATTTGCAGTAAATCGGCGGCTTTGGTTTGATTTCCGCCCGATCTCTGGAGGGCTTCGACGACGTAAGTTTTTTCCAAGTTGCCGAGGTGACTGGCGAGGTTGATTCCTTTGTCGGGCAGATCAAACTCGGCTTTTATGCGGGTTGGATTGTAATTCGTGATGTGATCGGGAAGTCGTTCGGGTTGAATTTGGCTTTCTCGCTCCAACGCGACCGCCCTTTCAATCGTATGTTCGAGTTCGCGGACGTTACCGTGCCACGCATATTTTTCAAGCATCTGCATCGTCGCGTCGGCAATCGAAACGTCCTTACCCGTTTGTTCGCAGAATTTTTTGATAAAATGCTCCGCCAAATCGGGAATATCTTCTTTTCTCTCACGCAACGGTGGAATTGAGATCGGAATCACGGAAACTCGATAAAATAAATCTTCACGAAAACTGCCATCCTCGGTCATTTCTTTCAGGTTGCGATTCGTCGCGGCGATAACTCTTGTGTCGAACGAAATTTCCTCGTGAGCTCCGACCGGACGCACTTTTTTTTCCTGTAATACACGCAAGAGTTTAACCTGCATCGAAGTTGACATCTCGCCGATTTCGTCGAGAAAGATCGTTCCCGAACTGGCGGCTTCAAACAATCCTTTGCGGTCGGTATTCGCACCCGTGAACGCTCCTTTCTTATAGCCGAACAATTCCGATTCGAGCAAAGTTTCGGTAAATGCTCCGCAGTTGATCGAAATAAAAGGCTTTTCGGCACGCGGACTCAAATCGTGAATCGCACGGGCAACCAATTCCTTTCCCGTTCCTGATTCGCCCGTAACCAAAATCGTTGACTGTACTTCCGCCACCGTTTCGATCATCTGAAAGATCGCTTCCATCTTATTGGAACTTCCGACGATGTTTTTAACACTGCCTTTTTCCCTCTGAGCTCTTTTAAACGCCCGATTCTCATTGACGAGTTCCTGTTTTTCAAGCGTTTTTTTAACGATCAGTTTCAGTTCTTCGACATCGAACGGTTTTTGAATAAAATCGTCCGCACCGAGAATGAACGCATCGCGGGCATTGTCAACGGTGGCAAACGCGGTCATTAATATAACGCCGATGTCCGGCAGCATCTCGCGTGCTTCGCGTAAGAGTGAAATGCCGTCCATATCAGGCATCCGCACGTCGGAAATAATTACGTCAGCGGGTTCCTCATTTAATAAAACAATTGCTTCACGCCCATTTTTTCCGACGCGGATTTTATTCTCGTCGCTTTCAAAAACAAGACTTAATAGTTCTCTGTAACTCAGTTCGTCGTCAACGATTATTATATTTGCCATTTTATTTGATTATTTGTCGGTGTTGAAAGAATTGAAACAATTTGGAGCGATTTATAATTATACCGATTTCCGCAGATATTTATCAAAAAATCCGCGTAAACCCGCGTAATCCGCGTTATGTTCTTAAAATTCAGATTTCAATTTGAGAGTTTCAGGCGACTTCTGAAAAGTTAATTTGCCATTACTATTCTGACAAAAATGCACCGGAAATTTCAAGAAGAACTATTTTTTTGTTCATTTTGAATATTCAGAAGCGATTCGAGTTTTGATCCTGAAAGTTGATATTCCGCTTCTTTAATTTCTTCCGGCGAAACCTTTCTCGCGTAATCGGTCGGGAATTCAAGCGTGATTTTCGTTCCCTCGTTTTCCTTACTGCTGATATTGATCGTGCCGTTGTGGTCGCGGATGATTTGATAAACAATCGAAAGTCCCAAACCCGTGCCGCCCGTTGTAGATTCGGAAAACGGTTCAAAAAGCTGTTCAACCTGTTTGCCGCTCATTCCGCGTCCGGTGTCGGAAATCGTGATGCGGATGCGGTTGATATTTTTCAAACGCCGCAGTTTGACCGTCAAATTCCCGCCGTTTCCCATCGCCTGAATCGAATTTCTCGATAAATTCCAAAAAACCTGTTTGAGCTGTGAAACATCCGCCGAAATAATTACGGAAGTTTCCGGCAAATCGGCTTCGAGCAGATGATTCGGCTGAACGTCGGGACTGTGCTGCAGAAGCGTAAACGTGTCGTTAATCGCTTCATTGATGTCCACATCGGAAAAATTGCTGACACGCGGACGGGCGTAATTCAAAAAATTTGTGATGATCTGATTCAGCCGATCCGATTCACGCAGAATTATTTCCATCAGATTCGCCTGTGCCGTTTCTTTTTCGGTTTTGCTTTCCAAAACCTGAATTGCTCCACGCATCGCTCCGAGCGGATTGCGGATCTCGTGAGCAAGTCCCGCCGCAACTCTGCCAACTGCCGCCAGACGATCTTTGCGACGGACGCTTTCTTCCATCGAACGAATATCGGTTAAATCCTGAAAAGTGATAATCAATCCGGTTTTTTCACCGTCTTCGGCAAACAGCGGCGAAATTCCGTAACCGAGTTGCACGACAAAACCTTCCGGTGTTTGAAAACCAATCTCGTAACGCGGCTGAATCTCGTTGTTTTCACTTGCTTTGAGCGAATCGCCGATCTCGCGTCCGATGTCGCCGAGCAAAGAATATACCGATGTTCCATTGACATCCTTCGCGGAAAATCCGGTAATGTCTTCCGCCATTTTGTTAAATGTATAAATTATTCCGTCCTTGTCAATTGTAATCAAACCCGAACCGATTGATTCGACGATTCTTTCGTGAAGAACCTGTAGATTAGCCAGAGTTTTCGTTGTTTCCCGAAGTTTTTCACCCGACGCATATTTTCCGGCAAGATGAGCCGACAGCAATCCGACCATTAAAAATGCGGCGTTCTGAATCCCGACGATTTGCAGTTTTTGCGAAAATTCGAGAGTTTTCCCGTATGAACTGATAACATCGAAGGTTGCTAAACCCGTTAGCAGAGAAAAAAGAAACACGCAAAAAACTGCAATGCCAAGCGTGTCGCGTCCGCTCATAAAAATACTCGTCACGCTAATCAGTATTATATAAAGCGTCAGATACGGCGAAGTAACATCGCCCGTTCGCCAGACCAGCCACGTTACGAGAATCGAATCGAGAACAAATTGCAGCCGAATCTGCCACTTATAATCGTCATTAAAACGAAGAATAAAAAAATAAACGATGGTCAGACCGACCGCGATCAGGAATACAAGAAACAAACCCTGCGGAAATTTTTCATACGAAAACTCGAACTTTCCGTTATTCCAAGCCCAACTTCCAAGCAAAATCAAAAACACGGTCAGCAAACGCCCGATGATGAGCGTCTGAAGTTTTTGTGTCATACTCGGATTGCTTGGCAGATATTTTGTGGTATTCATCTTGAAGAACAGAGATTTATTATTTAAGATTTTAAATAAACAGACAATTGAAACTTACTAAAAATATATGAAATATGAAATTGACCATCGTCCTTGGGGAAGCTATTACGTTTTGGACGAAGGCGAAGATTTTAAAGTTAAAAGACTTGAAGTTTTGCCGAAAAAGCGTCTGAGTTACCAGAAACACGCTCACCGTTCCGAGCATTGGTTCGTCGTTCGCGGCATAGCTAAAGTAACATTAAACGGTGTTGAAAATCTAGTAAAAAAAGGCGAATCGGTTGATATTCCCGTCGGAACGGCTCATCGCGTCGAAAATCCCGAAGACGATTTGCTCGTTTTTATCGAAACCCAAACCGGTGAATACTTCGGCGAAGACGACATCGTGCGGCTCGACGATGATTTTGGACGCAGCTCTTAATAAGTTTTGTGTGATGCGTGATTCGTAGTTCATCAGCTCAAAGTGTTTTGAGTGTTTCGTCGAAAAAAAGTAAAACGAATTACGCAAAACGTACGACGTTTTCTGCTGCTTCTAACAAATTCTCGGCAATGACATCCGGCTTTCGTGTCAGTTCGCTTTGATGCTCTTTGCCGTAACCCGTTTTGACGAGTGCCGTTTTCGTGCCGGCGTTAAAACCCATTTCGACATCAAGCTTTTTGTCGCCGATCATCCAGCTTTCGCTCAGATCAATATCGAAATTCGCACACGCCTGCTCAAGCATTCCCGTATTCGGCTTGCGGCATTTGCAGCCCGCGTGCGGCAGATGCGGGCAAAAATGAAACGATTCGATTTTCAGATCGTTTGCCTTCAGTTCATTCTGAATCTTTGCGTGAATCGCATTAACCGCCGTCGCATCGAAATATCCGCGGGCTATTCCCGATTGATTCGTCGTGATAAACAATAAGAATCCCGCCTCTTTAAATAGTTTCAAAGCCTCGATGGTATATGAAAACAAATGAGTTTCCGCAACGGTCGCAAGAAAATTAACTTCCTCGATCACCGTTCCGTCACGATCTAAAAAAATTGCTTTTTGTTTCATATAGATTTACTAAGTTTTCCAACGAACTGTTCAACAACCGGACAGCGGGCATCCTGCCCGCAAGCGTTGGATTTATAAGTTGATTTGGAATAGAAAATACTTGCGGGCAAGATGCCCGCTGTCCAAAAACAGTCCAAAAAATTAACACATCTTATCACAACCGAATTAACATATTCTATTGCATCGCCGACAAACGCCTGACATTTTCAAAAACATCCTCCGGCGAAATCCACGTCATACACCGGTGATCTATCGGACAATCCCGCAGCATACACGGCGAACATTCGACATCTTCGCGGCGGATGATCGCGGCGTTCCAGGGTTTTGTCGTCAGCGGATTTGTCGGACCGAAGATCGTCAGAGTTTTCGTTCCGACTGCCGCCGAAACGTGAGCCAAACCCATATCGTTTGAAACCAACAAATCAATTTCGGTTAAAATTGCCGTAACCTCGGCGAGGGAAGTTTTGCCCGTCAGAATTATCGGTTTGCTATTTGATTTGCCGAAAACTTCGTTTGAAATATCAGACTCATCCGCCGAACCGATTAAAACCACATTTGCGTCAAGTTCGATTTGCAGGAGATCATTTAGTTTCGCAAAACTTTCCGTCTGCCAACGTTTTGCCCGTGAATTCGTCGAACCGACACCGAGGGCGATTGTTTTTTTTACCGTGTCAACGCCATTTTCAGACAGCATTTTGCGGGCGTTCGATCTTCGTTCTGACGAAACTTGCAGCTCGAATTTCGGTTCATTATCTAAAACCGTCTGCGTTCCGAAATATACCTTTTCAACTTCCGCAACTAAATTCAAATAATAAAAAACTTCGTGTTTCTCATTTTTCCAGACGGGTTTTGTAAAAGCGTTCGTCAGCAAAAAACCGCGTCCTTCGTTCTTGTAGCCGAAACGCTTTTTCGCTTTTCCCAATTTCGATAAAAGTGCTGTCTGAAATGAATTTGTAAAAAGAAGACACAGATCAAAATCTTTTTCACGCCAAACTTTTGCCTGTTTTTTGATCGTTCGCAGAGAACTCGATTCTTTTTCAAACGTCAAAATTTCGTCAACAAATTCCGCATCCCGAAAAATTCCTTCCGCCCAACTCCGCGTATGCAGGGAAATATGCGAATCGGGAAAAATCCGCCGCATTTGACGCATCGCCGGAATCGTCATCACCGCATCACCGATCCAATTTGTGCCACGGATAACTATTTTCATTTATTATTTAGCAGGAAATAGATTTGAAAAATGTTAAATGAACAATGTTCTGAGTCCGTCTTCAATGCTGATTTCAGGTTTCCAGTCGAGTTCCTGCTGAATTAAATCGAGGTCGGTTACATAATTCATCGGAACCGGATTCGGAAGCGGTGTTTCAACGTCAATCGTCGTTTGCAAGCCGGAAACTTCTTCCATTTTTTCGACCAAATCACGCAAACTCAGAGCATTTTTACTGCCGCCGCCGATATTATAAAGTCCGTGGCGAATGACTGAATCAATGAATGCCCGGCACGCCTTTGAAAAATCTTCGACGTGCAGAATATCTCTGACGGGTTTGCCGCCGGCGGGAAGTCTGATCGCGTCGCCGGTGTTGAAGCAATCAGCGTAATGTGTAACGAAATTCGGCGTGTTTCCCGAAGACATCGGAGCGTAAATCGTTGACATACGGAAGATGCACGAACGGAATTTATTCTTATTCGCATAGAAAGAAACATATTTTTCGGCTATCAACTTCGACCATTCGAGAGCGGATTGTCCCGCGTAAATTGTCGGGCAAGTTTCGGGAACTTTGCCAAAGTTGTCGGCGAATCTGCCGTAAACATCTTTTGACGAAGCATATATAAACACGGCGTTTTCCTTGATATTCCGCAGAAGATTGAGAGTGCCTTCGACATTTTGCAGAAAAACATCCTCATCGGATTCGGGCGATTTGTCGAGCAGTGCGGCGAGATGAATGACGACATCATAATCTTCGGCGGTCTGCACATTTTGCAGACTCAACAGATCAAACCCCGAACGCCGCGAAAAATCGTCCGCATCGAAGAACTTACGAACGTGAGTTCCCAAAAAACCGCTTCCGCCTGTAACCAAAACTTTCATACTTCCAATCTTAAATCTTAAATCTTGAATCTCGTATTTTATTTTTGCGTTTCGATAAGTTTTTGCATATTTTCGGCATTTCCGACGACGATCAGTAAATCGCCGTTGAGAATCTGCGTCGTTGCTAACGGATTAAAAGTCATTAAACCGTTGTTCTGCCGGATGGCGACAATCAATAAATTCAATTCGTTACTGATGTTCGTGTCTTTGAGCATTTTTCCGGCATACGGCGAACGGTTGCCGATAATGATTTCCTCGAACACAAGGTCGAGATGTTCGGCGACGATTGATTCCATAAAATCGGCAATCGCCGGTTTCAGCAACGCCCGCGACATACTCATACTGCCGATAATCAAAGGCGACACGACGCGGTTCGCTCCGGCTTGAATCAGTTTCGGTTCAGCTTGTTCTTCGACCGCACGCGATACGATATGCAGATTTTGATTCAAATTTCGAGCGGTTAAAACAACGTAAACATTCGCCGCATCGTCCGCCAGACAAGTTACGAGTCCTTTTGCTTTCTGAACTCCGGCGGTTCGCAGGTTTTTATCAAGAGTTGCATCGGCGACCAACGCGAATTCCTTGCCGCTGAATTCGAGATTCGCAAGTTTATCTTCGTTGCGTTCAATTACGACGAACGGCGTATTTTCTTTTCGCAGCGAAACGATGATTCTCTTTCCGACGCGACCCGCACCGCAGACAATATAATGATCTTCTAAATTTTCCATTTCTTTTGTGCGGCGGCGAATTCCCAACGCCCCGATAACTTCCGACTGAATAAATGCCTGAGCCAAAACCGATAATGCATATAAAACCGTGCCGACTCCGATGACCATAAAAACCGTCGTGAATGCTTGTCCGTTCGGAGTTTTCGGAACAATATCGCCGTAACCGACCGTCGTTACCGTTGCCGTTGATAAATATATGCTTTCACGAAAACTCAGATTTTCAAGGTAGTGAAAACCGAATGTTCCGATCAGAATCGTCGTCGTGATTGCCAGAGTCGCATAGACGAGTTTGCGTTTGATCTTCGGCGAAAGTGTTGAAACTGTTGAAATTATACTCATTAGCAAACAAAACCGGACGGCGGTTGCGATTTGAAAACATCCTTATTTAAAAGACAAATTTATAGGAGTTAAAAAAG
The DNA here is from genome assembly GCA_041746675.1 of Pyrinomonadaceae bacterium. Lineage (GTDB taxonomy): Bacteria > Acidobacteriota > Blastocatellia > Pyrinomonadales > Pyrinomonadaceae > Aridibacter. Next base: position 9,373 of record JBGTGO010000018.1, on the reverse strand, counting down.
AATAGCAACTGTTTACAAGAATGTTTTCCGATAAAATGAGAATTGTTGAAAACAAGCGATTTACAAGAAAGTAACGCACGCCGCGACTGCCACCGGGACGGATGGCGTTACGTCTTTACAGGAAAACCTTTCATTTATAAAATTTTGCTGGACAGAATGAGCCGTAAACTTATAAGATTTAAGACGGAATCAACCGAATTGCAGATTTCTCTCAGAACAATCCGTTTGCAACTTTTCGCTTTCGACACAAATCATAAAAATTATAAATGGCAGAACTTATAAAAAATAAGGCTCAAACAGCTAAAATCCGACGTTCACCAAAATTCCGCCGCCCGCCGCGTCCGCCCGTTAAAGCATTCAAACAGCAAAAACCGGGACTTTTTCGGCGTTTGCTGCGTTTAATTTTTAATCCGCTGACATTCGGTGTCGTCTTACTTTTACTTCTGGGCGTGTTTCTGACCGGGACATATTTTTGGTTCGAGTATTCGGACAGAATCAACGTTTTACTCTCGGGCGAAATTTTTACACGCTCATCGGGAATTTATTCCGCACCGAAAACGCTGCGGAAGGGCGAGAAAATCACGCAGGATGATTTGGTCGAATATCTGAAAACGGCGGGTTATGTCAAAAAAGAACGCAAAGCCGATCCGCTGCGAAGCCGTTATGAAGTTGCCGAAAACGAAATTTTAATCGAGCCGGGAAATACGGCAATTATTGATGGAAAACGGGATTATCGAAATTTATCCGTAAAATTCGATACGAAAGAAAAAATTGAAGCGGTCGCTTCGATCATTGATACTGATTCCGAAGAAGATTTGAGCAAAACGCCGCTTGAACCGGAACTTTTAAGTTCGATTGCCGCCGAAGGTGATGGACGCAGAAAGGTTGTTACATTTAAAGATTTACCGCCGCAACTCGTTGACGCAATTACGGTTACGGAAGACAGAGCATTTTTTGAACATTACGGCGTAAACTTTCGCGGAATTGCGAGGGCGTTATGGCGGCGTTATGACGGCGAAAATGTAGGTTCGAGCCTTGAAAATCAAGGCGGTTCTTCAATCACGCAGCAGCTTATTAAAAACCTTCTGCTCACGCCCGAAAGAAGTTACGAACGCAAGGCGAAAGAAGCGTATATGTCGCTGATTTTGGAAACACGCTTGTCTAAAGAGGAAATTTTCACGCTTTACGCCAATCAAATTTATTTAGGTCAAAGTCAGGGCGTTTCGATTTACGGAGTCGGCGAAGCGGCGAATATTTATTTCGACAAAGATGTTTCGGCTCTGACGCTTGCCGAATCCGCGTTTATTGCCGGAATTATCCGCAGTCCGAATCGTTACAATCCGTTCAAAAATCCTGAAAAAACTAAGCAAAGACGTAATCAAGTTTTAGATTCAATGGTCGAAACGAAAGCAGTTTCCTACAATAAAGCAAAGGACGCGAAGGAGACCGAACTTGAATTAAAAGAGAAGGTCAGCAAGAAGGATTTGCTCGGGATGCCGTATTTTTCGCAGTATGCTATCGAACAATTACCGAAGGTCGTAACTGACCCCGAAGCACTTCAGCATCTGCGGGTTTACACGACGATTGATCCCGATTTGCAGGAACTTGCATATAAAACCGTCAATAAAAGGTTGGCAAAACTGGAGAAATATTACAAAAAAGACAGACGCGGAAATCTTAACGCCGCACTTGTTTCGATCAGACCGAAAACCGGCGAGATCGTGGCGATGGTCGGCGGGAAAAACTTTCTCGAAAATCAATTTAATCGGGCAACCGGTGCGATGCGGCAACCCGGCTCGGTCTTCAAGCCGTTCGTTTATGCAACGGCGATCAACACGGCTTACGATTCAAACACGCGGGTTATTACGCCGGCGACAATTTTCAAGGACGAGAAAAAGGTTTTTTTGTTTAATCAGGATTCATATTCGCCCAATAACTACGGTGATTTTTTCTCGAATCAGGACATCACTCTGCGGGATGCTCTGGTCAAAAGTAAGAACGTAATTACGGTTGATCTGGCAATGCAGTTGAATATCGGCAAGGTTATGAATCTGGCACATCGGGCGGGTTTGCCGAAAATCGAAAAGGCTTATCCTTCAATGGCACTCGGCACGGCGGAAGCGACACCGCTGCAAATGGCGGAAGCCTACACGATGTTTGCAAATCTCGGCGACGCGGTTTCACAGATTGCGATCAACCGCGTAACGACCGGCGACGGTAAAACTATCGCCTCACCCGTCGGTGAAAAGAAAAACGTATTGCGTCCCGATGTCGCTTATGTGATGAACGATATGATGAAGGACGTTTTGAATCGCGGAACAGCGGCGGAAATCAGAGCGTGGGGTTTTAAGAATGTCGAAGGAAAACGCGGATACGCCGGAAAAACGGGAACTTCACGCGACGGTTGGTTCGCCGGATTTACGCCGGAATTGGTAACGATTGTTTATGTCGGATTCGACGACGGCTCGAATTTGAACTTGAAAGGTTCGGATTCGGCTATGCCGATCTGGGCGGAATTTATGCGTGATGCTCTAAATCTGCACCCGGAATGGAACGGCGACTGGGAAATGCCTGCGACGATTCAGCGGGCGGAAATTGACATCCGCAACGGCACGGTCATTCGAGATTTGAACGATACTGAAAAAACAGACACCGGTTCGCCGGAAAAAACACCGGACAAAAATAATCCCGTCGATATAAATTCGGGCAATATAATGCAGGACGCAGCGGAACTTTATATCACAAACATTCCAAGCGAATTTCGCCGAGCCGAACTTTTTATACGCGGCAGTGTTCCGAACAAAATGCTGCTGCTGCCGGTGAAGGAAACGCCGATGGAAATTGATGTTGAGGAATCCACCAAACCAAAAGCAACGCCGACTCCATTCACGACTTGGGAACAGGCGGGCGAACAGAAGGGCAGTGAAAAACAAAATTCGGGATTGAATTCAGTTGATAAGATAACGATTATGTGGTGTCCCGTTTCGCACAAACGGGCAAACGCAAACTGCCCCGATATGCAGGCAAAGGTTTTCCTACGCGGAACTGAACCGAAGGAGATTTGCAAATTCCATCTTCCCCCGCCGCAGAGGTAAATCTTTTAAAATGGAAAACGGAAAATGGAAAATGTGAAAGAAATATATTTTCCGTTTTCCATTTTCCACTTATTTCATTCCCAAATTTTTCATCAAGAACCCGTAAATATCGGCTTGTTCTTCGATAATTTTCGAGGTCGGTTTGCCGGCACCGTGTCCGGCTTTGGTTTCGATGCGGATCAGAATCGGAGCATCGCCGGATTGTTTTTCCTGCAGCGTCGCGGCGTATTTGAAACTGTGAGCCGGAACAACGCGGTCGTCGTGGTCGGCGGTCGTCACCATTACGGCGGGATATTTTGCATCCGCTTTGATGTTATGAAGCGGTGAATAAGCGTAAATCGCCTTGAACTCTTCGGGGTTTTCCGATGAACCGTAGTCGGAAGTCCACGCCCAACCGATGGTAAACTTGTGGAATCGGAGCATATCCATTACACCGACGGCGGGAAGTGCCGCGGCGAAAAGTTCGGGGCGTTGATTCAAAACTGCACCGACCAACAGACCGCCGTTCGAACCGCCCTGAATCGCCAGTTTTTCCGAACTCGTATATTTGTTTTCAATTAGAAATTCGCCCGCCGCGATGAAATCGTCGAAGACGTTTTGTTTTTTCAATTTCGTTCCCGCTTCGTGCCACTCTTCGCCGTATTCACTTCCGCCGCGAAGATTGGCGACCGCATAAACTCCGCCCATTTCCAGCCAGACGAGCCGTGAAACGCTGAAATTCGGGGTCAGCGAAATATTGAATCCGCCGTAACCGTAAAGCAAAGTCGGATTCGTGCCGTCCAACTTAATTCCTTTTTTATAGACGATAAACATCGGGATTTTCGTGCCGTCTTTGCTCGGATAAAATACCTGTTTGACTTCATATTTAGCGGAATCGAAATCAACGTCGGCTTTTCGGAAAACGGTGCTTTTGCCCGTTTCCATATTGTAGCGGTAAATTGTCGGCGGCGTGTTAAAACTCGAATATGAGTAAAAAGTTTCTTTGTCGTAGCGTTTGCCGCCGAAACCGCCCGCCGAACCGATTCCCGGAAGTTCAACATCACGCACCGGATTTCCGAACATATCGTAAATTTTGATCTGCGTGTATGCGTCTTTCAGATAGTTCAGCACGAACTGGTTGTTAAGCATCGAAACGCCCTGCAAAGTTTCCTTTGCTTCGGGAATTATTTCTTTCCAATCCTTTCCCTTGTCGAGCAAATTTACCGAAACGACACGGCTCAAAGGTGCATCTTTGTCGGTTTGAAAATAGAATTTTGAGCCGATGTTATCTATATATGAATAGCTGTTCTCGAATTTATCAACCAACGGCAGAATCGGCGATTTTTCCGAACGCAAATCCTTGTAAAAAATCTGATTGTTCGGCGAAGTGCCTTTGCTCAGATAGATCAGCAACCAACTTCCATCGTCGGTAACGAAACCGTTAATACCGAGTTTTTTGTCGTCGGTGCGTTCGTAAATTAACACGTCCTTTGATTGTTTCGTGCCGAGTTTGTGGAAATAAAGTTTGCGGTTAAAATTCGCGTCTTCGAGTTTCGATTTTTCGTCGGGTTTCGGATAACGGCTGTAGAAAACGCCTTTGCCATCCTTCGTCCACGAAACGCCGGAGAATTTGATGTCTTCGAGAACGTCGGGCAAATCCTTGCCGGTTTCGATGTTGCGAAAACGATATTCCCGCCAATCCGAACCGGATTTCGAAATGCCGTAAGCAATTATTTTGCCGTCATCCGTAATTGCCGTGCCGTCGAGCGAAGTCGTGCCGTCATCGGAAAACTTATTCGGATCGAGCAGAATGCGACCGGCAGCATCTATCGAATCGGTAACATACAGAACGAATTGATTTTGCAAACCGTTGTTTTTGTAATAAAAATATTTTCCGCCTTCCTTTGAAGGTGCGGAATATTTTTCGTAATTCCAGAGTTTCGTCAACCGCTGCTTGATCTGTTCACGTTGCGGAATCGTATTCAAGTAAGCATTCGTAACCTTATTCTGAGCCGCGATCCACGCCTGCGATTCGACGGAATCGGGATTTTCGAGCCAACGATACGGGTCGGAAACTTTTGTTCCGTGATAATCATCTGTTTGATCCACTTTTTTCGGTTTCGGATATTCGAGTTTAGTTTGTGCTGAATTATTTATTGTGAAAAGTATCAAAAGCAAAAATATACAAATCGTCTGCGGAATTCTCATTGATCGGACACCTCTTGTTACAAATATTTATTTTATATTACAACAAATGAGCGTTTATTGAAAAATTTCTTTTGTATATTAAATTGCAATACAAATTTTGACATCTAAAACACCGATAAATTATCTTGGTTTAAACTATTTTGAGTTGGAGTTGCAACGACTTTATCTTCATCTGACAGCGGCATCCAGTTCGTTTTTTTGTAGAGCATCGTTTCCATATCGCTGTTCGGAAGTGGTCTTGAGAATAAATAACCCTGTCCGTAATGGCAACCCATATCCGTTAATAATTTTAATTGTTCCGCAGTTTCGATTCCCTCGGCGATCACTTTCTTTTTAAGGTTTTTAGTTAGTGACACGATAGTCTGTAGAATTTCTGAATCCTCATCGCCTTCGGTGGCATTGATAACGAAGGAACGATCAATTTTGAGCGTATCGAAAGGGAGTTTATGCAGATAACTGAGTGATGAATATCCTGTTCCGAAATCGTCTATACTTATTTGCACGCCGATTTTCTTTAACTGATTAAGAATCTCGATTGTTCGGGTGGCATTTTCCATCGCGGTCGATTCAGTAATTTCCAGCTTCAGGGATTTTGCCGATAAACCCGAGATTTCTAAAGCATTCTGCACATCTTCGAGCAAATTATCCATCGCCAGATGTCTGCCGGAGATATTTACGCTGATGAGCAAATCTTCATAATCATCCGAAATTTGCTTCCAATTCTGTAACTGCACACAAGTTTCCAGCAAAATCCATCTCGTGATAGGAATAATCAAGCCGGAATCTTCGCTTATCGGAATAAATTTTGCGGGTGATATAAAACCTAATTCGCCGTTATGCCAGCGAAGCAATGCTTCAAAACCGAGTAGCGAACCGTCTTTGAGGTTTATCAGAGGTTGATAATGCATCGAGAGCTCATTTCTTTCGGTCGCATACCGCAGATCGTCTTCAAGTCTTAAATATTCGAGATATTCAAGGCGTATGACCTTATCGAAGACGGCGATGTTCGTTTTCTTCTCCTTCGCATTGTGCATCGCAATATCAGCGTCCCGCAACACATCTTCGGGTTTGAGTTGTTCGCTGTCGAACGGTGCAATGCCGATATTCAAATCGGAGAAAATTTTATTGCCTTGAATAACATAAGGTCTTGTCAGTTTTTTGTAAATTCTGCGGGCAAACTTCTGAACGGTTTCGATTGATGGAAGATCATTTAAGATGATCGCAAATTCATCGCCGCCGAGTCTGGCAATGGTATCTTCGTCCCGCAAAACCCGGCGAAGCCGTAGTGCCACGACTTTCAAAACCTCATCGCCAATAGTATGTCCCAAACTGTCGTTGATTGTTTTGAATCTACTCAAATTCAGAAACAGAACGTAGTAAGTTTGCGAAACTCCGATGCCCAATTCGAGCAGTAGATTTAATCTCTCGATCAAATAATTACGATTCGGCAGATTGGTCAACTTGTCGTGAAACGCGGCGTACTCAAGATCTTTTTTACTTTGCCGCAAGTCGGTCGAAATCTTTTCTTCCTGTTCCAGAAGAATTTTAAGCTGGTCGGCGTGTGCCTGTGTTTCCAAAGTAATTCGCTTATTGGCTTCGGTTTTTTCACGTTCCGCTACTTCGGCTTGATTGATCGAGGTTTTTATATTTGAAATCATCTGCCGGTAGTTCAAATAAATGATACCGAATACCGTAAATGAAACTATTATCGTAAATGGACTCCCGAAGTTGAAAAGTCTATAAATCACACCCGCCGAAGCCGCTCCTACAATTTGGGACATCGAACTCGTAAAACAGACATCTCTCCAAACCTTGAAAACATTCTGAGCATTTTTTAAGGAAAACATAATCGCCATTAGCATCGATATACATAGAAACTGAGTGATTGCCAGAATAGCTAACGTCGAAATCAGATAATTCGTATGCCCGTATTCGTGCGGAATTCCGAAACTCGGCAGATATGTCCAAACCAGAAATGAAACAGAAGTCGTTATTGAGACGCTCCCGATATTGAAAAAAATCGTCTTCTTTTGAAATGGAACTCCTTTGTATTTTAAGTATAAACAACTGATAGTTGCTTCCGTGATCGCCAATAATACAGCAGTTTCCCCGCCATAATACAAAAAAGCAAAGAAAATCATCGTGTCGGAAAAATTCACGTATGAGTTGGATGTCGGCAGGGAAAGCGTGAGTCTTGAGGTTACCAGCACACCTATCAGCATAAGCATTAACGATTGCCAGCTAAACAATCCTTTTTCCAAATTATATACAGCAGACATTGCTGCAATGCCGCCACACAAACAAATTAGTGCAATATATACTTTTTGATACTTTTGGTATTTCATCAATGAAAATAACAATTCAATTATTTATAAGTTAGATATCTGGAAGATAAAGAAAGGAATTTATAGCGTATGTGAAAACTTAACCCGATATAATAATAACACTTGTCAATTAAATAAATCCAGTTTTTTAAACTCTTTAAACATATATTTACTTTAAATTATCTTAAATATGCGGAAAAGAGTCTAATAAAATTTAGTTTACTGAAACCGCCCGGGAAAAGTGTGGCGGTTTTCCGCCGCTTCCGAACATTTTCGAGAAGATCAGGGCAGTCCAGTATTTGAAACTAAAGTTTTTTATATTTGCTAATGAGCTTTTGGATTATCAAAGAATTAAAGTTCACTCTTTGTTTTTTAGATTTGAGCAACAATTTCCCACTGGTTGAACATAAAGAAATTGAATAGTTCGTAACATCAATAATTTTTGTAATTTATTTCCGAACATAGTAGAAAAACATAAATAATTTATGCTGTTTACAAAGTATCCATTGAATACTTATGTAACATCCAAAGTAATCACATAACTTCTTATTTATCTATGAGATACAAAACCGTTTGATGTACTGAGTATTTTTCTCAAACAAAATAGGTTACTTAGGTAACACTTTTCAAGAATATTGATTTGTTACTGTAAGTACTTTGTTTTGTTGTATTTGATATGCATTCTTCATTGGTTTTTTCTTTGGCACGCAGGTTGTAATGTACATAAACGAGAACTTAAACGAACTCAATGAAAACTACACAACAAACTAAGGGGAAAAAAAATGAACAACTTGAAAAAATTATTCGCAACAGTCGCTCTAACAGGAATCATCATCTTAGGTGCAAAAAATGCACAAGCCGGAGTTTTATTGTCTGACTTCAACAAAAAGGCTGACAGCCGACCATGTGCCGAGAAAACAGAAAAAACATCGACTCGTACAGGATCATACAACTTGCCTGACTTCGGTATTCTTGCAAGCGGTTTCGGAATCATCATCAGCGGTTTAACAGGAATCATTATTGCTGACGGAGCAAAAGACACACCGAACACAAACTGCGGAATTATTATTTCAGGTGCAACACAAAAAAATGGAATGCTGTTAGGTGATTAAGATTACAAACATAATTTCGAAATCTTACAACTGAGGAGATAATCCAAGCTCCCGCAAAGCAGAAAGGGAAAGGCTTAACCGAAATTTCGGTTAAGCCTTTCCCTTTCTGCCGCATCAAATCACCGATTGTCTATCTATTCTGTAATGCGGTGAAAGTCGCCGTAAGTTTTCAACAGCTTTCGGCAAAATAGCCAAAATATATTTGACATCTTCCAAGTTATTTTCTTTGCCGAAACTAAACCGAACCGCCCCGCGTGCCAACTCTTCCTTCTGTCCGATAGCGAGAATTATCGGTGACGGTTCAAGCGAACCGCTTGAACACGCCGAACCGGTCGAAACGGCAATTCCCTGCATATCGAGATTTATTAGAAGACCTTCGCCTTCTACAAATTTAAAAGTGATATTTGAGATATTCGGCAGCCGAAACTCTTTGTCGCCGTTAATAATTATTTCGGGAATCTGATCTACAACACCTGTTTCAAAAGTATCCCGCAAATTTCTCAAATACTCGTAATTTTCCGGCAAATTTTGTTTCGCCAGTTCACACGCTTTACCGAACGCAACGATGGTCGGTACGTTTTCCGTCCCGCCACGTCTTTCACGTTCCTGATGACCACCGAGATTTTGTGATTTCAGACGTACGCCGCGTTTGATG
>JBGTGO010000017.1:0-52374 GCA_041746675.1 Pyrinomonadaceae bacterium | reverse complement strand
TCTGGGACAAGGGACATGGGACAAAAATCGGCGTTTGACAAGCAAAAACCCGCAAGTTATTCTAGTCGTTCGCCTGACCGGTTCGTCTAGGGGTCTAGGACACCGCCCTTTCACGGCGGCAACACGGGTTCAAATCCCGTATCGGTTACCAACTTTTTTTTCAGATTATTGCACTAAGTTTGTTAAAATCTGCCTGTTTATTCGGGCGGATTTTTTATTTTAAACGGAATCGGGCAAATAATTATAAAGTAACTTGCATCGAAGTTTTTTCATCATAGCAAGGAAAATTGGAACTATTTTGACGGAAAAAGGTTTAATAATGATATGTGGCGAAAAATACTTTTGATGAGTTTGGTTTTGATAGTAACGGCTCTGGCAGTCAATGCTCAAACATCGGCGAACAACGGCAATAATTTCGATACGGTGATGATCCTGCCGTTCGAGAATACTTCAAATAAAGCCGAGTATAACTGGGTTGGCGAGAGCATCGCGAATTCTCTGACTGATCTTCTGAAAGTGCCGAGTCTGAATGTGATCTCGAATCAGGAACGTAAAATTATTCAGCGGCGTTTAAATATGCCGACGACAAATTTACCTTCGCTGGCGACATCTCTAAAACTTGCCCGCGAGGGAAAAGCGACGCTGCTCGTGTCGGGAAAATATAATGTAATTCCGGAAAAAGACGATGCGGCGGCGAGTATCTCGGTTAGTGCAAAAATTATTCGTGTCAACGAAGGCAGATTTTTGAGCGAAGCATTTACTGACGGAACACGCAAAATCCGTGAAATAAATCTGACCGATGCAATGGGAAATCTGCAATCGGTTCACGGACAATTGGCGTTTCAGATTCTTTATCAACGCGACAAAGCTCTGCCATTTAAACTGAATGAATTTATCGAGCGGGCAAACAAAGTTCCGTCGCGGGCGTTCGAGGCATATACGAAAGGCTTGCTTTCAGTAGATGCGACCGGTGAAACGCGGGCGAATTATTTTAAGAACGCGATTTTAATTTACGCCGGAGAAAGAGACAACCAAATATACACCGATGCCGCCCTCGAACTCGGTCATTTATATTTGAACAAAAAAGAATATATCAATGCCATCGCTTATTTTTCGCAGATTTCGCCGGAAAACAGTTTGTATGCGGAGGCAGCTTTTTATTCAGGATTAATTTATTGGCAGCAAAAAGATTACGAACAGGCTCTGGCGGTTCTGAATCCGTTGGCGGAAGATTTGAAATTAACGAGTGTTTATAACACACTCGGCGGGATTGCGGTTGAAGCATCACGTCAGACGAAAAAAGATTCAAAGAAATCAGCGAAATATTTAACGGACGGTATTGGTTTTTTGAAAAAGGCTTCAGAGTCAGCGGATACGGAAACGAGTCCTAGTTTTAATCTCGGTTTTGCGTATATGTTGTTGGAAAGTTACAAAGATGCCGCTAACGCATTTCGTCCTGTTCTGGCGAATAATCCGACCGACGGCGAAGCATATTTTCTGATCGCAAAGGCTCTCGAAAAGCAAAATGACGAATCCGCTGCCGATCTAGATAATCAGGCACGCCGGTTTTTAACACTTGATAATAAATATGCGAAACTTGAAAGTGCTTGGAAACGCAGTAACTTAGACGGTATTGATATGCGTGTCAAACAACCGACACGCCGCGAATTTGTCAGTCTGGTACTGGTCAATGAAAGATCGGTGGCATCCGTTCAGAAACCTTTGAACGAAGCGGAAACTTTGCTGGCGAACGCGAAAAAACTATATGTGGCGGGAAGTGATGATGAAGCGATGTCGGTTCTGAATCGCATCATCGTCCAGGAACCGATGAGTGCGGAGAGTTATTTGTTGAAAGGGAAAATTTATTTTCGCCGCGGCGAACTTGAATCCGCTGAAAGTAATTTGAAAACTTCGCTCTTCTGGAACAATCAACTGGTTGACGGACATATTTTACTCGGACGCATCTATTTGCAGAAAGGCGATTGTCTGCAGGCGAGAAATTACGCGGCATCGGCTCTGGTTATCGAAGAAGCGAACGCCGATGCAACGGGTTTAGAGCGGCAAGTTGAGCGTTGTTCCAAATAATGTTCCAAATAGTGTAACTTTTGGTTTTAATTTAGGCTCAAAACTCGTGAAGTTTGAAGTATTAAAGACGATTTTTGAGTCTAAAATTTTGCTCACACTTCGATATTAGTTGAGCAACACAGTTCTTTACAAACTTTTACAGTCCTACCGGGAAGTTTTGGCACGGCAAGTGCAATAGTTATAAACGGCTAGCTTGATGAAGTTAATCAAGACCCGCCGCCAACACTTCTCCGAGCGTGGTATGCCACTACGTTTGACTACCTTCCGAGCGTTCCTTCAGTTGTCCTTCCTATATGAGCCGAGTCGAAAAGACTCGGCTCTCCTTCTTTTAAACCTTATATCTATTCAGCTTCATATATTTACTGATGTTATCAATCAGTTTGAATCATATTTTCGTTTGATTACTTATAAAACTTTCAACTTGACTTGTTTGAACCACAATTTAGTATGAAATGACATATTTTGGCACAAACTTATGACAAAAATTGATTGATTTCATTCAAACTGACCGCTCACGCTGACCGATGTCATTCAAGATGTTTAATTTGACCAAATTTGGTTAGATATTCGGTAAATTCTAGTTTGCTGAAATTTCCAAACAGTATGGCGTGAGCAGATAATTTCAACATACTGAAGTTTTTCGGACTCTTCGCGTTGAATTTTGAATTTAACCAAAAACGCATTTCTGTTAAAATGCAGGAATGAAAGTTTTCTCAAAAGTGAAAGCAAATCTGCCGTCGCTCAAGTCTTCGATACTTGCGTTAGCTTCCGCGATTCTGCTGGTTCTCGCCTTTCCGAATTTTGAACTTTGGTTCATCGCCTGGTTTGCTCTTGTTCCTTTATTAATCGCCATCGAAGCGGAAAAAGAATCTTTCGCAAAATCATTTATAACAGGCTGGATTTTCGGGACGGTTTTCTTTTTCGGCAGTTGTTGGTGGCTGACATTTGCTCCGATAACTTATGCAAAAGTTCCCGCGATTATCGCTTATGCGTTATTGTTTGGAGCAACCTCAGTCGCAGGGCTTTTCCCCGCACTTTTCAGTGGAGTTTTTTCACTTTGCCTAAAACGCTTCGGACATTGGGGAATTCTGTCCGCACCTTTTATCTGGACGGCAACGGAATTTTTGCGGCTATACACAACGGGAAATAATTGGAATGCGATTGGTTATTCACAGGCATTCGGCGGATTTTTCTTGGAACTAGCTTCGGTTGGAGGAGTATTTATTGTCGGATATTCAATATTATATTTAAATGCTCTTTTTACAATTCCTTTTTATTTCAGAGACACAAAAGACAAAGGAATTATAAATATAGTAACGGTTTCTCTAGTGATGTTTTTTATTCCCATAATACTTTTACTGAGTTTTGGCAGGATTATTCCAACACAAAAAGATTATATTCCAAGTGCAAATAAGAGTTTAGTAATTGCCATTCAACCAAATGTTCCGATGAGTGGTTTGAATCAGGAAAAGTGGCGAAGTCTTAGAAAAAAACAGATTAAATTGGCAGAAAAAGCATTACAAGAATTAGAAAATAATAACAAGAAAGTCGTGGTGATTTTTCCCGAATCGCCGATGAATTTTCAATATGAAGAAGATGCGGAATTCCAAGGTTTTATCAACGATTTTGCGAAACGAAATAATGTTTCGGTTTTATTCAACGCGGCGGAACGCGATAAACGGCGGGAATACGGTTATTTTAATTCGGCGGTTTTAGTAAATGAAAAAGGCGAAAAAGTTACGCAATACGACAAAATCTATCTTTTGCCGTTCGGTGAAAAAGTTCCTTTACCGGAATCAATTGAATGGATCGTGCCGACGATGGTTGGTAGATATTCGTCGGGCGAAGAATATGATCTTTTGCCATTCGGCGATGCAAAAGCGGGCGTGATGATTTGTTTTGAATCGCATTTTCCATCGCTTTCACGCGAATATGTCCGCAGAGGTGCAGACGTTTTGGTGGAAATGACCAACGACGGATATTTGGGCAAAACGCCCGTTTTGCGGCAACATTTGGCAAGTGCGGTTTTTCGTGCGGTCGAAACAAATCGCCCTGTTTTGCGGGTTACAAATGTCGGCATCACCGCTTATATAAACGAACGCGGCGAAGTTTTAGACGCGGCGGATTCTTACGTCGAAGCAACACGAACTTGGTCAGTTTCAAAGTCCGATGGCGAACAAACTATTTATGTAAAATATGGCGAATGGTTTGCGTGGCTTTGTTCGATAGTGAGTTTGGGATTGTTGGTTTTGTGTTTGTGGAACAGAAACAATTTAAAATCAGATAGTGAAGTCAAATAATGAAAAGAAAATTTCTGATAACAATTTTGCTGATAGCTTTTCTGTATATCGCAAGCTATATTTTCGTTCGCCAAACGCACGCGGAGATTTGGGAAAAAGACAATAATGCTTACGTGATTTTCCCTCAAGATAAAATACTTTATTATATGTATCGTCCGATCAGTTTGATTGACGGAACAATAACGGGAATGCGATTTCATATCGGACGGCATTAAATATAACAAAATGGAATTAACGGAAATAAGCACAAAATACGACGAAATAAAGGAAAAAGTTACCCAACTCGGGAGGTTTCTTTGACGCACCGGCGAAAGAATCTGAACTCAAACAATTAGAAGCTCAAATGTCTGCTCCCGATTTCTGGGACAATCAAGAGAAAGCACAGAAAATCGTTCAAAAGCGAAGCCGTATCGAAAAAGCCTTGACGAGTCAGAGCGAATTTGAAACGGCGGTTTCGGATGCGGAAGTTTTGTTTGAATTTGCCGAAAGTGACGCGGCTTCAGCGAAGGAATTGGAAAGTTTAATAAACAAACTCGAAGCGGAAGTTGATGAAGCGGAAACGGCGGCACTTCTTTCGGGCGAAACCGATCCGAACAATGCGATCTGCACTTTGCAAAGCGGAGCGGGCGGAACGGATGCACAGGATTGGGCGGAAATGATGATGCGGATGTATATTCGCTGGGCGGAAAATAACGATTTTAAAGTTGAGATTTTGGATGAAACACCGGGAAGCGAAGCGGGAATAAAATCGGCAACTTTTCGTGTAATCGGCGAATATGCTTATGGATTATTAGCAACCGAAGCGGGCGTTCATCGGCTTGTGCGAATCTCACCGTTTAATTCAGGCGGAAGTCGCGAAACTTCATTTGCATCGTTTTTTGTAACTCCCGAAATTGATGACGACATTGAAATCGAAATAGAAGACAAAGATTTGCGGATCGACACATATCGTGCTTCGGGAGCGGGAGGTCAGCACGTCAACGTAACCGATTCCGCCGTTCGGATTACGCACGAACCTTCGGGAATTGTCGTAACTTGCCAGAATCAGCGTTCGCAACTGCAAAACCGAGCCGTCGCAATGCAGGTTTTGCGTTCGCGTTTGTATGAACAGGAAATGGACAAACGCCGTGCCGAAACTGCCGAACTCGAAGACAGCAAACAGGATATTTCCTTCGGTTCGCAGATTCGCAACTACACTTTGCAGCCTTATAAGTTGGTCAAAGACACGCGGACAAAATTCGAGCGAACCGATGTTGATAACGTTCTGGACGGTAAAATTGATGATTTTATCAAGGAATTTTTATTGTTCAAAAAGAGGATGAGCAACTGATATTTGAAATCTGCAAAACACGCCACGAACGATTAACGATTACAATTACTTTAGAATTTTCCGAAAAATCGTGTATTATAGAGCAGAACAAATTTTCTAACCTCTTCCAACACAAAAAAGATGGCTACTCGCAAGACAACCGCAAATTCATCAGTTTCCAATTCGTATTACAATGAAATTATCGCCATAATTTTGTTTGCAATCGGGATCTTGTTGGTTCTGTGTTTGTTCACTTACAATCCTTCCGATCCGAGTTTATTGAACAATTCATCATTTACGCGAACCAATTGGATCGGCTTGATCGGCTCGAATATCGCGGGAATTTTGATTGATGGTTTAATCGGTTGGACGGCATATTTTTTGCCCGTTTTACTAGCCGTCGCCGGGTGGCGTTTCTTTCGGTCGGAAATTTTATTCGTTCCTCTGAGAAGTGTTATCGGTTTCTTTTTATTTGTCGTATCTTCATCAAGTATGTTTGAATTATTTTTTAGCAAAGGGGCAATTACGGGAGAATTGTTCACCGGTATTTTAACGTATCTGACCGGATACGTCGGCACGATTGTTATCATTATCACGCTTTTGTTGACATCAGTTTTACTTCTCACGAAGTTTACATATAAATCATTTTTTGAGGATTTTGAAATGGCTTGGACAAATTTCAAGATTCGTTTCACCGAGTGGAGTGCGAAATATCGGAACGCCAAAGCTGAACACGAAAAGGAAATTACTTCTGATGAAAAACTGCCCTTAACAATCGCAAAACCAAAAATTCTGACTGCCGAAGCCAAAAAAGAATTGACGGAGAAAGAAGCGGATAGAAAATTAATCGGCGAGAAGTTTTCGTCAATTATTGACAAATTAGCCGAACCGCCCGAAGAAGTCGAAGTGGAAAAACCCGTCATCATCAATAAAGCGGAAACACCGCTGACGTTTGAGCAAGACAGTGATGAAGCGGTTCTGGAAAAAGCACAAGCGGCATCTGCCAACAGTTCACAAACGCAGACGGGTGTTACTGACATCATCGGCGATGCGACAAAAATCCCGATTCGCCCGATGCAGGAAACCGGCGAACTCGACGAAGATTTGCTTGATGATGACGATGACGATGAAATTAAAGATATAAGGAAAGAACCGAAACCGCCGCAAAATTACGATGATTATATTTTGCCGCTGACGGAATTTTTGAATCCGCCGCCGCCGCGAATCGAGCAAAAAGATGAACAACTTTTTGCGACTGCCGAGAATTTGACACAGAAAACCAAAGAGTTTAACGTTACCGGAAAAGTTGTCAATATCGGGCAAGGTCCGGTCGTTACGACGTATGAATTCAAGCCCGATCCGGGCGTAAAATATGCCCGCGTGACCGGATTAGTTGATGATTTATGTCTTGCCTTAAAAGCCGAATCAATCCGCATCGAACGCATTCCGGGCAAGGCTTTTGTCGGCATCGAAGTCCCGAACGAAGACCGCGAAACGATATTTTTGCGGGATGTGATCGAATCGGACAAATTCAAAAAAATGGAATCACCGCTGGCAATCGCTCTTGGCAAACGGATTGACGGACACCGCGAAGTTGCCGATCTCGCAAAGATGCCGCATTTATTAATCGCCGGAGCAACCGGAGCGGGAAAATCGGTCGGTGTCAATACGCTTATTGTTTCGATTTTATATAAGGCAAAACCGGACGAAGTTAAATTTATAATGGTTGACCCGAAACGCCTTGAATTAGGCGTTTATGCCGATATTCCGCATCTCGCCACGCCGATTATTACTGACCCAAAACGTGCTTCAATTTCTCTGAGATGGGCGGTTGGCGAAATGGAACGACGCTACAAGGAACTCGCCGGTTGGGGCGTGCGAAATATTGATGGATTTAACAAAGAAGTCAAACGCAAAAACGCCGACAAGGACTTTGACGATGATGGAAATCCGCATCAGAAATTGCCGTATATCGTGATTATCATTGATGAATTGGCGGATTTGATGATGGTTTCCGGCAAAGAGGTCGAGGAATCAATCACACGCCTCGCACAGATGGCTCGTGCCGTCGGAATTCACTTAGTTTTGGCAACGCAAAGACCGTCGGTTGATGTCATTACGGGTTTGATCAAAGCAAATTTTCCCGCCCGCATCTCGTTTCGTGTTTCGTCAAAAATTGACTCACGCACGATCATCGACGGTAACGGTGCAGAAAGATTATTAGGCAAAGGCGATATGCTTTTTCTGCCGCCCGCCACGTCGCAATTGATTCGTGTTCACGGTGCCTACGTTGACGAAAAAGAGATTCAAAAAATCGTTAAACACATTAAAGATCAGGGAAATCCCGAATATGACGAAACAATTACTAAATCGGAAGAAGAAATGGACGATTTCGGTGATCTTCCGGGCAGAAAAGACAAACTTTTCGGCGAAGCCCTCAAAACGATTGTCGGCTCGAAACGTGCGTCAACTTCTCTGCTCCAACGCCATTTGCGAATCGGTTACGGACGTGCCGCCGCGATTCTCGATGCACTCGTTGCCGACGGATTCATCGGCGATATGGACGGCAGCAAACGTGCCAGACCGGTGACGCAAAAAGCCTACGATGCCGTTCAGGAGATGGCGGAAGGCAGAGAACTTTAAATACCAGAAGCAAAAGTAAAAAGTAAAAACATTAAATAAGTTTTTTGACTTTTATCCATGAATATTTGCTTAGTTAGTGAGCAGAATTCTTTCAGTTTTTAACAATTTGATCACATCTAAAAGTTTTCCACATTACCTGTGGAAAACTCTGTGGATAACTATCTTTTAGATACTATAACACTTTATTTCACAAAGACTTTTAGCATTTTGCACATTTCGAGTGCATCAGTTTATGAACATTTTTTCTTTAAAATTAGTTAAACAATGTGAATTTTATGTTAATTATATAATACTATTGAGCTTATGTTTTTTTTCTCTTAATTGTTCAACGAACTCGCTAAAATCCCGTCGAAATTCCGTTCCGATTACAGTTTCTGAAAACGCCGTCAATATCAACACGGCATCTGCGGCAGAACTCGAAAAACTTCCGCACGTCGGAGCAAAGACCGCTGAGAAAATTATCACTCACAGAAAAATGTTCGGCGACTTTCGCCGCCCCGAACATCTCTTGCTCGTCGCCGGAATCAGCGACAAGCGTTTCAGAAATATGCGAAGTATGATAAAAGTTAAGTGAATTTAGAGAAACTATATTACGTTCTTAGAATATTGATTGAGTCTTGAATTCCGGCTTCATTGGTGCTTTCTGCCTTACTCAAAGCCGGCGACTCAAAACTCAGAAAAAGTTATCTCGGCAAATCATTTTTAAAAATGTCTTCCACAGATTCAGAAAATTCTCGCCTTAATTTCACATTTTATCCGCTTCTGTGGCTTTCTATTTCATTTGCGATTGGAATTTTTCTGGTAAATTTTCTTCAATTGGATTGGAAAATTTATCTTATTACAACAATTATTTCCGCAATTCTTGCCATAGTCTTTCTCAAAAAAACTTATGCACATATTTTTATTCTGCTGGCATTTATTGCCGGCGGCGGTTTTTACTCACAAATTCAAAAGCAAAATGAACCCCTCGATTCTCTCAAACTCCTATACAGTTCAAACCGAATCAATTCCGGTGATCCGGTCGAGGTCGAAGGGATTTTGCAGGGAAAACCGGAACTTTCGGTCGGCGGATTTTCGCTGATCTTGAAGTCGGAAAAGTTGATTTATAAAGGCGAAATTATAAAAACTTCGGGTAAGATTCGTTTATTTTCAGGTGTCCGGGATGAACAAACTCAGGCGGAATATGATGATTTAGCATTGCACTACGGCACAAGGATCCGTGTCGCGGCAGACTTGAATCGTGAAGAAAAATTTCTCAATCCGGGCGGCATTTCGTTAATATCAATTCTCGATCAAAAAGATATTCAGGCAACCGCTTCGATCAAAAGCCCACTTTTAATCGAGCGTTTAGACGATGTTAAAACTTTTTCGCCGTTCGCTTGGATTTATGATTACCGGCAAAATTTGATCGAAAGTATTCAAGCCAAATTCAGTGTTTCGACATCGGGCATTCTGATCGCTTCGATGCTCGGCAACCGCAACTTTTTGACCAAAAACACCGCGGAGATTTTTCGTGACGGCGGCACATTTCACATCCTCGTGATTTCCGGTTTGCACATTACGTTCATCGGCGGAATCCTGCTTTTGATTGTTCGCACTTTTACACGAAAAAGATTCCGGCAATTCCTCATAACTTGTTCTGTACTCTGGATTTACTCATTCGCCGTCGGTGCGGAAATTCCCGTTGTCCGGGCGGCTTTAATGTTTACGATTCTACTGTTTTCGTACGTCATTTACCGACGCGGAACGCTGCTTAATGCTCTCGGTGCGTGTGCGTTTTTGATTTTGCTCTGGCGACCGGAAGATTTATTTAACCAATCATTTCACCTGACATTTGCAAGTCTCGCCGGAATCATCGGCGTGGCGTTCCCGGTTATCGAGAAACTTCGCTCAATCGGAAGTTGGATGCCGTCTGCCGAGAATCCTTTTCCACCCGAAACCCATAAACTAATCAAAACTTTCTGCGAAACATTATATTGGAGTGAGCGAAAATGGCGAAAAACGCTGAATGAAAACATCTGGGAATGTTCAATTTTCAAATCGAATTACGGGATTTTGCTCGAAAAACGCGGTTTGCAAAAACCTCTACGATGGATTTTCGAAGGCATTTTGGTAACGGCAATCGTGCAGATATTTTTGCTGCCGTTTCTAATTTTATATTTTCACAGACTTTCCTTCGCCTCGGTTTTGCTTAATTTGTGGGTTGGTATTTTCGTCGTGCTGCAAAATTTAACGGCGATTCTTGCTCTGTTTTTCGCAAACTTCAGCAGCATTTTAGCTTTACCGATTATCAAATTATCCGAACTTTTTAATTGGTTTTTGCTTGCCGTTCCGCAGATTTTTATTGAATATAATCTCGCTTCGATTCGTGTGCCGACTTATATGGGCAGTATGAAAGCGATCTATATTTTATATTTCCTGCCATTGCTCGTGCTGACCTATTTCCTGAATAAGTGGAATCCGTTTTCTTTGGGTCAAAAGTCGGGAGTTGCGGGTGGAGAGAAAAGCGGTTTGATTAGCAAGCGAACTATTATACTTTTTCACGTTTTTATCTTTTTGCTTTTTACTTTCCTGATAATTTTTCATCCATTCAGTTCACCTACGCCGAACGGGAAATTGACGGTTGATTTTCTCGATGTCGGGCAGGGCGATTCGGCTTTAGTAACATTTCCGAACGGCGAAACGATGTTGGTTGACGGTGGCGGGAGATTTAATTTCAGTCAATTATTTATTGAGCAGGAAGACGGTTTCAAAGAAGCATTTGAACCTGACACACAAGGCGTAGGCGAAACCGTCGTGTCGGAATTTCTCTGGGAAAAAGGTTATTCAAGCGTAGATTACATATTGGCGACGCACGCCGATGCTGATCATATTCAGGGTTTGATAAATGTCGCCGAAAATTTCAAAGTCAAAGCCGCATTGATCGGCAGAGAGAACTTGGATGACGCGGAGTTTATTGAGTTTTCGCAAATGATTGAGAGGAAAAAGATTCAAACGATTAAACTTTCGCGTGGTGATTCATTCGATGTCGGCGGGGTGAAAATTGACGTTTTAAGTCCTGTTTCGGAAGATATTGATGAAAATGCTTCAACGAATAATTATTCGCTGGTTTTGCGTTTAATTTATGGAAACAGAAAATTTTTACTAACGGGTGATATTGAAAAGGAAGCGGAAAACGAACTTTTGCAGAATTCGATAGTTTTAGAATCCGACATCATCAAAGTCGCACATCACGGAAGCCGCACATCTTCGACGCAGGAATTTGTTGATGCCGTCAAAGCCGGGTTCGCCATCATTCCCGTCGGCAAAACTTCCCGCTTCGGACATCCGCACAAGGAAATCGTCGAGCGTTGGAAAAATGCGGGTGCGAAGGTTTTAACGACCGGAGAACGCGGGACGATTACGATTTCAACCGACGGGAAAAATTTGGAGATTCAGACATTTGTAAAAGAAGAATAGAACGCGGATCACGCGGATTTGACGAATTTTATCTTTTTAATTTATATGGATTGGTTCGTATTTTGTTCCTTGAGTGTTTCAGATTTAAAACGATAAAACCCGAAAGGTTTGCAAATTTCAAAACCATTCGAGCGTTCCTGTTGTTGTCCTAATTGCAACTATTTAACCGCATATTTGATAAAAAGTCAACATTTTTTTTCGATGCGGGCAATTTTTCCACTGTCGCCGCTTTTCGTTTCTATGCGGCAAAGTTTAAGATTATAAGCCTGAAATGGAAAATGCTGCACGAAAAAATAATAGATTCGGAGAACTCTATGCCGAAGAAATTGCTCTGGCAAGAGAGGTTTTCGGCGACACCTTGCCGTATCAACGAATTTTTATCTCAAACACGAAAACGCATACGCAGGGAATTACTTTGGCAACGAGTCCTTTTCGCCGGAATGCTAGATATTTGTTGGTTTGGAGCAATGCTTACAAAACGAATATCGCCGAATCCTACGCACAGATGAAGGCGACGTTCATTCACGAATTAGTTCACGTCTGGCAGGGACAATATGCGGGCATGACGGCGATGTCTTATATGCGTCAATCGGCGTGGCAGCAGTTTAATTACGGTGTGCGGGACATTTTTAAAGACGGTTTCGGAAACGGTTCAAACCGACTCCGCGAGATGATGAGAAAAGGTTTTATCAGGGAATGGGACACGCACCGCAACCACGCATACAGTTTTCCATTTGAGCGAATCGGTGAAGATTTTAACAAATTCAACGTCGAACAGCAGGCGTTGATTATCGAATCGTGGTTTGCAAAGGATTCATTTTCATTAAACGGAATAAATTATCCGGCAGGTTTGCAGTCGGAAGATGACGCGAGATTCCCCTATGTTCGGGATTGTCTTCGTAAGGGCGATCCGAATGCGAAATATGTCGGGAAAGAACAAAATTATGTAAATTAGTGTCTAATCAGTCGCTTCGATTTCTTCTTCCAACAGTTGACGTTGATATAGATCAGCATATTCGCCGTTAAATCTCAGCAATTCATCGTGAGTTCCGCGTTCGATAATTTCGCCTTCGTGCATCACGCAGATCAGGTCAGCATCTCTGATTGTCGAGATTCGGTGCGACACGATCAGCGTCGTGCGGTCGGTTCGCACTTCGCGTAAACCCTGCAAAATCTTTTCTTCCGTCAGAGTATCAACCGCCGAAAGCGAATCATCGAGAATCAAAATTCGCGGATCACGCATTACGGCACGGGCGATTGCCGTGCGTTGTTTCTGTCCGCCGGAGAGCGTGATTCCGCGTTCGCCGACGAGTTGCTGATAACCGTTCGGAAAACCGCGAATATCGTCCGTCATTCCCGCAATAGCAGCAGCTTTTTCTACTGAAAGTCGAGAACTCTGAGTCGGAAATGGAGAGATTTGATTCGCAGATATTTCTTTTGCCTCTACTTTTGAATCCTGACTTTTGAACTTTGAATCTTGAATTTCAATTTCAGAATCTTGCTTCTCAACTCCGAAAAGTATGTTATCGGCAAGCGTGTTGCTGAATAAAAATGTTTCCTGTTGGACAAAACCGATTGACCGCCGCAGTTGTTCGAGCGGATATTTGCGGACGGGAATGCCGTCAACCAAAACCGAATTATCGGGAGCATTCATCAAACGCGGCACTAAACTGACAAGCGTGGATTTTCCGCTGCCGGTTTTTCCAACAAACGCAATAGTTCTTCCCTGTTCGATTTTGAGATTGATATTTTTCAGAATCGGCGTGCCGTTATATGCAAAATTCAGATTACTGAATTCGATATTGCCTTTGATTCGCGGTTGTTTTTGAACGCCTTCATCATCTTTGATCGTCGGTTCGGTTTCTAAGATTTTGTTGAATCTTTTCAACGAAGCATTTCCGCGTTGATACAAATTGACGACGTAACCGAGTGCGATCAGATACCAGATCATCCGCTGCAAATAAAGGATAAACGACGTGAATTCGCCCGCCGTAATCTCGCCGCGAACCGCCATCGGAACACCGACGGCGACGATGATGACGAAACTCAAACCGATAAAAAAGAATAGAAGCGGACGCATCGCCGCCGCGAATTTGACGAGCGAAATGTTCTTTTTCGCATATTCGATGTTCAGTTTTTCAAATTCCGCGATCTCCGAATCTTCCTGTGCATACGCCCGGATGACGCGAACGCCGGTTAAATTTTCCTGCGAACGTGCCGTAATTCCCGAAAAGAATTCCTGAATTTTCTCGAATCGAACATAAATTTGCTGACCGAGAATCTTAACCGTAATCGAAACCAGCGGCAGCGGGATCATCAAAAAAAGTGTCAGTTTAACCGAGATTCCGAACATAATCGGCAGAACGACGATCAGGGCGAAGACGGCTTGAAACGAATAAAGAATCATCGGTCCGACCATCTGCCGCACCGCCGCTAAATCGTTCGTCGCCCGTGCCATCAGGTCGCCGACGCGGTTGTTTTGAAAGTAATCAAGCGGTTGATGAACCAGCGAATCATAAAAATCACTCCGCATATCGTATTCAATATGCCGCGAAGTATCTATCAAAAGCCGTCTCTGCCAAAACAGGAAAATTCCGCCCAAAACACTCACGCCCAAAATCACCAGCGGATAATAGACGATATTTTCCTGCGTAATATTTTTGCTCAATTCATCAATCGCCTGCCCGACCAGATACGGCACGAGCAAATTGAAGATCATCCCGAATAATATAAACAACACGCCGAGAAAAACCTGCCATTTATACGGGTTGAAATATTTGACGAATTTTTTTAATTCTTCCATTTAATTATTCGCTGCCGTTTGGCAAAACAGCGTTTTCAATCAATTAGTTACTCTGTAATCCTTCGGCAATTCAAACAAACTTTTTTCTGCTTGCAATCTGAAATTTTTAATTTCAAACGAAAATTTCAAAGTTTTCCTATTGCCTGAAATGTCATAAAACTCTTGTTTTACAGGCATTTTCAGGTTTTCATCAATGTATATCAAAACTTCCGTATCGTTTGCATCTTCAGATTTTACACGATATTTCGTCAAACCGTCTGCCGTTTCCGCTTTTTCAAAACTTACCGCGTTCTTTTCATTTAACCATTTTGAAGTCAGATTTTCGATCAGCGAATCGTTTGCAAAAGCAGCGGATTTTTCGCTGGAAATTTCGCGGTAATTTTTTGCTGCTTTATTTATCAAAAAAGTCTTATTTTCAAATGTCCGCAAAAATGAACGCTCATTTTCACTTCCGGCGTTGAATGTTTGCAAACTTGCCGCACCGCTTTTTGCAACGAAATATTTTTGCTGCGATTCGCTGCCGTTCGCAAAACTTTTTGTAACGACTTCCGCTTGAAAATCTTCCGGCTCTTTTGTCGGAAACGGAATATTCGTCTGCGTTTCCGCATCAATTATCTTAATAGTTTCCTTGTTATTCGTGCTTTGACAAGAGCTGCACGACGAGCAAAGCATCAGTGCAAAAAGTGTGAGCAGCAAAAACTTTTGTGAATTTGACGAAAACATCAGCGAAATGAGATTTTAACATAATGGCAGAAGGCAAAAGAAACGGCGAAGGCGAAAATCGTATGCAAAAAAGCGATCTTGATAAAATGCAGAAAAAATATCTGATCGGCGGATTTTTCATAAGTCCGCTTTTGCCGTTCTTATATTTGCAGGGACAGTTCGTGCGTCTGAAAGTCGGACGCTTGCCCGACGCAGACGGTGAAACGACGGGCGAAATCGGCGACGGAAATGACACGATAAATCTGCTTGCCATCGGCGAATCAACGATTGCCGGAATCGGTGCAAAAACTCACGCGGAAGCATTGACCGGACAATTTGCCAAACATCTAAGCAGTAAAGTCGGCAAAAAAGTAAAATGGCACGCCTTCGGTGTCAGCGGAATTACGGTCGGGAGAACGATTCGGGAAATCGTTCCGCATATTCCGAACGAACCGATGGATGTCATCGTTATCGCCCTCGGAGCAAACGATGTTTTCGGTATCAGCAGTCCGAAAAAGTGGCGAAACGATATGTCGGAACTGCTCGACATTTTGCAAAATAAATACCCGAATGCAGAAATCTTTCTCGCCAATGTTCCGATGGTTCGGGATTTTTTAGCCTTACCGAATCCACTTCGATACATTCTTTCAAGACTTGCTAAACTCCATCATTTCAACACGATAGATTTAGTTTCTGATCTCGAAAACATCTATTATTTTACCGACATCAGCAAAGTCGAGAATGATTTTTTCTGCGAAGACGGCGTTCATCCGTCGGTCAAAGGCTACGAATTCTGGTCGGCAGCGTTAGTCGAATCGTATCTGCAAAAGAGCCGAAACTATAAATTGTAAACTACAAATTGTTGACCATTTGGAGATAATGAAAGCGTATAATTTTCATTCTAAATAGTTTATATTTACTGATTTATAACTTATAGTTTTCCAAAATGGTTGATGAAATAACAGATTTGTTAAATTCCCGCAACGAATGGCTGCTTGCTCATCGAACGGGCAAAACTTTTTCACTGCGATCAAGTGAAATAGAAATCGAACATTTACAAAATAAAACACTTATCAGTTTTTTGGATGAAGATGGATTGCAAACTTGGCGAATTGTCGAAGCTGGAATTGAAGATGACAAAATTAATCTGAAATTATCCAAAAATTTCGGTAAAGATGAGATTTTTATTGAGTTGATTCCGCGGGCTAAAGCCGAATTATTGGGTGCGGCGGTGGAACTGGCAAGACTCGAAAAAGCTAATGAACTCGGACGGTTGATCGTTTCAGAAATCGAAAATGTAAAGCTAAAACGGGTTGAGTTAAATAAGGAAAACGGGCGTTTTGCACAGATTATTTTGGAAAATAAACTCGGGATTCAAACGGCGGTTCTGTCCGATGTTTCCGATTCGCTGACACCCGAAATTCTGCTTTCGTCGGCGATTATTTGGCTATCGAAACTGCAACGCCTCAAAAAGAATCCGATTGATGAAATCTGGATTTTGAGCGAGAAAGCAAAATCGAAAAACCTGCACAAACTGCACGCTTGTCTGCAAAGTAACTGGAAACAAAAAGTAAGACTTTTTGAAGTAAAAAGGCATAAGGTAAAAGACAAAAACGGAGATGGAGAGTTTAAGATTTGCGAGAATAAACCTTTACAGATAAATGGTTTATGGCGATACAAGCCGACGCAATTGCAGTTTGAAAAAGATTCGGAACCGAGCGGAATTTCGCGGGAAATTATCAAACTTGCACCGGAGGAAATTGATTATTTATTCAGCAAAAAAGGAGAAACACTGCGATATTCGGGATTGCCGTTCGTGCGTGTGCGAAAGGTTTTCGAGGATGAAAAGAGCTGGTTCGGGATTGATCGAAGCCGGCGGATTTTGAACGAAAGTTCTTATGAAGAATTTTACGAATTATTTGAAAATATCAAAAAATACCGCCGTTTTGATTCGGAAAATAAACAACACGCATTTTACAAAGACGCGTCCGAAGCGTGGCTTGAAAGCATCTTGCGGGAAAATATTAAACTACTCGATGCGAATCTGATTTTGTCGCCGATATACAATCAGTTTCGCACTTCGCAGGATAAAATAGATTTGCTCGCACTTCGCAAAGACGGGCGTTTGGTGATTATCGAACTAAAAGTTTCGCCCGACCGTGAGATGATTTTTCAAGCAGTTGATTACTGGCGAAAGATCGAACTGCAGCGTCGCCGAGGGATTTTGGATAAAGCCGAAATCTTCGGAAATTTACAAATCGCCGACAAGCCGACCATCATTTATTTGGTTGCACCGACCTTGAGTTATCATCGTGATTTCGACTTTTTAGCAAAGACTATTTCTGATGAAATCAATATTCATCGGTTCGATCTGGGCGAAAAGTGGCGGGAAAATCTGAAAGTTTTGGGACGGCGGAAAATATAATTCGTAATTCGTGAAAAAAAGTTAAAACGAACTACGTATTACGAATTACGAATTTGTAACCGACTCCGCGGACGGTTTGCAGAATCTGCGGTTTTGCCGGATTTTCTTCCAAATATCTCCGCAGACGAACGATGAAATTATCAATCGCACGCGTGTCGGTTTCATCGCTCAAACCCCAGACTTCTTCGAGAATTTCCTTGCGTGAAACAGCTTTTCCGTTGTTTTCGATCAGATGCCGCAGGAGTTTGGCTTCCATCAGAGTCAATTGAATCGTTTCGTCTTGGTTTTTTAGTTCAAGATTCGTAAAGTCAATTGATTTTCCGTCGAATTCAAAAATATCTTTTTCGATCTGCGAATTTTTATCCGTCCACTTTTGGCGGCGAAGCAAGCTGTTCAAACGGGCGAGAAATATGTCCAGTTCAAACGGTTTGGTTAAATAATCGTCAATTCCCGACTCGAAACCGTGCAGCACATCTTCGGGTTTGCCGAGTGCGGTGAGCATCAGAATCGGTGTGAAATCTTCGTTTTCACGCAGGGTTTTAGCGACGGTAAAACCATTAACTTTCGGCATCATCACATCTAAAACGATGGCATCGAAATTATCTACATCGAGAATTTCGAGAGCTTTTTCACCGTCTTCGGCAATTTTTACGTCGAATTCTTCAAGTTCTAAATTAAAACGCAAGCCTTCCGCCAGATGTTTTTCGTCTTCAACAATTAATATTTTCATACTTTTTGAATCATTTTATTTTTCGGCAGACGAACGATAAATGTTGTTCCTTTACCTTCGCCCGCACTTCTGGCACGGATGCTTCCGCCGTGTTTTTTGATGACCGCTTCGACGATGAAAAGCCCCAGACCAGTTCCTTTGCGGAGATGCGTTAATTCGTTTGAAACCCGGTAAAACCGATCAAAAACTTTCTTCGTTTCACCTGCTGCCAGACCGATTCCCGCATCGCTGAAGCTGATCTTAACTTCCGTGTCTGAAAGACTTATCAGCCGCACGGAGATTTTTATTTCATCGCCCGAATACTTTACGGCATTATCCAAAAGATTATTGAAAGCGGTTTGCAGTTCGGCGTAATCGCCTGAAATTTCGCAATCTTGCGTGTCTGCGGGAAATTCAAATTCAACGCCTTCAAATTTATGTCGGGTGCGGACGATTTTTATGCAATCTTCGAGCAACTCCTTCAAATTGATTATGGAAATGTTGAGTTTACGGGATTTTTCACGAACTCTGCCGGCTTGCAGAACAGTTTCGACAGTCGTTAAAAGCCGGTCGCTGTCGGCGAGCATCACGTCGTAAAATTCCTCCCGCTTTTCCTTTGAAACATCGCGTCGTTTGAGCGTTTCGAGATAAAGTTTAATTGACGCAATCGGCGTTTTCAGTTCGTGCGTCATCGCGTTTAAAAACGCATTTTGCTGATCGTTCTTTTTGATTTCACGTACCAAAAAAATCATATTCAAAATTAAACCCGTAATGATCAGCGTAAAAAATACTATACCGAGAACAAGCAGTGCGACCTGTCTAGCAGTAAAAATTATCCAACCGACATTCAATGCCACTGTCAATGCAACAAGACATATACCGAGAACTAAAAAGAATATGGCGGATTTTCTGCGACGCATCTTTTAAAGGTAAGAGTTAAAAGACAAAAGGTAAAAGGTAAAAACAAGAAAAGGCAAAAGTTCGTTGAAGTATTTTCTTAAACTTTTGCCTTTTTACTTTTTACTTTTTACTTTTATTAAACCGCTTCCTGCATCGGTTCACTTGCTTGTTTTGTCAGCGGAATCGCGTTGTTTTTGGTATCGCTTAAATCAAGTGCATAGACATCTTTTGCCAAACCTAATTTTTCCATTATCAAAATTTGAATCCAGTTTGCGTCAATTTCATACCACTTCAAACCGTGGCGAGCCGAACGCGGATAAGCGTGATGATTGTTGTGCCAACCTTCGCCCCACGCCAGAATTCCGATGATCGCATTGTTGCGTGAATCATCTTTCGTTTCAAATCGTCGTGAACCCCAGATGTGTGTGATCGAATTAACGAAAAACGTAATATGCCAACCCCAAACGACACGCAGAAACACGCCCCACAAAACCATTGACCAGCCGCCGATTGCCAGCAGAGCCGCCGCAACCAAGACATTTGTCAGCCAAAAATAGTTATTTAAAAATTGATGAACTTTATCGTTGACCAAATCGGGCGAATATCGTTTATGAGTTTCCGGCGGATGAACCTGTGCAGTTCCGACCAGAAGCCAGGTGATGTGAGCCCAGAAAAATCCTTTTTCACGCGGTGAATGCGGGTCTTTCTCGGTATCGGTAAAAGCGTGGTGAATGCGGTGCGTCGTCACCCAACTGAGCGGTCCGGCTTGTAGGGCAAGCGTTCCGCAGGCGGTCATAAAATACTCAACGAGTTTCGGAACTTTGAAACCGCGATGCGTCAACAATCTGTGGTAACCCAAACCGATGCCGACACTTCCCGAAAGCCACCAGAGAACTCCCGCCGCCGCTAAGTTTTGCCAGCTAAAAGTAAATAATGCCCAAATCGCCAGAGCGTGAAACACGACCATAAAAAAAATCGTGTCTCTTTGATAAATTGTATCTTTACTTTCGTTTATGTTTACTGCGTTTTCCATATGAATATGATACCTCTTGAAATAATTTTATAAATTAAACGTGAAGGGGAAAGCGTTTATTGTTCAATATTAACAGGTTTTGAGCGGTATAATTGTAAGACTTTTGTAATATCGAAAATCGGAAAATTCAGTCTGCTGATAAAAGTGAAATTGCTCGAAATAAAAACCAAATATAAAATCATCAACCTATCTTTAATTATTGCTTCTTTCTCTTTTTTTCGCGTGATTTCGCGTTTATCAGCAAGAGAAAATGATTCATTATATTTTGATAATATTTAATCAAGCTGTTTGTTTGATCCGTTTCATTTCAATTTTTTGATCGTTTAGGTCAAAGGCGTAAACGTCTTTGACCAAACCGATTTTCTCCAGAAGCCAAATTTGAATCCAGTTGAAATCGAATTCGTACCAAGCCATTCCGTGGCGAGCCGAACGCGGGTAAGCATGGTGATTATTGTGCCAGCCTTCGCCCCACGCGAGCAGTGCGACGAGTGCGTTATTGGTCGAAGAATCGCGGGTTTCAAACCGACGCGAACCCCAAATATGTGTAATCGAATTAACGATCCAAACCGAATGCCAACCCCAGACGACGCGAAATGCCACGCCCCACAGAACCATCGAAAAACCGCCGATGGCAAACAGAATAATTCCCGCAAAAATATTCGTGATCCAATACCATTTTTCCATAAAAACGTGAAATTTATCCTTCATCAGATCGGGTGAATATTTCATCCGCATTTCTTGATCGTATAAGTGCGAACCGCCTCTGAAAACCCAACCCATATGCGACCAGAAAAACCCCTCGTTCGGCGAGTGCGGGTCTTGTTCGGTTTCGGTAAAAGCGTGATGAATACGGTGCGTCGTAATCCAACTGACCGGACCGCCCTGAATCGCCAATGATGCACAAATCGTCAGGAAATACTCGATCCACTTCGGCGTTTTATAACCACGATGCGTCAGAAGCCGATGATAACCAAGCCCGATTCCCAAACTCCCCGAAATCCACCACATCACCGCTACCGCGACGGCATTTGCCCAACTGAATGAAAACAAAGCCCAAAATGCGAAAATATGAAATACAGCCATCGCAAAAACCATTCTCCAAAATATTTTCGGCGATGAACTTTCCTCAAATTTTATTACGTTATCCATATAATTTTATACCGTCAGACTATTTTTCAGACACAAAAAGATTTTGCGTTAATTTCAATCCTAGCAGGTTTTTAATAACGAAAATGTAAGAGTTTTGTAATAGATAAGTTTGATTAACCGACATCCGCAAATAATAAAATCCGGTATATTTCGAATACATAAAATGCCGGCAAATTGATGGGTTTGCCGGTATTTTATTTGTGTAAAGTAATTTTTGCTGAAGTGTTAATTCGTTTCTATTTTGATTTCCCGGATTGATATAGTTTTTTTGAGCAGTCCGGCTTTTTTTAACATCATCTTCCACACTTAGAGAGTTTTTTTTCAAGCGAATCTACTTTATAAAAATGTGTGAAGGTCAGGCGGTTTTCATTTCTAAGAAACTTTAATTCACGAAGCGATTGCGTATAAAAATCGGCGGCTTGTTTCTGAAACGAGCCATTTTCATCCGTCATATTTGCCGATAACCAGACGAACGAATCGCCGAGTTTTTCGAGGGCAATTGTCCGCAAGAGACGTGTCAGATCGTTGTCGGAAACAGCAATCTGCCTTTCGGCGAGGGCGAGTGCAGATTGATATTGATCGGCGGCGGCGGGAAAATTGTTACGTTTTAATTCGAGATCACCGAGTTTTTTGGCGAGATAAAATGTTTGTTCGATAAATTCATAGTTGGAAGTATCGGCTTCGGTCAAAGGTTCGATATACTGCACGGCTTCGGAACAGTTTTCGATGGCAAGGCTTATATCGCCGCCGCCGGATTTACCAATGACAACGATTCACTCGGTATTCGCGGCTTTTTCCGACGCTACACGACCAGCGGTTCGCCCGATGCAAGTTTCGGCACGAACGGCGAAACCATCGTCCGCATCAATAACGGTGCCACAAAAATCAACGATATGATCCTCCAGCCGGACGGGAAATTCCTCGGTTTCGGTCAAGCCTTTTCACTGCCGGAATTGTATCTTTCAATGGTTGTCATCCGGTATCTGCCGAACGGAACGCCCGACGCGAGTTTCGGCACGAACGGCTTCCGCACGACGTTTTTCTCGGAAAATACCGGCGATCTTGCCGAAGCATTTGTGGGACTTTTGCAGCCGGACGGAAAAATCGTCGCCGTCGGCACGCAGAATACAAGTACTACTGCCGGTGGCGGTTACAATTTTGCCGCCGCCCGTTACTTGAATACGCCGGGTAGTCCGACCGTCAATAATGCGGCTTTAAAGGTTGCCGATTTTGACGGCGACGGCAAAACTGATGCTTCCGTGTTTAGAAACGGAACGTGGTATATCAATCCTTCAACCGCACAAAACAGTTTTTACGGTATTCAATTCGGCTTGCCAACCGATAAACTCGCTCCTGCCGACTACGACGGCGACGGGAAAACCGATTTTGCAGTGTGGCGAAATGGAATTTATTACATTTTGAACAACCCAAATTCCGCCGTCAGCTATAAGTATTTCGGCACAGGTGGAGATAAAACCGTTGCATCGGCTTATCCAAAATTGAATTTTGGAAAGGCTTGTTGGTCAAGAGCAGGTCTTTCCGAACATTGTTTATAATTCCTGAACGGACAAATTTTCTCACTATAAACAACACCAACAATAAAAATTTAAGTTTCCTAAAAATTTGAACGGTTTTTAAGGGTTTCTCTGCGAGTATTTTTAGGAAAATACTTTTTAGGATTTATGGAGAGAAGAAAATGATTAAAAAATATAAGCATTTGTCGGCAAAGACTTTACGAATCGGAGCTTATTTTCTGATTGCCGCATTTTTTTACTTGATAAATTCTATGCTTTTTCGTTTTTCGATAAGTTTATTCTTAAACGCGAGATCGTAATAAAGTTCCAAGCCTTTCTGCATCGAACTGCTGATTGAATAAGAGATATTTTCAGTCAGATACTGCCTAAAATCCTCGTGCGATAAGGAAATATTCTCCTGATAATTGGCGATAATTTCATCAATCCGGATCAAACCTTCATCGCGTGCCTTCGCAAAATCAATATCGCATTTCTCGTTGTGCGTCATCCACATCGCAAAAACAAAGCCGAAGTCTGTGAATTCACGCCACAATTCGACGAGATCGAATTTTCGTAATTCGTACTTCGTAGTTTGTGATTCGTCATTTTTCGATTCTTCCAACTTTGAACTCCGAACTCCGAACTCTGAACTCACAAGCAGTGCCGGATCGCCGATCAGTAACGCACAATCAGATTCTTCGAGCATTTTTTCGACGTTCGGTTTGGAATTCGTCCATTTCGGCTCGAATCCCAAAAACTCGCGGAAGATAATCTTGGTTAAGGCGACGGAAGTTTTCGACGAAACATCGAGCGAAACCGATTTGACGTTTTTCAAGTCCCTGCCTTTTGTAACCAGACAAACGCTGCGGACTTTTTCCTTCGCCCCGACGCAAACATCGGGAATCAAACGCACATCGTCAATCATTTGATACGCAATAACCGGAACAAATGCCGCATCAATCCGACTTTGTGCCAGCAATTCCGCCGAACGTGCCGGAGCATTGTCCAGAATTACTTCGTATTTTCCGTAATTCGCACCGTAAAGAAACGACCAGATAAGCGGTGCGGTGTTTGAATAACTCGATGCCGAGATTTTTTGTGCTGACATAAAAAAAGATTTTCGTTTCTTGAAACTTCAAAAAACTGTTAAAATTTCCGTTAGAGAAAATAAATTTAATCAACCAATATTGTTAAATCCGAAATAGATTATAACTCATCCCGAAATGAATTTTCACATTTCCGGCGAAACTTGAATAAGAAATAATTTAATGAGCAAAAAAGAACCGAAAAGAGTATTTTTAGTAGATTCGATGTCGCACATTTTTCGTGCATATTTTGCCCCGATGGGCAGTAAAAATGAACCTCTGCGAAATTCTAAAGGACAAATTACGCAGGCGGTTTTCGTCTTTACGAATATTTTGCGAAAACTTCTGTCGGATGAAAAGCCCGATTATATCGCCGCTGTTTTTGACTCCGCCGCACCGACTTTTCGGCACGATGCGTATGTTCAATATAAGGCTAACCGCGAAGATATGCCGGAGGAATTAGCCTCGCAATTGCCGTATATCGAAAAGGTTTGCGAAGCGTTTAACATTCCGATTTTGAAAATGGACGGTTTTGAAGCTGACGATATTATCGGCACGCTCGCCCTGCAATGCAAAGAGCAGGATTTGCAAGCCGTCATCGTTTCCAACGACAAGGATTTGTGCCAACTCGTCAGCGATCCGCAGATCATTTGTATGCGGCAAAATTCGCAAAATCTCAAACGCAAAGTTCCCGTTCCGCCCGTCGAATGGTGCGATGAAGCGTGGGTTGAAAATAAATTCGGTCTGCCGCCGAATAAAATTATTGATTATCTCGGATTGATGGGCGATGCGATTGATAATATTCCGGGAGCAAAAGGAATCGGTGCAAAAGGTGCGGTTAAATTGATTCTCGAATACGGTTCGGCGGAAGGTGCGATAAAAAATGCGGAGAAGGTTTCGCACAAAACCTACCGTAATTCCCTGCTCGAAAATCAGGAAGACATTCGCCAGTCGCTCGAACTGGCGACGGTTCACACCGAAGTTCCGATGAAGCTCGATTTAGACAGCTTAAAACACGAAGAACCCGACCGTCAGCTTGCTTACAAACTTTTCCGCGAGTTGGAATTCAGTACTTTAACCCGTGAATTTGCTGATTCCGCCCCACTTTTCGATTCAATTGATACTCCGCTCGTCAAGACTAATCGCCGTTATCACATTGTAGATACGCAGGATGATTTGGACAAGCTGATTCGCCGACTTTGGGAAACGGAAAACTGGAGTTTTATCGTTGATGACTCAAATTCTGCTAACAAAGCCGATTCCTACGCAAAAAAAGAACCGCTCGGCGTGGCGATTGCGACCGCGAGCGGATTTAGTAATTACATTGATTTAAAAAACTTCAAAGACGATAAAGATGCAGCGGTAACACAACTCGGCGATATTTTATCAAACGGTTTTCTGCCGAAATGCACCCACGACTATAAATGCGGTTTAGCCGTTTTGCAAAAAATTGGAATTCAGCCCGAATCGGTGACGGACGACACAATGATCGCCGCTTATCTGCTTGACTCAAGCCGTTCAAAATACGATTTGGCAACGCTTGCTCAACTTAATTTATATACCGATTCGGTTAATGAGATTCCCGCAGATTGGACGGAAAATCAATACCGCACAGCCGAAAACGCGGATTTTGCCTTTCAACTCGCACCGCTTTTATTTAAACAAATAGAAGAAGACGAACTCGGCGAAATTTACGAGCAAATCGAAATGCCTTTGATTCCTGTATTATTCGAGATCGAAATGGCGGGTTTGAAGGTCGATGTTGCCAGTTTGAATGAAACTTCGGAATTTTTGAAGGTTGAGATCGAAGCGATCAGCAAGAAAATCTTTGAACTTGCCGGACGCGAATTCAATATCAATTCACCGAAACAGGTCGGCGAAGTATTACTTGAACTGAATATCGAAACCCGCCACAAAACGCCGACGGGGAAAATTTCGACGAGCAAAGACGCATTGCAGGAAATCGGCGAAACTTATGAAATCGCCACTTTAATTATCGAATTCCGCGAACTGGACAAGATCAAAGCGACCTATTCCGATGTTTTGCCGACACTGATTGACGATGACGGCAGAATTCACGGTAATTTGAATCAAACCGTAACAACGACGGGACGTTTATCTTCGTCCGATCCGAATTTGCAGAACATTCCGATCAGAACCGAAGTCGGTCGCAGAATCAGGCGGGCATTTATTCCCGAAGTCGGCAACAAGCTGATTTCCGCCGATTATTCGCAACTCGAACTGCGGATTCTGGCACACATTACGAAGGACGAAGTAATGCTCGAAGCCTTCAAAAACAACGAGGATATTCACACCAAAACCGCGAAACTCGTTTTCCATGCCAAGACGGATGAAGAATTGAAGGAGAAACGAAGGCTCGCCAAAATTGTCAATTTCGCCATCGCTTACGCCGTTGAATCCTATGGTTTGTCGCAACGAGTCGGACTTTCCCGTGCCGAGGCAAAAGATGTCATCGAAGATTATTACAACACTTATAAAGGCATCAAAACCTTTATGGAAGAAACGCCGGAAGTCGCCAAGGCACAAGGTTTTATCACATCAATTCTCGGCAGACGCAGATATTTACCCGCGATCAACGACCGTAATCACAATGTACGCTCACGGGCGGAACGCGAAGCGATCAATATGCCGATTCAGGGAACTGCGAGCGACATCGTCAAAACCGCAATGCTCAAAGTTGATAAAGCCATCAGGCGTGAAGGTTTGCAAGCGAAGGTAATTATGCAGGTTCACGATGAACTGCTGCTCGAAGCACCGGATAATGAGGTCGAAAAAGTTCTTGCACTTGTTACAAAGGAAATGGAAGCAGCAGTCGAACTCGATGTTCCGCTGACGGTTGAAATCGGTGCGGGTGATAATTGGATGAATGTGAAATAAGTAAAAAGTAAAAAGGCAAAAGGCAAAACGAGAAGAAATTTAAGATAAATCAATTTTTCACATTTATGTGTGTTTTGATGATGCATCATAAACGTCCATCCTCGCACTTCGTTCATTCGGCGATAGAATTTTCTAATTGATTTCGATTAAAATCCAATGTGGAGAATTGCCAATCTACGGCAACAAATTTAAACTTTGAAAATGTCCGAATTTTGGCAAATTCTCGAACAACTTTTAAGTTTGGAATTTTCGATTCTCAACGATTTTTCTCCCTTAGCAATTTTTTTCATAATCTTTCTTGCAACTTTTATCACTGAAGACGGAGCGTGTTTCGCCGCCGGTGCTTTGGCTTCACAGGGGAAAATAAGTTTCGCCGTCGCCCTTGCTGCTTGTTTTTCGGGAATTTTAATTGGCGACATCGGAATTTACTGGATCGGCAGGATTTTCGGAGAACCACTTTCAAACACGAGATTATTTAAGTATTTTGTCAGTGATGAAAGTCTGGTAAAAGCCTCGAAATGGCTTAACGAAAAAGGGGCGTTGGCAATCGTTATCAGCCGTTTTGTATCAGGTTTGCGGTTGCCGACGTATCTTGTTGCCGGATTCCTGAAAATAAGTTTTCCGAAATTTGCGTTTTATTTCTTTGCCGCTACGATTATCTGGACACCGATTCTGGTCGGTTCTTCTGCCTTCGCGTTTGAACTGATTCCGCCGCAATACATCCTTTTCGGAATTATAACCTTGGTTGTTATATTCCGCATTGTCCTCACGTTATCGAACAGGCGAACACGAAGGCGATTCATCAGACGTTTGAAGCGTATCTCCGGTCGAGTTTTTTCCAAATCAAAGACCATAAAATAATCAATCGCTTTAATAATCCGATTTAATCATAAATTCGCCGACAACATTTATCGGTGGCGTGAATAATTTACTGAATCGTTGCCGGAAGTAGCGACCCCTTCGGATCGGCGGCGATGGCGACTCCGTCTTCGATTGCTCCGACCATTCCGTGAAACACGATTTCCGAGCCTTCTAAAACAAGGACGACATCGCCGGGACTGACTTCATTTTGGTCAACCTCGAACCTGATGACCGTTGCATTTCCGTTGGTTTGTTCGACCGATTCGTAGTCGAATGTTTCCGAATTAAAACTTAGCGTCTGACAAAATGATACTTCTGACATTTTTTAATTTACTCCAAATAAAATTTAATAAGTTCCGTTGATATTAACTTTAAGATATTACAAAGTCCACAGCAATTGCGTCGTGGTCGGAAAGCGGTGTGCCTTCGCGGTTGGTTAAATTAGCGATGGTTTTCGGTTTTGTATCAGGTGCAAGTTCAATTTTTCTGCCGAAAAACCAATCGAGCCGCATCGAAAATTTCCCGCCGGCTTTGCGTGCAGCCCAGAAAATAAAGGGAAAACACCACGCCGGAACCCAATCGCCCAAATTTGTGTTATACGCAGCGTTTTCCATATCATAGTGAAGCGTGCCGACTCCGAGTTCGTTGAATTGCTTATATTCGTAGCCGTAATTGTAAAATTCGCCGAAAAGATATTTCTCGAAACGCCGGTCAGGATTCGGATAATGTTCCCGTGCAACTTTTTTTACGCCCATCAAAACGCGATGCCAAAAACCTAGAATGGCGGCGGTTGCGGTTTGAGCATTGTAGGTTGTCGTGTTGAAATCTCCACCGAAAATCGTCGGAAGTCTTGGCAGAGTTTCGAGATGTTTCAGGATCAGTTCAACCTGTTTTCGCCGATGTTTGCGGGAACAATGAACGTCGAGATGCACCGTCACGGCACGAAAGTCACCAAGCGGATGTTCGATGTCGGCGATCAACGCCCGCAAGTATCCAAGTCGCTTTTCCTTGCCGATCATCTTATCTTTGCCGTTTGGAAGCGGCACGGTATAGACATTTTTTATCGGATATTTCGAGAATAACGCCAGTCCGTGAATAGATTGCTTATTTTCGCCCGCAACTTCCGACTCAATGCCGCTGCCCTTTTGCAAAGCAATATAAACTGGTGCGAAAGCATAGTTTAACTTTAACCTTTTAGCAATTTCCCGTGCGACAAAACGATTATCACTGCGAGCCATTCCGTAATCCAATTCTGTCAGCAGATACAAATCTTTGTCGCATAAATCTTTGTGATTTTCGAGTTTATCTATGATACCTTCGAGAAAACTTCCCCGCTCGATATTCCAAGCGGCAACCGTGATTTTATCGTTTGACTCATTCCGATCAAGTTTTGGAGCATAATTCTCCAATACAATCGCATTTAGGATATCGAGTACTTTCGGTTCAATTTTCTTATAAACTTCCGATTTTTCCGTTGCGACGATTGATTCAAATTTCAATAATTCGGGGAAATACTGATTCAAATCGTGTTCGAGAACTTCGGGGTTTGTTTTAACTTCCAATCTCATAAATAAACTTTAAGCTATTCGATAATTTTTTGCCTCGTCCATGTGATCGAATCAGATTGCATCGGCAACAGGCTGATTTTCTTCGTCGAGCATCGTCTGTTCCGCCATAATCATTTTTTCGCCATCCCTTTCCGATGTATCAATTTCTTCGGGCAGAAAAAAGGCAACGAGCAGTGCCAACAAAGACAAAACCGCACCGACCCAGAAAACTTTGTGAATCGAAACTGCCATCGCCTGCTGCAAAACTTCGAGCGTTTCGGCAGGAATTTTCGCTTTTGCTTGCGGATCAATCAGAGCGTTCGGATTTGAAGCATATTCGGCGGCTTGCTGCGGCGTGATCGAATCATTATTTTGTGCGACCGCATTTAATTGAGTTGCCAGACCGACGGTCAGAAACGCTCCCATAATTGCTACGCCGAATGCTCCGCCGATTGCTCTTGAAAATTGATTGAGCGATGTTGCCACGCCGAGTTTTTTGCGGCTAACCGATTCCTGCACAGCAATCAGCAGCGTCAGCATCGTCATTCCGAGTCCGGCACCGATGCAGGCGAGATAAACATAAAGCCAGACGCGGGCGGTTTCGCGTTCAAAATTTGCGATCAGAACAAAGCCGATTGTCAGCACCGTAAATCCCGCGAGAGCGAGTTTTTTGTAACCGACTTTAAGCAACACACGCCCGCCGATAATTGACATCGCCACCCAACTTAACATTAAAGGTGTGAGCAGTGAACCCGCTTCCGTCGCGGTTGCACCCAATGCTCCTTGTGCAAAAAGCGGCACGAACGAAATCGCCCCGAACATCGCCACGCCTGCCAGAAATCCCGCCGCGACAGAAACGGAAATCGTGCGGTTTTTGAAAAGTTCAAACGGAATTATCGGATCGGACGCATTTTTTTCGACCTTTACGAATATTAATAATAAAATTATCGAACTGCCGATCAGCAAAATATTTTGAGTTGTCAGAAGTGTTGCAACCGAAGCACTTCCCTCGACGAGTGCGAGCATTAGAAGCGAAATTGCAAGCATCAGCAAACCTGCTCCGGCGTAATCTACATTCGGTTTTTCGGTCAATTTCGGTTCTTTTAACGCAAACCCGATAATTAACGCTGCGGCGATTCCAATCGGCACATTGATATAAAAAACCCAACGCCACGAAATTTGATCGGTAATAAAACCGCCGATAACCGGACCGATAATGCTTGAAAGTCCCCACACGCCGCTGAAATACGCCTGCATTTTGGCACGTTCTTCAAGCGTAAAAATATCGCCGATGATCGTCATTCCGAGCGGCACCAACGCTCCCGCACCAAGTCCCTGAATCGCCCGAAAAATAATCAACTGCATCATCGAACCCGATAAGCCGGATAAAATCGAACCAAGCAGAAAAATCACAATTCCAATTTGATACAAAACCCGCCGTCCGTATAGATCGGACAATTTTCCCCAGACGGGAACGGTGACGGTTGACGTAACGAGATACGCCGAAAAAACCCAACTGTAATGATTCAAACCGCCGAGCGAGGCAATTACCGTCGGCATCGCCGTCCCGACAACCGTTGCTTCGAGTGCCGCAATAAACATCCCGACCATCACGCCCGCCGTTACCGCCCAACGTCTTTTGGACGACATTTCAAGCGTCGGCTTGCTCTTTGTTTCTGTTTCTAATCCCAAAAATACTTCCGCCTTTCTCTAAATTTAAATTCTATTTAGATAAAAATTTTAAACATAAAGATTGCCACAAAGTTATGCGGAATAGAAGTAGTTTAATCGGATTTTTTGATACTTTATACAAATGCAACGCGAATTTTGAGACGCGTTTCATTGTTGCGTGAACCGAATTCATATAACAGCGGACCTATATGAGAAACTTATTAGTTATTTGTTGATCTGCTTACGAATACTGTCTATTACGCATCATAACGCTCTTTGACGGGAGCAATTTCAAGAAAATCAGCAGCAATTCTTGTCCGGTATTCCATCAGTAATTTTTCCAAATGCTCTTTTTCTTTCGAGTGAAAGATCAAGCCGACGTGTTTCGGTTTATCAACGCGATAAACAATTTCTTCGTTTGTGTAGTGCGATGTATCGGGATTTTCCTGATTCGCCAGAGCCAAAGTAATTCCGGCGTATTCCTTATATAATTTCGGTTTTTGATACGGATTTTCCTTCGTCGCGGTTTCAAGTTTCCCCCATTCACGCCAGAGATTAAAGCCGTTCGCGTGTTCGTGAACATTGGCAATATATGCACCGCCGACTCGTGCGGCAACTTCGACGAGATAGAACCTTCCATCCGCATCGGATTTCAAAAATTCAGCGTGGGTGACTCCGTTTTCGTGTTTGAACGCTTTCAGCAGTTTTTTGTTTATTTTCTCTAACTCTTTGCGTTCCTTAGACTTATATTCTACCGTCGAACTTGTAAAAACTCCGCCCTGAGCAACTTCAAAGGGCGTTGTGCCGTATTCGTTGACTCCCTGAGCGACAATTCTGCCGTCTTTGATGACCGAATCAACATGAAAAACATTGCCTTCGATAAACCTTTCGATCAGATATTTCGACGGATGATCCCGCCACGTATCTCGTGAATCCAAATCGGTCAGAACATTCCAAACTTCTTCCGCCGTTTCGCACTTGCGAATCCCGAACGCCGAAACTTCCGTTCGCGGTTTAACAATCCACGGTGCGGAAACTTCCGTCAGATAATTATGAATATCTTTCGGATTGAAAACACCGATAAATTCCGGGCAATCAATTCCGTTTCCCGCCGCCGTTGCCCGCATCGTCAGTTTATCCCGAAAATGTAGAGCGTGTGAACGGCTCAAACCTTTGAAAATCTGCAAGTATTCTCTCGCCCGTGCCGCCGGCAAAACGTCGAATTCGTCCATTCCGACAACGTGATGAATCGGTTCTTTCGCCGCCATTTTCACAACCGCTTGCAAATATTCATCTTCACGTGCATCTCTCGCCACATATTCGACGTGATTCAAACTCGCCCAATTCCAATCCCTGTCGTGCAAATCATCCCGCGTTACCAGCGTTACCCGCCAATCATTCTTATGTGCTTCCTCAATAAATTCATTTCCTTTGAATTCACTGGCAATTATTACAATATGATTTTTCATAAGTATATCTAGGTTAGTGTTTTGTATTATAATGAAAGAATGGCACAATTTATTTTTAAAAACAAAGAAATATTTTGTTTTATCTAATATTATATTGTTTTTCTCTGGAGTATTTTAATGGGCAATTTTGACGTAGCAGATTTTTTTTCCAAATTTATAATTTATTTTGTGGTCTGGATTTTTGCAGTTTCCGCACACGAAGCGGCACACGCCTGGACATCTTATAAATTTGGCGATGACACAGCATTTCGACTCGGACGCGTAACGCTAAACCCGATTCCGCACATAGATATTATCGGAACTTTGATACTCCCGACAATTGGTTTTATTATCAGCTATTCGGCGGCAATGGCAACCGTGCCTCTAATTATGTGGGGCAAACCAACTCCCGTAAATCCGCTGAAGTGGCGTAATAAAGATGCTGCCAACGTATGCGTTTCGGGTGCGGGAATTGCGGTAAATTTATCGATTGCAATTGCCGTCAGTTTTATTATTAAA
Organism: Pyrinomonadaceae bacterium; assembly: GCA_041746675.1. GTDB lineage: Bacteria > Acidobacteriota > Blastocatellia > Pyrinomonadales > Pyrinomonadaceae > Aridibacter. Next base: position 19,314 of record JBGTGO010000017.1, on the reverse strand, counting down.
ATTCTGATATACAACGGCGTGTTTACGGTTGAAAATATCGAAAAAGGTTTAACCGCACCGCTTTGGTCACTGCTTATCGGCACGGTTGTTCTTAATGTCGGATTAGCCGTATTTAATTTATTGCCGTTTCCGCCGCTCGACGGAAGCAAGATTCTGCAAACATTTCTGCCGGAGAGTTTTGAGCCGGTTTTTGAATTTTTGGAACAGTTTGGATTTATAATCCTGCTGATCTTACTGCAAATGGGAATCATCGGCTTTTTAGTTTCGCCGCTGAATGATCTCATTCTGAGAATTTTATTTTAGACACAAAAAATTTTAAGGAATTAAATTTTATGGAACAGGTTAATTTTGGATTATTTTTCGGACATCTCGCGGTTTTTCTTTTTATATGGGTTTTTGCAATTACAACGCAGGGATTTTTGACCGCCTGGATGGCAAATCATTACGGCGACGACACGGCTAAAAATGCCGGGAGAATTTCTTTCAGTCCATTTGCTCAAGCGGATTTGACCGGAACGATAATTATTCCCGCTATTGCATTTGTTATCGGTTGGATGACGGCGGGAGTTCCGTTTATCGCCTGGGGAAAGCGTATTCCGATAAATTCCGAAAATTTTAGAAATCCCAAAATTGCGGGAATTATGGTAACGCTTGCGGCGGTATTTGCTAATTTAGCCATTGCGGTTTTAACATTTGCACTGCTGAAAATCCTTTTTGTAACAGGCATTCTGTCGGCGGAAAATTTCTTTGATATGGCTCTTAATAAAAATTTCGCCACTGAAGTTTCGTGGCTCGCTCCATTTCAGTTGATGCTCTGGTATAGTTTGTTACTAAATCTGATGTTGGTTTTATTCGGATTAATACCTTTTCCACCATTCAGCGGCGGAGTCGTATTGTTTTCCCTTCTACCCGAAAGTTTCAAACCCTTTAAAGATTTCTTCAATGCTTACGGCTTGTTTTTCGCCATCGCACTTTTGTTCTTAGGCTTTATCGGCTACGTGCTTTTACCCGCACTAAATTTTGTCATACAACTTTTAATTACATAGTTGTAACGCTATCTGTTTTGACGGTATTGTGTGCGTTACATATATAAAGTGGAGCTGTAAAATTCAAAGACAAACATTACACTTAAATTCATTACTTTTTTTGGATACTTCAGAATACGTCCAATGCCTGCAAGTCGCGGGCATTCCGGCAAATATATGAAAAAACGAATCTTCAGCGGTGCTCAACCGACGGGCGAACTTCACATTGGAAATTATCTCGGTGCGTTAAAAAATTGGGTTGCATTGCAGGACGAATATGAGAGTTTTTACTGCATCGTCAATCTACACGCGATCACAATGCCGCAAGACCCGAAAGTTTTGCGGCAAAAAACTTTGGATTTGGCAAGAATTTATCTCGCGGCGGGAGTTGATCCCAAAAAGGCGACGATTTTTGTTCAATCCGATGTTTCCGAACACGCCGAACTTGCCTGGACTTTAAACTGCATCGCACGAATGGGCGAACTCGAACGGATGACGCAATTCAAAGATAAATCAAAAGGAAATGCCGAGCGTTCGAGCGTCGGACTTTTTGATTATCCCGTGTTGATGGTTTCCGACATTTTGCTGTATCAAACCGATCTCGTCCCCGTCGGGCAAGATCAAAAACAGCATCTCGAATTAACCCGCGATATTGCGGAAAGATTCAACCGTGATTTCGGCGAAACATTTGTCATTCCCGAACCATATATTCCACCCGTCGGTGCAAAAATTATGTCGCTCAAAGACCCAACGAGCAAAATGTCAAAATCGGACGAAAACTTAAACGGTTCGATCTTTCTGCTTGACGATGCCGACACGATTACACGCAAAATAAAAAAAGCCGTAACCGATTCGGGAACAGAAATAACCTTCAACGAAAACCGCCCCGCAATCACGAATCTTCTGACAATTTACCAACTAATGTCCGGCAAAACTCCCGAAGAATGCGAAGCAAATTTTACCGGTAAAGGCTACGGCGATTTCAAACGCGAACTCTCGGAAGTCGTCGTCGAATATATGAAACCGTTTCAAGCAAAAGTCAAAGATTATGATGATACGGAATTGAATGAGATTTTGAAAAATGGTGCAGAAAAAGCAAAAGAAGTTGCGAGCGTAACTTTGAATGATGTTTATGAGAAGATGGGGATAAAATAATTGTTTATGAAAGTTCGGGAGATTATAAGGTTGATTGAAAATGACGATTGGTTTTTGAAAAGAACGAGAGGAAGCCATCGGCAATATAAACACGAAACAAAAAGTGGAACGGTTACAATTGCGGGACATCCGAAAGATAATCTGCATCCGAAAACAAAAAATAGCATTTTGAAGCAGGCTGGATTAAAATAGATTTTGAGGTTTTAAAGAAATGAACAGTAAATTTTTAGTTGTAATAGAAAAGGGTAAAAATAATTATTCCGCATATTCGCCTGATGTTTTGGGTTGTGTCGCTACAGGAAAAACCGTCGAGGATACGATTTCAAATATGAAAGAAGTTCTCGAATTTCATATCGGAGGAATGCTCGAAGACGGCGAAACTTTTCCAATGCCGAAAACTTTGAATTATTACATCGAAAACACAGACGAGATTTCAAGTGATGATATTCTCGCACACATCGAAATTACGCTTCCCGAAATAGCTTTGGTTTAATAAAAAAAGTTGCCGGCGTAACTTTGAAAGATGTTTATGAGGTCAGAGATTTGCAGATTTGTTGAAGGATAACTCTGGATTTAAAAAAAATCTATTAAAGATATGAATGAAGAACTAGAATATATATGTTCTGCAACCTTAATAATTTTGGGAAATAATTTAATTCCAAAAAAGATTAGCGAGTTACTAGAAATAGTTCCTAACCAAACTTGGGAAAAAGGTCAACAAAAATCACATATCACTCGTGATGGTAAAACTAATTTTCACAATAGCTTTTATGAATGGGGCGGTTGGAAAAGTTTTATCCCCGACGAAAAGGCAAACTTGGAATTGGATGAACAGTTAGAATATTGGTGTGATTTATTGAAAGGGCGTGAAAATATAATGATTAAGTTGGAAAAACAGAAGTATCAATTACGAATAAACTGTTATATTTCTACGAGTGCAACAGCATCAATTTTGATAAGTCCAGATTTACAACAGCGTTTGGCATCATTACGTTTAGAATTAGCTTTTTGTATATTTGCGGATGAAGATTGATAAACTTAGTAAAACTCAAATGAATTCTAATATACAAGCCACCACATTTTATTTTGTCAGCGACCTTCATTTTGGCGGCGATGGGGATTTGATGAGATGTGATTTTACGGATGAGTTTGTGCATTTTTTGAAAATGCTTGAAAAGCAGGATAAACGGACGGAGTTGATAATTAATGGCGATGCATTTGGTTTTTGGGAATTGACGACGGTTGAAGGGACGATGAAACTTGATGAAATTGTAAAACATCATCGGGAGATTTTTGAACAGTTCCGCAAAACGGGTGAGAAGATTCGGATAACTTTAATGGTCGGGAATCACGATTACGATCTGGCTTGTTACCGGGAATATCACGAGAAATTAGCGGCGTTTAATATTTCGCTCGATACAGGAATTTCGGTGGTGCGGAATGTCGGCGAAAAGCAGATTTGGATCGAACACGGACAGCAGATTGATGATTTTAATGCGTCGCCGGATTACGGAAATCCGTATGCTCAACCGATTGGTTATTATATCACCGAACAGACGGTGGCGGGAGCGAGCCGTTATTCGGTTTTCGGCACGACGGATTGGCTCAAGGACATTCGTTCGGTTGATGTTCGCCAACTTCCCGACTGGATTATTTCAAACTATTTTTACAACGAAATGAGTCCGATTCTGCGTTGGGTTTTGTTTCCGTTTTTTGTTCTTTTAACGGTTACGATTGCGGCTTTGGTCGCTCAGGGTTTGAAATTTGTCGGCATTTTTGATGTTAATTATTTGCTTAATAATCCTTTAACGCGAAGTTTCGGAATCTTTGGAAATATTCTGCAAACTATTATTTTCGTCAGTATGATCTTCTGGTTTTTTATTTTTGCGGTCAGCATTCCTTTGTTTTTTGTTTATCGTGACATCCGCAAAATGCTTACCAGAATGCAGATTTTGCCCAAAACGGAAGATGTTCCGGTTTACGCTCCGAACGCCGGTTATGGAGAACACGCCCGAACTATTTTCGAGGCAAATCCAAATGTTGCCGCGTATATTTTCGGACACACACACGATGCTTTTCTGGTTGAAGAGAACGGGCGGGTGATAATAAATACGGGAACCTGGTTGAAGTTATTAAAACGAATTCCCGTTAGTTTCGGTTATTTACCGGCGGTTTATTATCCGACATTCCGGCTGAATTATTACAAAATTTACGAAGAAAATGAGAAAGTCGCTATCGAATATGTCGAAATTCCGAAGATTCCCGAACAGGAACTGAGTTGGATTCAACGCATCTTGATTTTTAACAAATCACCTGAACCGGGAAAATTTGTTGCGTCAAAGACTTTGCTTTAAGAAAATTTAATAAATTAAGTTTCAACAAAAAACTATCGCGAAGAGCAACAAAGTATTTCTTGTTTTGCCGGACTCACAAAAAGTAAAAGACCGTGCGAAATGAATCACACGATCTTTTACTTTATTTAACTGTTGACAATCCTAAAAATCGTCATCTTCATCGGTCGAAGCATCCGCTTTGCCGACTTTTACCGTTTCCTCATCCGCATCATCCTTGGCTTTATCAGCCTTTTTGATAACTTTCGGTTTAGCATTTGATTTGACGAAAGGAATTTCAGCGGGCGAATCGACTCCGCCGCGAATTTCAAATTCGTCTCCTTCTTCAGTTACCCGCTGGTCAACGGTCGGATCGTAATCGACTTCGACGTTGCGGTAGTGTTTCATTCCCGTTCCCGCCGGAATCAAACGTCCCATAATCACGTTTTCCTTCAAGCCGCGTAAGTAATCTATGCGTCCCGAAATTGCCGCTTCGGTCAAAACGCGGGTTGTTTCTTGGAAACTTGCCGCTGAAATAAACGAATCAGTTGAAAGCGAAGCTTTGGTAATTCCAAGCAGCAGCGGTTCGGCACTTGCCGGTTCGCCGTCTTCGTCGAGAACTCGGCGGTTTTCGTCTTCATAACGAAAACGGTCAACCTGTTCTTCGAGCAGGAAATCGGTGTCGCCGACTTCTTTAATTTTCACCCAACGCAGCATCTGACGAATAATAACCTCAATATGTTTATCGTTGATATTGACACCTTGCAGACGATAAACTTCCTGAATTTCGTTGACGAGATACTCTTGCAGAGCGATCATTCCCAACACATTCAGAATATCGTGCGGATTCAAAGGTCCGTCCATCAACGGCTCGCCCGCTTTGACACGGTCGCCTTCCTGCACGCTGATATGCGTCCCACGCGGAATGTCATAAGTGTGTTCTTCACCGTCGCCACTCGTTACATGAATTTTGCGTTTACCCTTCATAATCGCACCGAATGTAACCGTTCCGTCAATTTCCGACATTACGGCAGTTTCCTTCGGACGGCGTGCTTCAAAGAGTTCGACGATCCGCGGCAAACCACCGACGATGTCTTTGTTCTTCGTTGTTTCACGCGGAATTTTTGCAATTACATCACCCACTTCGACTTCTTCGCCGTCTTCGACGAGTAAGTTTGTGCGAAACGGCATTTGGTAAGATTTGAGCATTTTCTTGCCGTCGCGGATTTCCAGACGCGGTTGGTTTTTGCCGTCCGAGTCCTTAACAACGAGGCGTTTCTGCCCGGTAACTTTATCAATATCCTCTTCGATGGTTTTGCCTTCGACCAAATCCTGATACTTGATCGTTCCTTTTTTCTCAGTCAAAATCGCGTATGTGAACGGATCCCAAGTTGCGAGAACTTCATCCTCTTTGACTTTTTGTCCGTCTTTAACGCCGATCTGTGTTCCGTAGACAATCGGATAATGAGCGACTTCACGACCGCGTTCATCAACCAGTATCAGTTCGGCATTTTGCCGCTTGATGTTGATAATTTCTTTATTACGGTTAACGATTGTATTTATTTCACTAAATTTAACCGTTCCTTCCATCACCGCAACGTGTTTCGTTTCCTGTTCAAAACGTGCCGTTCCGCCGACGTGGAAAGTTCTCATCGTCAACTGCGTTCCCGGTTCACCGATGGATTGAGCGGCAATTACGCCGACCGCTTCACCGATTTCAACGGTTCGTCCCATCGCCAGATTTCGTCCGTAACATTTAACGCAGATTCCGCGTCTGGTTTCGCACGTTAAAGGCGATCTGATCTTAACCTGCTGCATTCCCGAAAGCTGCACCTGTCCGGCTAAATCTTCATCAATTTCGCGGTTTGCTTCCACGATTATATCGCCGTCAACCGGATCAAAAATATCGTCCAGAGCCGTGCAACCGATGATTCGATCACGAAGCGATTCGACTTCTTCACCGTTACGAATAATTGCTTTTGCCCAAATTCCTTTGAGTGTTCCGCAGTCAATATCGGATACGATAACGTCCTGTGCAACGTCCACCAAGCGGCGTGTCAAGTAGCCGGAATCAGCCGTTTTCAAAGCCGTATCCGCCAAACCTTTTCTTGCCCCGTGCGTTGAAATAAAGTATTGCAGAACGTTTAAACCTTCGCGGAAGTTAGCCGTGATCGGTGTTTCGATGATTTCGCCCGATGGTTTCGCCATCAAACCACGCATTCCGGCAAGTTGGCGAATCTGTGCTTCCGAACCTCTCGCCCCGGAATCAGCCATCACCAGAATCGGATTGAGTTCGTTTCTTTCCTTTTCACGAACATCCATCGCGATAAACATTTCTTTCGCAACATTATCCGTAACTTCCGACCAGATCGCCGTAACTTTGTTCGTGCGTTCCATATCGGTCATCGTCGCATCTTCGTATTGTTGTTGAAGTTTATCAACCTCTTTACGTGCATCTTCGATAATTCCCGCTTTGCTGTCAGGCGTAACCATATCATCAATTCCGATGGAAATTCCCGATTTCGTTGCATACAAAAATCCGAGCGATTTCAAATCATCGAGCAGAATCACGGTTTGATCGTGTCCGAGCTTTAAATGCGAGAAATTAACCAGCGATTGCAAGCCTTTCTTTTTCAAAGTTCCATTGATAAACGGCAAACCTTCACGAGTCAGACGGTCGTTAAAAACCACCCGCCCAACGGTCGTATCAATTGTTTGCGTTATCCCTTTGTGGATTTTTGCCCGCGTAATATCCTGCGAATTATGCTCCTTTGTCAAATCAATCAGGTCGCCCGTCCAGCGAAGTTTGATTCTTGCCTGAGTTGCCACGACTTTTGCATCGTAAGCCAGCAGAACTTCTTCAACCGAACCGAAAACCTTGTTTTCACCGACCATATTATCGCGGTCAAGCGTCAAGTAATAACTACCCAAAACAATATCCTGCGACGGAACCGTGATTGGCTGACCACTTGCCGGACTGAGCAAATTGTTCGATGCCAGCATCAACACGGACGCTTCGATCTGTGCTTCGGCAGACAGCGGAATATGAACCGCCATTTGATCTCCGTCGAAATCCGCGTTGAATGCGGTGCAGACGAGCGGGTGAATTTTGATTGCTTTTCCCTCGACTAAAACAGGCTCAAACGCCTGAATTCCGAGTCTGTGCAAAGTCGGTGCCCGGTTGAGCAAAACCGGGTGATCGCGGATGACTTCTTCCAAAATATCCCAGACAATCGGCTCCTGCCGTTCAACCATTTCGCGTGCCTGCTTGATCGTTGCGGCGTGTTGCTCTTGCTCTAATTTATTGTAAATAAACGGCTTAAATAATTCCAAAGCCATCTTTTTCGGCAAACCGCATTGGTGCAGTTTCAATTCCGGTCCGACAACAATTACCGAACGTCCCGAATAATCAACCCGTTTTCCGAGCAAATTTTGACGAAAACGCCCTTGCTTTCCTTTTAATGTTCCCGACAGAGATTTGAGCGGACGATTATTCGCACCACGCAGAACTCTACCGCGACGACCGTTATCAAACAGAGCATCAACCGCTTCCTGCAGCATCCGTTTTTCATTGCGAACGATAACTTCGGGAGCTCGCAGTTCCATCAGTTTTTTCAAACGATTATTACGGTTGATGACGCGACGATAGAGATCATTCAAATCCGAAGTCGCAAAACGTCCACCATCAAGCGGCACAAGCGGGCGGAGCTCGGGCGGAATAACCGGAATAATTTCGAGAATCATCCATTCGGGTTTATTCTCAGAACGGAAAAATGATGTCGCAACTTTCAGCCGTTTTGAAAACTTCAATTTCTTCTGTTGCGAAGTTTCCGTCTTCATACTTTGACGAAGTTCGACGACAAGTTCGGGAATATCGAGCTGCATCAGCAAATCTTTGATCGCTTCCGCTCCCATTTTCGCTACGAACTGATGCGGATGTTCCTGCATCAGTTCACGATAGCGTTCGTCCGTGAGCAAGTCTTTTTCCTTTAATTCAGGGACATCACCCGGATCAATAACGATATATAACTCGAAATATAGAATTTTTTCGAGATCACGTAAAGTTATGTCCAGCAAGTGTCCGATACGCGACGGCAATCCTTTAAAAAACCAGACGTGCGAACAGGGACTCGCCAGATCAATATGTCCGAGTCTTTCGCGTCGAACCTTTGATTGCGTTACTTCAACACCACACTTGTCGCAGATCACGCCGCGATGCTTCATCCGTTTGTATTTACCGCACAAACATTCCCAATCCGAAACCGGACCGAAAATTCTGGCACAGAAAAGTCCATCACGTTCGGGTTTAAATGTCCGATAGTTAATGGTTTCCGGCTTTGTAACTTCTCCGTGCGACCAGGAACGGATTTTTTCCGGTGAGGCTAAACTGATGCGAATCGCCTCGAAATTCGGACTTAATTGTGTTTTTTCGTTTTGAAATCGAAACATTTATTTCTCCATTTTCGTTTGCGGCTTTACACAAACATTCTAATACTGCCAAGCTAAAATTTATTACCCGCGAATAAACGCGAAATAAAGAAAAGAATTTCAACCACAGATAAGCACAGATTTAACACAGATTTTTTCTTTCTTCATATCTAATGGTTCTATCTTTCTCATCATCATCTTATTATCCGTGTAAATCTGCGTAAATCTGGGGTTAAACTCTTTCTTCTCTTTTTTCCGTTTATTTACGGGCAAAAAATCTTTCGCCTTTTTTTCAATTAACCACCGACTAATTCTTCAACGCCCGCATTTTTTTTGTCTTCATCAACATCGTCTTCGGTGATGAGTTCGACATCGAGGCAGAGCGACTGCAATTCACGCACCAGCACGTTAAATGATTCGGGAATTCCGGGTTTGAAATCCGCCGCACCTTTGACGATTGCTTCGTAAATTTTGGAACGTCCGGCAACGTCATCGGATTTGCAAGTCAATAATTCCTGCAAAATATGAGCCGCACCGTAAGCCTCCAACGCCCAAACTTCCATCTCTCCGAAACGCTGTCCACCGAATTGTGCTTTACCACCGAGCGGTTGTTGCGTGATCAAAGAATATGGACCGATTGAACGAGCGTGAATCTTGTCATCAACCAAGTGCGATAGTTTGAGCATATAGATGTAACCGACGGTTACTTTCTGCTCGAATAAATCGCCCGTCAGACCGTCGTAAAGACGTGTTTTTCCTGACGGTCCGACTGACGGCGGAATACCGAGTTCGTCGAATTTATCATTCGCCAACTTGATATAATCCTTGATTTCCTCTTCGCTTGCCCCGTCAAATACGGGAGTTGCGAAGTGAAGACCGAGAACACGACCAGCCCAGCCGAGATGCGTTTCCAAGATTTGTCCGACGTTCATCCGCGACGGCACACCGAGCGGATTCAGGACGATCTCGACCGGCGTTCCATCAGGCAAATACGGCATATCTTCTTCCGGCAAAATTCTGGCAATAACACCTTTGTTACCGTGTCTTCCAGCCATTTTGTCGCCGACGGAAAGCTTACGTTTCATTGCCACGAAAACCTTGACCATTTTGATCACGCCCGGAGGAAGTTCGTCGCCCTGTTTGATCTTGGCGATTTTTTCTTCGTAAATGTCGCTTAAAATGCTGATCTGGCGATCCGTACGTTGGAAATAGTCATCAATTTCCGATTCAATATCAACCGTTCCCGCTGAAACATCGGCTTTACGCAGAAGTTTGATCGAAATATCCAATAGATTTCCGCGTTCTAATTCCGTTCCTTTTTTCAAGAGAACATCCTTGCCTTCGGTCAGATCCTTGGTTAGTTTTCGTCCTTCAAAAAGTTCGTAAATCCGTTCGTCGCGTTGTTCGGTCAGAATACGAATCTCGTCTTCGAGGTCGCGTCGCATCGCATCTTCTTCAAACGATTCGATGTCGAGTGAACGCTCATCTTTTTCCTGTCCTTTTCGCGTAAACACTTGAACATCAACTACCGTTCCGTCAATTCCCGGAGGTGCGTTCAAACTTGCGTCTTTCACGTCGCCGGCTTTTTCGCCGAAGATCGCCCGCAGAAGTTTTTCTTCCGCCGTCAATTGTGTTTCACCCTTCGGTGTAACTTTTCCGACGAGAATCGAACCCGGCTTGACTTGAGCCCCGATTCTGATAATTCCCGATTCATCCAAATCGCGGAGCATATTTTCTCCGATATTCGGAATGTCGCGGGTAATTTCTTCAGGACCGAGTTTCGTATCGCGGGCTTCGACTTCTAATTCCTCAATGTGAATCGAAGTATAATAATCTTCTTTGACCAATCTTTCGGAAACGAGAATCGCATCCTCGAAGTTGTATCCACGCCACGGCATAAACGCGACGAGAACATTTCGTCCGAGTGCAAGTTCGCCCTTATCGGTGCAAGGTCCGTCGGCAATAACTTGTCCTTTTGTCACACGTTCGCCGACTTCGATGATCGGACGCTGGTTGATACAAGTGTTTTGATTGGAACGCTTGAATTTAACAAGCGAATAAATATCCGCCGTAACTTCACGCGAAATTGTGCCGCCGGCTTTGTGATCGGCTTTGACGATAATCCGTTCCGAGTCAATATAATCAACCGTTCCGTTCCGTTTAGCGACAACGACCGCACCCGAATCTCTCGCGGCGATTCGCTCCATTCCCGTTCCGACATAAGGTGCATCGGCACGCAATAACGGAACTGATTGACGCTGCATATTCGATCCCATCAAGGCTCGGTTAGCATCGTCATTTTCAAGGAAAGGAACAAGAGAAGCCGCAACCGAAACGAGCTGTTTCGGCGAAACGTCCATATATTCGATCTCATCACGCGATGCGGTGATAAATTCACCCGCTTTTCGTGCCGCGTTTCTTTCGTTGACAAGATTCCCTTTTTCGTCCAGCTCAATGTTTGCCTGCCCGATAATATATCTGTCTTCGTTCCAAGCCGATAAATAGAACGGAAACGGATCGTGTTCTGCTGCACGCTGATCTTTTTTCAATTTTTTGTTTGCCGCTTCGACATCATCAAGCGGATGATGCGAGTTCGGTTTCAAACCGGTATCGCCGCCGTTGCTGATTTTGACGTATTCGATCACTCGTCCGTCGTCAACTTTTCGATACGGCGATTCGATAAAACCGAAATCATTGATTCGTGCGAAACTTGCAAGCGACGAAATCAAACCGATATTCGGACCTTCCGGCGTTTCAATCGGACAAATTCGACCATAGTGCGTCGGATGCACGTCGCGGACTTCAAAACCCGCTCGTTCACGCGATAAACCGCCGGGACCTAATGCCGATAAACGACGTTTGTGTGTAATTTCCGACAAAGGATTCGTCTGATCCATAAACTGCGAAAGTTGCGATGAACCGAAGAACTCACGAACCGCCGCCGTGACGGGTTTAGCATTGACCAAATCCCGCGGCATCGTCGTGAACATATCCTGCTGAATGGACATTTTCTCTTTGATCGCTCTTTCCATCCGTTCAAGTCCGATGCGGAATTGATTCTCAAGCAATTCACCAACCGCACGAACGCGACGATTACCCAAGTGATCAATATCGTCCTCAACGTAATGCTCGGAATCCCGTTTCATATGAAACAGATAATTAACGACTTCAAGGAAATCTTTTGCTTCGAGAAGTTGATTATCAATGTCCTGCAGTTCAGGACGATTCATCTTGATATTGAATTTCAAACGACCGACACGCGACAGATCGAACCGGCGTTTGTCGAAGAACATTCCTTCAAGCAACCGATAAGCCGTCGGCACGGTTGGCGGATCTCCCGGACGCATTTTTCGGTAGATTTCCAAAATCGCGTCAACCGGTTTTTCAATCGTATCTTTTACCAAAGTGTTGGAAAGTACCGGACCAATAACATCTCTTTCGGGAAAGAAAACTTTGAAACTCTCAACGCCCTGCTCACTTAATTCAGCCAATTTCGCCGCCGCGATTTCAGCGTTAGTTTCAACCACAACCTCACCGGTTTCGGTGCTGATAATGTCGTCCGCTGCAAATGCCCCCTCAAACTCGCTCAAAGGAACTTCGACTTCGGTCAAACCGTTTGCTCTAATCTCACGCAATGCAAGTTTGGTAATTTTTCTTCCTTCTTTAACGAGAATGTCTTTGCCCTTTTTGATCTCTTCATCAACCCGCATTCCAGCCAAATTCGTTTCTCCGTCTTCGTTGACTTTGACGAAAAGTTTACCTTTTTTAACTGAAATCTCGTCCGTTGTGTAAAATTCCTTGAGAATTTCCGCATTTGTATACTCAGCATTTTTTACGACTTCTTCCAAAATCGCATCCGAAGCCGTTGACATATCAACCTGTGGTTTCAGCCATAAACCCAACGCACGCACGAAGATCGTCGCCAGCAATTTACGTTTGCCGAGACGTGAATGAAGAATTCCTTTGTGATCATATTCAAATTCGATCCACGAACCGCGATACGGAATAATTTTCGTGCTGAATGCTTCCTTGTCCTGTTTAAAGAAAACACCCGGACTTCGGTGAAGTTGCGAAACAACAACCCGTTCCGTTCCGTTGATAATAAATGTTCCATTGTCGGTCATCAGCGGAATTTCGCCAAAGAAAACCTCTTCTTCCTTGATGTCGCGAATCGTCGAAACTTCCGTTTCCGGGTCTTTATCAAAAACTGTCAAACGGATTTTTACCTTTAGAGGAACGCTGTATGAAACGCCGCGTTCCTGACATTCCTGCTGATCGTGTTTGTGTTTCAAACCGACGGGTTCACCGCAATTAGGGCAAAGCGTCGGGCGGACGATATTGAAAGTTCCGCAGTTATTACAGAGAACTTCCGCCGAACCGAACGGATCAACTTTGATTTTCGCACTACACTCTTTACATTCAGCCCGCAGATGCTCCAAACCTTCGAGGTTTCCGCATTTACATTGCCAGTTTCCGATCTGAAACTCAACAAATTCGAGCATCGCCGTTTCGCGGAAATCCGAAACGGGAAAAACCGTCTGAAATACTGATTGCAGTCCGACGTTCGTGCGTTCTTCCGGAATCAAATCCATTTGCAGAAAACGGTTATAAGATTCTCGCTGTACTTCGATCAAATTCGGAATTTGTGCAGATGTAACAATTTTGGAAAAATCTACACGCTCCGGGGTTTCACTGGTGCGGCGACCGACACCTTTCGTAATATCTTGAAGCGGATTATTTATCTTTATCATAATGTTAAAAACTCTCTGGGACTTTCAGAAGAAAAATATTTGTTGATTTAAAATAAATTTGTTGGTAGTATGCTTTAGAGAAAGTGTAAAATCAGCAATAAATATAAAGACGGCAAATGCGGTCAAGGTAAAGTTCGCCTTGACCGCTTGTTTCTTTAAAGCAGTTCTTTCTTCCTACCAAATAAATTTTTCGAGAGTGTTATAAAGGGCAATTACTCTCCAAACTAAAGGTTAAAAACCTTAAACTTTATGTCCAAAAAAACCCGAAATGAATTTCGAGTTACATCAAATCAGAATCAAATGGTAAGTATCCAAAAATCTTTTACGATAATTATTCGGATACTCACCATCTAGTTTAGCAATTTAATTACTTGAGTTCAACCGTTGCACCGGCTTCTTCCAATTTAGCCTTCATATCTTCGGCTTCCTCTTTGGTCGCACCTTCTTTCAAGATTTTCGGAGCCGCATCAACGAGTTCTTTAGCTTCCTTCAATCCGAGTCCGGCGATCAAGCCGCGAACGACTTTAATAACACCGATTTTGCTGCCGCCGGCTGAAGTCAATTCAACATCGAATGAATCTTTTTCTTCTTCCACCGCCGCTGCTCCGCCGCCTGCCGCCGCCGCCGGTGCTGCCGCAACTGCTGCTGCTGCTGCTGAAACACCGAATGCTTCCTCAATATCTTTAACCAAATCTGCTACTTCCATAAGCGGCATTTCTTTCAATGCCTCGACTATTTGTGATCTATCCATTTTTAATCTTTCCTCCTAATAGGGTTCTTGTTATTTTATTGTTAAATGACAGCCGCAAAATAAACGGTTTCATAAACTGTTTACCGCAACTGCTTACTGCCCGACGGCAGTTGTTTGTCAGCCGATTGAACCCAACGGAATGTTTCGATTTACTTCAAAGTTGCATCAATTTAGCAAATCTGACATCCGAGCCGCAAAAGCGACCTGACAAATCGCTTCGCTCGTTTTACCTTGGTTACGGCTTTTTTTAGAAAACTTGTTCTTTATGTTCCGCTTTCCAGCAGAACCCACATCTTACGGACATTTCTGATCTAAAGACGCGGCTCAAAACTTTTACGAATCTTTCTCTTCCGAATCATCAGCCTTCTCTTCGACCGCAGGTTTATCATCTTCCTTCTGCTCATCGGCTTTTTCTTCGTTGGTTTCCTCGCTTTCTACTTCACTTTCAGGCGTTGCTTCCGTTTTTGCTTCCACCGTCGTATCAGCACTTTCGTCCGCTTTTGCTTCATCCTCATTCGAAGATTCTTCCTTAACTTCAGTTTTCGCTTCTTCTGCCGGCGGTGCTTCGGTTGCTGCATCGCCACCCGGAAGATTATCGGTACGTTCACTGGTTTGTTTCAGGACGATTGCCAAATCACGCGGAACTGCATTAAGAACCGTTGCCAGTCTTTGAGCAGGTGCATTGAGTAGAAACAGCAATTTGCCGATAAGTTCATCTTTTGAAGGCAGCGTTGCAATTTTTTCAACTTCACTGAAATCCACGATTCTGCCGCCGACGACACCCGCTTTGAATTCAAATATGCCTTTGCTTTCCTTAACGTGCTTGGCGATTACCTTTGATAAATCAACCGGTTCGCCGTTTGTTGTCGCAATTGATGTGACACCTTTAAAGTGTGCACTCGCTTCTTCAAAAGGCGTGCCTTTTGCTGCGAGTCTTGCTAAAGTATTTTTTACTACGCGATATGTCGCTCCGGTTTCACGCACTTCGTTGCGAAATGCTTGATCCTTATCAACAGTCAATTTTGTAAAACTCAAAACCATTGCCGATGTCGAATCTTTTAACTGCTCCGTGAGGACTTTCAAATCTTCTTGTTTTTTTGCTCTTGTTTTCATTTCTTTTTTACTTGCTCCTCACTTATTATTTTCCGGTCGATAAACTCATTTCATCAAGCAGAATGCCCGGACTCATCGTTGCCGCCAAATTTATCTTTTTAACGTAACGACCTTTTGAAGTCGTCGGTTTTGCTTTCATTACCGCATTAATCAATGCTCGTGTATTCTGTTCGATCTTGTCGTTTTCAAACGAAACTTTCCCGACAGGAGTATGAATTACGCCTGTTTTGTCAACGCGATACTCAACTTTACCGGCTTTTGTTTCTTCAACTGCTTTGGCAACATCCATCGTTACCGTTCCCGTCTTCGGATTCGGCATCAGTCCGCGGGGACCAAGCACACGACCGAGCGGACCGACTTTGCCCATCATATTCGGTGTCGTAATCAGTGCATCGAACTCCAACCAACCGCCTTTGATCTTTTCAACCAAATCATCACCGCCGACAAAATCCGCTCCCGCATCTTCGGCTTCTTTCGCCTGATCGCCGACCGCAATGACAGCAACCGTTTTCTCAGTTCCCAAGCCGTTCGGCAAAACGAGTGTGCCACGCACAAGTTGATCAGCTTTTCGCGGATCAACTCCGAGCCACATCGTTAATTCAACTGTTTCATCAAAATTTGCAAATGCAATGTCCTTTAACAGAGTGATCGCATCCGCCAGGTCATATCGCTTCTCCGGCTCTACTTTTTCGAAAGCCGCACGATATTTTTTTCCGTGTTTAGCCATTTTATCTTTCTCCGAGGTTCAAGCGAAGTTTCCGGTGTTCTCTTCTCCCTCTGTAATATTCTCGAAACTTAACCTTCAATGGTCAGTCCCATACTTTTTGCCGTTCCTTCAATCGTCTTCATTGCCGACTCAACATTTGTCGTGTTCAGATCCGGCATTTTCATTTCGGCGATTTCTTTAATTTTCGCACGGGAAATTTTCCCGACCTTCGTGCGGTTCGCTTCGCCCGAACCCTTCGGAATTCCCGCCGCTTTGCGAAGTAAATCTGCTGCGGGTGCCGTTTTCGTTTCAAATGAGAATGAACGATCACCATAAACCGTAATCACGACCGGAACTTTTAAATCCGGGTCGCCATCCTGAGTTTTTGCGTTAAATGCTTTGCAAAATTCCATAATGTTCACGCCGTGTTGTCCGAGTGCCGGACCGATTGGCGGAGCAGGACTGGCTTTTCCAGCCGGAATTTGCAATTTAATGTATCCTGTAATTTTTTTAGCCATAATATTCGATTTACGATTTCAGGTTCGTGTAATTTTTCACAAACTTGAAAATGTCCTCTTTAGAAACTTATCATTTGTTCGTTGTTAATTTTGATTTTTGTATCTTAGTTAATTAACTACTATCTATTCCTCTTCAGCAAATGTAACTTTTTCTACATCCAAAAAGTTTAGTTCGACGGGAGTTGAGCGTCCGAAGATTGTAACCGTAACTTTGAGTGTCGTTTTTTCCTCATTAACTTCCTCTACTTTACCTGTAAAACTAGCAAATGGACCTGATTTGATGCGGACAACTTCGCCGACCGTGTACGTAAATTTCGGCTTCGGTTTTTCGGTCGCTTCCTGAATATTTTCAACGATTTGATCAACTTCGGTTTGTGTCAGAGGTGTCGGAGTTTTTCCGCCGAGAAAACCCGTAACTTTCGGCGTTGATTTAATCGCGTGAAATACGTTATCGGGAATTTTTCCCTGATCCGAACATTCGATTTCAACCAAAACATATCCGGGATAAAACATTCGCGATGACTCGACACGCTTACTTCCACGCATCTCGACGACCGTTTCTTTCGGCAGCAAAACTTCTGTAATCAATTCGCCCAATTCCATATCGCGAATGCGGGCGTTCATACTTTCGACCACCTTGTTTTCGTGTCCCGAATACGTATGTATAAAATACCATTGCCTCATATCAAAATTCCTTTTTATATCCCGGCGAGATAATTAACCGCATTAGTTAATTGTTCCAATAAAAACACCCAACCTAAATCCACCACGTATAAATAAAACGCGATGATGATGACGCTGACGATAACGACAATCGTCGTATTTACAACTTCTTCGGAAGAAGGAAATGTGGTTTTATCCCATTCGAGTCTCGTTTCTCTAATGAAACCGCCGATTCCCTTTTCCTCGTCCGTTTTCTGAATAGCATCGGAAGATGTTGACACTTTTATATCTCCTTGGTTTAACTCTAAATGGCAGGGGTACCAGGATTTGAACCCGGACTTTCGGTTTTGGAGACCGACGTGCTAACCGTTGACACTATACCCCTTCGTTCCAAGTCGAGAGTGGAAAGTGGAGAGTATCGAGAAAACCTGCTTGCTTTCTCTCCACTCTCCACTCCAAAACTCTCCACTCATTTACTTATTTTCTTTGTGCAAAGTATGACATCGACAACGCTTACAAAACTTTTTGAATTCCAATCTGTCAGGAGTCGTCTTTTTGTTTTTCGTCGTTGTGTAATTACGTTCTTTGCATTCTGTGCATTGCAAAATGATATTATCTCGCGGCATAACTTCTTACCTCTTTTCTCTAGTTATTCGCTGATAATCGTTTCTTATTTTACAATTATCAACGAATGGATAAATACAAACTATTTGTTATTCAATAATTTCGGAAACGGTTCCCGCTCCGACCGTCCGCCCGCCTTCTCTGATCGCGAATCTGAGTCCTTTCTCCATCGCAATCGGTGCAATCAACTCAATGTTCATCTCAATGTTATCACCCGGCATCACCATCTCCACCCCTTCCGGCAAATTCGCCACACCCGTCACATCCGTCGTCCTGAAATAAAACTGCGGTCGATACCCCGTGAAAAACGGTGTGTGTCTGCCGCCTTCCTCCTTCGTCAGCACATACGCCTCCGCCTTGAACTTCGTGTGCGGTGTGATCGTCCCCGGTTTCGCAATCACCTGCCCGCGTTCAATTGCCGATCTTTCCACGCCCCTCAAAAGAAGTCCGACGTTATCGCCCGCCTGCCCCTCATCGAGTAACTTCTTGAACATCTCCACGCCCGTGCAAACCGAGTTCTGCGTCGGCTTGATTCCGACAATCTCAACCGCCTCATTGACCTTAATGATCCCGCGGTCAATCTTACCCGTCGCGACCGTGCCGCGTCCCTGAATCGTGAAAATATCTTCGACCGGCATCAAAAACGGTTTGTCCGTCTCTCTCACCGGCTCCGGTATGTAATCATCCACCGCCTGCATCAGTTCCAATACCGTCGCTTCCCACTTCTCTTCGCCTTCGAGTGCCTTTAATGCCGACCCTTTTATCACCGGAATATCATCGCCCGGATACTCATACGCCGACAAAAGTTCCCTCACTTCCATCTCCACCAACTCCAGCAACTCCTCGTCATCAACCATATCCGCCTTATTCATAAAGACGACCATCGCCGGCACACCGACCTGCCTGCCTAAGAGTATGTGTTCGCGGGTCTGCGGCATCGGTCCGTCGGTCGCCGCCACTACTAAAATCGCTCCGTCCATCTGTGCCGCACCCGTAATCATATTCTTGACATAATCGGCGTGTCCCGGACAATCCACGTGAGCATAGTGACGATTATCCGTCTCATACTCAACGTGTGCCGTCGCAATCGTTATTCCTCTCGCTTTCTCTTCCGGGGCATTGTCAATCTCATCGAACTTCTTCATCTTGACCTTATCATTGCCCTTGCCTAAAACCGTCGTAATTGCCGCCGTCAGCGTCGTCTTCCCGTGATCGACGTGTCCAATCGTCCCGATATTTACGTGCGGCTT
>JBGTGO010000016.1:0-18600 GCA_041746675.1 Pyrinomonadaceae bacterium | reverse complement strand
TTTTAGTTAAGGTGATGGGTGAAACGGTGAGGTAAGAGCTGCACCAGCATTTTTGGTAACAAAAGTGGCTAGGCAAACTCCTCGTGGTGCAAGACCAAATAGGAACACGCAAATTTGAGCCGCTTGCTCAAGGTTTTTCGGGGAAACTTGAAAACGGCGTTTTCGGGTAGGTCGCACGAGCTTTTCGGTAACGGAAAGCCTAGATGAATGATTATCGCTGTGCATTTAACTGCACGGATACAAAATTCGGCTTATAGATTTACTCGTTTCGCAAGGCATTTTATACATTTAACGAATATTTTTACACGAATTAACAGGAGAGAAAAACTTTTATGGCTAATCGAAAAGGAGTTTTTATCGGTGCATATGTTCCGAATGAATTGAAAGAATCTTTGAAAAGACGGGCGGCGGGTGAACATCGCACATTATCCCAGGAAATAACGAGAATTCTGGTGGAAGCGGTTCACGGAAAAGGTTTGCCTTCGGGAAGCGTTGACCGCCGAAATCCGCAAACTATGCCACGCCGTCGGGCGACTGATCCGCTTCCGCGTCGGCGTAATGAAGATATGCCGTATATTGCTTCCGAAGATGAAAAAAAGTAGTTTAGACTCAACCTTGAAGAAAAGCGTCGGTGTGAATTTTGCACCGACGCTTTTCGCTTGTTCGATTTCCTTTTGATATTATTGAAGACAGAATGAATAAAAAGTTTGTCGGGATTTCCATCCTTGGAATAATTTTAAGTTTTGTCGGCGGATTTTTGCTTGCTAATGCTCTTAATCGGAGCGAGATGGGCAAACTTCAGGCGGAAAACACTAAATTGCAGAAAGATAAAATTCAAACACAGAAAACCCGCACCGATTCGGATCTGTCAGATGAGGAGGTGCAGAAAAAAATCGCCGAAGCCGCACAAAATCCGAATGATTTTGCATATCAAAAAGGTCTCGGATTGGCTCTATACCGTTATGCCGCCGTCAAACAAAATAACCAATTATTAGAGCAAGTAACCGTTCTTTTGGAGCGGGCTTACAAAATAAACCCTGATGATTACGATGTTTTGGTTGCACTCGGAAATATTTATTACGATTTGGGACAATTGAAAAAAGAATCGGATTTGAATCTAAAGGCAAGGAATTTTTATAAAAAGGCTCTGGAGAAGAATTCTAAGGATGTAAATGTTCGCACTGATTACAGTCTGACATTTTTATTGACACAAAAACCGGATCGGGAACTTGCAATCCGTGAGTTGAAAACGGCTTTGGAACTAAATGCTAAAAATGAAAAGGCTCTGGTTTATATGACGCAGGCACAAATTGAACAAGGTGATTTCGATGAAGCCGCTAAATATCTGATTAGATTAAAAGAGGTCAACGCCGAAAATCCGCGAGCCGTTGAATTTGAAACATTGATTTCGCAGAATAAATAAATGATGGAATGGATTATAGTTTTACTCGTAATTTTGGCAGTGCTTGGTTTAGTCGCATATCGTTATCGCCGCCAAATTCAGACGGCTTATGTAATGTGGCTAACCTACCGCAAGATTCGCCAACAGATGAAACCGCCGCCGAACGTCGGACAGAAAAAGGTCGAAGTCAAAAACAAATCAAATGACACAGAACTCGTCCGCTGTCCGAAATGCAGTAAATGGACTCCGCAGAGTGAAGCCGTAAAACTAAAATCCAACTACTATTGCTCGCACAGTTGTATGGAACAATCGATGAGTTTTAACAACTAACGAATGTTTACGGAATAAAATTTTGGATATACCAGTGAATCAGTTGTTCACCGAACAGCAACGCCAAAATCGAACCGATTCCCAAAAAAATACCGAACGGAATCTGAGCCTGCATATCTTTGTCTTTAGACCGCATAATGACCAAAATTCCCGCCAACGCTCCGGTAAATGCTCCGATAAATATTGACAAAAAAGCCAAACGCCAACCGAGCAACGCCCCGACCCCGAACATCATTTTGACATCGCCCAAACCCATCGCTTCAACTCCGCGAAGTCTTTTCCAAATCTCGCCGACCAGCCATAAAGAACCACCGCCGACCAATCCGCCAAGAATTGCACCGACGAGAGAAACCAGCCACATCGGTTGATCGTGCAGAAGTGTCAGCGGAAATGCACTCAAATCCGTAAAATATATCGCATTGCCGAGAATAAATGGGAAAGCGATACGCACGATTAGTGCAAATATTAATAACGGATATGTAATAACATTCGGCAGAATCATATGTTCCGCATCAATAAATATCAGCGAAACCATTGTCGCAATAAATAGTAATGCGACCGGGAGAAAAAATGTAAATCCGATCTGCCACGCCGTCAGCGTAAATAGTAATCCTGTCAAAAACTCGATAGCGGGATAGCGAACCGAAATCGGATTTTTGCAGCTTCGACATTTTCCGCCGAGAATAAGCCAGCTTAAAATCGGAATGTTGTCGTAAGGTTTGATATTTTCACCGCATTTCGGACACGCGGAATTAGGAAAAATAATAGATTCTTCTAACGGCACGCGATGAATGACAACATTCAGAAAACTGCCGATCATTGAACCGAGCAGGAAAATAAATATGTAACCGAACCAAACAGGTAAACCGGTCAGAGTTTCAAAAGAATTAAATAAAAGCAGCATTTAGGATTTCCTCAAGAATTTGAGTGATGAATTGTAAATGAATGACTAATGAAGGCGGGCGAAACAAATTCGCTGTCTAATATAATAACTTTTTGTGAAGATTTTTGAAAGTAAAATTATTGGGACGTGAATGAAGGGGAAAAATTGGAGGCGGCGATCGGAATCGAACCGATGAATAGAGCTTTTGCAGAGCTTTGCCTTACCACTTGGCTACGCCGCCTGTTTTTTAAAGGATGAAGGATGAATTAAGATAGATGAAAACGAAAATATTCACCTTCTATAATTCATCCTTCATAAATACGAAGCGGGAAACGAGATTCGAACTCGCGACCCCGACCTTGGCAAGGTCGTGCTCTACCACTGAGCTATTCCCGCCTATTGCAAAGAGTAATTCTACATTGCTCAGTATTATTGTCAAGTTAAACGAAGCAAATAATCCGTTTATTGAGCAACCGTGATCTTACGGATAAAATCCCAATCGCCGCTGGCATTTATTTGAATGTTTTTGACATTTTCTTTGGCGACGACGAGATTGTTAGGATACCAAAGCGGATAAAGCGGTAAATCCCGGCTGATAATCTCCTGAACTTTGGCAAAATATTCCTTTGATTTTTCCCGGTCTAACTCATTGACGGCTTTAGCGACAAATTCATCAACTTCATCGTTTTTGTAACGACCGCGGTTTCTCGATGGACGATCTTTATTGGGGATTTCGCTGGAAGCGAACAAATCCTTCAAAAATATCGGGTCTTGGTTTCCGCCAACCCAAATTCCGGTCGTTAAAATAAATTGTCCCTGCTGAACCTGTGAACGCATCGTGTTTCCCTCAAGACTCTCGATTTCCAGCGGAATGCCGACTTCCTTGAGTTGACTCTGCATCACCTGCGAATACTGCTGTGTAACTTTGCTGGAGGAAGATGTTTTCAGGATAATTTTTTCCATATCGAACATCTTATCGTTATCCGCATCTTTGTAACCCGCTTCTTCCAATAATTTTTTGGCTTTTTCAGGATCGTAATTATAATCAACTCCGGCTGAATATGCCCACGAGCCTTCCGGCAGTATTGAAGATGCGAGTTCAGCGTTACCGTCCAGAATTTCGGCGATAATTTTTTTGCGGTCAATCGCGTAACCGATTGCCTGACGAACTTTTACATCGTCAACCGGTTTTTCTTCGGTGTTAAACCATAAGTATTGAATATTCGAACCCTTCGACTTTTCGACTTTTATATTGGGTTGAGCATCCAGACTTTTCAAAGTTTCCGGTGAAAGTGCCGTTGCAGACGGTGCCAGGTCAACATTTCCGGCGAGTATTTCGGCTTGCAAAGCGTTGACATCGGCAAGAATTTTCACCTGAATTTGCTTGACGTTCGGCGGACCTTCCCAGGCTTCTTCAAATGCTTCAAACGAAACGACATTTTGAGCAGTGTCGAAGGCTTTGAATTTGTAAGCTCCGGTTCCGGGCGGCGGATTCGTCGCGGCGTTTGAGTCTTTGCCGACGGGTGAATCTTTCGGAATTATCGCAATCGCCACGAGATTCGGAATCAGTTGATTTTTTAATTCCGGGCTGGCGATGGTCATTTTTATCGTTTTTGCATCTACTACTTCGATTGACGTGATAATCGGCGTTTTCTTTTCATCAATAATTTCGTAGAAAGCTCCGGCTTTGCCGCCTTCCGATTCAAATAATTTATCGAAAGTATATTTAACATCCGCCGAAGTCAAAGGATTTCCGTTATGAAATTTGATGTTATCCTTTAAAACAAATGTATAAACTAAGCCGTCTTCACTATTGGTAAAATCAGCTAAATCTCCGACATAATCGAATTTATCATCCTTTTTGACCAAAGAATTATACATCAGAGTCCGCATCCGTTCGGCGTTTGCGTCAATCGTTACCGAGCCGATCGGATCAAGCGTCGAAAATTTTCCGTCCATCGCAATGGTGAAAACCCCGGTGCCGCGATCACGGCAGTTTGAAGCCATCGAAACAAAACTGATAATTAAAACGATAAATATGAAAAGACGCTTATTTCGCATCAAAAAATTCCTCCAGATTCGGGATGATAAAATACTATAATAAAATGAATTTTTACAGAGATTCCTTCAATTCTCTAATTTCAAGGGAAAGTTCTTCAAGTCTTTGCTCATCGAATTTTAGCGGTTTCTCCAATAATTTACGAACACGGAAAATTCTGTCTAGCGATTCATCAACTCTTTGTTCAGAAATTTCTCCACTTTCGACAGCTGCCAACATCGTCTTAAAACTTTGATTGATTGCATCCGGTTCGTTGCAAATCAGCATAAAATCACTGCCCGCCAGAAAAGCCATTTTTGCGGCTTGACCGATGCCGTAATTGTTCACGATTGCTCCCATTTCAAGATCATCGGATAAAACAATTCCATCAAATCCAAGTTCATTGCGGAGTAGTTTCGTGACGATGTTTCGACTCAAAGACGACGGAAGAAGTTTGCCATCAGAATCGATTTCTTGCAAATCGAAATTCGGATAAACAGCGTGAGCAGTCATTACCGCCGCGGGCGTTTTATTTTCAAAGTGCTTTATGTATGGAAATAAATCGGTAGTAAGCAGTTCTTCACGATTTTCGGAAACGGTCGGCAATTCCTCGTGCGGATCAAATTCGACCGCACCGATTCCGGGGAAATGTTTGACACAACCTAAAACTCCATTCAGTTGGAGTTCGGCAAGATACTTGATAGACCAATCAGCGACCTCTTCTTTTGAATTGCCGAATGTTCGATTTTGATTGTCCATAATAAAGCCTCTGCGATTATCATTCGTGACATCCACAACCGGAGCAAAATTCATATTAAAGCCGAGAATGCGAATTGCTTCAGCGGTGATTTTAGCAAGTCTTTCAGCATTCTCCATTTTTCCGCTTCGATAAATTTCTTTGACGGAGGGCATCGGTTCGACAATTCTTCGCAGACGATCAACCAAACCGCCTTCCTGATCGAGTGCTAAAAATGGCTGAAAGGGAAGTAATTCGGAAATTCCTTGCAAAAGTTCTCTCGTCTTTACGGCGTTTTTCGTGTTTCTCGCAAATAAACAAATGCCCGCCGGTGAAATTTCTTTCAATAGTTTTAAGGATAAATTATCCAGGTCTTCGCCCGGCAAACCGATAAAAAATAGTTGACCGATTTTTGCTTTTATTGATAGATGGCTGAATTCTGCTGACATAATTTTGTTTGAAGCTAAATTTGGTGAGTTAAAGTATAACTTGAATTGTCGGTTGACCGACAGTTAATGCATTACGTTAAATGATTTTTCGTTTAAGTTCGCTCAAAATAGTTTTTGCTTCCGCATCTGAAAGCTCATTCGTGTTCAAATTTCTGAGTTCGTCAATTATATTTTCATTTGAAATTGCAAACAAAGAAACCTGCGAGGCGATTTTGCTTTTCGTCGCCTGACCGACGGCTTTTTCAAGTCCGTTTTCATTTTTTGCAATTTGATTGTCTTTGAAAACAGCAAGTTCGTATTGTTCCAATTTTTGCAGAACCTGATTTGCTCTGGCGATAGTTTGCGGCGGCAGTCCGGCAAGTTTGGCAACGGCGATTCCATAGGATTTCGATGCTTTGCCCTTTTCGAGTTTATGCAGAAAAACAATTTCGCCGTCAACTTCTTTTGCCGCAAGTTGATAATTCTTGGCTCCCGGCAGATTTTCGGCAAGTTCCGTCAGTTCGTGATAATGCGTGGCAAACATCGTTTTCGCCGAATGTTCCGGTGAATTGTGCAGATATTCGGCGACCGCCCAGGCGATTGCCAAACCGTCAAAAGTCGAAGTTCCGCGTCCGATCTCGTCGAGCAAAATTAAACTACGCGGTGTCGAGTTGTGCAGAATCGTCGCCGTTTCGGTCATCTCGACCATAAACGTCGAACGCCCCGAAGCTAAATCATCGGATGCACCGACCCGCGTCCAGATTCGGTCAACAATCGGCAGACGGGCGAAGGTCGCCGGAACGTATGAGCCGATCTGGGCTAAAACTTGAATCAGAGCGATCTGCCGCAAATTCGTTGATTTTCCGCCCATATTAGCACCGGTAATTATCAGAAGCCGGTCGGATGAATTATTCATTTTAAGGTCATTCGGAATAAATGACTCATCCATAAATGCTTCGACAATCGGATGGCGACCGGCTTTGATTTCGATTTCATCGCCGTCGTGCAGTTCGGGCAGGACATAATTTCGATGAACGGCGACTTCCGCGAGCGATGAAAGAGCGTCGAGAGTTGCCAGAGCTCTTGCCGTTGATTGCAGTTTGCGGGTTTCATCGGTTACTTGGCGGCGGACTTCTTTGAACAATTCCGTTTCCAATTCGCCGATTTTTTCATCCGCCCCGAGAACTTTTATTTCCCATTCCTTCAACTGCGGAGTCGTATATCGTTCGGCATTCGTCAAAGTCTGACGGCGTTCGTAATCGGTTGGAACCCGTTTCGCATTTGCTTTTGAAACTTCGATAAAGTAACCAAACACATTATTAAATTTGATCCGCAGATTAGAAATTCCGGTGCGTTGTTTTTCATCCGATTCAAATCCGGCGATGATCTGTTTGGCACTGCGTGAAATTTCGCGGAATTCGTCCAATTCCGCGTGAAAGCCTTCTTTGATAGTTCCGCCGTCGTTGATGTTAGACGGCGGTTCGTCAGTAATCGCCATCGAAATCAAATCCTGAACGTGATTTAATTCAAATATGTTTTCACTCAAAACTTGAAGAAGTAAACTTTGAGCGTCAGATAATGTCGAATTTATCTGCGGTGTCTTTTCAAGCGAACGATTGAGTGACAAAAGATCACGCGGCGTTGCCGTTCCGAGATTGAGCCGACCGACGAGTCGTTCAAGGTCTGCGACTTCTTTCAGAAGAAAGCGAATTTTATCTCTCAGCATCGAGTCGCACAATTCGGTGACGGCGGAAAGTCTGGTCGAAATCTCGGTTTTTTTGACCGAAGGTCGCAGCAACCACGAACGCAAAAGTCTTCCGCCCATTCCCGTCACCGTTTCATCAATTACGCCGAGAAGCGTTGATTTATTTGATTTGGCGGAATTGCTCGATTCGATGATATCGAGGTTCCGCAGAGTTACCGCGTCGAGAATCATCGAATCGCTCGCTTCGAAAAATTTTATCCCGCCGATATGTTGAGCTGTCGCCCGTTGTGTCTGATGAGCGTAATGCAGACAGACACCTGCCGCCCGAATAGCTTCCGGTTTTCGATTCAGCCCGAAACCGTCTAAATTTTTAACCTCAAATTGTTTGTGCAAAGTCCTTTCGCATTCGTCCGAAGCATATAAATATTCGTCAATTTCCGTTAGAGTCGTCGCAAATTTGCTGGTGTTATTATCATTTTTAAATAACAAAACATTTTCATCGCGTTGTTCAACGGAATTGCTTTTTGTAAAATCCTTAAAATTTTCTTTGACCTTTTTACCGAGAGAATTCGGAAAGAGCAATTCCCGCGGGGCGTAGCTTTCGATGTCGGCACAGGTTTTACCCCACGAATCTGTTCCTTCAATTTGCGTTACAAAAAATTCACCGGTTGAAAGTTCAAGGTAGGAAATGCCGTAAACATCGTCCGTACCGCAGACAGATGCTAAATAAACGGGTTCTTTTTTTTCAAGTAACTGTTCGTCAATTGCCGTTCCGGGCGTAATTACGCGGACGACTTCGCGTTTAACGATGGATTTTGTCGCCGCGGCATCTTCGGTTTGTTCGCAGATCGCCACGCGATAACCTTTTTTGATAAGTTTGGAAATGTAACCGGACGCGGCGTGGTGCGGAACTCCGCACATCGGAATCGGATTCGCGGTTTTTTTGTGGCGGGCGGTCAGCGTGATGTTCAACTCTCTCGCACCGATCACCGCATCATCATTAAACAATTCATAAAAATCGCCGAGCCGAAAAAACAGCAGAGTGCCGGGGTAATTCTTTTTTATTTCTAAATACTGCCGCAACATCGGCGTTGAATTTTTCATACGAATAATTTGTATAAGGAAAGTTCAATAAACTGAAACTTACTAAACAAAACAGTGCGAAACATTATCTAAATAAAATACAATAACAGAAAACAGTTATAAAAATTAACATTGATGGCGAATAACAATCAATCACAAGGTTTCACATCAAGCGGAAATCTGCTAAACTCATTTCTTTAAAGTTGTTGATTTATAAGGTTTTGGTCGGAATAATTTTTTTATAAACTTTTGTGTCTGAAACCGAATCATATTACGAAATTCGATTCGACACACAAACGCATCGTAAATATCGGAGTATAAAATGAAATTATTTAAGATCATCATTCTCATCGGCAGTCTTTTTTTGACGGGGTTAGTTGCTCAGGATAAAAATGATTCAAACAAAAATTCATCCGCGATGGAAAAGCCGTTGAAAGAAACGGTCGTCAAAGATGAACCGAACCTAGGATTGCCGGAGTTATTAAAGGCTGACGAAGTAAATGTTTATGAAAATGACAATTCAGTCAGAACCTCTGTCACGGACATCACGACGAACCGGGAAAATTACCGGATTGGTTTTCAGGATGTTCTGCAAATCACATTTTTTAAACATCTCGAACTTTCGTTGGTCGTCAGCGTCGGTCAGGATGGGACAATTGTTTTGCCGCGTTTGGATGAACCAATCGTTGCGGTGTGTAAGACGGATCGGGAATTAGGAAATTTGCTGTCCAAACTATATACCAAAGATTTTAAAAACCCGTTCGTCACGGTGCGTTCGATTGAGCAGCGTTCGCAACCGTTCGCGGTTATCGGGGCGGTTACAAAGCCGGGCAATTTCTTTCTGAATCAGCGGATCAAGTTGCTGAGTTTGATTTCACTGGCGGGCGGTCCCGATGTTGAAAATGCCGGAATGAGGGTGCAGGTTGCCCGACTCGGTAATTTATCGGCTTGTAATCCGACAGACGAAGCGGATGATGAAATCCAGTTTTTGGCTTATGATCTGAGGGAAGTATTATCCGGCACGCAGAATCCATGGATGCAGCCGGGTGATATTGTTTCGCTGCTTCCGGCGGAAGAAGCGTATGTTGTGGGTGATGTAAACGAACCGACAAAAATCGTTATGAAAAATCCGATTACGCTGACCGAAGCTATTGCTCAAGCGGGCGGCAGTAACGACACCGCAAAAACGAGCAAAATTATAATTCAGCGAAAGGAAAAAAACAGCGATGTCCGGACGGAACTGGTTTTCGATCTAAAGGAAATTCAAGCACGAACCATTGCTGATCCGATGTTGCAGGCGAATGATATTGTTGTCGTCAACTCATCGGATTATAAAAAGGTCAGGAAGGGAATCTTCGATCTCATCAAAGCCGGAGTTCCGAGTATTTTTTACAGACTATAGTTGAACGGGAACGCGAACTAATGTTTGCGTGTATTAAACTGAAAAAAAGCGAATTGAAGTTCAAATTATAAAAGCGAACTTCAATTCGCGTTTCGTATCTATGAAAGAAACGCGAGAAATAATAACACAGCCGCTTGCCGACAAGATCGAGATTGAACGGCGGTTAGAGCCGCAAGTTCCGGTCATCAACGGAAATTATCCGATGTACCGAGTCGACGGCGGACAGGAACAATCGCCGCTTTTTGAATACTGGCGGGCGGTTCGGAAACGTTTATGGCTGGTCATTGGCATCACTGTTTTACTGACGACACTTGCCGCGATTTATATGGCACGCCGACCGGATGTTTTTCTGGCGGATGCCGTCGTGCAAGTTGATCTCGAAAATGCTAATCAGGATATGGTTGCTGAAAACCGGCGTGTTCCGACGAGCAATTCTGATCCGGCTTATTTCAACACACAATTGCAATTGCTTTCAAGTGACACCCTTCTGCGGAGAACGATCAAAGAACTCAGTCTGGACAGCAACAAAGAATTTCAGAAAGCGGTAAATAATAAGGAAACATCGGCAACGCGGGCATTACTGCAAGCCATCGGACTTGCCGGCGATGACGGTAAGGACGACAAAAATAAAATAGAGGAGGTTCCTCTGTCGGAAAATACCGATCTGGTTTCATCCGAGCAAATCGCCGAGGCTCAGCGGTTAGCACCGTTCGTCGAACTTATCCGGCGAACTTTCACGGTCGAACCGATCCGCGAATCACGGGCTTCGATTAAGGAAACGCGTTTAATTTCGATTTCTTACCAAAATACCGATCCGCAACTGGCGGCTTACATCGTCAATGGTATTGCCAATGTGTTTACACAGATCAATCAGGAAAAACGCACCGGAACGGGCAAACAGACAAACAGTTTTTTAAATGAGCGAATCGCCAATCTTTCGAGCGAGGTCAAAACTATTGAAAATCGTCTGGTTTCGGAGGAACGCGGTGCGGGAATCTTGAAAACCGACCCCGAGCAAACTATCGTCGTTGATCGTCTGTCAGGTTTGCAGGAACAGCTTCTGAAATCGGAAGAAGCTCGCAAAGATGCCGAATCTGAATTTAATTCGATCAAGGGTTCACGCGATGGAGTCAACTCGCTGGTCGAGGAAAAAATGGCAGCGTATATTGCCGAACGCGAATCTGCCATCAGAACTATTGTCAACGAAAACAAAAAACAGATTGCCGGATTAAAAGCACAGCGTAGAAAACTGCTTATCGAATATAACGAATCCGCCCCGGAAATTGAGGAACTCGACAAACAAATCGACACATACGAAACCGAGATCGAAAAACTTCGCAAAAATAATCAGGAAGCTCTGGAAACATATCGCAATCGGGTGGCGAATTCGATGTTGGAAAACTTGCGTTCAAAATATGTTGCGGCAAGGGAAACTGAAAACAAAATTCGCTCATCCTTCGATTCGCAGTATAACACCGCTCAGGTTCAGAATCAGGCAGCAGTCAAAATAAAAATACTAAAAGAGGAACTCGAAACAAAACGCGGATTTTTAAAAAATCTGAACGATCAGATAGAAGGAAATGACATCATTGTTGCCGGAACGGATAATAATATCAGCGTCGTTGAATTTGCCATTCCGCCCGATCGCCCGATTTCGCCGAAGCGTCTGACTTCAGTGCTTGCCGCGATGATTTTATCTCTGATGTTCGGTGCGGGGTTAGCACTATTTCTCGAATATTTAGACGACACGATCAAAACTACCGAGGAAGTCGAGAGATATTTACAACTTCCGGCACTCGCCGCGATTCCGACAATGGATTCGATGCCGAAACGCCGTCTGTTACTGGTCGGTGGTTCGGAGGAGGCGAAAGATAATGCCGGACGCGAAATGTTGATAAGTTCGGATTCACGATCCTCGATGGCGGAAGCGTATCGTCAGCTGCGGACTTCGATTCTGCTTTCGACCGCCGGACACGCCCCGAAATCTTTGTTGATTACATCGAGTCTTCCGGCGGAAGGCAAAACGACGACGGCGATTAACACGGCGATTAGTCTGGCACAAACCGGTGCAAAAGTTCTGGTAATAGATGCCGATATGCGTCGCCCGCGTCTGCACAGCGTTTTTAACAAATCAAATGCTCAGGGACTCAGCACGCTTCTTTCAAGTGAATTCGACGATCAGGAAATTCTCGACATCATACAGGTGGACGATGAATCGAATTTGAATTTGTTGCCGTCGGGACCGGTTCCACCGAATCCGGCTGAACTTATCGGTTCGGAACAGATGCGGATTCTGCTCGGCAAACTCGAAAACTTATTTACACACGTTGTCATTGACTCGCCGCCCATCGCCTCATTTACAGATGGAGTTCTGATTGCATCTTTAGTTGACGGCGTAATTTTAGTCGTTCATTCCGGCAAGAGTTCGCGGCAGGTTGTGCAACGTTCAAAACAATTATTACAGGACATCGGCTCAAAAATTTTCGGTGTTGTGCTGAACAATGTCAATTTACGTTCACAGGACAATTCCTATTATTATCAAAGCTATTATCACCGCGATAGTTATACTTACGATGAAGATGAAGTTGAATAATCAAGGATGTTCAGGTGAATAATAAAAGTAAAAAATCAAAACGTGTAGAAATTATCACGCCGGTTCATAATCGGCGTGATATTACTTTGCAATGCCTCAAAAGCTTAGAGCGAATCAATCGAGATGATTTGGATATACACATCATTATTGTTGATGACGGTTCGACCGACGGTACTGCAGAAGCTGTTAAAGAAAACTACCCGAATGTTGAAATAGTCAGAGGCGACGGAAATTTATGGTTTACCGCCGGAATGAATCGCGGTATCGAAAAGGCTTTGGAATATAATCCTGATTATATTTTGACAATAAATGATGACGAGGTTTTCGATGCAAATTTTTTACAGTATTTAATTGGAACTGCTAAGAAATATCCGCATTCGGTTGTCGGTTCGCTTCTACTTTTGTGGGATCAACCGCATAAAGTTTTTCAAGTTTCGCCGAAATGGGAAACTTTTTCGGGCGGCTTTCGACACTGGCGGAAACAGACGGTGTGGACTGTTCCCGATAATCCCTGGGAAGTCGAGATAATCGTCGGCAATTGCGTTTTATTTCCGGTTGAAGCAATAAAAGAATGCGGTTTGATGAACGAAAAAAGATTTCCGCACTTCGGCGATGCGGAATATACCCCGCGTATGCGAAAAAAAGGTTGGAAACTTCTGATCGAACCGCGTTCGAGAGTTTTCTGCCAACCGAACGATCCGCCACCATCTCTGCGAAGTATGCCGGTGAAAAAAGCGTTCAATAAATTGTTTATTGATCTTGGAAACGCCCACAGTCTGCGTCGTCGTTTAAATGCAAATCTAGACGGTGCCTCAAATCGCCTGGAGGGTTTAACAGCATTTTCGATGTTTTTTGTGCGGTATCTTGCCGGAAAGAACATCGAAGGAAACTGGGCGGAAACGATTAAGGAGATACCTCTCAAGGAAACTTTTGCGGACAAAATACTATCCGATGAATGAAAAATTTATATCAACCCAATTCTTCCAACCAGTAATCAACCATTTCATCAAGCATCGTTTCAAAAGTATATTCGGTCTTCCAATCGGTCGCGTTCCGCATTTTCGATGAGTCGCCTTTCAGGTTATGCAGTTCTTCCGGTCGTAGATACCGCGGATCAACCCCGACGAGTTCTTTCCAATCGAGATCAAGTTTACCGAAAACATATTCGACCAAATCCTGTACGCTGTGCGAAGCACCTGTTGCACAAACAAAATCATCCGGATTCTGTTGCTGAAGGATCATCCACATCGCCCGCACGAAATCTTTGGCGTGTCCCCAATCTCTGGTTGCAGATAAATTTCCGAGCAGAAGTTTATCAGTCAATCCGAGTTTGATACGAACCGCTTCCTTACAAACTTTATTTGTAACAAAATTCGTTCCGCGTCGCGGACTTTCGTGGTTAAACAAAATTCCGTTACTGACAAACAGATTGTAAGCATTGCGGTAATTTCGAGAAATATGATACGAAAAAACTTTGGCACAACCGTAAGGCGAAACCGGATTCATCGTCGTCGTTTCGCGTTGAAAACCGTCGGAATCAATCGAGTTTCCAAACATTTCGGAGGATGATGCCTGATAAATTTTCGTGTCCGGCTTAATCAAACGAACCGCTTCCAAAATATTTAACGTGCTGATTCCCGTTGCTTGAGCGGTATAAATCGGTTGGTCAAACGAAATTCTGACGTGCGATTGTGCCGCCAAATTATATAATTCATCCGGCTGAGTTTCTTTGATGATATATATTAGTGAAGATAAATCAGTTATGTCGGCATACGATAAATTAAGTTGCTTACGGATATGTTCGATTCGCGTTGTCTGAGTTTCGGCGACTGAATTTCTTTTCAAAATTCCGAAGACTTCATAATCCTTTTCCAACAAAAATTCAGCTAAATAACTTCCGTCCTGACCGTTGATTCCGGTTATTAGGGCTTTTTTTTTCATACAATTTTGTGTGTTTTATAATAACTATAAACTTTTTTGATTCCTTCATTTATTGGCGTAAAGTTAAAGTTTTTAATGAAGGATTTTAATTTCGCATTGGAAACATCTTTACGATATTGTCCGTCGGGCGAAGTTTCGTCAAACACTATTTCGAGATTCTCCGCATCGCAAACTTTTATTGCTATTTCAGCAATCTCTCTGATACTTCGATTCTCATCAGGTGCGACATTAAATGATTCGTATAAATTATTATCAACACAATACTTAATTACTTTTGCCAAATCTCCGGCGTACATAAATTGACGCAGAGGTTTGCCCGTGCCGAGCAAATTTATTTGTTTGTTTCCATCTCGTTGTGCTTTAATAATTTTTCCGATCAGAGCCGTCAGATAATGACTTCTTTGTTCATCCACTTTGTCATATAATCCGTATAAATTACAGGGAATGAGATAGTTATAGTTACTATCATACTGTCGTTTATAAGCATCAATCTGAACTGCCAAAGCACGTTTTGCAATCGCATAGGGAAAATTGGTCGCCTGCGGTTCGCCCTTATGTAAATCTGCTTCCGTAAGCGGATATTGTTCGTACACATCGGGATAAATGCAGGTTGATAAAATTGCAGTCAGCTTCGGAACTTTATTTAATCTCGCGTATTTCAAGAGCAAAACGCTCATCAATAAATTTTCCTCGATAAATTCCGCCGGGTAATTTATATTGTCGAGAATCCCGCCAACACGGGCGGCAAGATGGATGATGTGATCCCAATCGTTTTGACATAAATTTTTGACATCGGCTTCACTCGTTAGATTGTAATCAGTTGACGAAATATATACGGCTTCGGGCAGAATTTCCTGCAAGTGTCTGCCGACCAATCCGCTTCCTCCCGTAACTAGAATTTTTTTCATATTACACATACAATACACATTTTGAGTTTATGCGACAAGTTATCTATGCGTGGAATTATATAGAATGGGGCGGGGCTCAGATTCATCTTTTTGCTTTAATTCGGGAAGTGAAAAAAGAATTTGATGTGACGGTAATTTTGCCGTACGGTTCGGACGAACAACTAATAAAATTTATCGAAGATCTCAACGTAGATTATGAATTTTTTGATCATCCGGTTGATGTCGCACCGGCAAAGACTTTTAGACGGAAGATTTCGCGTCATTTGATAAAAATAAAAAGTGAATACTCAATGCTCAAATATCTCGATAAATTTGACCTTAAAAACTCAATCGTTCACGTGGATATTGCACCGTGGCAATCGTTATTTGCTCTGATTTGGCTGAGTTTACGGACAAACGTATTTATGACGATGCACAACTCGTTGTCGGTTCATCCACGTTGGCGTTACTGGCAGAAAAAGCTCAAACTCAGGATAATTTCGCACTTTGAGAATTTTCACCTTTTTGCCTCGAATCAGGATGCGAAAAACTTTTTCAAAGGATTGTATTCTGATGAAATGTTCGACAAAATCGCTGTAACATACACCAGTGTTGATCCTAAGGAAATTGATGCGGCTCTGGACTTCGAGATTGAACGCGAAAAACTATGTGCGAGATATAATTTGCCGAATGATAAATTTTTGATCTTCTGCGTCGGACAATTTATAGACCGGAAAGGACGTTGGACGTTTCTGGAAGCGGCGAAAAAATTCCACGAAACCAATAAAAACGCGGCTTTCGTGTGGATTTCAAACTCGAAGCCGTCAGCCGAAGATATTAAAAAAGCCGAACTTTACGGACTTGGTGAAAACTTCATTTTGATAACATCCGATCAGATCGGCGGCGAACATATAGATTTATTCAAACTGCTTCGTCTGGCGGATATTTTTGCATTGGTCAGTTTTCAGGAAGGTCTGCCCATTTCCTTGTTAGAAGCGATGGCACTCGGAATACCTTCAATCTCAACGAATGTCAATGCGATTCCCGAAGCGGTGAAACATCTCAAAACGGGTTGGCTGATCGAAGTGGGCGATGTTCAAGCACTTGTTGAAGCATTTGGTAAATTATTTAATGACAAAGACTTGCGGGATAAACTTTCAAGTACCGGAAGAGCATTCGTCTTAAACAACTACAACGACCAAATCGTTGCACGGATAGTTCTGCAGGAATATAAGAAGGTTGGTAAATAATGGGAACAAAACCCGCCGAAACCGTAAATAGTATTTTCAGAAATGTTCTCTACGGCTTTTCAACTTGGATTCTGCCGCTCGGACTGAGTTTTGTTGCAACTCCAATTATCGTTAAATCACTCGGTGCGGAAAATTACGGCATCTATTCGTTGGTTCTTGGAATAATTTTTTCATTTACCTTCAGCATCGGGCGGGCGATTACGAAATATGTGGCGGAATTTAGGGTTACGGGCGAAACTGACAAAATAAACGACGTTGTTTCGGCGACATTTTTGCTGAATATCTCGGTCGGATTATTCGGAGCGTTGGTGATTTGTTTGTCGGCGACTTATTTCGTAACGAATGTTTTCAATATACCGCCAAAATTGCAGTTAATCGCCATCCACGCCTTTTACATCGCCGCCGTGATTGTTCTGGTGTCAATGATAAATCAGATCGGAACTTCGATATTGCAAGGATTTCAGCGGTTTGATATATATTCGAACATTTTTAATCTGCAAAGTTTAGTGATATTGATCGGAAACATTTTGCTG
Organism: Pyrinomonadaceae bacterium; assembly: GCA_041746675.1. Taxonomy (GTDB): domain Bacteria; phylum Acidobacteriota; class Blastocatellia; order Pyrinomonadales; family Pyrinomonadaceae; genus Aridibacter. The sequence goes on along the minus strand of JBGTGO010000016.1, from coordinate 1,389 downwards.
TCGCTGTATGGATTTGGACTTTATGCTCTGCTTTTTTGGAATCTGCTTATAATTTTAATAATCAGTTTAACACTCGCTTATAAATCAAAACAATTGCTGAGTAATTTTAAGTTCAGCTTTAGAATCAAGGGCGAAACCTTCAAACTCATCAAAACATATACGTTCGGAATCGTCGGATATCAAGTTCTCGGTAATTTGTTTTATTTGTTTGAGAGAGGTTGGATCACGCGGGAATTAGGTTCGGAGAGTCTGACTTACTATGTCATTCCGCTGACGTTAGGAGTTTATATACACGCCTTTATTACCAGTCTATCGCAGGTTATCTTTCCTTTGGTCAGCGAGATCAACGAAAATCGTGAGAAACTAAAACGGCTATATTTAAAGGCGATCAAGGTTATCTGTTTTTTGGTTATTTTTATGTCAACGACTCTCATAATTCTGAGCGACGTATTTTTAACACTCTGGATGGGCGGCGATTTCGCAGTAAAATCCGACACCCTTCTGATTATACACATCATTACCTACAGTTTGCTCGCAATTCAAATTCCATCGTTTCAAATGACCGATGGTTTAGGATTTCCATTCCTGAACTTTTTGCTCGTCCTAATCTGTACAACTATCAGCGTCCCGCTAATGTTGGTTCTGACTGCGAGCAATTCACTCGAAGGTGTTGCGATCAGCCGGTTGATTGGATTTGCCGTAATGTTTCTAGCGGTTTTTTATGTCGAGAAATGGATTTTCGGCGAAATTCAAACAAAATTCTGGCTGAAACTTATCGGGAAACTCGCATTTGCGATGGCATTAGCGGGAATACTTGAAAAATTTCTGATAAATAATTTGTTGATAGATTGGTTTTCAATGATCTTCGCTACTTTCTGCGGCGGAATTGTTTACTGTGCTATTCTCTGGCTTTTGGGATTTATCACCGAAGAAGATAAAATATTATTCAAAAATCTGTTCGGACGTAAAAAATTATGAGTAAAAAATTTGAATTGGTGCAAAGAGTAGATTTTATAAAAAATATCTGTCGCGATAAAAAGGTTCTGCATCTCGGTTGCACCAATTATCCATACACGGAAGACGCGATCAAAAACGAAATGTTGCTGCACTTTGAACTTGAAAAAATTGCGGGCGAACTCTATGGATTTGATTTTGATCAGGCGGGGATTGATATTTTAAGCGAAACCGGAACGAAAAAACTTTATCGGGCGGATCTGGAAAACCTAGCGGAAGTTGATCTTGATGAAACTTTTGATGTCATAATCGCCGGAGAAATAATCGAACATTTATCGAATCCGGGTTTGTTTCTGAACGGAATTCAAAGATTTATGAACGACGAAACCGAATTGATTATCACAACGGTTAATGCATACTGCATAATGCGTCTGG
>JBGTGO010000015.1:0-7292 GCA_041746675.1 Pyrinomonadaceae bacterium | reverse complement strand
ATTTCGCCATTCATTAAGTTGCTCAAACCGGTCGCCGAAGTTTGCGAAAATGATGCCAACAAGTAATCAGAATATAAATCCAACATGTGTTTCATAATGAAGGATATTTTAACTTTTTTTCAAATATCGCGTAAGGTGAGTCATTAATTATCAGCTATCAGCTATCAGCTATCAGCTAATTTAAGCGTTATTTGCTTCCGTTTTTTTGAGATAACCGATAGTGTGCAGAAAATCAACAATTTCCTGCCGTGTCATACATTCCGCCGTGCTTGAGTTATATCCTTCCGTGCAGGGTTTCATATTTTTGAGATAGGTGCGTTGGTCAAGTGGAATTTGATTTGAAACATCGCCGAGATAAACAACTAAATCATCGCTTTCAAAAGCACTCGGCACTTCGTTATCAATCAATAGTTCTTCGTAAATTTTCTCACCCGCCTGAATTCCGATATTTTTTATCTTAATGTCTTTTGGATCAATTCCGTATTGTGGGGCGATTTTTTCGATCATAACTTCAGCTAGATCAACGATTTTCAAGGTCGGCATCCGCAGAACGAAAAGTTCGCCGCCGACGGCAATTTCCGCCGAACGCAAAACCAGCTTGACGGCTTCATCCATTCCCATTACGAACCGCGTCATTCGTTCATCCGTAATCGTCACGTCTTTACCATCGCGGATCTGATTTTCGAAGATCGGCACGACCGAACCCTTTGAACCGACGACGTTTCCGAATCTGACGGACGCAAAAATCGTTCCCGCACTTCCCGAAGTTTCCTGAGCGGCAGCAACTAATCGTTCGCCCATCATCTTCGATGCACCCATCGCGTTTGTCGGATTAACCGCCTTATCGCTCGATGTAAAAATCATTCTTTCGACCTTATTATCGAGTGAAGCCTGAATCACATTTTGCAAACCGAGCAGATTTGTCTGGACGATCTCGAACGGATTATATTCACCGAGAAAAACGTGCTTTAATGCGGCGGTGTGAAAGACGACATCTATACCTTCCATCGCTCGTTTGATCCGGTCTTTATCGCGTATATCGCCGAGCAGCCAACGAACTTGGTCTTCGTTGTTTATTTCCTGACGAAGTTCAAAAAGTCCGTGTTCGTGGTGGTCTAACGCCCGCACGACTTTCGGATCGAGTTTCAGAACGTGTTCAAGCAAATTTCTGCCGATTGTTCCGGCAACCCCTGTGATTAAAATAGATTTTCCGGCTAACCAAGATTTTGACATAAAGTGATTTTTATATAAATTTGATAAATTTCTATACTGTTGAATAATTAAAATATTCCGAATAATTTTCTCCCTGAATTCAGGGAAAATGGATTTTCTCACATTTCTACCAATTTTCAAAAAATGCTTTGACGGGTTTTACGATGCGGCTCAATAAATCCTCATCCATTTCCGTATGAATCGGCAGAGATAAAACTTCTTTGCACAGCATTTCCGTTGTCGGTAAACTTAAATCTTCGGGAACAAATTCGCTAAAAGCCTTTTGTTCATTGAGCGGTAACGGATAATAGATGTTTGACGGAACACCGTTTTCCGCTAAATAATCTTTTAATTCGTCGCGTCTGCCATTTTTCACACGCAACGTATATTGATGAAAAACGTGCGTCGAATTTTTTTCCCGAACCGGCGTTTGCAAGCCTTCGATTTTCGCCAACGCTTCATCGTAAAAATTCGCTGCGGCGGTTCTTTTAGATGCATATTCGTCCAGATATTTCAGTTTGACATCTAAAACCGCCGCCTGCATCGAGTCGAGCCGCGAATTGACACCGATTACTTCGTGAAAATATGTTTCCGACTGACCGTGATTCGCAACCATTCGCAGTTTTGCGGCAAGTTCATCGTCATTCGTAAAAATCGCTCCGCCGTCGCCGAACGCTCCCAAATTTTTCGCCGGATAAAACGATGTCGTCCCGATGTTTCCGATAGTTCCGGCTTTTTTTGTTGTGCCGTCCGCAAATTTATAATCCGAACCGATTGCCTGAGCGTTATCTTCGACGACGTATATATTATGTTTTTCAGCGACTTTCATAATCGCTTCCATCCCGCAAGATTGTCCGAAAAGATGAACCGGAACGACCGCTTTCGTGTTTGGCGTGATTGCTTTTTCGATAATTTCCGCCGTGATATTAAAAGAGTCCGCATCAACTTCGACCATCACCGGTTTGAGCCGCAAAAGTCCGATAACTTCCGCCGTCGCAACATACGTGAATGACGGCACGATAACTTCATCGCCGGGTGCTAAACCCAACGCCATCAACGAAATCTGCAACGCATCCGTTCCGTTCGCACACGGAATAACGTGCTTGACACCGAGATATTTTTCCAGATTCGCCTGAAAGTTTTTGACCGCGAAACCGTTAATATATGAAGTCGTATTCAAAACTTCCAGAACGGCTTCGTCAATTTCCGGCTTTATTTTTTCATACTGACCTTTGAGGTCAACCATCTGTATCTGACTCATAAAATTAAATATAACGCGGACGACAAAAAAATGCAGAAATTATGATAACTTTTTATCCGAAATGTGAAAACTTGGAATGCGAAAATATTTAACAAAATTTACAGCCAATAAAAATGATTGAAATTCCCATTCAGCCGAATGATGAACCCGAAATGACGATGGGCAAAATAAAATTACCTTCAAAATAAATCTTCCCACGAAAAAATCAATAAACGAACGCGGTTTTTCTCTTTCGCCAACAATCAGCAAAGCCGATTCGTTTATTGATTTCCTTATTTTCTATGCTGAAGTTTCGATTTCATTCAGAGCTTCGATACATCTTTCGCAGACGGTCGGAAATTTTTCAAATTCGCCGACGCGGGTTGAGAAATTCCAGCAACGCTCACATTTTTCGCCGTCCGCCGGTTCGATTTTAACCGAAAAAGCATCATCTTCGTGAACTTCGACTTGCGAGACGATAAAGATATAACGCAACTCTTCGTAATAGTTTAGCAAAAACATCATCGTTTCTTTATCAACTGTTAAAATCACTTTCGCTTGCAAAGACGAACCGATTACTTTTGCGTTTCGTGCTTCTTCGAGTTGTTTTAAAACATCGTCACGAATTGCAAAAATGCGTTCCCAATTTTCCAGAAGTTTTGTTTCATCTTTGCCCGAAGCAGTTGGAAATTCTGCTAAATGAACCGAGTCCGTCTTTTGATTCGGTAGATTTTCAAATGCTTCGTCTGCCGTAAAGCTTAAAATCGGAGCAAGCAGACGGCATAAACTATCGGCGATTTTATAAACCGCCGTTTGTGCCGAACGTCTTGCAGCGGAATTCGGTGCAAGTATATAAAGTCTGTCGCGGACAATATCGAAATATCTCGCCGAAAGCGTGACCGTTACGAAATCGTAAATCGTTCGATAAACCAATTGGAAATCGTAATTTTTATAACCATTGACAACTTTTTCGATAGTTTTATCCAGACTCGCCAACGCCCAACGGTCAATTTCTTCTAAGTTTTCGTATGCGACCGAATCCTTTTCGGGATCGAATCCGTCCAAATTTCCGAGTGCATAACGCAAGGTGTTGCGGAATTTTCGATACGCGTCAACGATGCGGTTTAAAATTTCATCCGAACAACGCACATCTTCCGTATAATCAACCGCCGCCGCCCAAAGTCGGAGAATTTCCGCACCGGATTTATCAATTATCTCTTTCGGTGCGGTTACATTTCCGATTGATTTCGATTGTTTTTTGCCTTCGCCGTCAACCACCCAACCGTGTGTCAGGACGGTTTTATAAGGTGCGGAATCGTGTGCCGCCAGTCCGCACATCAAAGATGAGTTGAACCAACCGCGATATTGATCGCCGCCTTCAAAATAAACATCGGCGGGAAAACGCAAATTGTCGCGTGTTTCCAAAACCGCGACGCACGACGAACCCGAATCGAACCAAACGTCTAAAATATCGGTTTCTTTTGTAAATTCCGAACCTTCGCATTTTTGGCATTTATAATTATCGGGCAAGAGTTCGCTTGCCTCTTTGTTATACCAAGCGTCGGAAGTTTCCTGTAAGAAAATATCCGCGACGTGATTGATAATTTCCGCGTCGGCAACCGCTTCATCGCAACTATTGCAATAAAAAACGGGAATCGGAACGCCCCACGCACGTTGACGCGAAACGCACCAATCGGGACGACCTTTGATCATATTTTCCATCCGACCTTCGCCCCACGCGGGATGCCATTTCACATTTTTGATTTCCTGCGAAGCACTTTGACGCAAAGAGATTTCCTCGTCCGTTGTCGCTTCCGCATCCATTGAAACAAACCATTGCGGAGTCGCCCGAAAGATCACGGGATTTTTACAACGCCAACAATGCGGATAGCGGTGTTCATAATTTTCCGTGTAGAGCAACATTCCCGATTCACGCAGAAAATCCACTATATTTTTGTTTGCTTCAAAAACTTGCTGACCTGCAAAATATTCGATGTCATCCTGAAAACGTCCACCGTTATCAACCGGACAATAAACTTCCAAATCGTATTTTTTACCGATCACGAAATCGTCGTGTCCGTGTCCCGGTGCGGTATGAACGCAGCCCGTTCCGGCACTTCCGCCCTTTGAACTGGCTTCTTTTACATCCAATTCTGTTTCCGCATCGGACTCGCCAAGCGTAACGTGTTCGCCGTTCATAAGCAGCGACATACGATCAATCCACGGATGTTTCGCTTCTAATTTGTCGAGCTTTTCGCCCTTAAAACGTGCCAATTCTTTGACATCTTTCAAGCCGACGGTTTCGACCAAACTTTTCACCAATTCAGACGCAAGAATATAAACTTCGCCGTTTGTTTCAATTGCCGAATATTCATATTCGGGATGAACCGTGATTCCCAAATTAGCCGGAATCGTCCAGGGCGTTGTCGTCCAGATCAGCACGAAAACAGGCTTATCTTTCAACGCTTCATCAATCTGCGACGCATCCGAAACAAGCGGAAATTTCACATAGATCGAAGGCGAAGTGTGTTGAGCATATTCAACTTCGGCTTCCGCCAACGCCGTCTGATCGTGAACGCACCAGTAAACCGGACGCAAACCTTTGTAAACAAGCCCGCGTTCCAGATATTTACCGAACAAACGAGCCGTTTCCGATTCGTATTCGTGCGACATCGTTAAATACGGATTATCCCATTCGCCGAAAACTCCAAGCCTTTGAAAATCCGCCGTTTGAGCCTTCAAAGCCTTCGCCGCGTGTTCACGGCAAATGCGTCGAAATGTCCCGACGGGCAGATCGTTTTTGCTTTTACCTTTTTCCGCCAAAGCCTTTTCAACATACTTTTCAATCGGCAAACCGTGGCAATCGTAACCCGGCACATAAGGCGAATCAAAACACTGCATCGTCGCTGATTTGACAATAAAATCCTTCAAAATTTTATTCAAAGCCGTTCCGATATGTATATTGTCATTCGCATACGGCGGTCCGTCGTGCAAAATAAACTGCTCGGCACCTTTGCGATTCTCACGAATCTTCCCATACAAATCCATCTCGTCCCACTTTTTGAGGCGGGCAGGTTCAGCCTGTCCGAGATTCGCTTTTTGTGAAAAGTTCGTGTTTGGTAAATTGATCGTCTTTTTTAAGTTTACTGGTTCAGTCATTTTTATTTAATAAAACAAATATTTGTTTATATTTCTCTAAATTTTTATCCTTTCAGCCACGTCCGTTTACGGCGTGGTTTGCAGGATCGGGATTGGTCGAGGGCGTTTTAACGTCCTTATAGCTTTTTGTCTATGACAGCTAAAGCTATTTGAAAGGATGTTGTAAACGCCCTCAAATTATTCTCATTTCTAGTCTCACGCCGTAAACGGACGTGGTTAAAGGAGAAACAATTATCAATAATTTATATAATTCTCTTTGAAATATCGAAAGAACTTATAATAAATGATAAATGCTTACATTAAAAAAGTCCCAAGCCGTTTATCTCGACTTGGGACTTTTGCAAAGTTCTACCTTTGGCATCGCTCTCTTACGGAGCAAAGTCCCTGTTGCTAATAATAATTATACTCAAAGGTAATCTCATAAAATCCTCACTTATATTTATGGCAAAGTTTTTCGGTTAAGTCAAAATTTATTTTCTTTCTCGTCCTTTACGAACTATTTCAACGATTTCTTCCGATGAAATATCCAAATCAATTCCCGCTACATCAAATGCGGATTGTTTTTCTGTTTCGGGTTTGATAACGAAAACAGTTCCATTGGCTCGTTTGATTCGGACTTCGCCCTGTTCGTTTGCACGTTCAAGCAAAGCCGAAAGATTTTCTTGTGTTTCAAGATAAGTTTGTATCGTTTAATTTACCTCCCAAACTTCCACACCTGCCGCTTTTGCCGCATAAACCAAACCGCTATCAAGCGTCAACAGCGGACAATCACGATTCAAAGCACATGCGATCATATAAGCGTCATAAGCATAAACTTTGTGCTTATCAACAATTTCCAATGTTTGTTTCAAACACACATTGGGATATGCTCTCATCCAATCAAATCTTTAACACGATTTTCAACCGTTTCCCGAATTTCTCTTAAACTAGCTTCGGAATCGGCTTCAAATCTTAAAACTAAAATTGCCTGTGTGTTTGAAGCACGCACCAAACCCCAGCCGTTTTCAAATAGGATTCTGGCACCGTCAATTGTGATTACTTCGTTTGTTTTGGAAAATTCTTCGGCGATTTGCTTGACGACCTCGAATTTCTTTTCTTCGTCGCAATCGACGCGGAGTTCGGGCGTTGAGAAAGTTTCGGGCAGATCACTTAGAAGTTCGCTTAATTTTTTGTCGGTTTTGGAGAGGATTTCGAGGACTCTTGCACCGGCGTAGCAAGCGTCGTCGAAGCCGTAAAATCTATCGGCGAAGAATATGTGTCCGCTCATTTCGCCGGCTAAGATCGAACCTGTTTCTTTCATTTTTGCTTTGATGATCGAATGTCCGGCTTTCCACATAATACCGTTTCCACCGTGTTTTTCGATGTCGTCGTAGAGGTTTTGCGAACATTTTACTTCGGCGATAATTGTTGCTCCGGGATTTTCGGCAAGGACGGAACGCGACAATAAAACCATTAATTCGTCGCCCCAGATGATGCGTCCGTTTTCGTCAACTAATCCGATGCGGTCGCCATCGCCGTCGAAAGCGATTCCGAGATCGGCGTTTGATTCGGCGACTGCTTTGATTGTGTCCTGCAAATTTTCCGTTACGGTCGGATCGGGATGATGATTTGGAAAGTTTGAATCGGGTTCGGAAAACAGTTCGACGAGTTCAACGCCGAGTTTTTCATAAACGGGAATTCC
>JBGTGO010000014.1:0-6129 GCA_041746675.1 Pyrinomonadaceae bacterium | reverse complement strand
GTTTAATAATTTGAATTTACCGGATTATTATAATTTTTGGGTTTCCGGCGATTTTGATGCTTATTTATACGCTTCGGGTTTATTGCAATAATGCGGCGTAATTGGGTTTTTCCCAAATAGTTTGAAACAGATTTAAATTGTGCGTGTGAAACGGCAGAGATTCGTTGGCAATATGCGGATGATTCTGTAAAAAACTGCTTGCTAACGAAGTAACCTGCGGATCGTCCTTCAAATCCCTGAAAATCACCGCTTCTTTTTTCGCTTCCTCACGCATTCCGAGTTTTTGATATATGACCATCAGATTGTAATGCGATGAAACATCTTCGGGATCAATCGCTAAAACCCTTTCATAATAATTTTTGGCAATTTCCAACTGCTGTTTTCGCTGTTCGGTCGGCAGAGAATCACTTTTGATCTTCGCCAATTCACCGAGCTGCTGCAAAGTAATTCTATCATTCGGATATTTTTCCAGAACTCTTTTAAATTTTGCCTCCGCTTCGTCCAGACGGCTTTGAACGCGGTCAATTCTACCTTGCTGATATACCGCACGCAGATTATCAGCGTCTAATTTCAGAGCCTTTCCGATCAATTTATCCGCTTCCTGCCAATCGCTCGACTCCATCAAAGCCAGAGCCTTATTAGTGTAAGCAAACGGTTTATATTCTTTGTTATTACTGTCTATAACCTCATCGAAAGTATCCGCCGCCTGCGGAAATTGTTTTTGGTCGAGCAGGGCGATGCCGTAATTATTCCAACGCCTCCAGTCGGGAACATCTTTCGGATCAACCGCTTCTTTTTTCGTTTCATTGCCGACGGCGAAAATCCTCTCCGATTTTGCCATCATAACAATCGGCAGATCAGTGGATTTTCCAAGCACATAATCGCTGTAAACTCTTGTAAAACGGCGATACTGCAATTTTGCCGTTAATTTTATCTGCCCGCCGATGTTTTCGGGAATCGTAAATTTATATCGTGCCAGATCGGATTTCCCCGAAGGAATTGCCAGATTATACGCCGCCGTCCGCGTCTTCCATATAAAATGCAGATCGTTATAAGTTCCGTCTTCTTTAACCAGATGAGTTTTGTAAGCGTGTGCATATTCGTCCAAACTTCCGTCGGGTTTGATAAATCCCGATTTATAAAGTGTCTTGCCGTCTGCATCCGCAACAGTAAATTCGACATACGCTTCGTAAAAATCCCTGAGTTCCGGCGGAAATGAATGACCGATATTTTTATTGGTGATAACTACTTCAGCCGTAACCGACTCATTTTCCTTTAATTTGAAATTTTCGCGGTTGACCGGAGCTATTAACTTTTCTTTTTGCCTGCCTTCCGTCTGTATGCGGAGAGCAAAAATATCTATGCCGAGTTTGTCGTTCTGCAAATTTTTCGTGACCGCTTCGAGCTGTTCCTTATAACCGTAAAACGCCGGAATTGCCGTATTTGCCGCCGCCCAACGATGCGATGAAATCACGCCGTCGTCCGCCGAAGCATCGAAAAATTTACTCGGCACATTTTCCATATGACAGGAGTTGCAGGTTTCTTTGTTGCGAACGTAAAACGGATGCGGTGATTCCTTTGAAAATGAAGACATTTGCAGCTCGTCGCCGACGGCAAAAGCACGTATAAATTTGTAATCGTTCAACTCGTGCGGCACTTGCGATTTATGACACGAATTGCAGAATTCGGGTTTCTTTAAAAGATCACGCATCATCGCCCGTTTGTGATCGGCGACGTTATCGAGAATCTGCTGATCGGTCGCTTCAACGATTTTCGTGCCGTCCTCTTTCTGTAAAAGTGCGGGCTGTCCCATCGTGTAACCGCCGATGCCCCGCCCGTTGACCGATTCGATAGAATGACAAACCATACACGAAACGCCGTCTTCATCAAACGGACGATTCTTAAATTGTGGTTTATCCGTCAAAGCACCCGAAAAAAGTGCCGTCGGATTATGACAAGATTCGCAATGCCTTGTAAATGCAATGTTTTTTTGTTCGATCAGATCTTTAACATTTTTCTGATAAAAAGGCTCTCGAAAAGCGTTGGCGTGTGCCGATTGCCGCCATTGCGGATGTGCGTCGGTGTGGCAAGTTCCGCATCTCGCGGCGGACGTAAAATCTTCGGCTCTGATAAAATTTCCATTAAATGTCGTCGCATTCGACGGTACAAAAGGTTTATCCTTGCCGAAGCGAAAATCATAAGTTTCCGTGATCCATTGATTATATTCATCGCCCGTCATTTTACTGCCGTTCACAAAATTAATGCCGAAAAACGAAACGCCGAACAGCAGAAACAATAACAAGACGAAAATTTTGATAAATCTGACTTTCATTTCTTACGCGGAAAAGTTTGTTTATTTACTGAACAAAGCCGAATCTTTATTCTAAACGTCGGCAAGGCAATAATCAAATAAATTTTCTCTAATGATTATTTCCAAATTGCCACAAAGGCATCCGCCAGACGATCCCGCCAACTCGTCCAGTTATGCCCAGTTTCGGCTTGCACGTAAGCTACTTTGAAACCTTTTTCCCGAAGCATTTTGGTAACTTTTAATGAATCTTCGACTCCTTCAAATGTGCCGTCGTCTATATAAAAATTGAATTTTTCATCGCCTTTGAGTTTCACCAATTCTTTAACAACCCGTTCATCATCAACCCAAAACGAACTCGATTGTCCGCCGACATTGGCAAAAACCTGCGGATATTTAACCGCCGTCCAAATGCTCGTAATCCCGCCCAGAGACGCTCCCAAAATCGCCCGACCTTTGCGGGTTTGCAGCGTTTTATAATTCCCGTCAATCACCGGAACAATTTCCGTCGCCAGATATTTTGCGTAATCATCCGAAGCCCAATATTCCTTCATACGATCTTTGTAATCAACAAAAACCATTATAAACGGCTTGATCTTCCCCGCTTTCACTAAGTTTCGCTGAACTGTGCAAGCCTCTGCACGTTTTATATAATCTGTGCCGTCCTGCAAATACATTACAGGTAATTCTTTATCTTTAAATCCTTCAGGCACATATACTAAAACGTTTCGCATTCCGTAAATTTTTGAATTGATTTGTATCTCATCAAGATCATAAGTTTTATCATTTACTGGAAATGCCCATTTAGATGGCTCATAATCCGGCATTTCCAAAACCGAATTTTCACCGCCGACTCCATTATCAACTTTATTCAGATTAAGCGGATCGGTTATCCATTCGCCGTCAACAACCAATTTGTATTCAATCCGAGCGTTTGCAGGAAATTTAAAAGTAAAACCTCGCTTACTAATACTCGGAATCCCTTCTGCTCGTATCTCGGTAAATAAGTGTTTTGGTTTCCACTCTGTAAAGTCTCCGGCAATTTCAATTTTCTTTCCATTACCTTTGTAAATGAATGTTGCCGTATTTTTCGTAATTACGGGCGAACTATTTGAGGCGGAAACTAATTTTGAAATTAATTTAGAATTGACCGATTTATCCTTGGAAGAATTATCAGTATCATTTTCAATACTTAATTTATCTTTCTTCCTCAAAACATACCTCTCATAAACAATATCCGGCGTGTCGAGATTTTTGCCTGCCTGCAAATTGACGGCGAGGCGTATAAACTGTGCCATTGACCAAGCAAGCGGAGTTGCCGAGCCCGTGCCTTCGCCGAATTGCAGGTTTGGCGAAAACTGCGAATCGGCTTCGGGAACTTCCTTTTTATCCCAAACCTGTTCTGGAATCATTAAACCGTTGTTGGCAAATTTTTGCATTGCATTAAGTCGAGATTTTGCTGAAAATAAGTCCTTCACATAGTTTCCTTCAAGAACAATATTCTTACCAATATTAGCCAAAGCTAATTCGTATTGCCCGCGTTCACCCGAAAGCAAAACCCAAAGCCGACCTTTGCCCGTATATTTTCCGTCCCAATTCCAACGCCGTCCGTCGTCCATTTCGCCGTAACCGTCGTGATTGTAACGATAAAACGCTTCACCGTTCGGCGTGTTGACTTTGATAACTTCGTCAATGACTTTGACCGATTTTGCGATCAAAGGATCGTCGGGCGATTTGATTCCGAGCCGCACCAATTCGAGAAATCCCGCATCAACAATTTCTCTTTCGTCAAAAAATCCCGCACCGTTATTGAGTTCTATCTTCTCGCCCGCGTCGGGTTTTCCGTTGTTTGTAATTCGCAGATAATAATTTCCGTCGCCGTATTTTCCGGTCGTCGTCGCCGTCCATTTTTCGATGTTGGCTTCCCATTCGTCGGCGGTTTTGAGATATTTTATCGCAGAATCCAGATCGCCGTTTTTCTTCGCAATTTCCGCCACGCAGACAAGTCCCGCAATTTCCGCCGCGATTGTCGAAGGCGAAAAACCTGCTTCTTCTTCCCAACGTTCCTGTGGTGTCGCCGGACCGTTTTTGACAATAAAATCCGCCGCCGGTTTCAGATGCTTAGTGTAAGTCTCCTTATCAAAACGCTTCAATTGATAAGCCATTATCAAAGGATAGGCGACCTCATCCATTTGCAGCGAACCCCAGAAAGGTTTGCCGTCGAGCCAAGAATTCTGCGGAAATGAGCCGTCCAGTTTTTGCTGAACTTTCAAAAGAAAATCCAACGCCCGTTCCGCCGCCGCCGTGTCGCCCAAAGCCATATAAGCCGTAAAAACCTGATACAGATCACGCGACCAAACCAGATGATAACCGCCGACATTGTCTTCATTAGCATTATCGCCGCCGCCCCACGGAACACTCATCGAAGCAATATTCGCCCCGCGATGAATTTTGTCCTCGTGAGCCTTCAAAATCATCGCAGCCATATTAAATTGTCCCTGATATTTCGGATCAACCTTGCGGAGAGTTTTTACATAGCTGTTCCATCCTTGAACATATTGTTTATATGATTCATCAAATCCCTTTTTTAACGATTTACTGGCTGAATCTAAAGCACTTGCCGGTGTGCTTCCAAATCCAAGTGAAACTGTGAAAATAGCAGAGTTTTTTTCTTTTGAAATTATTTTAGCTAATTGAACTACATTACCGTTCTCGGCTTTTAAATATGTTTCGACTAATCCACCGCTCTGCCGAAGTTGTTCAATTCCATCACTATTCTTGTAAAAACCGTTGTTAATTTCTCCAATATGTTCGGAATTTCTTCCATCTCCTACCAATAATGCAGAGGCAACATTATTGTCTTCAGAATATAATATTTTCCCATCATTCCAAGATGTATCTCCCATCCCGCTGTTTGCGAGTGATGGGTCATACATAAGATAAAGTTGTAAATTTTTATCTTTAGCTTCAAAGAATACGCGAATCAAAACCGTGTTGTTTTCAACATCGGTTATATATCTTTTTTTTATTTTCCACTTGCCGCTTTTTGAAACATTTTCCTGAATGAAATGTAATGAGTTTTCAGCTACTAATTTATCCTCTTCATTTACTTTTTTTGACAAAGGAAGATTTATACCAGAACTTCTCAATCTTATGATGTCGCCCTGACTTAAATATTTAGGATTTCCATAATAATCATCTTCAGAAATCATTTTATGTATTGCATCAACTCTTTCCGTTTCAACCTTTTTTGTTTTCGGATTAACGACTACAAATTGCAATAGATGAACATTCCCGACAGCGACATTCGGATAATAAACTTCCGTCAATGCACCGCCCTGCAATGTGAACCAAACTTTTGATTCGAGCGTTGCGGATGTTCCAACGCCTTGTTTTCCCGCACTCGCCCATTGTGCGTCTTTGCCCGGACTGCCCGGAGCAAGTGTTTGAGCGAAACTCAAACAAGTAAAAAGTAAAAAGGTAAAAGGTAAAAATAAGATGTGCTTTTTCATTTTGATAAATCCTGAAAATTATTCCTTTTGAAAATTCTGTAACCGAACGAATTCAAACTTAAACTCGGCAAACCAATCGAAGCCTTTTCCATATTCGGCGTGATTTCCTCAAAATTCCCGTTTGCTTCAACCGCACCGAAAAACGGCGAATTGGTCATATTTATCGCCACGAGGATTTCCTCGTTTCCGCTTTTTCGCATAAAGGTCAAAACGCGGTCTTCACCGGAATTTTTTACCCAAACGGTTTCGCCGCGTCGGAGTGCAATCTCGTTTTTCCGCAGCTTTGTCATCGCTTCGTAAAACGCCGGA
>JBGTGO010000013.1:0-5284 GCA_041746675.1 Pyrinomonadaceae bacterium | reverse complement strand
ACTACGGGGCAAAAGAAGATGCGGCGGGCGGTACGATTCGGCAGATCGTTGAAATTCAACAGGGAATTCCAACCGAAAAAGCAAAGGAAATCGTTAAACATATCAAGACTCTGAAAATTAAAGTTCAAGCGGCAATTCAGGGCGATTCAGTCAGAGTTACCGGCAAAAACCGTGATGATTTGCAAGAAGTTATGACGGAATTGAAGAAGAAAGATTTCGATATTGATATGCAGTTTGATAATTACAGGTAGTTTTTAATACGTGATACGTAATTCGCTATACGTTGATCGTTCATCAATTGAACGTACTACAAATAACTTCCAGCGAATCACGAAATAGATGCAGACATTCAGCACACAATTTGCGAAACAAAAGCCGAATTTGATCGCTCAAAAAATTTTTTCTTTGGTCAAGAATGAGTTGGCTTTGGTTGAGATAGAATTTGAGGAACAGGCGAGTTCGAATATTCAGGTTATCAATTATATCGGTCAGTATTTGCGGGCATCGGGCGGAAAAAGAGTGCGTCCGACGTTGCTGATTTTGGCGAATAAAGCAATCGGCGGCAAGAGTGATTCGGAAAATGTGATTCGGCTGGCGACCGTGATGGAAATGCTGCACACGGCGACTCTGGTTCACGACGATATTATTGATAATGCCGACACGCGGCGGAATAAAGTTTCGGTTAATGCCCGATTTGGAAATCAATCGGCGGTGCTGATGGGCGACTGGCTGTATATGTCGGCGTTTGAAACTTCGCTGAAAGAGAGAAGTCTGGAAATCTTGGATATTCTGACCGATTTGACGCGGAAAATGACGGAAGGCGAGTTGATTCAATTGACGATGCTTGGGCGGACGGATATTTCCGAAGAAAGTTATTTCGATATTTTACTGCGAAAGACGGCTTATCTGTTTTCGGCGTGTTGCGAAATCGGTGCGATTCTCGGAAACGCTTCGCCGGAAGTGCAAAAGGCTTTGCGTGAATACGGAAAAAATCTCGGAACAGCGTTTCAACTTGCTGACGATGTGCTTGATTTTACGGCAGAAAAAGAAGTTCTCGGCAAGGCTTCGGGAGCGGATTTGCTCGAAGGAAAACTGACTCTGCCGCTGATTTTGTTGGTCAAAGAAAATCCTTCGATCAAAGCGGAACTTGAACAAATAATGCGGGAAGGAAATTATCAAAACGGTTCGCGTGAGAAACTTTTGGAAAACTTGAGATCGCGTGAATTACTGCAAAAAACACAGCAGACGGCGTATGATTTTGCCGCGAAAGCCGTGAAAAATCTTGAAATCCTGCCCGAAACAGAGTATCGTTTAGCATTGGAAGAGATTCCGACCTTTATGATCGAACGAAAAAGCTGAAAAGTTAAACCTTGGAAATTATGCCGAATATAAATGTTTCAGACGAACTGATAGAAACTCTACGAGAAGGTTTAGCTAAAACGAACGATGCACAAGGTCGTTTGGAAAATCGTCTGAGCGAAGTTAAAACGGAAGCAAGTCGTTTGCAAGCGGAGATTGAAGCCTTGAAAGAGAGTGCCGAAAAAACAGCGGAAGTGATTGAAAGTCTAGTAAACGCATCATAAATTATGTCAGAACCGAATGTTTCACAAGAACTGATCGAAACGCTGAATGAGGGTTTGCAGAAAACCCGACAGGCACAAATCCGTTTGCAGGCACGTCTGCGGGATGTCGAAGCGGAAGCAAATCGGCTGAAACAGGAAATTCAAGCGTTGGAAAATAGTGCTCAGGGAACGACCGATGTTATTCAGAGTCTGTCGGCATCAATCAAACCCGACTCAAATTCGTCGGGACACAATTCCGGTTCTTCCAATCAGCGTAATGATTCCAACCATTACGACGGTTATCAAAATCAGCAGAATAATCGGCATAACGACCAAAATAACCGGAATAATAACAATAATAATAATCGGTTCGATTCGGGAAACCGCAACAATCAGGGCTATTATCAAAACCAACCGTATAATGATCGGGTGGCATATATGGATAATCAGTTCAATAATAATCAGCAAAACAATCAACCGTATAATCAGCGAAATATTCCCGACATTCCCGACAATATCGAACCGATAAATCAGAGATTTGCCGACCGGACAATTACGCAGGCTTGTACGCTGCTTTTGAGAGAACTTAGTAACCCTTTACACGTCAATGATTTATACAAGTTTTTGGTTGCCGGAGGATTTAAGTTCAAGGGGAAAAACCCGACAATTTCGATTGCCGTTTCGCTCAACCGAAATCGCCGGTTCCGCAAAGTCGCTCCCGGAACATTCGACCTCGTTATGCGGGATGCTTCGCAACAGGCTTCATAAAATCAGAATTAATTTTGTATAAGAAATTTAACTACGAATTATACGAAAATTTCACGAAACTGCACGAAAAAAAGATTGAATTAAATTTGATTTTCGTGCGGTTTTATATTTTTTTCTCGAGTATTTTGTAGTTAGCTTTAACACTTTAACACCTATAAATTTATTCACTCGCCTTGCCGCCCGTCGCCAAGTACAAAACTGCCATTCGCACTGCAACGCCGTATTTTACTTGATCCAAAATCTGCGAACGTGAACTGTCGGCGACATCGGAAGCAATTTCGATACCGCGATTCATCGGTCCCGGATGCAGGACAATCGCATCTTTTTTAGCGAGTGCCAGCCGTTCTTGCGTCAATCCGTAGTGAATCGCATATTCGCTCAAAGTCGGAAAAAATGCCGAATCCTGCCGCTCTTTTTGGATTCGCAGAATCATCACGACATCCGAATCTTCAATCGCTTCTTCAATGTGGTCGGTGACGGTCAAACCATTTTCAACGAGATATGAAAAATCATTTGGCACGAGTGTTTTCGGTCCTGCAACTTTAACTGTCGCACCGAGTTTGGTTAATAATTGGATATTTGAACGGGCGACACGAGAATGCAGAATATCGCCAAGAATCGCAACTTTTAATCCGTTAATTTCTTTTTTCCGCTCACGAATCGTCATTGCGTCAAGCAGTGCTTGCGTCGGATGTTCGTTCGTTCCGTCACCGGCATTGACGATTGCCGCCCGCGAAATTTTGGCAAGTTGATGCGGAACTCCAGCGGATGAATGGCGAACGACAATACAATCCGGCGACATCGCATCGAGCGTTAACGCTGTATCAATTAAAGTTTCGCCTTTGGAAACGCTTGAAGTCGAAATACTGACGTTAACGGCATCGGCAGAAAGTCGTTTAGCGGCAAGTTCGAAAGATGTCCGCGTTCGCGTCGAAGCCTCGAAAAACAAATTGATAATGGTCTTCCCGCGAAGTGTCGGAACTTTTTTAATCTCACGTTCGGAAACTTCACGGAAATTCTCCGCCGTCCGCAGAATTCCGAGAATTTCTTCGGCGTTTAAATCTCTGATTCCAAGCAAATCTCGGCGGTGAAAAGGTTTTTCCATAATTCGGTTTATAAAAAAAGCAAGGTCTTTGGAAAACCTTGCTTTTAAAAATTATTCATCAGGTAATGTGTAAATCCCGACAGCTTCTCGGTCATCGAATTCTTTGAGCATCACTTTGATAATTTCGTCGTGAGAAGTCGGAACTTTTTTGCCGACATAATCAGCGTGAATCGGCAATTCGCGGTGTTCTTTGCCGCGGTCAATTAAAACGGCGAGCTGGACTTTGTTCGGTCTGCCGAAGTCCATCAGTTGATCGAGGGCGGCACGAATCGTTCTGCCGGTGTAAAGAACATCGTCAACCAGAATGATATTTTTGCCGTCAATATCAACGCTCAGTTCGGTTTTGTTGACAATCGGATTTGCCCCGACGGTCGAAAGGTCGTCGCGGTAAAGCGTAATATCAATTATTCCGAAAATCGGTTTCACACCTTCGAGTTCTTCGATTTTTTCAACCAAAGTTTCCGCCAGTGGAACGCCGCGTCGCCTGATTCCGACGAGATATAAATTTTCAGCACCTTGATTTTCTTCAACAATCTCCGATGCCAGCCGCGACATAGCACGATTCATTCTCGCACTATCCATAATTATTTTCTTTTCGATAAACTTAGTTTCATCTGCCATATATTGTCAAAAATCGTAGCAGAGCTTTGGTTAAAATTCAAAGATTCGCGAACGAAGTTTTAAGTTTTCTAAAATTAGAATAAAATAGACTTGTCAGAAAATCTCGGAGGAAATTATGGCACTTACACAAAAACATCCAATTTTTTCAAAAGAAAGTTATTTGGATTTTGAAAGAAATCAAGATAACAGACACGAATTTCTTGATGGAAATGTTTATGCAATGGCTGGCGAAAGTCTTAATCACAGCAAGATTTGTTTTAGTTTATATCGAATTGTCGGAAATGAACTTCGCGGTAAAAGATGTAATGGATTTTCGCCGAATATGAAAATCGCTACGAGCGACCGAGGTTTGTTTGCTTATCCGGATTTAGCAGTCGTTTGCGGCGATCCCGAATTGTTTGATAACCGCAAAGATATAATCACGAATCCGACTGTGATCTTTGAAGTTTTGTCGCCGTCAACTGCAAATTATGACCGTGGTGAAAAATTTCTGCGTTATGCAAATTATATTGAATCGCTGCACGATTATATTTTGATTTCGCAGGATGAGCCGTTTGTCGAACATTTTATGAAACAGGAAAACGGCGGATGGGAAAGTGTCGGGATCAAGGGTTTAGATGCAATTTTAGAAATTGATTCGATTGAATGCGAAATCAACCTTGCTGAACTTTACGAACAAATAGACTTTTCTGCCTAAATGCCAATTTATCAAAACATAATTCGCAAGATACTTTTCCAGTTTGAATCGGAAAAGGCTCATAACTTTGGAATTAATTCGTTGAAACGCGGACTTGCTTCGGAATTTGCTCAGAATATTGCATATAAAAAATTTGGTTGTGAAGAATTCGGCGATTTGGAAAGGTTTGGTTTGAAATTTAAAAATCCGCTTGGAATGGCGGCGGGATTTGATAAGAATGCGGTTGTTGTCAATCAATTGGCATCGCTCGGATTCGGGTTTGTTGAGGTCGGAACGGTTACATTTGAACCACAAAGCGGCAATGAACTGCCGCGAATGTTTCGTTTGCCGGAAGATGAAGCATTGATAAACCGGCTGGGATTTAATAATGAGGGAACGCCGAAAGTAATCGAACGTCTGAAAAAAATACATCCGAAATGTATTTTGGGTGTGAATATCGGGAAAAATAAAGATGTTCCGAATGACGATGCAATCAAGAATTATGTAGAAAGTTTTGATCTGGCATTTGAAGTGGCAGATTATATTGCGGTC
>JBGTGO010000012.1:0-74891 GCA_041746675.1 Pyrinomonadaceae bacterium | reverse complement strand
TCCACCGATAATTCCGATCGTAAAAACAAGAATCACTGACACGATCAACAATTCAACAAGGCTGAAACCCGACTCATTTGTTTTTATTTTTATTTTCTTCATTAAAGGTTTCCTATGGTGCTTGTACTAATGCTGATATTTTTGTTGTCGGCAATCTAACATCGGAGCGATTAGCGATAACACTTACAGTTATTCTCTGCATTCCCTGCGGAACACCTGCACCTGATGGATATTCTTCTATCTGCCAACGTCTTCGAAATCGATCATCCGGTAAATCATTATAATTGGTTACATTAGTAGTTGAACTTCCGCCGCGAATTCTTTGTGATGAAGTTGGTGAATAATTTTGTAGTTCTTCAGTTTTTGCTTTAGCTAAAGATGTTGCGGTAATCGCATCGCGTGAGTCGGTCTGAAGGCGAATACCTATGGCGATCAGACCTGCAACGGCAAGTAATCCGACAGTTGTAATGACCATTGCAATAAGGCACTCGATCAAACTAAACCCTTTTTGCTTTTCGTCAACATTATTCATACCTGTGCGGCTCCTCATCATTGAACAAGTGTTTATTCAATACATTTGTCCTACTGAAACTTTTCCCGAGGGAGAAATAGTTATATCCTTTCTTTTATTTGAGTTAGATTCCTTAAGCGTTATTGTTTGAGTCCCGGTAGAAAAACGTCCCATCGAATCAAAATTTACTTCAACCGAATTCAATGAGTCTAAAACTAAACCTGATGAAAGTCTTTCGGGAAATCCGACATCAATAGGTTGGTACATATCATTTGTTGAACGTATTTGGGCAGTTCTTTTAGTTTTATCAATTTTGATCGAGGTCGTCCGATTTCGTTTGATAGCATTCATTCTTGCTTCCATCAACTTGTTACTGACTATCGAAACCGATGTTTCAAGGCGATAAAGCTGCATTTGTCGAATACCATTTGGCACGGCAATAACAGTTAGTATCGCACCAACGAGCAAAACTATCAGAAGTTCAGGCATACTAAATCCCTGTTCCATTTTTGCTACTCGTGGGATTTTAGCTGAACTGACATTTTTTGATATACCCATAGTTACACATTTTGTGACTTTTACCAGAAAAAGCCTGAAATAAACTCCCAACTTACATCACTATGCGAATTTGAAGCCGTAAGTCGTTTTATTGTTTTCCTTACATCTGACTGGAAATAATAATTTTCAGTGAATTATTAAAATGTAACAATCGGTCAAATTGAACGATCAACATGATGGTTTCTGTCAATTTGACCGATTGTTTTGCTATGAATATGTAGAATTTTAAACGATGAGATTCTACAATCGGAGTCTGTCCAACGAAATTTACACTAAAAAATCGCAAAAATCTGCCGTAGTGTGTAAAATAGATTTGTTATGCAAACTGAAACATTAACGCAAATAAAACAGCAGATCGTTTCACTTGATGAAGAATCCAAAAAAGACTTAGCAGAATTTATAACAAATGAACTTCATCAAAAATCAAATTTTGAAATAGTTCAAACATCCGATTAAGAACGTCAGATGCAGCTTGAATGGTTAAAAGAAAACCGTGAACAATACGCGGGAAAAT
Source organism: Pyrinomonadaceae bacterium (assembly GCA_041746675.1). Classification (GTDB taxonomy): domain Bacteria; phylum Acidobacteriota; class Blastocatellia; order Pyrinomonadales; family Pyrinomonadaceae; genus Aridibacter. The sequence goes on along the minus strand of JBGTGO010000012.1, from coordinate 73,308 downwards.
ATGTTGCACTGGAAAAAGATAAACTTGTCGGGGTTGGCGAAACACTTCGTGAAGCAAGTAAAAAAGCAAAAGAAAACGGAGCAGACAAACCTTTTGTTACATTGATTTATTCTGAAACGGACGTGCCATTCGGAGGTTGGTAAGGATGTATAAATTATGAAAATTATTTTAGCGTTAATAATCTCAACTTTTAATGTATCGCTTACATTTGCACAAAGTGAAAAACCAAATCTACAAATTACAGGAACGGTCAAAGAAATTGCTTTGCAGGAAGTTTATCCAGAAACCGATTCGGCTTTTTATATTACATATATCAAACTAAATCTGAAACTGAACAACAATGGATTAACTCCAATTATATTTCTGCAAAACACTCCGTTAATTAAAAACGCAACAGTTTTTCAAACGGAAAATGAAAAAGAAATTTTCCTCTCGCAAACACTTAATGCAAGTTCATCATTTCTAATGTCATTGAATGATTGGGAAAAATTAAAAAGAGATTTGAATAAATCAATTCCGCCCGTTAAAAAAACGCTAATTATTAGTGCGGGTAATCAAATAGAATTTGAAGGATTTATCAGACTTAATATTCCAAGATTCAAGGTTGAACAATTATCTCCTTTTTCGATTGAGTCGCAGACTTTGGATTTCATAAAAAAACATTCTCCAGCACAAATTAAAAGCACTTTGGAAACTTGGTCAACATTGACCTTGGTTATTAATAAAAAGTCTCAAGAAGAAAAGAAACAAAAGTTCGCAAAAAAACTGCGTGATAAATGGAAAAATATCGGATATTTATGGATAGAAGATATAGAATCCGAACCAATTACAATTGATTTTAATTCTGTTATTTTCAAAAAATTGATATGAATCTGCTTTTGCAACAATCCCAAACAAACCTTATAATCTCTACTTTTTAACAGCAAAAATATAATAGGAGTAAATTTAATAAATGTCTTTAACAGTTGTCGGTTCGGTTGCGTTTGATGCGTTGGAAACGCCTTTTGGTCAGCGTGATAAAATTTTGGGCGGTGCGGCGACGCATTTTTCGATTTCGGCTGGTTTTTTTACCGATGTTCGGGCGGTTGGGATTGTCGGGAATGATTTTAGTGAAACGGAATGGGCGGTTTTTGAGCGGCATAATGTCAATGTTGATGATGTCGAAGTTGTCGAGGACGGCAAGACTTTTTTTTGGAAGGGCAAGTATGAATACGATATGAACGTCGCTCATACGCTCGATACGCAGCTCAATGTTTTTGAAACTTTTGACCCGAAATTGTCGGATGAATCGAAAAATACAGACCTTTTATTTTTGGCAAATATTTTGCCGATGATTCAAAAAGGCGTGCGTGAGCAATCGAATGCGAAATTCGTGGCGATGGACACGATGAATTTTTGGATTGATTCGATGAAAGATGCGGTGATCGAAACGATGAAAGTCGTTGACTGCATCATCATCAATGATGCCGAAGCACGTCAGCTTGCGGATGAGCCGAATGTTCACAAAGCGGCGAAAAAGTTAATGGAAATCGGCGATTTGAAAGCGGTTGTGATTAAACGCGGCGAATACGGCTCGGCACTTTATACGGAAAATTCCTATTTTGCGATTCCGGCATTTCCGCTTGAATCGGTTTTTGATCCGACGGGTGCGGGCGATACGTTTGCAGGTGGATTTATGGGATATTTAGCGAGTCAGGGCGAAATTACCGAAGAAACAATGCGGCGGGCGATGGTTTTCGGAACGATTATGTCTTCGTTTAACGTCGAAGAATTCGGCACGGAACGCGTTGACCGTTTAACGCATAGCGAAATAAACCAACGCTTCTCGGACTTTAAACGCTTGACGCACTTTGAAGAAATTCCGTTCGAAAAAGCGACTTCGGCAAGCTAGATTATTCGAACAATTTTCACCACGCAGGCACGGAGAACACAGAAACTTTTTCGGTTAAAAAAATTATTTCACGTTATTTTATTTTCTCAACCAAAAAGATTTTCCCTGTCAACTTCGTGTCTCCGTGGTGAAATATATCTGCCCTTTTCAACATTATCTTTCGGATAATCCCGCTTATTAAAACTTTCATTGATTAAACCGATTTTTTGATTTTGATTTAAGCAATGGCAAATAATACAGCTAATAAAATGACCGATAATAAGCCTGTTAAACCGACGGACAGTAAACCGACTGACGGTAAAACGAAGAAAGCAAGCGATAGCAAAACGAATAACGATAATTCTACATCCTGGACACAAAATTACTTAACCCTGATAATCGTTTTCATAGTTTTTTTGTGTGCTTTAGTGGCGGCTGCGTTCGTCTTTACATCTCCTAATCTGAATGCGTTTCAAAACTGGTTTCTACTGGCTTTTCTGGTGCTGATTCCTGTTGTCAGTATTCCAATCGTAACGTGGCTGATGCTGCAGCACTCCGGCAAACTCGCGGTTAGCGAAAATGATGCTGACATCAAATGGGAAACGACTTCCGAGATTAAACAAAAGCGGAAATTAAACAACGAAATCCGCGAAATTGCCAAACATCTCGATATTCCGACCGAGCAATTAAGCGATTTACGTTCAGCATACATCGTCGCCGAAGACCTCGCTCTCCGTAAAGTTCAGAGTGAAGCGGATTTTCCGCTGATGCACAAGATAAGTATCGGCAACAACGATTTTGATGCTGTTTATGTCAACGAAGATTTGATAACTCTAGTCGAAGTTTCCTTCATCGTGACGGATGATGTTCCGCAGAACAAGATCAATGTGTATATGCGAAAAGCCGCCGCCGTTAACAAATTGCTGACCGAAGTCCGGCAAGGTTCACGAATTCGGTTGCTGCTCGTTTTAGTTACGCAACTCGACGAAAAATCTATCACCGCACTACGTCCGAATGTTCGCAAAAGATTTAATTCGACTCCCGTCAGTGTTGATATTTCATTTTTAGATTTTCTGAGTTTGCAGAAGATTTATGCGGAAGATTAAAGTTTAAGATTTGCGATTGTTTTATGCCTTGCGATAATCTATTGACGACTGAAATTATTTAATTACAAATTATTACATTATGCTGGAAAATAAAGTCGGAATGATCTTCGGCGTGGCGAATCAACGCTCGATTGCGTGGGCGTGTGCCGAATCCTGTATCGAGAACGGGGCGGAAGTTGTTTTCACATATCAGGGCGAAAGACTGGAACGCAACTTAAATAAACTGACCAAAGATATGGAAAATACTTTGGTCGTGCCGTGTGATGTGACCAATCAGAACGAAGTCGAAGCGGCGTTTGAAGCGGTCGATAAAAAATACGGGCGACTCGATTTTCTGATTCATTCGATTGCATTTGCACCACGCGAAGCACTCGACGGCGAATTTTTGACAACTTCCCGCGACGCATTTTTGACCGCTTTAGAAATTAGTGCGTTTTCGCTGCCGCAACTCTCGCTTGCCGCTCTGCCATTGATGAAAAACGGCGGCAGCATCGTGACGATGAGTTATTACGGGGCGGAAAAAGTCGTTCAGAATTACAATGTGATGGGCGTGGCAAAAGCCGCACTCGAATCCTCGACGCGGTACTTGGCAAACGATCTCGGCAAACACAATATCCGCGTCAATGCGATTAGTGCCGGACCGATCAACACGCTTTCGGCTCGCGGAGTGAAAAATCTCGGCTCATTTTTAAGCCACGTTGCCGAACACGCTCCCTTAAAACGGAACGTCGAAGCTAAAGAAGTCGGCGACACCGCACTTTTTCTCGTCAGCGATTTATCGACTGCCATTACCGGAGAAACCATCTACGTTGATTGCGGCTACAATATTATGGGAATCTAGAATCCAAAGTGGAAATATGTCTAAAAAAATAAAAAACACACAAGAAGAGCCGGTCTTGAAGCAGAAAACGAAGGAAGAACCGACGACGGTTGCCGAAGCGAAGAAGAAGCAACACAAACAGATTGTCTGGGATTTTACGGAAGACGAAGCATTATTGCGTTCGCCCGAGCCGGACGATCTATTTAAAAGTTCGGATTCGTGGCGGGTTTTTCGCATAATGAGCGAAACGGTCAATGGCTTCGATGCTCTGGCGACAATTACCCGCGGCGTTTCGTTATTCGGTTCGGCACGCACGCCGGAAGATAACGAATACTATAAAGCCGCCCGCGAAACCGGAAAATTACTGGCGGAGAGCGGGTTTGAAGTAATCACCGGCGGCGGTCCCGGAATTATGGAAGCGGGCAATCGCGGTGCTTATGAAGCCGGCGGAATTTCGGTCGGTGTCAATATCGAACTGCCGTTTGAGCAGCAACCAAATCCATACCAAACGCTCGAAATCACCTTCAAGTATTTTATGATCCGCAAAACGATGTTCATAAAATACAGCAACGCCTATATCATTTTTCCCGGCGGCTTTGGCACGATGGATGAAGTTTTCGAGGCGTTAACGCTAATTCAAACGCGGAAAATCCGTAATTTTCCCGTTGTAATGTTCGGTTCGAGTTATTGGAAAGGCTTGCTGTCGTGGTTGACTTCGACGATGCTTTCGGAAAAAAACATCAGCGAACCTGATCTGAGTTTGATGTATTTGACCGATTCGCCGCAGGAAGCGGTTAACTTTATCATTGACTGCTGCGTCGAAAACGGAACGATGGGGAAAACGTAATTTATACTTGGTAATTCGTTACGGATCAATTGCTAACAGCGTCTCGGATAATTTGAATAAAATGCACCGTTTCATCAATCAACAAAACGAATTACTAATTACCAATCACAGCTTCTTAGCTTCCATATTGAGTTTCAATTTATCCAATCTTTTTTGGGCTTGTTCGGCTTCGCTTGCTTTTGGATATTTGCGGATAATTTCAAGCCACGAATCGCCGTCATAGTGATAATTTTTCGTTTCTAAGTTGAATAAAAACTGGACACCGATTTTGCCATAACGATCAAGACTCGGATGATTCAAATAAAAACTGTGAAGCGGAGCTCCCGAAGCCGCCATTTCTCTTCGGTCTAAACCTTCGCGGCTTTTTTGGACAATCGGAGGGCTTCATCTTCCATCAGATCACCCAACAACAGAAGCGTCGGTGAACGTAACGAAGAATCGGGAAATTGTTCGAGGAAAACTACTGCTTTGTCTATTTGGTCAAAGCCTTCCGCTGTTTGCATCAACTTGAAAAGTTTTTGGTCATCATTCTTGCGGAACTTCCCGATCACGGCATCGGACTGCATCCAACCAATCGTGTTTCTGGAAACTCGGATTTGATAGAAAGTTACACCGTCAGCTTCCTTTGTGTCGATTACCGAAACCTTTCTTCCGACGCTCATCCGTTGCACCGGGACGGCGTATAAACTCGGACGAATCCGCAAAACAGCGAGTCTGCGGTCAATGATAATCGCTTCATTTTCCGCTTGTGCTGACTTGATCGGTTTGGCTTTAGATACGGTGCGGGAACGATTGCGTTGAGCTTCAACGGAAGTAAACAAGGCTAAAAAAATAAATATCGAAGCTGAGATGATCGGCTTTTTCATAATTTGGGAAACCTTTGAAATAATTTGAAATTATGTTGAGGGCGTTTAATAAAAACCTATCTTTGCTTTGCGATCTTGATTTTGTCCTGCATTCCGGCGTGGTGAAAATGACAGATCGCAATTGCCAGAGCATCGGCGGCATCGTGCGGTTCGGGATTTTTCCGCAATTTTAAGAGTAGCCGCACCATTTCCTGCACCTGATGTTTTTCAGCATTGCCGTATCCGACGACAGTTTTTTTTATCAAACGGGGACTGTATTCGACGACTTCCAAACCTGATTTTTCACCCAATAGAATCACGACTCCGCGAACCTGTCCGAGTTTTAGAGCGACTTTTACATTTTTCGCATAAAATGCTTCTTCGATTGACAAAACATCCGGTTCGAAGCGTTCGATAACTTCTTCGATTCCGCGATAAATGTTCAAAAGTCTTTTGGAAAAAGCATCCCGCGGACTGGATTTGATCGTCCCGTAAGCAACACCCTGATATTTCAGACCGCTACCCTCGACAATTCCCCAACCGAGCGTCTGACTTCCGGGATCAATTCCTAATACTTTCACTTATGCAACTTACTAAAACTTTTCAAAAAATGCAAGATTTCAAAGTTAGTAAAAAAAATATTTGTTGATTAAACTATCTCATTAGTTATACAATTCGAGAAAAGATCGAAGGAAAACACAAAATATGATTTATCACAAAGTTCACACAAAGCTTCTTTTTTTCGCTATAAATAATAAACAAATTATTATGAATACAATATTTTGTGCGATGTTGCTTTGCTTCAGTATACAAAATACTTTAGCAAAAACCCACAACTTTTTTCACACAGGACAAATTCTAGCAATCGTTTCGGAGACTGAACCAGAAAATGGAAGTCTAAAATATCGTGTGAATAATGCGGAATTTAAACTTCTCAGCAACCCTAAATCAAGATTGGATTTTTATTTTACATATAAAATCTTTGAAGATGGAAAATCTACTGAAAAATGGATCGAACTTCCCAACGATAGAGTTTGGAATCAGCACTCAAATCAGTCAGTTCAGATAAAAGGTAACTTAAAACATAATAAATTACTGGACATTGAAGTTTCGCCACTGACTGAATTATCGGCAGAAAATTTAACGAATCCGCCGCCAACTAACGGACTTTACAAAGTTGTTACTATACCTTTGACCATTCAAACACAGTCGCAAGGAACAAATGACCAAGTGTCAAATAGTTTAAGCGTTACGCCAAAAGAAATTCGTGATAATTTTTTCAATGCTCCAAACTCAGTTAATAAGTTTTATCTCGAAGCATCTTATGGAAAATTCGGCTTTACAGGTGTGCATCATCCGCAGGGCGATGTCGTTCCTGTAACGATAGCCGCGACCATTTCAACAGATTGTCAGAATCAAATAGTTACCGAATTTACAGAAACCGTCCGAAATAGATTACAGGAACAGAATATTGATACTACGAACGGAGATGTTGATCTGGGAATTATAATCTTCAATGATACGCAAGGTTGCCCTCCATATCCCTTTGCAACACGGGGAGCACTTGGGCAGAGAGGAGCTCCGCTGTGGGTTTGGATGCCGGAAAGTTGGTTTGCGACAGGTCCGGCAATATTAGCACACGAAATAGGACATGCTTTAGGTGGCAATCATCCTCTTTCTGCACAATGCACGAATTTTGATGATCCGCAAACTTGTGTTTATCTTGATGCTGCTGATAGGGATCTAATGACGAGTGGCGGTAGATTTTATATGATGCCAAATAATTACGAGCGGCGACGCTGGGGTTGGCATCCGCCCGGTGCATTTGATAATCCTTCAAGCGGATCTGTTTATATGTTTGATTTGCACTCCCCAATTCTTCCCTTTATTAAAAGTGGGTTGAAACAGGGAAGATTCTTTTTCCGAAATATGAAAGGAGTTCATGAAGGTTGGGATATTTACCCTGAAGCTCGCCGAAATTGGGGACAATTTGAGAAGTATCAAGCAACGGATGAAGCGTTCCGTTCCGGCATTACCGTTCGATACGGTCACAGCAATTATGGTCATCCGGATGTGTTTTCAATATTAATCGATCCAAACGATACACCCGAAGTTAAAGATGCTCCATTGCGTAAAGACCAGCAATTTTCAATGGGCGGAGTTCTGATTAAATGTATGAGAGAACATAATCCACATTGGGGAACGCGGATGAGAGTCCAATGATTTAATTAAAACTCGAAGCCTTAATTTCTATCTAACTCTACTCTTCCAATTCATTTTCATCAATGTCAAAGTTCGCATAGACGTTCTGCACGTCATCGTGGTCGTCAATCAGTTCGTAGAGCTTGAGCATTGATTTTGCGTCAGCACCGACGACTTTGACGTAGGTTTGCGGAATCATCGAAATTTCGGCGACTTCCGGTTCGATCCCCGCGTCTTCGACGGCTTTTTTAACATCTTCAAAAGTTTCCTGTTCGGTGAAAATCTCGAAGTTTTCATCATCCTGTTTCAAGTCTTCCGCACCGTTTTCGATGGCGATTTCAAACAATTCGTCTTCGGATTTCTGTTTTTTATCAACAACGATATATCCTTTGCGGTCGAACATATAGGCGACCGAACCGGATTCGCCCAAATTTCCGTTATTTTTTGAAAGCAGATGACGCAGATCGGCAACCGTTCGATTGCGGTTGTCGGTCATTGTTTCGATGAGAATCGCCACGCCGCCGGGACCGTAGGCTTCGTAAACGATTTCTTCATACGTAACGCCTTCAATCTCGCCCGTTCCGCGTTTGATCGCACGATCAATATTATCGTTCGGCATATTTTGAGCTTTTGCGTCCGAAATCGCATTTCTAAGTCGCGGATTCATATCGGGATCGCCGCCCGAATCGCGTGATGCCACCGTAATCTCTTTGGTTAATCTAGTGAAAATCTTGCCACGTTTTGCATCCGTCGCCCCTTTTTTGTGCTTAATACTGCTCCACTTCGAGTGTCCTGACATTTTTTATTGATTCCTTTTTGATGATTTGTAAAAACTAATTATTTAATATCAAATATTTCACACCTAAGCAAAATTGGATTATTATTTACTTGGTAGAGATAACACCATCGGCAGATATTTTCGGTGCAGTATCGGGAAAATCCAATTTTGAAAGCCGCTGAATTGTTTTGATGGATGAGTTCGTTTTGTCTTCAGCGATGATTCCTCTGTCGAGCAGAGTGAACGGATGAATTTTGCCGCTTAAAAACTTCCCTTCTGCATCAATCTCGGTTTCCAAAACCATCGTTTCAGCCGTTCCACCCTCAAGTCTGAATTGTCCGTAAGTTACGAAATTACCGAGCGAATAAGCGATTAAACGGTCTTTGTAGATTTCCATCCCGCGGAGCACGTGCGGTCCGTGTCCGATGACGACATCCGCTCCGGCATCAATCACGGCTTTTGCGAACAGCGGCAAATTCCCGCGTGCTTCGCCGAAAAATATCTCGGTTTTGAACGGAACTCTCGCCGCATCCGTTCCCTCTGCTCCGCCGTGAAATGATACGACGATAATATCAGCTTGTTTATCGGCTTCCACAACCGCCGCTTTCGCTTCACTGATGTTATTTATATTGAGCGAAACGCTGTTCGTCGCAAAACCGATGAACGCGACTTTTTTGCCCTTGACATCGAGATACGCCGTCGAATAACGCCCGTCATCGCCGCCCGCGTGTTTAATGCCTAACTTGTCCAATGTTCGGCGAGTTGAGGAGCGTCCGTTATCGCCGAAATCGCTGGCGTGATTATTGGCAATACTCATCACATCGAATCCTGCTTCTTTCAAATAATCAGCATACCGCGTCGGCATCCGAAACGCGTAACAATTCGCTCTGCCGCGACCGCATTTCGGTGAAATTCCGTCGTCAATTAAAGGTCCTTCCAAATTTCCAAAGCCAATATCCGCCGCCTTAATAATCGGTGCAACCGGATCGAGCAAACCCTTTCCGTCATTCGGCGGCATCCGTCCCGCATTCGGAACCGGCGAACCCATCATCATATCGCCGCCCGCCGCAATCGTGATCGGTTCATTATTTTTAACTTTTTCAGGTGTCGCTTCAAAAAATCCGGGTTGTGAACTTTTTAATTGTTCTTCGCTGTTTACTGCTTTTGTTTGACACGAAAATGCGACGAAAATTCCGAATAAAAGTGCTGTAACAATTGTTAAGTTTTGTAATTTTGACATATTTTGAAATATTCTCCGCTTCTTTTGATGCAAATTTATATTTTTGCTTTGTTAGCTGTTTTTGAATCGGGATAATTCATTATATTACACAATAAAAAACTGCCTGACTCAAACTTATAAACTAATGTTATGCAAAATACATTTTTTAATGGCACACTTTGTTTTAAGCAAATTAAGTAATATCCGTTACGATTCGGGAAAACATCAATAGATAAATCAGATAAAAATATTTGAATCTGCAAAAAAATGAACTAGAATGATCGATATATAAAGCAGTATTAATCAAAAATTTATGAAAAGTCACCAAACTTCGGAAATCACACAGATTTTGCAGGATTGGAATGACGGAAACGAAGATGCTCAGGAACTTCTTTTGCCGTTTGTTTATAATGAATTAAAACGGCAAGCCCGCATTTTGATGTCGAATGAACGCTCTAATCACACCTTGCAAACGACCGCACTTGTTCACGAAGCATTTATAAAATTATCCAAACAATCCGGCATCGAATGGAAAAATCGCAGTCATTTTTACGGTATTGTTTCGCGTTTGATGCGGCAGATTCTGGTTGAACACGCACGAAGACACGCTTCCAACAAACGCGGAAATAATCCGATCCATTTTTCAATTGACGATATACAGGTTTCGGTCGAGGAACGTGCAAATACGATACTTGTTTTAGACGAGGTTTTAGAGCATTTGGCAAAACTTGATGAAACTCAGGCGAAAATTGTTGAAATGAAATTTTTCGGCGGGTTGAATATGGACGAAATTGCCGAAAATTTAGGAGTCAGCAAAAGAAAGATCGGTAGAGAATGGCAATCTGCAAGACTTTGGCTTTCCCGTGAATTGAGTAAAAAATGAATTATTAAAATGTTTTTTGTCCACCTTTTTTTAATAAATTCGCATACATAAACAAGACTTATTTTTTTTAAGGATTATATGTGATGGAAAACTGGCAAAAAGTAAAAGAATTACTTAATGAAGTTCTGGATTTAGATACTTTGGAACGGGGAAAATTCTTAAATAATCCGAAAATTGATAAAGAAACCCGTGCGGAAATCGAATCACTTTTAGTATTCGAGAAAGATTCCGAAAAATTAGTTAATTTATCGGCGATAGACCTCTCACGAGGGTTTTTTGATGAAGACGATTCGGCAAATGCTCTGATCGGGCAAACATTCGGAGCGTATAAGGTCATCAGCGAACTCGGTTACGGCGGAATGGGAGCGGTTTATTTAGCGGAACGTGCGGACGGCAAATTTTCGCAGCGAGTCGCATTAAAATTATTAAAACGTGAGATGAACACCGCCGCCCTTCGCCGCCGATTTCAGCACGAACGTGAAATTCTCGAATCGCTCGAACATCCGAATATCGCCCGTTTATTAAACGCCGGAACGACCGACGATAAAATTCCATATATTGTGATGGAATACGTCGAAGGAATTCAAATTGATGATTACTGCAATAAAAATGATCTCGAATTAAACGAACGTCTCGACCTTTTCAGAGAAGTTTGCAAAGCGGTTGATTTTGCCCATCGAAACTTAATTGTTCATAGAGATTTGAAGCCTTCGAATATTCTCGTTAATAAAGACGGCAAACCGAAACTTCTCGATTTCGGCATCTCAAAAATTCTTTCGGATGAGATAAAAAATACTGATTCAGCAACAATTACAAAACTCGGCGTAATGACTCCGAGTTACGCTTCACCCGAACAAATTCAAAGTAAAAGTGTCACGACGGCGACCGATATTTATTCGCTCGGAGTTATTTTATATGAACTTTTGAGCGGACATCGCCCGTTTGAAACCAAGGAACAGGACTTAAGAGAAATTTACAAAGCGATCATCGAAGATAATCCGCCGTTGCCGTCTTCGATGGTCAAGGAAATTACAAAACAATTCAAAGAAATTACCGAAGCGAAAACACAAATTCAACCAAATGAAAAAGCAAAATCGTTTTTGGACAATTCATCAAGTGAACATAAAAAATCAGATACGAAAGTAAACAAAACTCTTCTAACAAATCCGCACAGAATAAATCTGAACTCAAACAGCATTCGCGGAGATTTGGATAATATCGTTTTGAAAGCACTTCGCAAAGAACCCGAACGACGCTATTCATCGGCGGAGAATTTATCGGAAGACATCAAACGCCATCTTCGCGGATTGCCTGTTACAGCAAGACCGAACACATTTTCATATCGTACAGAGAAATTTATCAAACGAAATAAAGCGAGCGTTTTTGCGGGTGGTTTGATATTTATCGCAATTTTCGGCGGAATTGTGGCGACACTTTGGCAGGCGAGAGTTGCTCAGGCAGAACGTACGAAATCCGAACGACGTTTTAACGATGTCCGCAAACTTGCCAATTCTTTCCTTTTTGAATTCAGTCCGATGATCGAAAATCTTCCGGGTTCGACTCCTGCCCGCGAATTGCTGGTCAAACGTGCGTTGGAATATCTCGACAATTTATCAAAGGAATCAAGCAGCGATTTGGAATTGCAACGCGAACTTGCAAAGGCTTATGAAAAGGTCGGCGATGTGCAGGGAAATCCTTATAATCCGAATATCGGCGATGTCAGAGGAGCTTTAATCAGTTACGAAAAGGCTCTGAGCATTCGAGAAAAACTATCTAAAGATGACCTGAATAATTTAACTCTGCAATCCGATCTTGCTCAAAATTATGCGATTCTCGGCGATCTTCAATCAAATGGCGGTGATTATGCAAAAGCCGAAACTTTATATGACAAGTCGCTCGAACTGCGTGAGAAACTCTATAAAAATAATCCGAACGATTTTCAGATACGTGCAAAACTGGCAAAAATAATCAAAACACGCGGCTATATCCCGTTTTTTGACGGCGATAATAAAAAAGCGATTGAATACTATGAACGGTCGCAAGATATTTATGAAAAACTTCACAACGAAAGACCTTCCGACGATCAAGTTGCAATAGATTACGCATTTATGTTCGTGTTGATCGGTGAGGCTCAGGGATGGAACAGCGATTTGGAAAATGCAAAAATCAATCTCGAAAAGGGATTAGATATGTTGATCCCGATAGTCAAAAAATATCCGAATGACCAGAGTTTTCAACGCACATTAATGCTGGCTTATAACAAAAGAGCTGCGGGATATGAAGATACTGAAGAATTTGCAAAAAGTGTTAATAATTATCAAAAGGGTGTTGAAATTGCTGAAAATATTCTAAAACACGATCCGCTAAGTTTTACCGCAAAACGCGATGTCGCACTCGGTTCGAGAAAACTTGCTCAGGCATTGGATTCTGCTGGAAAAAGCAAAGAAGGTTTGGTTAAAATGTTGGCTTCGTTGGAGATTTTCAAAGAATTAAACAAAGCAGATCCAAACAATTCCGAAGTTGCTTACGATATTCCCAACAGTCAGTTTGCGATTGGGGAAACATATTTAGGTTTAAAGGATTACGACTCGGCTCTGAAAATTTTACAAACTTCAAAGGCTGGAATGGAAGCAGTTTTAAAAGCCAATCCGACAAATATTTATGCCGCCCGCACATTGGCTTATACATTAGACCGTATCGGCAAAAGCTACGCCGCACTTGCCGAAAAAAGAGATCGTCAGGAAAACCTGCAAAAAGCATTGGAATTTCAAAGTGCCGGTTTGAAAAATCTCAACAAATTAAAAGCTGAAGAAAACCTTGCAGAATATGACGATGAAGAAATCACCACTATACAAAAAGAGATAAAAAAACTTGAAGAAAACTTGGGCAAATAGTTTTGTTCAATACAAATTTGAACTGAGTAAAATACTCGCTAATTAGATTGATTTTCGCTACTTTAAATTAAATTCCCACCTTATATGATGCAAAAATCATTGCGAGTTTTACTTTTTATCGAGATTAAAAGATATTCCTTCCAAATATTTTTCTAAAGAATTCGGTTAATTCTCACGATTTAGCACTGTGAAAAGATGGCTTCCGTTTTGTATTAAATAGTTACCTAACACGCCATATAATGCTATAAGCAGAACTGATTGAAAGAGAATTCCAAATGATTTTTCAAATAATTCGGGTGTTTGTATCATTATAATTATACTGCCAACAAACGAAACTGTATTTGATACAGCTAAATATATAAAGTAAACGCCTATGAGACGAATAGTAAACCAAACAACTTCAGATTTTTTCATTTCTTACTTCCTAAAATCAATTAATAAACTTTAAGAACCCGCCGGGGCGATTTTTTCGGCGATTTCGGGTTCGCTGGCAGCGGATATTTCGTCAACTTTCTCACCGAGAGTTTCATTGACGAGTTTTTCCTGTTCGAGTCCGTGAATTGTATAGGAACCTGTTGCCGGAGAAGCCGAAGCGACTCTGCCGACGTATCGTAATTTCATATTTTCGGGTTTGATTTCCGCAATTCTCGGTTCGACGAATGTCCAACCGCCCATATTTTTCGGCTCTTCCTGTGTCCAGAAAATTTCGGCGGCACTTGAGTATTTGTCGAAGATCATCTTCAATTTCTCGGCGGGAAATGGATAAAATTGCTCAAGTCGAATGATTGCCACCGTTTCGTTTTTCGATTCCTCACGGGCTGCATCCAAATCGTAGAAGACTTTTCCGCTACAGAGGGCGATGCGTTTGATTTTCGCCGCATCTTTGATTTGTGCGTCATCAATTACGGGTTGGAAACCGCCGTTGATTAAATCGGCAACTTCCGAACTTGCAGACGGCAACCGTAAAAGGCTTTTCGGAGTCATTACGATCAGCGGTTTGATTACTTCCTGTTTTACCTGTCGCCGCAACATATGGAAATATTGTGCGGGCGTTGTCGGATTACAGACTTGTATATTATTTTCCGCACAACTTTGCAGAAATCTTTCCAATCTCGCTGACGAATGTTCGGGACCCTGACCTTCAAAACCGTGCGGCAGAAGCATCACGAGCCGGTTTTGTTCCTTCCATTTATCTTCCGATGAAGTAATGTATTGGTCAATGATTACTTGAGCTCCATTTGAAAAATCGCCGAATTGTGCTTCCCACATTACGAGCGAATCTTTGGCGATATTGGCGTAACCATATTCAAAGCCGAGAACTGCCGATTCCGACAAAGAACTGTCAAAAACGCGGTAACGTGCTTCCGGCGTATCGGGATTATTCAGTTCCGCCAGCGGACACCAAACTGCACCGTTCTGTGTGTCATACATCAATGAATGGCGATGTGAAAACGTCCCGCGTCCCGAATCCTGTCCGCTCAAACGCACATCCGTTCCGTCCAAAACGAGCGAACCGAACGCAATCGCTTCGGCAAATCCCCAATCCATAGGAGTTTCGCCCGCACCCATTTTTGCACGCCTCTCCAGTTGTCCGACCATTTTTGGATTGATGTTAAAACTTTCAGGAACAATCGAAATTCTATCCGTAATCTGTTTTAGAACGTCCTTTGAAATCGGTGTTTCGAGGACTTCCGAACCATCCGTTTCCTGAATTGGCGGTGCAAGTTCCTTAACTTTTTTCTTGTCAGCGGCAATTTCTTTGGCGTTTTTTAGAATTTCCTCGTATTTTGCAACAACCTGATCGGTCATTTCCTGAAGATTTTCGTCGGTGATAATGCCTTCACGAATCAGCTTTTGAGCGTAAACGTGGCGAACTCCGGGATGTGCTTTGACTTTCTGATACATCAAAGGCTGCGTATAACTCGGTTCATCGCCTTCATTGTGTCCGAGTTTGCGGAAACCGATCAGATCGAGGGCGACATCTTTGTTAAATTCCTGCCGATATTCGAGGGCGATTTGAACGACGCGAAACGCGGCTTCGGGCGAATCGCCGTTGATGTGAAAAATCGGAAGCTGCGTAATATGTGCGGCATCGGTTGAATAGATCGAACTTCGTCCGGCTTCCGGCGTGGTCGTAAAACCAATCTGATTATTGATGACGATGTGAATCGTGCCGCCCGTTCGATAACCGCGAAGACTCGCTAACTGCAATGTTTCCATCACGATTCCCTGTCCCGCAAAAGCCGCGTCGCCGTGCATTACGATTGGCAGAACGCGGTCAATCACTTCTTCCCGCCGTTCGTCATCGCCTTCTAAAATCTGATCCTGTCTTGCTCTCGCCATTCCGTCCACGACCGGATCAACAAATTCGAGGTGCGACGGATTACACGACAGACGAATTTTTATTTCGTTGCCGCTTGCCGTCGTGCGGTTGCCGACTGCTCCCTGATGATATTTGACATCGCCTTCATCCGCCGGGAAATTAGGGTGAATCGAGCCTTCAAACGACGTAAAAATACGCTCCGCCATACTGCCGGTTTTGGCATCACCGATGATATTTGCCAGCACATTCAAGCGTCCGCGATGTGCCATTCCCATATAAATTTCCTCAACGCCTTGTGCCGAAGAAAGATTTACAAGTTGATCGAGCAGCGGAATTATCGTTTCTGTTCCTTCGAGCGAAAAACGCTTTTGTCCCAGATATTTACGATGTAAAAACTGCTCGAATTGTTCGGCTTCGATAAGTTTTTGAAGCAAATCCTTCTGCGTCTGCGGCTCAAGCGGTTTGTCGTCAACAAATTCCTGCCGAATTTTCTCACGCATCCAGGCGATTTCTTCCTTGCTCTGCAAATGACGATATTCGATGCCGACTTTTCCGCAGTATGCCCGCCGCAAAACCCACAGAATCTCACGCAGAGTCGAGCGAGTTTTTCCGTGCAAACCGTCGGTGATAAATTCGCGGTCTAAATCCCAAATCGTCAAACCGAAATTCTCCAACTCCAACGCGGGCGAATAATGCGTCGTCATATTCAGTGGATCGATGTCCGCCAAAATATGACCGTCGCGGCGGTAAGCGTTTATCAATTGCAAAACCTTCGCCTGTTTGATCGTCTGCTCGAAGTTATGATCCGCTCCAAACAGCGACGGATTATAATCAACCGCCCACCGCAGCGGCGGATATGTGATCTCTAAACTTTCGAAAATTTCGTCATAAAAACGATGGTCGCCAACCAGATATTCGTGAATTTTATTGAGGAAAAGACCACTTTCCGCACCCTGAATCACGCGGTGATCGTAAGTGCTGGTGATCGTCATAATTTTGCTGATGCCGAGTTGCGACAAAACAGCGGAAGTCATTCCCTGATATTCCGCCGGATATTGAATCGCTCCCGTCGCAATGATCGAAGATTGCCCCGCCATAAGTCGCGGAGTCGAAGAAACCGTGCCGAGCGTTCCCGGATTCGTCAGCGAAATCGTCGTCCCGGCAAAATCATCGAGCGTCAATTTTCCCGTTCGAGCCTTTTTGATTGTGTCGTTAAATGCTTTGTAAAATTTCCAGAAAGTGCCGTCGTTAACGCCTTTCAAATTCGGCACATACAAACTCCGCGAGCCGTCTTTTTTCTCGACATCAACTGCGATTCCCAGATTTACCGAATCACTTTCGAGCCGCGAGGGTTTGCCGTCAACAATGCCGTAACCGTGGTTCATCGAAGGATATTCCTTTGCCGCCTTGATAATCGCCCAACCGATAATGTGTGTGAACGAAACCTTGCTCAATGCCCGCGACAGCATACTTTCGTTGATAACTTTGCGGTTTTCTTCCAAAAGTTTGACCGGAATTCGCCTCACGGAAGTCGCCGTCGGAACGCTCAGGCTCTCATCCATATTCTCGACGATAACTTTCGCCACGCCCGTCAAAGCCTGGGCGTGAACGCCCTCCCGAACCTTCGTTTCGGTTTGCGGTTTCGGCTTGCTTTTTGCCTTGTCATCCTTTGAAACATCCGCCGGAACATTTGCCTGTGCCGGTTTCACAACGTCTTTCACCGCCGGTTTCGAATCGTTCGATTTGGAAACGGATGAGGTTTGCCCGTTTCCGTTCGTGTCCATATTGTCGAAATATTCCCGCCACGAATCATCAACCAGCGACGGATCGCTCGTGTAACGGTCGTATAAACCCTCGACATAACTTGCGTTTGCACCAAAATTCTCTTGGATAAATTCGGATAAATTCTTAACTTTTTCGCTCACTTTTTTTATTTCCTCTTTAAGTTGTTAATAAATGAATTTTAACGCAAAGACGTAAATCGGCAAAGACGCAAAGTTCGATAAACTTCAGTTTGTCGCCGGTTAATATTCTGGTATGTTTTTCTATTTCCGAGCCGTTTGTGATCGAGTAAGAGTTTCAGCAAACCGGAGTTTGTCGAACTTCTTCTTCTCACATTAAAAAATTCCTAATCTTTGTTATTATAGAAACGATGAGCGAAAATTTAGCGGAAAGACTTAAAATAGTTCAGGAGAAAATTGCACGAGCGGCGGAAAGTTCGGGTAGAAACTTGTCTGAAATAAAACTCGTCGCGGTCAGCAAGGTGCATCCCGTCGCGGTTTTGCGTGAGGCGATTGCCGCCGGTTGCGGGATTTTAGGCGAAAACAAAGTTCAGGAAGCGGAAGATAAAATTGCCGAGATCGGAAAAGATCAAATCGAATGGCATCTGATCGGACACCTGCAATCGAACAAGGCACGCAAAGCCGTCGAGAATTTTGATGTGATTCATACACTCGATTCGCTGAAACTGGCTAAACGCTTGGAACGCATATGTTTAGACGATGGACGCGAAGAATTATCGGTGTTGGCTCAAATTGATCTAGCGGACGAAGATTCGAAATTCGGCATCAAAGAAAATGATTTGCCGGAATTAGTCGAGTTTTTGCAGAGCTGCGAACGCTTGAAATTCGACGGTTTGATGATAATTCCGCCGTATTTTGAAAATGCGGAAGATGTCCGACCGTATTTTAGAAAGCTGCGTGAAATTCGTGATAAATTAGTTTCGCAGGAAGTTTTTGCCAACGATTTTGGTGAACTTTCGATGGGAATGAGCCACGATTTCGAGATTGCGATTGCCGAAGGGGCAACGCTGATTCGCGTCGGCACGGCGATTTTCGGGCGGAGAGATTATACTTAAAAGTTTGGACGGCGGGCAGTAATGTCCGCCGTCCGATGGATTTTTCAAAGATTAGAATTATGTTTTTAACAAGTTTATTTTTGTTTTTTCAAGGCGTTGTCGTCCAAGGTTTTTTGCAGGCGAATCTGTATCCGGTCGTCAAAGGTTTTACCGGATTCTGTGCGATGCTGGTTATTTTCCTAATGATTCTGCGGTTGATTTTTAATTATGCCGATCCGAATCCGTTCGGAATGATCGGGCGATTTTCGTTTCAAATCAAAAAACTGACCGACAAAGCAGTTTATCCGATTGCAAGATTTCTCGCTCAGAGACAAGTTACGACGAAGATCGCACCGCTGATCGCGATTCTCGGTTTTATCGTTGTCGCATATTTTACTTTGCAATTGTTTTATTACTTTTTCTTTGCGATTGACAGCGTTATTTTGGGCGTTCAAACAGCAAGTATTACGCGGGTTGTCGGCGGAATTCTATTCGGACTTTTGGGAATTTACTCACTGTTAATTGTCTTCCGAATAATTTTGTCGTGGATCGTCAGCCATATGAATAAAGTGCAGATGTTCCTGATAAAACTGACCGATCCGGTGCTTGAACCGTTTCGAAAAATGATTCCGCCGATTGGAATGTTCGACCTTTCGCCAATTATCGTGCTGTTGCTTCTTAACTTTTTGCAAATGGCGGTGGCGGGAGTTTTGCTCAGTTAATCCTTATAAATTTAACGTTTACTGAAATTGCATGCGGGTCGCGTGCATTTCGTCGAGTCGCTTAACTGCCGGCGGATTTTAGAAGTTCGCGGCATTTTGTTGTTTGAATATTATCTTCGCCGACCGTTGCCGTAAATTCTTTATCCGCGTCGGTCAGAACCGTTTTTGCTTCACCGTTTTTCTTTTGAGCGAGAAGCGTTTCACCAAGCGACCTCTTAGCGATGGCGATGTCAATGTTCGGCGATTTTAGAATTCCCTGATAAATTTTGATTATCTCCCGCATAATTTTTTCGGCTTTGGCGGATTCTCCGGTTTTGGTCAAGATATTGGCTTGAACTTCCCTGACATAGTTTTCGTAGAGATTGTTTTTTTCGAGATTCAGGTCTTGCAAAGTTTGCCAAACTTCATCAATTTCGGTGCGTGCGGCGGCATAATCACCCTGCAGATAGTAAATTTCAGCGACCTGTTTTCGCGTCATAACGGTGTAAAGATTTCCGTCGCCGAGAGTTTCTTTTTGGATTTCGTAAGCCTTCTGGAGATTTTTCCGGGCTTCATCGAGATCACCGAGATTTTTATAAACTCTGCCGAGATCATAATAATCGTGTGCCTGATCCGCCCGTGGTTTGTCGGTCAATTCAGCGGCTTCGGCGATTGATTTTCGATACGCCGCGATTGCTTCATCGGTCTTTCCTTTCTCGACTAAAATATCACCGAGATCACCGAAACTTGCCACATACGCCCAGCGATCCTGTCCGGTTAATTCCGCACCGTATTTCATACTTTCACGAACCAATTCTTCGGCTTTTGCGGTTTCGCCTTTTCGCATCAAAGTTAATCCGAGATCGTCCAGAGAAGTTACCAGCCATTTTCTGTTTTCCTTGTTTTTATCCAAGTTCGCCCGAAAATAAGCAACGGCTTCCACCAGCATTTTTTCGCCCGAATCTTCGCCGCCTTCCAGAACGAGCAACGCTCCCAGAACCGAACTGATCTGCATCACTTTTGAAAGGTCATCCGGCGAACTTCGCAAAAAGTTTTGCTTTGATTTTTCAAGTTGTTCGCGTCCTTTCTGATATTGTCCCTGACCGAGATAAGTCTTGCCGAGTGTAAGTTGGATTTCGGCTTGAATCGCGGGTTGTCCGGCAAGTTCGGTTTCGACATTTTTCGCCGCTTCGTCTATCGCCTGAGCAATCGTTGCCGTCCGGTTACTGTCGGGATTGTCCGAAAACCAGAGCGGATTTGAAAGATTAAGAATATTTTGCAGAAACATATTTATTTTCTCGGCTTTCTGATTTTCGCTGACCGCCCGATCCCGCTCCGCCTGTGCCACTCTTGCCTGCCAAAATGTTGCTCCGACTCCGCCGATAATCACCAGCAGAATGACAAAACCTGCCACAACGCTGGCTTTATTTCGCTTGACGAACTTTTCCGCCCGATACGAAAACGTGTTCGGACGAGCATTGACCGGCAAGCCTCTCAGGTGGCGTTTGATGTCTTCCGCAAAATTCTCCGCTGATGAATAACGCCGTTCGGGTTCTTTGCGTAATGCTTTTAAGATTATGTTATCCAGGTCGCCGCGAATACTGCCTGAACTCAGATTTATCGTCTGCGGTTTAGTTTGTGATACTTTATTTTCTTTTGTATCCGATAATTTGCCTGCTGTTTGTGATTTTGATTTTTTCCCGACCACTGATTCAGCCAATTCTTGAAATTGAACCACGGTTTTCGCTTCGGTAATTTCCTTGAATTTTTTGGAAACCGCTTCGACCACTGAAGACGGCAACGGTGGATTGTCTTCAATGATTGCCTGATAAATCTCTTTTAAGTCCTGCTCCTTTGTTTCAAAAGGGCGATGTCCGCTTAGAATTTCGTATAAAATTACACCAAGCGAATAAATATCGGTCGCCGTCGTGACGCTTTTGCTTTGAATTTGTTCAGGTGAAGCGTAACTCGGAGTCATTACTCCAAGTTTCGTAATTGTCGCTGAATCCGTGTTGTCTATTTCTTCTGACAGTATTTTCGAGATGCCGAAGTCTAATAATTTCGGCGATCCGTCGTTCGTAACAAGAATATTCGACGGTTTCAGATCTCTGTGGACAATCAAGTTTCGATGGGCAAAATCTACGGCTGAACAAACTTCTCTGAAAAGGTCGAGACGTTAGTTTTAAGTTATGTTGATTGCAGTATTCATCAATCGGTAAACCCTCGACATATTCCATCGCAATATACGGAATCTTGTCATTGGTCGTTCCGGCATTTAGTAAACGAGCGATGTTCGGATGTTCCAAACTTGCGAGAATGTTGCGTTCCTGTTCGAAACGGCGGCGAATGGCGACGGTATTCATCTCGCGTTTAAGTAATTTCAACGCAACTTTTTGTTCAAACTTGCCGTCGGTGCGTTCGGCAAGATAAACCGCTCCCATTCCGCCGTGTCCGAGTTCACCGATAACCCGATATGCCCCGAACTGCTGTCCGGCAACAGCATTTTCCAGTTCATCCCCGTTGAAAAATCCACTCGAAAAATCAACCGCTGACAAGTTCATCGAACTATCGACATCTTCTTCACTATCCAGAAGTGATTCGACTTCCTGACGAAGTTCCTTGTCAAGTTCTAATCCGTCTAAATATTGTTGTCGTTCAGAAGTTTCAATTTCCAAACAATTTACAAGAATTTCACTAACTTTATTCCAATCGTAATTTTTCATAAGAATAACCCCGCTGTGTTTCCGAATTTAACTTCTTCCCCGGCTTGTTCGGTTAATTCCTTTTCTTAGAAATTTCACCTGTTATTGCTTATATGTATATTTTGTCGGCAAAAAGCGACAAAAAAAAATCAGATTGCTTATAATTCTCGATTTTCGGCTTTTATTCCCGGTTCAGTTCACGAAAAAGCCAGAATCTTGCCGCCTTCCAAATTCGGATGACGGTTCTCTCCGATATTTCGAGTGCTTCGGCAATTTCGGCATTACTGAATCCGCCGAAAAAACGCATTTCGACAACCTTTGCCTGCTGTTCGTCAATTTCCGCGAGTTTTTCCAGAGCTTCGTCCAGCACAATGATCGAAGTTGCCCGTTCTTCGATGGGAATTTGAACGTCATCGACGGAGAAATGAACTTTTTTGTTGCCGCGTTTTTCGGCAGCGTGACGGCGGGCGTACTGAATCAAAATCTGCCGCATCAGATGCGACGCGACACCGTAAAAATGACTGCGATTCTTCCATTCGATCCCGGAATCTTCGCTCAGACGAATAAATGCTTCGTTGACAAGTGCCGTCGGTTGCAGCGTGTGGTCGGAGCGTTCCCGCGACATCAAAATCCGTGCCTGTTTCTTCAACTGCTCGTAAACAAACGGCAGAAGCAGCTCCTTCGCCGCTTCATCACCATTATTCCAATCATGCAGAATCCGTGTGATTTTCGTAGTTTGGGTTTTGTCCATAATCCGTGTTGATTAAAAATTTGTTTTATTTCAGGACATTCTAGCTTATTATGACGCAAATCAAAAACTTTTTTAATTTTTTTGTCACTTTCGAGAAATTTTTGCACATATACAAATACAGGCAATTCTGCACAAAATCTAAATAATTTTGCCGTCCCAATTATCTTTAATGTCGGAATAGAGGAGAAACGAATTATGAAACGAACAATTTTGAGCGGAATACCAATGATTCTCGGAGTCAGTTTACTGATTGCCTTCAACAAACCAAATGAAAGCCGGAAATAGGAATTTAGCTGATTTTCAACAATTCTTAGTGAATTCTGCATAAACCTCAGCGTGCTTTGCGGTTGATATTTTGTTCTTTTTTCTACCCGTTCCATTTTTTTATTTTCAAAAAAACCTGATGATTTTGTCACTTTTCGGAGAGTTTTTACGCATATATATAATGAAAGGGAAATTTTACAAAGAATTCAAATATTACTTGGTAGAAAAGAAGGACGCGGAATATAAAGCAAATTGACGATTGCAGTATTTATACACGGTAGTTTCGGGTGATTCATTTGTCAGACAGAACAAAGGAGAGAATTATGATAAAAATAAATATAACTAAAATGGTTTCTAAAACTTTTAGTCTGCTAACAGTTTTGGGAATGATCGTGATTTCAACAATAATCGTCAATGCACAAGGTGCGACGACATATCCGGGAAATGTGCCGGGAAACGGAGCAATTCCCGACGGAAACGGGGGTTGCTTTCCCAGCCCGACAACATCTCCAATGCCCGGTGCTGCATTGGATATTACATTTAATGTTGCGGGATTTAACGGAACTGTCGGTGATGTCTATGTAGATATGAATATCAGCCATACTTCGGTTGGTCAACTCACTGCAACACTTATCGCTCCGGGTGGTCAAAGCCATATTCTATACAGCAGAACCGGGGCACAATTTGATCTCGATTGCGGCGATGATTCCAATCTCGGCGGCGTTTACGCGTTTAATGATACAGCCGGTAATACTAATTGGTGGAATGCCGCAGCTTCCGGTTTTAGCAGCTATACATTGCCCGCCGGAATATATCAAACAACTGCTCCCGGCGGTCCGCAACCCAACAGAGGAATGGTAACAAGTATGAATTCGGTTTTCGGTGGGACAAGTGCGAACGGAACTTGGACTTTGAGATTCACGGATGGATATGCCGTTGATACGGGTTCGGTTTCCGCCGCAAATCTGCGGCTGACTCCAGAAACGCCCGGTCAATTAAACTTTTCTACTTCTGAATTTATTGGATCTGAAGCAACAGGCACGGCAACTGTTACCGTTGAGCGTCGGGGAACTCTCGGTGAAGTAATGGTAGATTATGCAACATCTGACGGCACGGCAACGGGCGGAGCATCCTGCACGGCGGGCGTTGATTATATTTCAACCAACGGATCGCTGACTTTTCCCGCTTCTCAATTTGGCGTGGTAAACAGGACATTTCCGGTTACAATCTGTCCCGATACGGATTTGGATTTGAATGAAACAATAAATCTGACACTTTCCAATCCGACGGGCGGAGCAACACTCGGCTCACCGGCGACGGCGGTTGTCAGAATAGTTGACTCATCGCTTGGAAGAAGAAAACCTTATGACTTTTTCGGTAATGGTTTGACGGATTTTGCGATCTTAACTTTTCCGTCAAGCGGCGGTCAGGTTCGCTGGAGAGTTCTGAAAAATGAAAATCCACCGAGGGGTGGCGGAACGATCTTTGATATTCCGTTCGGAAATTCCGAAACAGATGCAATTCCCAATATCGGAGACTATGACGGCAACGGTGTAACCGATCTGACAGTTTATCGTTTCAGCACCGGAAGTCCGGCAAATTCATTTATTACATTGCCGCTTAACGAAAATGCTCCGCCAAATAATGCGACCTTTACACAATTTGGAATTTTTGATCCGGATAATCCTTCTGATAATGTTACGGCAGGCGGTGATTATGACGGCGACGGTAAGATGGATATTACGGTTGTGCGTGATCCCGTCCTTGGTACTGATGGTCAAAATTTAGTGTGGTATGTGCTGAGAAGTTCCGATAATAGCGTGATGATTTTCTATTATGGACTTGATACCGATCTTATTATGCCGGGAGCAGATTATACGGGCGATGGAGTAGATGATCCAACGGTTGCTCGTGTTACTAACCAATCAGTAGGCACTCTTGGTTTTAATGTGGATTGGTATGTCGGTACAACTTCGGGACAGGTTACCAGCAAAACCCGTTGGGGTAATTTTGCTGTTGACTTCCTTGTTCCGGGCGGTGATTATGACGGCGACGGCAAAGCTGATTTTATGGCTTGGCGGGGATTCGGTAGCGGAACAAATGGAGTTTGGTATTTGAAGAGGTCTTCGGACGGAGGCTTCTCTCCAATAAAATGGGGAATCGGAGGTAACAATATGACCAGAGATACTGCTTTGCGGGGCGGCGATTATGATGGCGACGGCAAAGACGATGTTTCCATCTATCGCCCTTCGACAAATACATTCTGGGTTTTGAGAAGCAGCGACGGCAATGCAATAATCCAAAATTGGGGAGTTCCGGGAAACACCAACATTCCTGTTGCCGGCTTCGGTGTGCAATAAGGACGGCAACTTATAGACGGGTTTTTCGGTTCAGTCTGAAAAACCCAAACAATCATCTGCTTTTAGTTCATCAAATAGGAGAGAAAAAGATGCAAAAGAAGCTAGTAATAATATAAGCAGAACAACTTTAACAGCATTCTTTACATTGATAGTTTCGTCAATCAGTTTTCCCTAAAAATAAATTTTTCTAAATTCTTTTGTCACTTTTGCTGAGGTTTATGCACAGATACAAATAGAAGCGGAAAGTTTGCTTACTTTACTTAATTAATTAACGGGAGAGAAAATTATGTCGAAAAAAAATTTCAATAAAGTAGTTACCAAAATCATATCATTAGCGGTTTTGGCAATTTTTACAGCTTTTACATCAGTTAATGCACAAGACGGTTCTACAACCGTAACTATTCCCGGAACGGGAACGGGAACGATTTCGGACGCTCTAGGAGCTTGCGGCAATTCCGCCGGAAACACGCGTACTGTTAGTTTTAATGTTACGGGATTAACCGGCATTATCTCTAAAGTTTCAGTAAATTTAGAGATCAATCATACGCGGGTAGGCGATGTGACGGCACGATTGGCATCTCCCGGAGATAACAGACAGCTAGTTCTTTTCGGGCAGACGGGAAGAGTCAATTCGGGTGATTGCGGCGACACTACTAATCTTAACGGTGTTTACGAGTTTAGCGATCAGGCGACTAATCCAAACTGGTGGATGACGGCAGCCTCGCTGGGCGATGACGATATAATGCCCGTCGGTTCATACAGAACGACAGCATCCGGTCGGCAGCCGACTGCCAATAATTCGCCGGAAACAAGTTTTGAAGTATTTAATGGAACGAATCCGAACGGAAGATGGAACCTTGTTGTATTTGACAGCGGCAACGGTGAAACGGGTTCGATCACAGCCGCGAATCTGACGATTACAACCGTTCCTTTCCCGTTTGTCGGCAGCAAAAGAAAATATGACTTTTTCGGCAATGGTTTATCGGATTTTGCGGTTTTAAGTTTTCCGACCGGACCGAGTGGCGGTCAGGTTCGCTGGTTGGCTCTTAAAAATGAAAATCCACCGAGGGGTGGCGGAACAATTTTCGATATTCCGTTTGGACAATCTTCGACAGATACAATTCCCAATATCGGGGATTATGACGGCAACGGCGTAACCGATCTTAGCGTTTACAGAACATCAGGCGGCTCTCCGGCTAATACCTATTTCATCCAACCGCTTGGCGGAGAAAATCAGCCGAACGGAACTGCCTATTCTTTTAAGTGGGGCAATTCTGCAACTGACATTATCGGAGCGGAAGGCGATTATGACGGCGACGGTAAGATGGATTTTACCGCCGTGCGTGATACGAACGGTGTTGCCAATCCAGACGGAAATCTCCTGTGGTATGTCTTGAGAAGTTCGGACAATACGGTGATGTATTATTACTATGGAACTGACAATGACATCGTTTTGCCGGGGGCGGATTATACGGGTGACGGTGCGGATAATCCGACTGTAATCAGAATCGCCGGTAGCGGGCAAGTATTCTGGATCGTCGGAAACGGGACAACGGGAACACCGATCAGCTATACGCCTTGGGGCGATTTCAATGTCGACTTTGTAGTTCCGGGTGGCGATTATGACGGCGACGGTAAGGCGGACTTTATGGTTTGGCGTGGATTCGGCAGCGGAACGAATGGTGTATGGTATTTACGGACAGCCGTAGGAGCTGATTCTCAGGTTAAGTTCGGTATTGGTGGCAATTCAACCACAAGAGATACTGCTTTGAGAGGCGGCGATTATGACGGCGACGGCAGAGACGATATTGCCATCTACCGCCCTTCGACAAATACATTCTGGGTCTCAAAAAGCGGTGGAGGAGTTCAAATTCAACAATTTGGAATTTCCGGGAATACTAATATTCCTGTTGCCGGTTATGGAATATTCTAACTCCGGCAGTAAATTAAAATGGTTATCGCTATAACTTTTCAAGACGAAATAATTTGAAATATAGCAATAACCATTTCCGATACAAGTATTATTCAAACGATTCGAAATGTATATGTAAATCAATTATCACAACTCTCTCCTTAACGAAAATGGAATAGGAACGGCAGAATATCGCCGTTCCTTTTTTTTACCAGAGCGGAAATCTACTCAACTCATCTGACGCAAATCTTTGTTAAAATAGTTCATCGGCGACTAGTTTTCTGACTTCTTCGATGTATTGATACATAATCGTATCTTCTTCGATGAATGGAACTTTCGTGCGGATCAGGTCATAAACCTTTTGGGTTTTTACACCGAGTTTTTTGTCTTCGCCGATTTCCTTCCTACGAAAATCAACGGCTTGGGCGGCTGAAAACAGTTCGAGGGCGAGAATTATTTCGAGGTTTTTGGATACATCGCACAATTTGAGAGCCGCCGTTACGCCCATCGAAACGTGGTCTTCGACGTTTGCTGAACTCGGAATCGTGTCAACGCTTGCCGGATGCGACAGGATTTTATTCTCGGTGGCAAGGGCGGCGGCGGTGTATTGAACGATCATAAAACCGGAATTGAGTCCGCCGTTTTCGGTTAAAAACGGCGGCAGAACGCGGGCGTTCGAGGCTTCGTCGGTCAGACGCATAATCCGCCGTTCGGAGATATTGCCGAGTTCGGTCAGAGCGATTGCCAGAAAATCCATTGAAAGTGCAAGCGGTTCGCCGTGAAAGTTTCCACCGGAAATTACTTCGATCTTTTCGTTTTCATCAACGAATATCAGCGGATTATCGGTAACGGAATTCAGTTCGATATTGATCGCCCATTCCGCGTAAGCAATCGCATCACGGCACGCTCCGTGAACCTGCGGAATGCACCGCAGAGTGTATGCGTCCTGCACATTTGCCGGATCATATTCGCGTGTAAATTCACTTCCTTTAAGTATCGAACGCAAGTTTTTGGCACATTCCATCTGCCGCGGATGCGGTCGCAGAGAATGAATCCGCTTATCGAACGCAAGCAGCGTCCCGTTCAGAGCCTCCAGACTCAAACATCCGGCGACATCGGCAATATCGGCAAAAATTTTTGCTTTATGAACTTCGAGCAAACCAACCGCCGTCATCACAGTCGTCCCGTTCGTCAATGCTAAACCTTCTTTAGCCGCAAGTTTGACGGGAGTTAATCCGGCTTTTTCCAAAGCGTCAATGCTTTTAATGCGTTCGCCCTCAAAAAAAACTTCGCCTTCGCCGATCAGCGGCAGAGCCATGTGTGCCAACGGTGCGAGGTCGCCGCTTGCTCCCAGACTTCCCTTTTTTGGAATGACCGGATAAATTTCCTTGTTGATAAATGCGATCAAAAGTTCCAGAGTTTCCAGACGAATCCCCGAAAATCCGCGTGCCAGCGTATTTGCCCGAATCAGCATAATCGCCCGCGTCGTCGGAATATCGAACGGTTCACCGACTCCGACGGCGTGGCTTAAAACGATATTTCTTTGCAGCATTTCAACTTCTTCACGCGAGATTATTTTATCTTTGAACGCCCCGAAACCCGTCGTGATTCCATACGCCGTTTCGCCGCGTTTGAGCAATCTTTCAACCGCAATCGCCGCCCGCCGCACCTGCTTTTTCGCCGTTCTCGAAAGCGACACGACCGGCTCATTCGGTATCCCGTGGGCAACCGCCAAAACCTGTTCAAAGGTCAAACTTTCACCATCTAAAATAACTTTTTTCATAAATATCGTTTAATTCACCAACAACCTGCCGTTCTTGATTATTTTATCAACAAAATTTCCACCGAACTCATAAGCGATTTCGCGATAATCATTGGTGTCTAAAATCAAAATATCCGCTTCTTTTCCGGCTTCGATTGAGCCGACTTTTTTGCCCGCACCGACGGCGAATGCGGCATTTATCGTGATGGCGTTGAAGGCTTCACTTGGTAAAAGTTTCTGGTAACGACACGCGATTGCCATTGCGTTCGGCAGCGACGGACACGGGGCGGAACCGGGATTGTAATCGGTCGAAACCGCAACTGCACAACCTTTGTCAATCATTTTTCTCGCATCGGCAAACTCGCTCGAACCGAAATTAAAATTCACTGTCGGCGTAACGATGCCGATTGTTTCCGAATCCGCCAGCAGTCTTATTTCCGCATCGCTCGTCGCGTCCAGATGATCAATCGAAGTCGCTCCGTTTCTAATCGCAAATTCGGCACAACCGAGATTCGTAAATTCGTCAACGTGAGCTTTTATCTTAAAACCTAAACCCTTCGCGGTTTCGATGACACGTTTCGACTGTTCTAAATTGAACGCACCTTTTTCGCAAAAAACATCGGTGAATAACTGATAACTATTAGCTGATAACTGATAATTTTCTTTTGAATAAAAGTGCGAGTTTTTATACCATTCGATTGCTGCGGGAAGCATTTCTTCGCAAATCAGAGTTGTGAATTCGTCCTCGTTTCCCTTCCATTCGGGCGGAATTGCGTGGGCGGCAAGAAATGTTGGAATCAAATCAATCAAGTGAATTTTGTCCAGTTCGGCAATTGCTTCGAGCATTTTGAGTTCGTTTTTCGTATCCAAACCGTAACCTGTTTTTACTTCGCACGTTGTTACGCCGAGTGCCAACATTTTGTCGAGCCGCTTTTTTGATTGTTCAACTAACTCACCCAAACTTGCTTCGCGTGTCTTCTCGACGGTCGAAATAATTCCGCCGCCGGACTCCAGAATCTCTAAATAATCCGCACCTTTTATTTTTAGTTCAAATTCATCGAGCCGATTTCCCGCGTAAACAATGTGCGTATGACACTCGACAAACGCGGGCGTAACGGATTTTCGTTCCGCGTCTATTTCGTTCTTACCTTTGTAATCCCGCAAGATTTCCCGCGATTTTCCAACCGCGACAATCACACCTTCATCAATCGCAATTGCTCCGTCGTCAATTATGCCGACATCCGCCATCGCCGCACCTTTTTTGGCTTTTCCGAAACCGGCACAGGTTACAATTTGTTTTGCGTTCCGAATTATCAAATCAACATTTTTCATAAAAATCGGGCTTAGAGATTACCGTTCTCGAATGTCGTTATAAAATCAGACGAATGATTTATACTGTCAAATTCTACTCCATCAATATATAATGACTTCGTTTCAATATTAAAGTTCGATTTTCAACTAAAAAATATATGCTGATTTCACCAACTGAAAAAGCAGAAATTCATCCCGGTGAAACCTGCGGAAAACTTCCGATGTTTGATGAGAATACCTTCCAAGCCATCATCGCCGATCCGCCGTATTTTCAGGTTTTGCTCAAAGAATAATGGGACAATCAATGGCAGATGGAAGATGAATATTTAGATTGGACGGAAGATTGGATCAAAAAATCTGCCAGAGTTTTAAAAGACGACGGTTTATTTTTCATCTTCCGACAACTCGGCAAATGCGGGCATCTGTGGCTACATTTGTGTTCAATGGCAACCCGCAAATTACAGTTTCACAATATGCTGATTAATGATTTTGTGCTTGATTCGTTTCTCGGCTAGGGAACAGCTTTAGTATGTCAAAATCTCACCCGCAATTTTGCCGGAAACGAAATTGAACAAGAATATATCAAAATGACAAAAAAACGTCTGCAAAAAACTCGTGCTGATTTATTTAGTCAACTTTCGGCTTAAAAACTCATAGATTTGAAAGGAAACTGTTTTAAGTGTTTGTCTATTTCACCAATAAATAAACTCTTTATTTCAAAGATTTTTTATTTGACCTTTTCCAACTTAAACCAGCATCTTTCGAAAAATAGTTTCTGCCGTATTTACTAATCAAATGAACTTCTTGCTTGTTTTTCCAAACCACTCCGATAAAATTTTCCGAATCCAGTAAAGTTGTTTTCCAAGTTTTCCCTTGATCTTTCGTGCAGGCAACAATTCCTTTACCAACATCCCAACCTGTAACGCATCCGATCTTATCATCAACAAAGGAGATGGCTTCAAACCAAAAAACTCCATCAATAAATTGTCCAACATTCGTTTCGTAGCTTAGATTTATTCGCGTCCAGTATTCTCCACCGTCGGTTGTTTTTAAAAGCAAATTATTTCTACCTATCGCAAATCCGATTTTCTCATTAACAAAAAATATATCTTCAAATTCCCCATCACTCACTACTTTTTCCAACTTCCATTCTTTATTGACTCCGCCACTAATAAAAATCCCGTCTTTATCGCCAACTACCCAACAATTATTTTCATCAAGACAAAAAATACTCGTTAAATCAACTTTGGTATTTAGTCTTATTTTTTGCCAACTTTCTCCGCGATTATTTGTATATAAAAGTTCTCCCGAATTGCCGACAACAAATGCTTTTTGTTCATCAAAAACATATATAGAATTTAAGTCTGATTTGGAAATAGTCTTTTTAATGACTTCTTGTTCAGTATAAATCTTAAAATCCCCGTAACCTCCAACTCCCCAGTTTTCAAGTTGATTGTTTGAATTTCTTATCATCTGATATTTTTTTATACGAGATGGTTCTTCAAAGTTGAGAACAATTTGTGCAAATGTAATCCCTGAGAGCAACGTAGAAATAAAAATTACAAATAAAAGTTTTTGTGCTTGTTTTATCATTTTAATCAGTATTTTTGTTATTAAGTTTGCTTGTTAGTTTATTGGATGCCTAAAATGTAAATAGGTTCGTTTAACGGAAAAATTATGTCAGAAACTCAATACGATGTCGCCGTCATCGGCGGTGGACACAATGGAATGACCTGTGCTTGTTACTTAGCGAAAGCGGGTTTGAAAGTCGTCGTTCTCGAACGCCGACACATTATCGGCGGAGCGGTTTGCACGCAGGATGATTTGATCGAAGGTTATAAAATTGATGTCGGCTCGTCGGCACACATAATGATTCATCTTACGCCCGTCATCAAAGATTTGGAATTGGAGAAATTCGGGCTTGAATATATTGACTGCGATCCGTTTGCGTTTGCTCCGATGGCTGATGGAAGCGGGGCGATCTATTTTTGGCGGGACGTTGATAAAACCTGCGAATCAATTGCCAAAATTTCACCCGAAGATGCGGTTGCGTATAAGAAATTTATCAACGAATGGCAGAAATTGAACGAAGGAGTTTTTGAAGCTTTTTTGAAACCGCCGACTTTGCCGAATTTGTTGCGGCATATGGTTTTGCGAAAGAACGACAATCCCGCCGATATGGTTCGCAAACTGATGACTTCTTACGGTTCGCTCATCAAAGAAACTTTCAAACACGAAGGCGTGCGGGCGGCGATGGCTTGGATGGCGGCACAATCGGGACCACCACCGACGGCGATGGCGAGCGGCGATTTTGTCGGCTGGCATTCGATGATTCACAAAAGCGGAGTTAAACGTCCAAAAGGCGGTTCGGGAATACTCACGCAAGCGATGGCAAAATGCTTCGAGGATCACGGTGGAACGATTATGCTTGATGCAGAAGTTGAAAAGATAGAGGTCGAAGGCAAGCAAACAAAAGGAATTTTATTAAAGAACGGCGAACGCATCGAAGCCAAACGAATCGTTTCAAACGCCCACGTTTACACGACATTTCTAACGCTGATCGGAAAAGAAAACCTGCCCGCGAAATTTGCCGAACGCATAGAAAACATACGCATCGGCAACGGTTTCGGAATGATCGTCCGCTGTGCCGTTTCCGAATTGCCCGACTACATCGCCGCACCAAACGGCGGAAAACCAGCCGATTGTCATCACGGATTGCAGTTATTATGTCCTTCGATGCAATATCTCGACAATTCCTACGCCGATTACTTAAAAGGAATCCCTTCGGAAAACCCCGGAGCATTGGCAATGACCTTTTCATCCGTTGACCCGACGCTCGCACCAAAAGACAAACACACCCTTTTCATCTGGGGACAATACTACCCGTTCGATCTCTCCAACGGCGAAAACTGGGACGACATCCAGGAACGCGAAGCCGACAAACTGATCGAAGTCGTCAACAATTACGCCCCCAACGTCAAAAACTCCATCATCGAACGCTTCACCCAATCGCCCTTAGACTTAGAAAGAAGAATCGGCTTGCTCAAAGGCAACGTAATGCACATCGAAATGGAGTTCGACCAAATGTTCTACTTCCGCCCCCTGCCCGAAATTTCCCATTACAAAACGCCGTTCAAAAACCTATATTTAACCGGGGCTTCGACACATCCGGGAGGAGGAGTGTTTGCGGCAAGTGGACACAATACTGCGAAAGTTGTTTTGAAGGATGTGAAAGGTTGGTTTTAGTAAGAATATTCCTAACGTGATTCTATTTCGCCATTCGGCAAAATTATGGCTTTTGCTTGAAACCAATCTTTCACATCATACTTATTGAGCGTTTCAAAATCAGTGTGTTTCCATTTTAAGCCAGCATCTTCCTTCATTTGCCATAAAATCATTCTGTTGTCAGGCAAAATTAGCCAATATGACCATCCTAATGACTTTTTCTTTGAAACTTGTAAAAAGATACTATTATCTAGGTCACTTAAAATTTCAGAAGGTAAAACATTTACTGCGAACTTCTTTAAATCTTCAAGAAATTCTGCTTTACCTTTCGGACTAAAGGATCGGTTTTCAACGTATCTTATCTCGAATTCGGTTTCGGGATTTTCTTTAATATATTGCGAGAGCCAAGGAACTGAAAAAACTTTTCCGATAACAATGTCAATTTCAGTCATAAATGATGAAAAAATTTTAAGTTCATTTTCCTTAAATGGAAGACTGACTCCGACAATTACATTTTCAGGTAAATCTTTTCTATGCAATTCCGCATTCCAACTTGGAAAATCAAGGCTTTTCCACCATTCTTTTTCAGTCGGAAGTCTTCCTACATCAATGTATGTTTGAAAATTGATTGCAGTTTTTTGAACTTCGTAACGCTCTTTCAAAGTTTTCAACTCATCACCGATTAAAGTTTGAGTTTTTACAAGTTTTATTTCATCTTCAATTTCATCAAAAATCTCTTTAGCAATTTCACGAGCTAAATTATCTCCATTCAAAAGTTCACGATTAGCAAACTTTTTGGGTAGTAATGCCGCAATGGCTTTTCCAAGTTTCGGATTGGAAAACATAAACATAACTTGACTCATTGATTGCCTGTTGATTTCAGAACCATCTTTTTTCCGAACCACCATTTCAAATTTGGGATAATTATCAGTTGAATACTTAGAATGATAAACACCATTTTCATCAGTCCAACTTCCAAAAATTCTTGGTAAAATTTTCTTTACCAATTCCATATTCATAAAAGACTTGATAAAAAAATCTTTTTCTTCGGGTAAGGGTTTATACAATCTGTCTGGGATAACTTTCTCAGATTTTGCATTAAGCCATTCTTGAGTTATCGCCAAAGTTTCGATTGTCTTTGTTTCTTTTGAATCAAGTTGCTTTAATAATTCATCTATTAGTTGAATATTAATTTTCTTACTGCCTACATAAAATCCATTTTTCTTATGCTTTATAAGTAGTTCAGATTTTTGAGAAGGAGCTAATCCTTCCCAAGCAGAAGTTATTTTTATCCAAGCAACATCTTCCGACTGAGCAAAAGCATTTAAACCGGAAAACAACAAAGTGAGTAAAATTATTGAAGAAAACACATTTTTCATATTGACCTTTATGATGTTTGAGAAAAACAACAAGTTGTAATTAGCAAGAAAACTTATATTAATTTTGGAAAACGAGATTAACAACTTCATATAACGATAAAGTTAAGTTCGATAGCTTAATCCATAAGACTAAAAGCGTCAAAAATTCACGCACATTGTTCGACTCCTTCAAAATCGGGATTTTTTTTCCAAACCAACGTAGGGCGAGAGTTTCCTTCGGTCGTTTTACCCGACGCTATTATCTTGGTCGCATTCAGTGGCGAAAACACATTTTTGATTTTTGTGTAGAAATTTATCTCACGATTTATTGAGCTTCTTTCGGCATAATTGTTGGGATAATTTGATTTTTGTTTTTGCGGTAGATTATAAAATCGCTGTCGGTGGTGAAGACTGTGCTGTTTTCGTGGAGTTCGCTCATTCTGACGAGACAGGCATCGGCAAGCGACATCGGGACATTTTGGTAACGCAAGGCTAAATCTTTGATATTTTCAAATTCATTTGCGAGATCGAAAGATATTTCGATTGCTCCGGTTTCGACGAATTCATAGACGGCTTCGCTTGTTTCGAGCAATTCTTTGCGATAGAAAACATGCTTCGGCGATGACTGCTTCGCAGGTGAGAAGTGGTGCGGACAATTCGCTGATCTGTTCGACTGCCCATTTGTGAAATTGGTCTCGTTTGTAGAGAACGGCGATCAAACTTCCCGTATCAATTAAAGTAATATCGCTCATTCGCCAAAGCCTTCGAGGTAATCTTTATTGGTCGAAACATTCTTTGGAGCGTCCACATCAATTTTTCCGAAAAGATGTCCGGCAAGTTCCGCAACGGTCTTCGGTGTAGAACCATTTTTCGTCTGACGTTCAACAAAATCCTGCAAGGCTTTTTCGGCTAATTTCTCTTTGCTCAACTTTGAACGCTTTGCAACGTCAGTAACTTTTTCGTCAAGCGTGTCTGTGATTTCTATTGTTAGAGTTGTCATGTTCTTACCTCTTATAAAATGGATTTTATCATAAAATTCCAAATATTTAGCACGCTTCCTCACAACCCGCGTTTCTGCCCTTTATTTAGGTTAAATATCTTTTGGAGCAAATGCTTTTATGTCGGTGAAGCGTTTGAAATCTTTGGTGTTGAATGTGGGTAGATTTTCGATGCCGTGGGCTTTCATTGCGGCGGCGATTTTTGCGTCGTGGACTTGCACTCCCAAAACCGAATGTTTGACGACGAGTTCTCGCCAGTTTTTATAGACATCGGTTGTGTCGGGCAGCAATTTGAAAAATCACTCGAATCTTTTTAAGTGCGAATCGGTTTCAGCGATTGAAAGACCTAATCCGTTTTTGTCTTTCGGGCGTGTGCAGACGTTCCAAAATTCGGAGATATTTTGTAAGAGAATAAAGAATGTGCAATTTTGTTTG
Source organism: Pyrinomonadaceae bacterium (assembly GCA_041746675.1). Taxonomy (GTDB): domain Bacteria; phylum Acidobacteriota; class Blastocatellia; order Pyrinomonadales; family Pyrinomonadaceae; genus Aridibacter. The sequence continues at coordinate 36,906 of JBGTGO010000012.1, read as the reverse complement.
CGTAAAGTTTTGAGTGCTTCGCTTGCTTCTTTGTGCTGATGATGAGTTAGCTCAATCAATCGCAAAAGAATATTCGTGTCAAGGAGATATTTCATAATTGACGTTTGATCTGTTCTTCGTAAATGCTTTCGCGGCTGATTTGTTCGTCAGTCAGATTCGGAGTATTCGGGTCAAGGCTGTTCATCCATTCATCAAACTCTTCGAGCCATTGTTCTTTGTCAATATCACTTTCGGAAATATCCCGCACATCGATGCTGACGATTTTATCTTCCGGCAAATCGAGCGGTTTTAACGAACGCAACATTCCGTTTTTATAAATTGCTTGAATACTTTCACTCATAAACGAATTGTAGCAGAACTTTAAAATCTAACAAAGAAATTTTCCGCCCCTTACCCGAAATCTCACACTACAAAACGCCGTTCAAAAACCTGTATTTAACCGGAGCATCAACCCACCCCGGCGGCGGAGTTTTTGCGGCAAGCGGACACAATACTGCAAAAGTTGTTTTGAAGGATGTGAAAAGGCTGTGGCGGTAAAAGTCTTATTATTTCAATATAATCAAAGTAATGAATTCAATCAATAAAAAAGGGGAGTAATACTCCCCTTTTTTATTGAAATATACTTAAGACAATTTAGCCTAAAGCACCTAGAATATCGTTCAATAAGCCTGTTAATTTACCTAAAGCACGTCCGTTACCGTCTAACAACTTTGCTACCTGACAAAGTAAATTTCCAAGTAAATTTCCCGAACCTTGCTCGGCGGTAATATCCAAATTCACCTGACTTAACTGTATTCTTAAACCTAGTAAATTAAGATCAAGCGGTCCAAGCTCTAAGTTAAGTATATCGCATGAGTGATTACCTGTTTTAACCGGCAGCATTACCGCCTGATTAATTTCCTGACCATTCAAAGTACCTGTTAAAGTCCCGTTAGCCATAACCTTGCCTTTCTTTACTGAAAAACTGTTTATGCTAAGAACACCATTCGTTAAATTACCGGTAGTATCGGTAACAGAAATGTTTTTCAGCGGATTGCTCGTTTGTGCTTTTGCGTAAGTAAACGGCATAAGCCCGGATATTGCTAAAACAAAGGCTAATGCAAACGCGGTTATTTTGTATTTATTCATATTTGTTCTCCCTTAAAATTGTATTTTCAAAATTTATTGTTAGTCTTTCTAAGTTCTCTATTTGAGGATAGAAAGAATTAATTCAACAGTTGAAAAACTGTCGCAAATAAAGTTGATGGTAAAACCAACCTTATAATGGAGAAGAGTAATCAGACAACATAGCAAACTGCGTGCCAACTTCATATAATCCAATAATAATAGTAGGGAAATTATGTTTTAAGCATCAAGGGATTTATCTTATCGCTTAAAATGTTTTGTTTCAGTTCACTCAACTTGTCCTTATATCAAACACCAGTCAATAATCTGTATTTAACGGGAGCATCAACCCACCCCGGGGGCGGAGTCTTCGCCGCCAGCGGACACAATACTGCAAAGGTTGTTTTGAAGGATGTGAAAGGTTGGTTTTAATTAAAGAAAGGGGAATCCCAAATTCGTTTTTCCCAATTCTCCCAATTATCTTTTATTTTTGGCAAAATAGAACCTGCAAATGTAATCGAACTTTCGTGTGAAGCATAAATTACCCATTCAAAACTTTCATCGCACCAATAGCCTTCTTCACCACTGTAATACGGCTCTAAAATACTCAATTCGATTTCGTAATTTATATTTCCTTCTCGTAATTCCCAAAGTCTAGTTACACCCAATTCACTCAAAATCGTCCGCAGTTTTTCATAACCAAATTCTTTTTCAAAGTATGAATCTTGAAATGCTTCAATTCCATCTTCTTTCCAAATGGTCAGCGGATACCAATAACCTTCCCGAATATGCTTCCAGTTCTTTCCTAATTTATCCCAAACCGAATTGGTTTCTTTTTCAGATAAAACATATCTATAAAATAAATCTTCCACATTTTGCAGTTTATTTTCTGTTAAACTTTTTATGTATCGGCAAAGCAATTCATCGGATTACTTTTGACGGGTTAGAGAATGTCAAGTTTTGCAACTAAACCTTTTGCACCGACTGCCCAAGTTGAATTCATTCCCAATGATTGAACGGTATTATAATTTTCTTGGTCAAGATTTTTCCAATTTCTTCCACCGTCTGTGGAAATATCCGAACCGTTTGAACCGACGGCAATTATTGTATTTTTATCAATGTATGCCACGCCCGAACGATAGCCGTTTAAGCCTTTTGATAAGTTCCAAGTTTTTCCGCCATTCGATGTAAAAGCCAGATTATTATTCGCTGCAGCAGGTTTTTCGTAGTTTCCGCCAACGATCACGCCGTTCTTTTTGCTGCTCATTGCAATCCCGAAAATTCCACTTCCGGCAGTTCCGTTGATGATTGGTGTATTATAAACTTTCCACGATTTGCCGCGATTTTTTGAATAGAAAACCCTTGCGTCCATTCCGCCGGTGATAAGCCAAATTCGGTTTTTGCCTTCGGTAATAAGGGAAGTTCCGCTGGCGGCAAAAGCTGCTTCGCCTTCCTTTACATCCGGCATTTTCCCGGTGGAAACTTGTGTCCAATTCTCACCGTCGGTTGTGCGGTATAAAACATATTTACCATCGACCGGATCGCTTTGAGCCATTCCGTTTTTCGCGTCCCAGAATGCGATTGAATCAAAAAACGCTTTTGCATCGGTGTTTTTGAATTGCAGTTTCCAACTTTCACCGCCGTCGTTTGTTTTATAAATCCGCGAATCTTCGCCGTTGCCGATGCTTAAGACATAAGCCGTATTTGCATCGAACGCTTCGATGTCGCGGAAATCGAGCTTTTCCGCACCGACGACTTTGATCACGTTCCAATTTTTCCCGCCGTCAATCGTGCGAATAACCGTTCCGCTTGTGCCGCTTGCCCAAATCACGTTTTCAGAAACAACATCGAGTCCGCGAAAACTTGCGTCAGTTTCAACGTCAAACTTTTGCCATTGAGCATTTATGGTTGAAACGGAGATTAAAATCGTGAATAAAAAAGTTAATAATTTCATAAGTTTAAGTTTATTCAATTTAATAGGTTGAATAAAAGAATTTAACCACAGATGTCACAGATAAAATCAGATGATAAAGCATGAGAAGAATATTTAGTATTCAAAAAAAATCTTGTGTTTATCTGTATTTATCTGCGGTTAAATTCTTCGGTCTTACAATGTTTTATTCCGACGCTTCCGCATTTATATAAAAATTGCGATTTACTTCAAAGGTTTTGATGTTATCGCCGAAATCTAAAGTCTGCATCGTTTCGGTCGGTGTGATCTTCATTTCTTTGCCGTTTATGTTTACACGAAGCGGCATTGCAAAACCTTCAACGACATTTTCGTAATTGTAAGAAAGCATTTTGCCGTCGAATTTATATTTCAACATTGGAATTTTTGTCGTCCGCAGATATTGGTCGAAAACTTTGCTCAAATCCATTCCGGCGTTTTTTGAAATGTAATTTTCCACAGCTTCGGTTGTCGTTGTCTGATGATAGAAATCTTTGTTTAATCCACGCAGGATTCCACGCCATTTTTCATCGTCGTTGATGATGTGGCGAATCGTGTGGAGCATATTGCCGCCTTTGTTATACATATCGCCCGAACCCGAGCGGTTGAGTCCGTAAGTTCCGATGATCGGTTGGTCGTTGCGAATATCTTTGCGTGTGCCGATAACGTAATCTTCCGCGTCTTTCTTGCCGAAATAGTATTCGACGAAAAGGTTTTCCGAGTAATTCGTAAAGCCTTCGTGAATCCACATATCGGCGACATCTTTTGCCGTGATGTTGTTGCCGAACCATTCGTGTCCCGACTCGTGGACAATGATAAAATCGAATTTGTAACCGATTCCGGTGTAACTCGTGTCGCGTCCGCGATAACCGTTTTGAAACCAATTGCCGTAAGTTACCGAACTTTGATGTTCCATTCCGGCGTAGGAAACCGCAACGAGTTTGTAGCCGTCTTCATAAAACGGATATTTCCCGAACCAATGTTCAAATGCCTTCAACATTCGCGGAACTTCCTTGAATTGCTTCATCGCAATTTCTTTCTGATGAGCTAAAACCCAGTAATTTACGTCAAGATTCCCGCCTTCGCCCTTATAAACTTCGGAGAAATTAACATAGTTTCCGATGTTTACATTAACCGCATAATTGTTAATCGGATTGGTAATTTCCCAATAAAAAGTTTTTGTTTTTCCCGCAACATTGTGATCGGTTTTCTTCAAACGCCCGTTGGAAATCGCGACCAGATTTTCGGGAACAGTAACGTCTATTTGCATTCCTTTGTCCGGTTCGTCGTAGCCGTGATCTTTGTTCGCCCACCAGATACTCGCACCGATTCCCTGACAAGTCGTGGTAATAAAATGCTCGCCCAAGTCATCGCGTCCCCAAGTAATTCCACCAACCCACGGCGGATTTCGGCTTTCAACCGGCGTTCCTTCATAGAAAACCTGAATCTTGTCGTCAACGCCTTTCGCCAGAGGTTTCGTGAAATACACGAAGTAAGCACTTCCCTCACGTTCAAATTTTAATTCCGTTTCGCCGTGTAAAACCTTCGTTATCGCCAACGGTTGCTGCAGGTCAATCTGCATTTTACTTCCCTCTTTCAAGGTTTTAAATTCGATAATGTTCGAACCTTTAATTCGTTTCGTGTCGGGAAAAAACTCAACCGCCAAACGATAATGCTGCAAATCCCACCATTCGCGTTCGGGCGTGATCGAACCGCGAAGCTGTTCCTGCCGCAACGGATCGGGAACGGTTTGAGCGGAAATTTGCGTCTGAGCAAAGACGCTAAAGAAAATTGCAATTGAAACTATTATTTTACGCATATTTATTTTGATGGAATTATTTAAATTCGGGTTCGCATTGATTATAGACAGCTTTCCGATACTTGTCGAAATTTTGCAGGTGTATTGTTGTTGGAATTCTAAATAATTTGTTAATTTTGTTGTATATATAAATTCAATTTTAGTATTTCTAAACATTATTTTATGCGGAAAATTATTTATCAGGTTCATTTGTGGCTCGGTTTGTTCGTTTCGATTCCCGTTTTAGCGTGGGCGTTCAGCGGTTTTTTGTATGCTTTGCCGAATACAGTCGAGGGCGGAAAGGTTGATACAATTGCTCAGGAACGCGTGAAAATTTTGCCGAATGAAGCGATTAAATCGGCTCATAAATTTGCCGGCAAGGAATTGCCGACGACGGCTTTGACGCTTCTGATGCGTGACGGAAAACCTTTTTATCAAGCGGTCGGCGGGATGGGAATGGATTCGATTTTAATTAACGCGGAAACGGGCGAAGTGCTGATAACACCGCCGCCGAATCTTTCCACAAGATTTTTTCGGCAGGCACATTTTTATTATTTCGCCGGTTCGTGGCAAGTTACAATGCTGATAATTTTCTCGATTTTAGCGAGTCTTTCGGCAGTTACGGGAATTTATTTAAACATCGCTTATTGGTTCGGCGGAAAGAGAAAAAAAGCGGATGACGAAAAAATAACGATGTCGAGCGAACGGGTGCATTGAGGAGATCAAGATGAAAAGAATAGAACGCGGATTACGCGGATTTGACGGATTTACGCGGATTTATTTTCTATAATTTGTCTTCTTTATCTCTTTTTCTCTTTTTCTTTATTTCAGATAAATTCGCGTTTATTCGCGGGCAACAAATTCTTTTCATAACCGTTAACAAATCCGCGAAAATCGTCTTTAATCCGCGTAATCCGCGTTCTATTTCTTAGCGTAATCTACAAAATATGCCTTCGCGTAGCATCTAAATATTGTTTTTTCACATCGAAAAGTTTAGTCTTTATTTTAAGGAGTGCAGTTTATGAAAAAGATTTTCGTTTCGTTTATATTACTTTTTGCGTTCGTGTTCTCGGCGTTGGCACAGCACGAGTATTCCGATTTATCGGAAAAGAAAATAAATTATAAAGATTGGACATACAAAACGGTTCTGACGGACGCGGACTTTAATTTGCGGGATTATACGAAGGATAAAAAACTCGTGATGGTTTTTTATTTTGCTCCGTGGTGTCATTCTTCGAGTTTTCAAATGCCGCTTACACAGAAACTTTATGAAAAATATAAAGCCGCAGGTTTGGGCGTGGTCGGTGTCAGTTTGTATGCCGAAATAGATCAAACGAAAGAAAAATTAGCGAGCGAAAACATAACATTTCCGGTCGTTATTGAGACGACTTCAAAGTTCCGTAAAGAATCTTTGCATTACAAATACCGCACGAAGACAGGCGATGATCGTAAATGGGGAACGCCTTACAATGTATTTTTGATTCCGTCCGAATTAAATTCCGAAGGCGATACATTGACGAAAAAGACGGTTGTCGTCAACGGCGAAATCCGTGAGGAAGAAGCCGAAAAATATATCCGCGAACAATTAGGTCTGCCCGCCGAAGAAGCAATTAAAACCGATAAAACTCAGGCGAAAAAAGAAACAGTTGAACCTTGTGAAGGTGATGCAAATTGAAAAAGGTCGGTAATAATTAGATATATCAGCTATAATCTGTTTCAAATATTTTTAATCACTCCGAAATAAATTATAGCTGAAAGTTAATAACTGATATGTTTTCACTAACTCAAATTCGCTGATTTTTCATTTAAACACTTAAGGCATTGCGACCAAAGTATCAGTCAGAGTTTCCACAACCAAAAGCAATTCCTGCCCCGCACCGTTAAATTGTCCGGCGATTGCTAAATCCTCGACACGGTTCGTTTGTTGGGTTAACTTTTGCATATTAACAAGATATTTTTTGAGCGGTTCTTTCGTGCGAAAATCAATTTCGAGTTTGACCAGTCCAGCCCGCAACGCCCGGATGCTTGTAATCACATCGGCTTTAAACTGGGCGTTTTTATCCGCAATCTCCTTTGAAGCCTTGCCCGCTTTGACATCTTTATCAATTGCCTCGATGCCTTTGGCGACTCCGCCGAGAACAAAAACAAACTTTGAAACATTTTTAAGTTGAATCCCGACATCTTTCGCACCTTGCTGAAGTTCGGTATTGCTGCTCGGAGCGGCGGTTTTTGCCGTTGCTTTTTTCGCACGGGGTTTGCGGCGTTGAGCGTTTGAATCAGTCGCTAATCCGAAAATGAAACTCAAAGCGAACACAAACACAATTAAATTTTTTATATTTAGATTTTTTTTCATTATTTTTTTCCTCTGTTGCAAGATTGTCGGGAATAATTTTACAATCTATATAGAAAAGATGAAAGAAAGACTACTAAAAGTTTGCCGTCTTGGTCGGTTTAACTATGCCGACGGATTAGATTTGCAGAAAGAATTTGAAACAAAAGTCACCGAGGAACGAGAATGCGATTATCTTTTACTGCTCGAACATCCGCACACATACACGCTCGGACGGCGTGCGAAAATGGATGGAGTTTTGGCGACGAAGGAAAATCTGCAAAAACTCGGGGCGGAAGTTTTTGAAACAAATCGCGGCGGAAAAATCACGTATCACGGCATCGGGCAGATCGTCGGTTATCCGATATATTCATTGAGTCCCGACCGCAAAGACGTTCACCGATATGTGCGGGAAGTCGAAGAAGTTCTGATTCGGACGCTTGCCGATTTTGACATCGAAGCCTTTCGCCTTGAAGGACTTACGGGTGTTCATACGAAGGATGGAAAGGTCGCGGCAATCGGCGTTCACATCAAGCGTTGGGTGACGACGCACGGTTTTGCATTAAACGTAAACACCGATCTGAGCTATTACAATTGGATAATTTCCTGCGAAGGTGAACCCGTCGCTTCGATGAATGAAATTTTAGGACGTGAACTTTTTCTAACGGAAGTTGAAGATAAATTAGTTAAAAATTTTGCGGATGTTTTTGATGTGAAAAAAGTTATAGAAGAAAAACAGGCTGAAATATCAGCAGAAATTTAGGAGTAAAAATTATGAAATTTACGAAGTTATTTATTTTACTGATCGCACTTACGGTTTTTATCGGTTGCGAAACAAAACCGGCGACGACGGCAAACACGAATGAAGCGAATATGAATGCAAACGCAAATACGAACGCCGAGGCACAATATACGGCACAACCTTTGAATGTCGTTGACCGACCGATCAAAATTCAGGCGTTGATGACCGAACGCGGTGAGCAGGAAACAAGTGAGCCGGAATTATTGGTCGAAATGCCGAAGGACGGAGCGACGATCAACAGTTCAAATGTGGACATCAAAGTTAAGGTCAACGGCGAAGTGAAAATGGGTAAAGATGCGGAAGGTAAGGGAAATCACGTTCACGTTATACTGGATAATCAGCCGTATGCCGCTCATTATATGTGGAACGACGGCTTTGAACTGCGAAACGTAACCGACGGCGAACACACCTTGCGAATGTTCGTATCGCGTCCGTGGCACGAAAGTTATAAAAATGAAAAGGCTTTTAAGACCGTAAAATTTACGGTCGAAGACGGCAAAGCCGACGAAGCTAAACCGACCACCGACGGCAACGGCAACACGATGGCGGATGCAAAAAGTGATAATAAAAAAATGGAAGGAGCGGACGCTGAAGCATCAACTGCCGGAAAAGTGGATTTTTCAAAACCGTTCATCACATACAGCCGTCCGAAGGGTGAATACAAGGGCGAAGATGCTGAAGTAATTATGCTCGATTTCTGGTTGTCGAACGCAAAACTGGTCGGTGATGGCGGCGATTACAAAGTTCAATACGTTATCAACGACACGCAGCCGCAGACGCTCGAAAAATGGCAGCCGATCTGGTTGAAAGGTTGGAAGACCGGCAAAAATACGATCAAATTAACTCTGCTCGATAAAGAAGGAAATTTCGTTGATAACAGCGATTATAATTCGACGACACGGGAAATTACCGTAACTAAATAAGTTTTTTTTGCCCGCGGATTTACGCGAAAAAAAATTAAGAAAAGCGTAAAACAGAAAATTATCATCCACAGATGAACACGGATAAAACAGATGTAAGAAAACAATAAACCGGATTTTTTTCTGATCTGTCTTCTATTATCTGAGTTCATCTGTGTTCATCTGTGGACGATATTCTTTCCTATGCTGGTGTAATTTAGTGTTCATTCGCGGGCAAAATCATTATTTATTGCTTGTAAATTCAAGCGTTTTCTTTTAGTCTAGCAAGTTCTAAATTAATAAAAGCTTATCAATAAATAAATATATATGAGACGTGATACTACTTCGTGGTTCAGCCACAATCTTGGAATGGAGATGCCGTTGGTCGCTTACGGGCATTCCGGTTATCCGCTGTTGATGTTTCCGACCGCCGCTGCCGATTATCTGGAATATGAACGGTTTCTGCTGGTTGATGCGATCAAGGATTTTATTGACGCGGGTTTGATTCGGGCATATTCGGTCAATTCGGTTAATAAATACAGCCTTTTAAACCGCACTTCACATCCGGGTTGGAAGGTTGAAATGCTGAGTCGTTATGATAAATATATTATGGAAGAAGTGTTGCCGCTGATTCAGAATGAATGCGGTGATGATGCCAAACCACTGACGACAGGTGCGAGTTTGGGTGCATATTTGGCAGCGAACACATACTTTAAGCATCCCGATAATTTTCGCGGAACGATTGCGATGAGCGGAAGCTACGATATTTACAGTTATTTGGATAAAGGTTATTACGATGACAATGTTTATTTCAATAATCCTTCGATGTATCTGAAAGATATGCACGATGATTATAATCTGCCGCGTTTGCAAAATGCGGACTCAATCGTCATTGTTACCGGACAGGGTTCGTTTGAAGCACCTCATAAAAGCCAGGAATTTTCGGGGCTTCTCCACTCAAAGGGCATCCCGCACGTTCTCGATATGTGGGGACACGATGTGGCTCACGATTGGGTTTGGTGGCGAAAAATGCTGCCGTATTATCTTGGCAAATTTTGCAGTTAAAGTTTCAAATGCAACGCCAGCGTCCCGCTTTGGTTGTTGCGAATTTGAAGAAGCGACGATGGGACGCACATCGCGACAGAAAGCGTTACAATTTCTCAGAAATTGTAACGCTTTCTAATACAAACTAGCCGTCGCCTTTTTTGCCCTTTCGCGGCGTACCTTCACTTGGTGTCGGGTTAGCAGCAGGCGGCGGATTTGCCGTTGTTTTCGTAGTCGGTGGTGGTGGTGGCTTGTTGATAATTTTATCCGGATTTCCACCTTCGAGATTTTCGTCCTGTTTCGGCGTTCCCTCAAGAGTTCCGTTTTTCAATTCCTCAAGCGTAATGGTTTTACTGTCACCATTCGTTCTAACCGATTTTGATGATTTACTACTTCCGCCGTCGTATTTAATTCCAAGTTTTTGGGCTTCGGCATCTGCTTTTTCCAGTTTCTCGAGCTGTTCCCGTTTGCGTTGTTCGACCAGTGACTTTATTTCTGAAGGAACATTCGGCGGTTCGGGAAATTTAATCTGTTTTTTGTCCTTCATAAATTCGCTCATAAAATCGTTAAAATACGGCATTGCCCCGCCACCGCCGGTCATTCCCGAACCGAGATTTGATTTTCGTTTCGGATTTCCCATCCAAACTCCGGTAACGTATTCGGGTGTGTAGCCGATAAACCAGACATCTGTGTGGTCGTTAACGGTGCCGGTTTTTCCCGCTAATTGATGTCCGGCAGCATTTGCTCCCGAAGCCGTTCCGCCACCGGCAGTTACGCCCTGCATCATTTCAACCATCGTCAGAGCAACATATTCACTCATCACTTTGTAGCTTGTTTTTTCCCATTCTTCCAGCAATTTTCCATCGCGGTCAAGAACTTTGCGGACAAAATGCGGTTGGACGCGAACACCTTTGTTCGGAAATGTCGAATATGCCGAAACCATTTCGATGAGAGACGCTTCACTTGCTCCGAGTGCGGACGGCAGACTCGGTGCCATCGGATTCGTAATCCCTAAACGGCGAACCATCTGACTTCCCTTTTGAACTCCGACTTGCTGAAGTAAATGAACCGCCGCTAAATTATACGATTTTGCCAATGCAACCTCCATCGGAACATTCGGATGACTCGCCGAACCATTGTAATTATGCGGCTGCCAACTACCGCGTTTAATCGGAGCTCCGCTGACGATTGTATCGGGCGTAAAACCATCTTCGACCGCCGCCGCGTAAATGAATGGTTTGTAGCAAGAACCCGTCTGCCGCAAAGCCTGCGTCGCATTATTGAATTTACTTGAAGGAAAATCATAGCCGCCGACCATCGCCACGATCTCGCCCGTTTCCGCGTCAATCGTTGTCATTGCCGCCTGAACTTCGGGTGTTTGCGTCAATTTGACTGTAAGCGTTTCGGCATCGTCATCAACCTCAACAACTTCAAATTCCGCCAAATATCCTTTTTTCAACTCTTTGTTCGGTGTGCTGTTACTTCTGCCCATATCCTTGGAAGTAACTATCGCCGTGTATTTCCCGAAGCGGACTTTGGCTTCGTTGGCGGTGTCGTTGATCTTCATCACCAAACCTTTGATATAGTCACCTTTAGCGTAACTGTCTTCGAACCAATCGGCGTGTTTGAATGATTCCAGTTTGCGTTCGATGTCCTTTTCATCTTTTAGAGGTTCATTGTTCTGATTGGTCAAAACATCCAAATATTCCGAACGCCATTTTTTGCCGCTGTCGTAAGCACGCAGTCGTTTGCGAATCGAAGCGGTTGCAATCTCTTGAGCTTCGGCGTTAATCGTTGTGTAAACTTCCAAACCGCCCTGAGCCACGCGGGTTGTATATTTCTGCTCGAGATATTTGCGGACTTCCTCGACTGGATAATCCCACGCCGTTGATTTCGGCAGAGATTGGTAATACGCCGAATCGGATAATTTTATGTCTTTTGCCTTCGCCGCATCTATCTTCGATTGCGAATATTTGTCCGGAAAATATTTTCCCATCTGATCCAGAACAACATTGCGTCGCTCCTTCGCACTTTCCAAACTTCTAGTTGGTGAATACTGCGTCGGAGATTTCGGAATTGCCGCCAAAAGTGCGGCTTCTTCCAAATTTAAGTCTTTTAAAGTTTTACCGAAATAAGTTCTCGCTCCCGCTTCGAAACCATACGCTCCCGCACCAAGGAAAACGTAATTCATATACATTTCAAGTATCTGATCTTTCGTATAAAAACGCTCGACCTCCAACGCCATCATCCATTCGCTGGTTTTTCGCGTAAGGGTTTGATCTTTTGTTAAAAATAGATTTTTAACAAGCTGCTGCGTAATCGTTGAAGCACCTTCCTTCGTGCCGGTGGTGATATTTTTAACGAGTGCTCCGCCCAAACGATAAAAATCTATTCCCATATGATCCCGGAAACGGTAATCTTCAATCGCCAGAAGTGCGTCCTCGACATTTTCGGGAACATCTTTGTATTTGATCGGAATTCTTTTTTCGAGAGCGAATTCAGCCAGAACCGTTTCGCCGTCATCGGCATAAATCTTTGTAACCTGCGGCGGACGATATGTAGCAAGTGCCGAAACTTCGGTTGAATAACGTGAATTATTGAGATAATACGAACTCAAAATTCCGGTCAAACCACCTGCCGCCAGAGCCAAAATCAAAGCGGTCGGAAACCACACAAATTTCCATAAACCACTCTTTTTGCTCTTTTCGACCGATTGAACTTCGTTGGATTTGATTATTTTAGATTTTGCCATAACTCTTCCTTTATTTAACTAACAAGTGATAAGTGAAAACTGATAACTAAAAGCCGTAATTTGTATTTTAACTTATCACCTATCAGTTTTCACTTATCACTTAATTAACGAATCTTCGCATCTTGACGCTGATAACGAAACCGATAGCGATAAATGTCGAGAGAACCGCCGAAAGTCCCGCACTCATTAGCGGCAGAGGGACACCGATCACGGGTAAAAAGCCTAGAACCATCCCGATATTCATAAAAATTTGAAATGTCATCCCGCCGACAATTGCCATAATTACAAGCATCCCAACGCGATCAGCCGAATCTCTTGCCCCGACGATAAGCCTCGATAAGAGTAATGCGTATGCTAACAAAAGCGAGATGCAGCCGAGAAATCCGGTATTTTCCGCCGTTACTGCAAAAATAAAATCAGTATGTGGTTCGGGCAGGAATTTGAGAACGCTCTGCGATGTATCGGCATCGCCTTTGATTCCGGTAAGTTGCCCTTTACCAACCGTGATCATCGACTGAACCGTATGATAACCGAAACCACGCGGATCGGCGTTTTCCGGATCTAAAATTGCTTCGATCCGTTGCTTCTGATAATTTTTGATAAATCCCGTATTGGCTCCGACGATATATGCCGTCGGAACGAGTATCGCCATCGCCAGAATCGCCGCCAAAACATAGCGAATTTTGACCGCTGACAAAAACAGAACGACTGCCAACAGCGGAAAATACGTGATCGCCTGTCCCGCGTCCGGTTCAAGCATAATCAAGCCTAACGGAGCGGCTAAAATTGCGATACCGATTAGAATTTCCTTGAATCGGAGCGTTCCCGATCGGCGGTTTCCGTAATATTTCGCCAACATCAGGACGACCGGGACTTTGACGAACTCCGAAGGTTGAAACCGCCCGATAAACGGAACTGCCAGCCACGCTGTCTGACCGTTTATTTTAACACCTAATCCCGGAACCAGAACGAGTGCCAAGAGAACTATACCGATTCCGTAAAAAACAGGTGCGGCATCAATAATCCGGCGGTAGTCCGTCATTGCGACAATTACCATTGCGACCAGAGCAATGACTAATCCGATGATTTGTTTGAACCAATAACTTGAATAAATTGAATCATAGATCGGTTGAGCATTGTAAATCTGCCAGACACCGAACGAAACGATTGCCACCGCCAGAAGTGCTGTGAGCCAATCGAAATCCCGTAAATTCTTTTTCTCGATGATTGCTGCCATTTTCAGTTATGAATTATCAGTTCTCAGTTCTTAGTTCTCGTGTTTCATTTCTACGACGTTGTTCTTCAACTTATCTTCCGATTCCTCACCCTTCGGTAGTCCGTTCTCGTCAATTGACGACGGATTATGATACGCCTCGAAAACTCCTTTGACGGCGGGAGCGGCAAAGCTTCCGCCGAAACCGACGTTTTCGATAATTGCAATCGAAGCAATTTCGGGATTATAAGCCGGAGCAAAACCGACGAACCAAGCGTGATCTTTCAAATGTCCGCTGTCATTTCCAAGCACCGTAACTTGTGCCGTTCCGGTTTTTCCGGCGATGGGAAATTCTTCGCCCATCGAGATTCTCGCCGCCGTTCCGCCACCCATCACTACGCCGTACATTCCTTCAAGGACAAGTTTATTTTGTTCATCGGTCATCTCAACGATTTTCGGCTTCGGCTGATTGTATGTAAATCCCCGCTTCGCCGCGACATAATTCGGAGAATTCTTTTCACCGATGGCACCGACCGGTTTGAATTCTTTGAGCAGATGCGGGACAAGTAATTTGCCGTGAACGCCGACGCTTGATACGGCACGAAGCATCGAAATCGGTGTAACATCAACCGTAACCTGTCCGATGGCGGCAAAAACCGTTTCAATATCCGCCCATTTCCCGTTATTTCTTTTCTCGATTGCTTTGCGGTAATACTTTGGCGTGCGACTAATTTTTTCGTTCGGTAGATCAACTCCCGTCCGCTGATCGTATTCAAAATCCTCGACCATCTGCACTAATCCGTCAATTCCCATTTTCAGAGCAAGCCGATAATAATAACCGTCGCACGATCTCGTAATTGCCGTCTGCAACGGCGGTGTCCCGTGATTTCCCATACAACGGGTAAACTTATTGCCAATTCTGATGCCGCCGCCGCACGTCAGACTCGAATCCTTAACGGTAATTACGCCCTGCTTCAATCCGGCAACCGATTCGGGAATTTTCCAGGTCGAACCCGGCGGATAACGTCCCTGAATCGCCCGATTATAAAGCGGTCGGTCTTCGTTCTGCCAGTAAGCGGCGATCTGTTTTCTGCCTTCCCGCGTCGCACTTCCCTGCACGAAAATATTCGGATCGAATGAAGGAAGCGAAGCCATCACCAAAATCTCGCCATTTTGCGGATTCGTGGCGATCACCGCTCCACGCTGCGTCGGTGTTGCTAAAATTTGTTGTTCCGCTGCTTTTTGCAAACGCAAATCAATCGTCGTGTACAAATCCTGTCCGGGTTGCGGCGGTACGGATGAAATTTCCGACTGTACCCGTCCGCGACTATCAACGATAACCTTTCTAAATCCGGGCGTGCCGCGTAAAAATTCGTCGTAATACTGCTCTAAGCCGCCCTTTCCGATGATGTCGCCGGGACTAAAACCCTTCTTCTGATATTCCTCTTTTTCTAGTTGTTTCGGGCTAATCTCACCAACGTAACCAAGAACGTGTGCGAGCGTTTCGCCGAGCGGATAAACTCTCTGCGGCTGAATTTCGACGCGAAGTTCGGGATATTCGAGCGAGTGCGTTTCAACCCAGGTGATGTCTTCAAGCGTCGCGTTTTCCTTCAAAACCATCGTTTCGTAGCCGGGTTGTTTTTTGATAAGTTTCAACCGTTCGTCAACGAATTCAGGGTCAACCGCCAAACCTTCGGCGTATTCATCAGTTCTTTCGGAAACTTTAATCTTCTTAATCAACTCGTGCGTCAGAGTGATGTTATAAGTCGAACGCGAATCAACGAGAAGTTCGCCGTTGCGGTCGAAAATAGCTCCGCGTGGTGCGGGAATTTTGATCAACCGAATCCGCTGATTTTCGGCTTTGTCGGCGTAAATTTCGCCTTTGTTAATTTGTAGATGATACAGACGAACACCGAGAATCGTCAGCAAAACGAACGCGATCACCTGAATCGTGCCGACTCTGACTGCTAAATTTTGCGAATAGTCGTGTAACTGCATTTTTATTTTCTGCCCAATCGAATCGGATTCCGCCGCCGTGTTTCACGTCTCTGCGAAAATACGTCTTTTTTTCTGCGTCTTAAAGAATTTTCCGAAAAACTGTCCATCAACAAATATATGAATGTTCCCGCAATCGTCGTTCCGATCAGTGTGTAGGCAATCGTTGTAAATAAATCGCCGTCCAAACTTTGCCCGAGCAGTTTGTGCATCCCGAAATAGATTAAATCATCTAGTAAACACGCTCCGGCTATGATCGGAATTCGCAGTAAAAGGTTGTCCAGATATACTCTCCGGGCAAGTTCGGAAACCATATATGCGATGAGTACTTTCGTAAAACCGTTCGCCCCTAAAAGTCCTCCGCTGAGAGCGTCCATTGAAAGTCCGGCAATCGCTCCAAATAGAATCGCTCTAATGGAATTTCTCTGCAACGCCGCATATACAACGATAATCAACGGTAAATCAATGTATGCAAACGGTTCAGCTACGTTTCGTAATGTCCACTGAAGCAAAATCGCAATTATTAGAGCGACCGTGATTTTTACCTGTTCCATATTGATTGATTTTTAAAGCGTTACCGCTTTGTTAGATGATATTTTTGTCTGATCCGGGATTTTTTACAACCGTAGTATTACTGTTGCGATGTCGTTACCGCCACAACTTACTTCTGCTCAATACCGTCCGCTTTCTCTTCATCCTTGACTGCATTCGGCAGAGCCTTTTCGTATTTCAGGCGGGCGGGCGGAGTGTATAGCAAAACCGCAACCTCCTGCATTGCGGAAATTTTTGCACTCGGGCGGATTAAAATCCGATGCGGCAGAGTCGCCGAGTCCGTTTTGACTTCCATTATTGTTCCGAGTTTCAGCCCCGGCGGATAAACTCCGCCCTGTCCCGTTGTGTAAATAACATCGCCCTTTTTGACTTCGATATATCCGGGAACATAGTTCATTTCGAGCTGATCACTCTTACCCGTTCCTTTAACGACTCCGAGGGCATTTGATTCACCGAGTTCGCCAACGATTGCCCCCAAACCGGACTTGTCCCGGGTTATCAAGTCAATCTGTGCCGTCAACGGACTAACCGCCGTCACGCGTCCGACCAAACCACCGTCAACAACAATCGGCATATTTAATCGCACACCGTCCAAACTGCCGAGATTAATGATCGCCGTATCGAACCACGCCGACGTATCACGCCCGATAATTTGTGCCGCTTTGACTTTGTATTCGGTTTGTTCCTTCAGTTCGAGGATTTCTCTAAGCCGTCTGTTTTCCTGAGCGAGTTCCTTTGTATTTTGAACCTGAACCTGAAGTTCCTGCACTTTTTGATTGAGTTTACTGTTTTCGCTCTGAGCCGAACGCATATTTCCGACCGATGAAAAAAAGCCGGTAATTGCTGAGCCGGCGTAAGTTACCGGCGATTGCACAAAATTCGCCAATGCTTGCGTCCAAACCCGAATCACCCGTTGCTGATTATCGGCTTTCGCGTCGTAAGCCATCAACGCAAAATTTCCCAAAAGCAATGCGATCATCAACCACGGAGTCAATCGCCAGACTTCTTTTTGAGTTCTTTCTACTGCCATTTTTTAGAGTGGAGAGTGGAGAGTGGAGAGTCGAGAGTTTTCCAAGCAAAGTCTTTTCCGTTCTTCACTCTTTGACTCTCCACTCCCGACTCTTGACTCTCGACTTTAATTTCCCGTCATCAATGAATTATCCCATTTCACACGCTTCAAAAGTTCGATGTCCGAAAGCATTTTGCCGGTGCCGAGAACCACGGAAGACAGCGGATCATCCGAAACGACAACAGGTAAACCCGTTTCGATCATCAAACGTTTATCGAGATTTTTCAGCAACGCTCCGCCGCCGGTTAAAACGATTCCGCGTTCGACAATATCCGCCGATAATTCCGGCGGCGTTCGCTCAAGTGCGACGCGAACCGCGTTAACAATCGTCGAAACCGAATCCGAAAGTGCTTCACGGATTTCTTCGTCCGTGATCGTAATCGTTTTCGGAATTCCCTCGATCAAATTACGTCCGCGAACATCCATCGAAAGCGGTTCTTCCAGTGGAAAACCCGAACCGAGGGCGATTTTAATTGCTTCCGCCGTGCGTTCACCGATGAGCAAATTATACTTGCGTTTGATAAATTGCGTGATGGATTCGTCCATTTCGTTTCCGGCAACACGAACAGCCCGCGAATAAACGATTCCTGACAGCGAAATGACAGCGATGTCCGTTGTTCCACCGCCGATGTCAACGACCATATTTCCGTGCGGTTCAGTAATCGGCAAACCAGCACCAATTGCTGCCGCCATCGCTTCTTCAACCAAATAAACTTCCGACGCTTTCGCCCGATACGCCGAATCTTCGACCGCCCGCCGTTCGACCTGCGTAATTTCCGAAGGGATTCCGATGACGACCCGCGGACGCACCCAACTTTTGCCGTTGTGTGCCTTGCGGATAAAATGCTGTAACATTTTTTCGGTTACTTCAAAGTTTGCAATCACACCGTCTTTCATCGGGCGAATTGCTACGATATTTCCCGGTGTTCGACCGAGCATTTCCTTTGCATCGCGTCCGACCGCTTCAACTTGATTCGTAACTCTATTGATAGCAACAATCGAAGGTTCGCTGACAACGATGCCGCGACCTTTCGCATAAACCAGAGTGTTAGCGGTTCCTAAATCAATCGCCAAATCACTCGAAAACATACTAAATATAGACTTAAATGCCATTTCTTAAATTATTCCGTTATTATATTATTCTAAATTATGCCTGCTTTTAAAAAAGGAAAAAGCCATTCTCAAAAACCGCTTGAGCCTAACTTTTAACGCAAGACTTTCGCACCAAACATTTAACCTACAAGCATACACCTAAAAGGCTTTGTTTTTCCAACGAAGAGCAAGCATAATTTATACTTTTTTGACACAAAAACAAAATGTCAAAACGGAAAACCACAAAATATACTAAATTCCCTGTGAAATTAGATTTTTATCTGAATCGAATATCGGCTGAATTCAAGAATCAACCATTTTACAGAGCTTGAAAAGAGTAGTATCCACAGTATTAAAAAAAAAACAGAATATTTCAGGCAATTCAGCACAGACGATAAATTTGTGAAAATAATTACCGGAAGTTTCGCCCAACAAGCCTTTATAAAAATTATCGGTACGGAAATAATTCTCATCGAAGAAAGAAAAGTCGCTATTGCCTGTCCGAAGACGGAAAATCTAACTCAGCATACGGATTGCGACAGAATAGTTGCGACGGGAATCGTCAATCTTTTTTAACGGAAATTCGATCAGCCATCATTAAATATAAAGATTAAACCACCATATTTGATTTTTGCATATTTTGTATTTCCGGAGTTTGACTAAGCAAAATTATATCTCTATAATTTAAAGTTTTCGACTGGTGAAAATGATTTCACTTAATCAGCGAGCTAAGGAGTTTAAGCATAAAAATGAGTTACGCAATAATCAGAACAGGCGGAAAGCAATTCAACGTTGAGGAAGGTCAAACCCTTCGCGTGCCGACGATTGCTGAAGAAGCAGGCAACAGCATTGAAGTTGAAGCAATTCTTCTAGGCACGGACAAAGACCTCGGCGGCGGTAAAATCAATGCAACCGTTGTCAGCCACGGACGGGCGGAAAAAATAATCGTCTTCAAGAAAAAACGTCGCAAACAATATAAACGTAAGCAAGGTCACCGCCAAGGTTACACGGAAATTAAGATAGACAAGATTTAATGGAGGAAAAGAGTTTAGAGTTTGGAGTTTAGAGTTTGGAGTTTTTTGCTCTGTAATCTAAAATCCAGAACCTAAAATCTAAAATTGAAATATGGCTCATAAGAAAGGTGTAGGTTCATCGAGAAACGGACGCGATTCCAATCCGAAAATGCTTGGGATCAAGAAATACGGCGGACAACTTGTTCGTGGCGGAAACATTTTAGCCCGTCAACGCGGAACGAAATGGAAACCGGGAACGAATGTCGGCAAGGGTAAAGACGATACATTATTTTCATTAATTGACGGTATCGTAAAATTTGAACAACGCGGCAAACAGGGAAAATTCATCAGTGTTTACGCGGCAGGTGCGGTCGAACTGGAAAAAGTGGCGGCTTAGTTCAATACAAAGGTTTGTGAAGATGACGATATTGATTTAATTAATATCGTCATCTTTTTAGCGTTTAAAGCGGAAAAATTCAGCATTTGTTATTTATTTTTAAAAGATTTTCCAGAGGCAATTTCCAAGATTTCTAAATTATTACAAATCTTTAAACTCTTAGATATAAATAAACTTACAAAGTTTTCCACAAAGTTTTCCACAGGCAGTTTCAAAAATTTGGATGGAATTTGTTGAAAAGTTATGCAGTAGTTAAAGTATTTTCTACTTGACAATCAATAAATACGGTTATATTCTTGTTCACATAGTCAAATTTACCTACGGGTTTTTGACCGATTGAGAGATAGGCAAACTAAGCGGCGACGCATTGTTTGAGAACAATTTAGCGGAAACAAATTGTTATTTACGCTCTCTGCATCGAAGCCGAAAGGCTTGCTGAAGAAAGTTGAGATACTTTCCGATTTGTTTGGATAAAAACAAACAAAATCTTTTGAAAATGATCAATCATTAGATGCGTAGTCGTTTATTTGCTTCGGTAAATAAACCTCGTTGCCGGAAACGTAACCGGAGGTGGAGGATAGCCACCTTAATAAAAACCTATTGACATTTTGTAAAGTGTTTTCTAGTTGCAAAACCTGTAAAGACTTTTGAAATGTTGACCGGAAACGGATTCTCCGCAGAATTCAACTTCGGAATACAAATTAGGTAAATAAATCGTGTACATGAGTTATTTGCCAACATTATTTGAATACTTCGGTATTCGGTAATACACGGAAAATGTTGTTTTAACTTCGGTTGAAACAACATTTTCCTTTTTGTGTGTTAACAAATAAATCTCTACAATAAAAACTTATGTTTATAGACAGAGTAAAAATTCGCATCACCTCAGGACACGGCGGCAATGGCGTAACGGCATTTCGGCGTGAAAAGTTTGTGGCAAAGGGCGGACCTTCGGGCGGCGACGGCGGACGCGGTGGCGATGTCTGGCTTGAAGCGGACGAAAATCTTAACACACTTTTGCACCTGCGTTTTAACCCGGAACACAAAGCCGAACGCGGGCGACACGGCGAAGGTTCGATGAAATACGGCAAGGACGGCGAGGATAAAATTGTTAAAGTTCCCGTCGGAACTGAAGTTTTTGACGCGGAAACGAACGACTTACTGATAGATTTTACCGATCACGAACAGAGATTTCTGGCGGCAAAAGGTGGACGCGGCGGTTTTGGAAACGTGCATTTCAAAAGTTCGATCAATCAAGCCCCGCGTTATCATCAGGACGGCGGCGAATCGGAATATCGTGAATTGCAGCTCGAATTGAAACTTATCGCCGATGTCGGACTTTTAGGTTTTCCGAATGCCGGAAAATCTACTCTGATCTCGGTAATTTCCGCCGCTAAACCGAAAATCGCCGATTATCCGTTCACGACGCTCGAACCGAATCTCGGCGTGGTCAGCGTCAGCGAATTCAAAACTTTTGTAATGGCGGATATTCCCGGTTTGATCGAAGGAGCTTCGGACGGTGCGGGACTCGGCGACAGATTTTTGCGGCACGTTGAACGCACGAAGCTGCTGCTTCATTTAGTTGATGTTTCTTCAATTTCGGGACGCGATCCGGTTGAAGACTACGATACAATAAACAATGAGTTGAAAAACTACGATATTGATCTGTCGGATCGTCCGCAGATTGTTGTCGCTACCAAACTCGATGCGTTGGATGATGAGGAAAGACTCGAAAAATTGCGGGAAAAAGCATTAGCAGACGGCAGAGAATTTTTTGAAATTTCCGCCGTAACCAGAGTAGGAACACAGGAATTGGTTTTTGCAGTTTCAGAAAGATTGGACGAAATTACGAAAACGGAGATTGATTTAAGCGAAGACGAAGAAGATGTTGATTGATGATTTAAAAGAGAAGAATCTGACCGAAAATGTGAGGCATTTCGTAGATTTTCCCGAAGTTATATTTTTTGACGATTTTTATGATCACGTCGAAGAATTAAATGGAGCGGAAATTATGCGATTCGAGATGGACGGCGTGATCGAAATGTGGATGGAATTCGTATTTCGCGGATATAAGTTTTTTGTTAATAACGCTTTAACTGATTATCATTTTTACGTCGAAGATGAACAATGTCCCGATGATATTCTGATGGAAATCGCCGCCCATTTTCGACAGATTTTGGAAAAAGATGAATCAGTCACAGAGGACACAGAGTATCTGGAAGGCTTGCATTAAGACACTTTGAAATTTTTTCCTTGTATTCTCTCTGTATTACTCTGTGAACTCTGGGGCAAATTTTATGAAGCGAATCGCATTTTATGGTGGAAGTTTTGATCCTGTCCACAGAGGGCATTTGGCGATTGCTGAAAAGTTGACGAAGATTTTTGAGTTGGACGAATTCGTGTTCGTTCCGGCATTTCACGCACCGCACAAATCACGGCGGCAACCGACTTCGGCTTACCAACGGTTTGCGATGCTGTGTTTGGCAACGGCTGAGCAAAAAAAGCTAAAAGTTTCAACAATGGAACTCGAAGTTCCCGAAAAACCTTACACGGTTGAAACCTTGACGAAACTGAAAAGCGATTTGCCCGACGATCAGATTTTTTTTGTGATGGGTGCGGATTCTTGGGAAGAGATTAACACTTGGCGGGAATGGGAAAAGGTCTTGACGATTGTGAATATAATTGTCGTTACCCGCCCAAATTATGAGATCGGTTTTTCGCACGTAACCGATGAAATTCGTGAAATGATGATTGATTTGCGAAATGACAAAAACGAACCACGAATTACGAATCACGAATCACGAATTTACATAACGGATGCGGTGCAGATGGATATTTCGGCAACGCGGATTCGGGAAATGATTCGGGCTGATGATAAAAACTGGAAAGAATCTGTCAGAGTCGAAGTTGTCGAACATATTGAAAAATATGGCTTATATAAAAGTTCAACGGATTGAAATATTTTGCATTACGGGAATGCTGACCGAATTTTTTAAGGTTGAATAGATAGTATCGGTTAGAAAATAAAAAAACGAATAAAAAATGTTTGCCATTTGATGAAAAATGGTTAATGATAAATGCTCAATGAATATGGAAACAGAATTAGAAGTAACTAAAAACAAATCCCTCGAGCGGGAAGAAGAAGAAGCGGTAGAAAACGATATACTGGAAAATGATACGCTTGAAGTAATAATTCAGACGACTCCGTATGCGGAAGTTGATGAGCAAATTAAGCTCGCTCTGGAATGTGCGTCGGAGAAAAAAGCGATAGATATTACTTTGCTCGATCTGCGGAAAATTACCAGTTTCACCGAATTTTTCCTAATTGCCAGCGGAACGAATCAGCGGCAAGTTCAGGCAATTGCCGACGAGATTTCCGAACAATTAAAGAAACAAATGAAATTCAAAGCGATTCGGATCGAGGGTTATTCAACCGCTGATTGGGTTCTGCTTGATTATGGTGACTTTATCGTACACATTTTCAATCAAAAATCGCGTAAGTTTTACGAACTTGAAAGATTATGGCGGGATGCGAAAAAGGTTGATTTGCCGAAAGAAATTTAAAAAGTGATGGTTGTTAGCTGATAGCTGATAAGGTAAGAATAGTTTTCAACTATCACCTATCAGTTATCACTTATTTATGAAGTTTCATTTCATCTGGGTTGGTAAAACTAAAGATAAACATTGGAAAGCGTTGCAGGAAGATTACCTGCAACGCCTTTCGCATTTTATAAAGTATTCGATCACGGAGATAAAAGATAAAGCAAATCACGAATCCTTAGAAATTGAAGGCAACCGAATTCTTGAAAAAGTGAATCAAAGCAGTTTCGTTTGTATTTTAGATGTTAGGGGATTATCTTACGGTTCGCGGAAACTTGCGAAAGAAGTGGAAAAATGGGAGGTTCGCGGACTTAAAGAAATCACATTTATCATCGGCGGTTATGAAGGATTAGCTTCTGCGGTTGTCAAACGGGCGGATTTTAGTTTATCCTTGTCGTTTCTTACTTTTACGCACGAGATGGCTCGCGTGGTTTTAATCGAACAGCTTTATCGTGCATATTCTATAATCAAGGGGTATCCATATCAAAAATGAGCAAAATAAATATAGAAGAAATTAAAGATAATTTGGTAACGGAACGGGAAAGTATTCTGCGAAAACTCAGCAATAAGAATCTTTCGATTGACGATTCCGAAATGCCTGATCCGGTTGATCTGGCAGTAAATAATTATTCAAAAAACGTGATGCTTTCCGTATCCGAAAACGAATCTCGTCAGTTAGTTTTGGTAACGGATGCGTTGGCAAGAATTGACGACGATGAATATGGCTCGTGTCAGAACTGTGAGGAAGAAATCAACCCGAAACGACTTAATGCTGTTCCGTGGGCAAGATATTGTCTGGATTGTCAGCAACTTGAAGAACAGGGCTTACTCGACGAAGATTAAAGAAAGTAGGAAGTAAAAGTAAAAAAATCGAAGTAGAGATTGAATAGTTATACTTTCATAAACCATAGTTTTTTACTTTCTACTTTTGCCTCTCCAATGATTTTATATGATTCCCTTTTAACTCTCACTTATCCTCAACCCTGTCATATCTGCAACCAATGCGTTGAAAGTT
Source organism: Pyrinomonadaceae bacterium (assembly GCA_041746675.1). Lineage (GTDB taxonomy): Bacteria > Acidobacteriota > Blastocatellia > Pyrinomonadales > Pyrinomonadaceae > Aridibacter. Next base: position 12,284 of record JBGTGO010000012.1, on the reverse strand, counting down.
CCGGCGACGGTATAGTTTGCCGTGATTGTTGGGAAAAGACACGGATTTTTTCGGGAAACGAAACTATTTGTCATAAATGCGGAAGGTTCCTCAGCGAAACGCCGTGCGACTCTGAAACATTCTGCCGCAAGTGTGACGAGCATTTTTATGATAAAGTTCGTGCCGTCGGCAAGTATGAAAAAGGTCTTTCCGCTTCGATTCTTAATCTCAAACGTGAACCCTTTGTTGCCGCACATCTTAGAAAATTATTCCTTGAATCCTTCAAAAAAACCTCGTTTCAAAACATAAACAAGATAATTCCCGTGCCGCTTTCAAAACGCAGATTGATGGAACGCGGCTTTAATCAAGCTTCGGTTTTAGCAAACATTTTGGCAAAGGAAACCAAAATCGAACTTGATGAAAAAAGTCTGGTGAGAATCAAACACACACCGATTCACCGAGCCGGAATGGATCAAAAAGGTCGGGAGATGAGCGTTGAAAAAGCCTTCGAGGTCAAACGTGAAAAGATGGTAAAGGGCAAAAACATTCTGCTTGTGGATGATGTTTTCACTTCGGGAGCAACGACTTCGATGTGTGCCAAGATATTGAAGAAAAAAGGTGCGGACAAAGTTTTTGTGTTTACAATTGCCCGCACTAATTGAGCTTAACTAAACACCTTTTCCATCCCGAAATAATATCAGATATTGTCGGATACAGTCTGTGGTGTATCGTATTTCGGAGCGGGTTGATCACCGCTTAATCCAAAACGGGTGATAAAATTTCCGTCGTTTTGAATGACGCTCAAACATACAAAGTTAACATCAACCCCGTTAACGCCCTTATGGTTTTTTGAATTTTTCTTTTTTTATTTACTGCTAACTTACTGTTTCGATTTGCAACCAAAGATTCGCAGATCAAACATAATCCCAATATATTTTTCATTTCCAAAACTTCCGCTTTATTTTAGTCCGACGAAATTAAGTTGCTTACAGTTTCTCCAATGATAACGTCTATCTGATTCGCAACGCAAGATTTCTTCACAAAAAAAACGAGTCTCATTATAAATAAGAATTGTTTAAAAGAATGTTATTTGAAAAATTAAAATACGGCAATATGAATGCAAGATAAAACAAATTTATGATTGACTGAAAACAGAAAATATTATTTTGCGTAGTGATTTATAAACGGTAGCGAACCTTCTTTCTTCGCAGATCATCGTCTTCGACCTCAAAGTTTTGCAGACGCATTGAAGTATCGGCACTCATATCCGGTTCTGCTCTCTCGCCGCGTTCGAGGTGAAAATTCCCTGCCGCAGCGATCATCGCCGCGTTGTCAGTTGAGAGATGTTTTGAAGGAAAAAAAACGGGCAGACTATACTTTGATGCAAGTTTTTCCGATGCTTCACGCAATGCCAGATTACACGCGACACCGCCCGCCACGATCAGCGTTTTCGGTGCATATTCTTTTATCAAACGCTCCGTCTGCCGCAGCAGCGATTTGACGACCGTGTGTTGAAAACTGGCACAAATATCTTTTATCTTCTGCGTCGGTGCTTCATTTTCCGTTAAAGGTTCGATCTCGTTTTCCCGCAGATGCCGCATCACGGCAGTTTTCAACCCGCTAAAACTAAAATCGGGGCGACCATCGGAAATTTTCGCTATCGGAAAATTTATCGCTTTCGGATTTCCCTCTTTAGCAAATTTTTCAATCACTGGACCGCCCGGATAACCGAGTCCGAGCATCTTTGAAACTTTATCAAACGCTTCGCCCGCCGCGTCATCACGGGTTCTCGCTACAATCTTATATTTTCCGGCTTCCGGTGCGTAAAATAAATTAGTGTGTCCGCCCGAAACGATGAGAGCCATCGCCGGAAATTCCGTCGCCGGATTTTCCAAGTCAACCGAGAAAAAATGTCCTTCGATATGGTTGACACCGATTAGCGGAATTCCCAAACCGAACGCCAGAGCTTTCGCATAGCAAACCCCGACGAGTAGCGAACCGACCAGTCCCGGACCTTGCGTAACGGCTATCGCCTCAATTTCCGCGAGCGTCAGTTCCGCTTTTTCCAATGCTTCTACGACCACCGGATCAATCTTCAAAAGATGTTCCCGCGAAGCGATTTCCGGGACGACTCCGCCCCATTTTTTGTGGATTTCGATCTGCGAGGAAATTACCGACGAAAGAATCTCCCGCCCGTCCCGCACGACCGCCGCGGCAGTTTCATCACAAGAACTTTCGATTCCTAAAACCAACATAAAAATCAATTTGGGCAACCGGGCAAAAATCGAAATTCTGCCCGGCTGCTTAATCGCAAACTCAAAATTGTTTTGTTCTTTTCAGAATCTAGTTCAACGGTTCACCGGTTTTTGTTTCCGGTGTGTTTATTTTCCCGTCGCTGACCGAATACGCTGTAAAAATAAAAAACATAATTGCCGCAACAACTGCGAAAATCAATACTGTTCCCAAAAACCACGTCACACCGCGATACGATTTTGCCGTGTCTTCTCTGACTTCGACATCTTTACCATCGACCCTAATAGTTTCATTTGACATAAATTACTTATCTCCCGATTTGATCATAGATAGATTTAAATTCTATGCTTTAAAGAATATAATTATTTTAACTTTTCGTAAAATCTTAATCATCTATATGTTTTTAGTTTGACAACTCTGCTATATGGAATTAGAATAATTCTAAAAGAAAAAAGGATAGGGGTAAATATAAAATATGCACAATACAAAAAATGATATAAGCAAAGACACCAGAGAAAAAATGATCGGTATTTTGAACGAGCGACTTGCCGATTCAATTGATCTCAAATCACAGATCAAACAGGCTCATTGGAATGTTAAGGGAATGAGTTTTATTGCTCTCCACGAACTTTTCGATCAGGTGGCAGGTGATGTTGAAAATTATACCGATACGATTGCCGAGCGGGTTACGATTCTTGGCGGAACGGCTGAGGGAACGGTTCGCGTATCGGCGGGAAAATCAACTCTGAATCAATATCCGATGGAAATTTCCGAAGGACGCGATCACGTGGAAGCAGTTTCGACGGCACTCTCCGATTTCGGCAAAAAAGTCCGTCAAAACATAGACGAAGCCGACGACGCGGGTGATATGGACACGGCGGATATTTTCACCGAAGTTTCGCGTGGCATTGATAAATCCCTGTGGTTTGTCGAGGCACATATTCAGAATTAGTTGTTGGATATTAGAGATTAGTTTTTAGTAAAATCAGTAGAAGCGGAAGTATTTTTTTAGGATACTTCCGCTTTTTGTTTGGCTAAAAAGCATTTTTCGGTTAGATTTTTGGTATGCTGGAAAGAGAAAAATACTCGTCGGGACAAAAATGGGAAAAAATTGTCGGATATTCGCGGGCGGTCAAAGTCGGCGGACGGATTTATGTAACGGGAACGACGGCGACGGATGAAGCCGGAAATATCGTTGGCGAAAATGACGCTTATGCACAAACGGTGCAGGTTATCAAAAACATCGAAAACGCTCTGAAAAATCTCGGTGCGGGTTTGGAAAACGTTGTCCGCACGCGGATGTTCGTCACGGACATTTCGCGTTGGGAAGAATACGGCACGGCACACGGCGAATTTTTCGGTGAAATACTGCCTGCCACGACGATGATTGAAGTTTCAAAATTGATCGACGAAAAAATGCTGATCGAGATCGAAGCCGATGCCGAAATGTAAAATTATTTTTCCTCACACGGCGAGTTTAAATGTCAAAATCGAAGGTTTTGACGTTTATTTAGAATTATCCGATTCTAATGTTTTAACGCGGGTTAATCGAAAACCGTCGAATCTGCCGTTCAAAGACGATTCGCTTGAAGCCGCAGCCGGTTCGGTCAAATTAACCGTTAACGGTGAAGAAATGTCCGTGATAGTTCCGCCGGTGGGAATGAGCGGCGGTTTATTCGGCGACGGGAATTTATTCGAGATGAAGTTTTGAGTCAATACTCTAGCGTGTTTACGCTTTGGCAAAGCATGCTGAGAAAGCCGCTTGGAGGCAAAAATCGAAACATGAACGAATGTTTTTGTTCGTAGTTTTCATTCAAGTTTTCAAACAAACCTTGCATAAATTTGTGAATTAAATTAACTTTAATAAACAAATCACAGATCGGAAAAAGATCGTTTGTTTCATTCGTGAAACAGCATTTCACAAAACATACTTGGATATGTTACACTTTCTCCTGTCTTTAATAATAATTATTTAACAAAAAAAATTTAACAAAGTGGAGAAAATTAAATTATGGCTAAACAGGCAGCTAAGATGAGTGCAGACAGTAAGGGACAAGCAATAGATTCGGCATTATCGGAGATCGAGAAGAAATTTGGAAAGGGTTCGATAATGCGTCTGGGAGAACGTCCGAAAGAAGATATTGCAGCGATTTCGACTCGTTGTTTGAGTCTTGATAATGCCATCGGTGTTGGCGGTTTTCCGCGTGGGCGAATTATTGAAGTTTACGGACCGGAAAGTTCAGGTAAAACGACACTTGCACTTCAAGTTGTTGCTTCGGCACAGGCGGAAGGCGGAATTGCAGCATATATTGATGCGGAACACGCACTCGATCCGACTTATGCGGAAAATCTGGGCGTGTTGGTTGATGAAATGTTGATCTCGCAGCCGGATTCGGGCGAACAGGCTCTGGAAATCGCGGAAACTCTGGCACGTTCAAACAGCGTTGATGTAATCGTGATTGATTCGGTCGCGGCACTTGTTCCGCGGGCGGAATTGGACGGCGAAATGGGCGATTCGCATATGGGTTTGCAGGCACGTTTGATGTCGCAAGCCTTGCGGAAAATTACGGCAATCGTGGCGAATTCCAAAACGACATTTATTTTTATCAATCAACTGCGTTCAAAAATCGGTGTCTTTTTCGGTTCGCCGGAAACAACGACGGGCGGTAATGCTCTGAAATTTTATGCAAGTCTGCGGATCGATATTCGCCGCATCGGTGCGATCAAGGAAGGCGATAAAATGGTCGGTAACCGGACCCGCGTCAAGATCAAGAAAAACAAAGTTGCTCCGCCGTTTGCCGAATGTGAATTCGACATAATGTATGGCGAAGGAATTTCTCAGGAAGGTGATTTAATTGATTTGGCGGTTGATAACGATATTGTGCAGAAAAGCGGGGCGTGGTTCTCTTACGGCGAGGAAAGACTCGGACAGGGACGCGAAAAAGTTCGTACGCTTCTCAAAGAAGACCGCGAAATTTTTGGACGAATCGAAAATGAAGTGAAGGTCAAACTCGGAATGATTGAAGGCGAAGCACCCGATATCAAAGGTAAGGTCGAAGAACTTGCCGAAGAAGAAGAAGATAAGTAATCTGCGAAGTGCAGATATTTGTAAACTATAATTGCAGATGGTTGGATGTGTTAAACATATCCAACCATTTTTTTATTCGAATTTTCAGATGCTAACAATGAAGGAGTCTGAAAATTCACACCAATCACCTGCTAAGTTCACTGAAAATTCCATAACACAGCGACTGCCGCTGCTCCTTTCCAAACAGTGGATCTTTGCAATCTACTTATTTTACGAAACTTCCACTAATGCTTCTGATACTTATTTGTTAAATTTCATTCATAATTTTCATTTTTTATAATTGCCCGACATAAATTGTTGCAATGTTTTGCCGTTTTGTTATACAATGTTTAGTAAGGTTATGAATTGTTGAACACAACGATCTAATTTGTCAGTGTCAAATAACATTTGATAGAGTTGATTAGTTCTCCCAATCCACATTAAGAATCATAGACTTACAAATAAAATCCCAAAATCTTCCAACTAATTCGTTCACGCTTTATTTCTTATTGTTGTCCGATTTAGATTGCGATTTAGACTAAATCATTCAACTTAGAATCAGTCAGTTGAAACGAAACATAAGTTAAACAAATGAAAAAAAACATTATGAAAAACAGAATTTCAAAAATTGTAATATATACAATCGCAGTATTTGCATTTGCATCAACGCAGATCAACGCACAATTCGTAGGAGGTAAATTCCCAACTATTTCAAACAAAACTTTTTTAAATACAAAGAGTAATTTGGATACACTTATCGGACGAAAAAATTCAATGTCTGATCAAACGATGTCTTATAAAGATTTGATCCCGAACTGCGGGAAAGTCAGCTACTCGTTCGGCGATAATGCGGTTGCACTCGCACCGCAAGCCGCTCCGTGTAACGGGATTTCGGTTACTTCGATCAATTTTAACAACACCGGACGAACAATTGTTTCAGGAACGAACAACACGGTCGGCGTAGTCTATTCGTATCCGAACGCCGGAATTGCACCGGACGGAACATTCGTTGATGCCCGTGTTACCGTAACGAATTACAGTAACAATATGGATGCGGATCAAACTAACTTCACAAACGCCGATACCTTGACAGTGGAAAATGCAACGACGGCAATCGGATTCCCGCAAAATTTGCAACCGAGTATCAATCAGGAGTCAGGAATTTACGACGGTAAAACAACGTGGTCGGGAAGCATTCAGTATCAAATAAATTTTTTTGTTGCCGGAACGACGACACCGAAAGTTTTAACCGTTGCAGCAACCAGTATTGATAATGACGGTTTTGATGGATTAGATGCTAATGGAGCAGCAAGTTGTACCGGACCGCTTCGAGAAACCGTAACTTACGGCGGCGGTGGAGTCAATCAAATTCTAATCAACAATCCGGCGACTACGACGCAAACTATTCTGGCAGGAAATGCCGTGCAGGGTCCCGCAGTTAATCAGATGAATATCGGCACTGGAGCGGAATACGCAAACTCGGCACTACTTGTTAATGTCAGCCAATTCACTTGGAAATATCAATTCGATGCTCCTAACGTAACTTGTGCTAATAATACAGCTTCACCGGGCAGATACGGCTCTCTGAACTTAGCCTGTCAGGTTACATTCGACCGAAACTTTGCGTCAGTTCCGTTAAGCGGAAACGTCTTTAACGATACGGACGGCTTAACCGACAGCAAAGTCAACGGAACAGGAACCAACGCGGGCGGATTATTCGCCAACCTGATAGACGCAAACGGTTTCGTGGTTTCATCCGTCGCAGTTGCGGCAAACGGAACATATACATTCCCGGTCGCAGTTTCAGGCAGTTACAGCATTCAACTTTCGGTCAATCAGGGAATTGAATCAAGTCTTGCCCCGGTTAAAGCACTTCCGGCAGGTTGGGTTAACACGGGCGAATTTCTCGGAGCACCGACCGTCAACGGAAATGATGGAACGGTTAATGGTTTACTTCCGGTGACGGTTGGAACAGTTGCTATCATCAATGCCAACTTCGGCATCGAGCAACCGCCGACCGCTAATAATAATACTGCCGTTTCACGTCCCAATCCCGGCGGCACCAACAGTTCCGTCGTTCCCGCTTCGACCTTTAGCGGAACCGATACCTCGGGAACTATCTCCAACATCCGCATCACGGCTCTGCCGACGGGTGCAACTTCGATCACCATCAACGGCACACTCTACGGTGCCGGCGGAACTCCGTTCCCGGCTGCCGGTGTCCTTGTTCCAACTCTTGCCAACGGTAATCCGACACAAGTCATCGCCGTTGACCCGATTGCTGCCGGAGCAACGAATGTCGTCATTCCGTATGTTACAGTCGATGCGGCAGGATTTGCGAGTGCGGCGGCATCAGCGACGGTTCCGTTTGCAGTTTCATATTCGTTAAGCGGTAACGTCTTCAATGACACCAACGGTTTGCTTGGCACACCTGTCAACACGGTGGACGGAACAGGAACCAATGCGGGCGGATTGTTCGCCAACTTACTTGATTCAGGTGGAAACGTAGTAGCGACGGCAACGGTTGCGGCGAATGGCACATATTCATTCCCGGGAGTTGCGGCAGGCAGTTACACGGTTCAACTTTCGACGAATCAGGGAACGGTCGGCAGTGCCGCACCGGTCAAAGCACTTCCGGCAGGTTGGGTTAACACGGGTGAATTCCTCGGAACCGGAGCAGGAAGCGATGGAACACCGGACGGTTTACTAGCCGTAACGGTTTCAAATGCGAACATAGCGAATGCGAATTTCGGTATCGAACAGACACCGACGGCTAATAATAACACTGCCGCGAGTCAGCTGAATCCGGGCGGCACGAACAGTTCGACGGTTCCGCCGTCAACGTTTACGGCGACCGATCCGGCTGGCGGAACGGTTGCAAACATACGCATCACCGCATTACCGGTTGGTGCAACTTCAATCACGATCAACGGCACACTCTACGGAGCGGGCGGCACGCCGTTCCCTGCCGGAGGTGTTATTGTTCCGACAAACGCGGCGGGCAATCCGACGCAGCCGATTCTCGTTGATCCGAGTGCAAACGGAGCGACGAATGTATTGATTTCTTATGTGGCGATTGACAACGCCGGTGTGGAAAGCACTTCTCCGGCGACGGCAACCGTTCCGTTTACAGCCGCGTTCTCGCTCAGCGGAAACGTGTTTAACGACACTAACGGTTTAAGCGACAACAAAGTCAACGGCACAGGTACGAATGCGGGCGGCTTGTTTGCAAATCTGCTCGACTCCGCCAACAACGTCGTCGCAACCGCGGCGGTCGGTGCTAACGGTGCTTACTCATTCCCGACGGTTGGAGCCGGAACTTACACGGTTCAGCTTTCAACTAATCAGGGAACGGTCGGAAACGCCGCACCGGTCAAAGCTCTGCCGACAGGCTGGGTATATACGGGAGATTTTCTCGGCTTACCGACGGTCAACGGCAACGACGGAGCGGCTAACGGTTTACTGACAGTCGCTGTTTCAAACGCCAATGTAGCGAATGCTAACTTCGGCATCGAGCAACGTCCGGTTGCCAACAACAATACCGCGGCATCGCAAGACAATACCGGCGGCACGAATAGCGGGACGGTTCCGCCGACAACTTTCACGGCAACCGATCCGGCGGGCGGAAGCGTTTCAAGTATTCGCATCACCGGATTCCCTTCAAACGCGGATTCAATCACGATCAACGGAATACTCTACACATCGGCAACATTTCCGGCAGGTGGCGTAACTGTTCCGACGAATGCAGCGGGTAATCCGACGCAACCGATTCGGGTTGATCCGATTGATGGAAATGTTACCGTTGGAATTTCGTATGTGGCGATTGACAATGCCGGTGTTGAAAGTGCTTCTCCGGCAACGGCGAACGTTCCTTTCACGGTCGCACCGACCGTTGGTGTTTCGACTATTACAGGTGTATTGTATGCGGGCAATGAACCGCTGAAAAATACACTCGTGACGCTGGTTAACACGACGACGAATCAAAAGGTATCAACTCGAACCGATATAAACGGTAAATATTCGTTTACTGCCGACAGTGGAAATACATATATTGTTCAGCCTTTAAGCAACAAGTATGAGTTCAGCCCGTCGAGCAGAGTTGAAAATCTGGTTGACGACATCGCCGGAATTGATTTTGCTTCGGCTGATAAAGTATATCGTCCGAAAAATGATTTCGACGGTGACGGCAAAACGGATATGGCGGTTTATCGTCCGAGTGAAGGAAACTGGTATGTATTCAACTCGGCGAAGGCTGAAATGAGCGTTTTCCAATTCGGTCTGGAAACGGATATTCCGGTTGCCGCTGATTACGACGGCGACGGCGTAACGGACTATGCAGTTTATCGTGCGGACGAAGGAACGTGGTATATCTGGCAGTCAGCAACCGAAGATTTACGCATAATGAAATTCGGCTTAGCGGATGACAAACTCGCTCCGGCGGATTATGACGGCGACGGTAAAGCCGATGTCGCGGTCTATCGTCAGGGAGTTTGGTATATCTATCGAAGTTCCGACGATCAAGTTGCCATTCAGACATTTGGTTTGGCTGACGACGTTTCGACTCCGGCGGATTACGACGGCGACGGTAAAGCCGATGTCGCAGTCTTCCGTCCATCAACCGGCTACTGGTATATCTATTCAAGTTCGAGCAATGAAGTCAAAATTTCACGATTCGGTCTGGTCATAGATGTTCCGCAACCGGCAGATTACGATGGTGACGGCAGAGCCGACATCGCTCAGTTCCGCGACAGCATTTGGTATGTTCTGAACAGTATCGAAGGCTTCAAAGGAAAAGTTCTCGGTGTAAAAGGCGATAAATCAATCGTCGGTGACTTCGACGGCGACGGTCGCACCGATCAAGCCGTCTATCACGACGGACACTGGACAATCAGCAATTCCGACACCGGAACTCTGACCCAAACTCAATTCGGATTACCGACGGACATTCCGATCAACTAAATTCGAACTCTAACATAAAAAACTAGACGGAGCCGCATTTTATATGCGGCTCCTTTTTTAATTTAAATTAGACAGAAATAAATTGAATAAGATAAGTTCAAGGATTGATAAAGCCATAGAAAAAGGCTGAATAAATTTTGAGAAACTCGGTATTTTATATTTGTGTAAAATATGCCGAGGTTATCTCTATACCTTGAGGCTGAGTCAACGCTGAATCAATTGACGGATTTCGGCAGAAGAAGCGTGAATTTAGTCTTTTGCTGACGGGAGCCGGATTTTGACAGCTTTATTTGATGGATTCGACAGCAGCATTTGTCAGTTGTAAACTAATTTCATAAGCTCCCGATTCGATGCGTGAAAGATTGAGCAGTGTCTCGACGAATTCGATTTACCGGTTTCATTCGACCGCGATGGTTTGCAGAAATCCTTCGTGTTCCGATTTCGAGATTCTGCCGCTTCGCAGAACGTGGGTTCGGGAATTCCCGAAGAATACGCCGAAGCCGGAGCCACGACCGACCGAACAGCAGCGACAACAACTAATCGTGGTGCCGTTTCGATTATTAAAGAAGAATTTAAAGTCGGTAAACGCGAAGTTACAACGGGTGCGGTCGAAGTCGTTGCAAAAATCAAATCGGTTGCCGCTCTCATTTTTTCAAAAGTCACTCCGCACGCTTTGATTCCGCTCTTCTTTTTATTAAAATTCTAAAAAATGGATAATCCGAAAGAAAAGGTAAAACAAACTATCCGTAAACATAGTTCGTGGGTTGAAAAATTCGGTCGCGTCGGTTATGCGGCACGCGGTTTTGTTTATTTTCTTGTCGGAGTTCTGACTACACAGGCGGCGTTCGGAGTTCAGAAGGCAAACGACGGAACACGCGGTGCGTTAGAGCAGGTTGCGGAACTTCCCTTCGGACAATTATTGCTTGCGGTCGTTGCGGTCGGTTTGATTTGCCACGCTTTGTGGCGATTTGTTCAAGGCTTTATGGATACTGATGACAAGGGTTCGGATGCTGCGGGATATGCAACTCGTTTGGCTTTCGCAGTCATCGGAATAATTTATCTCGGTCTCGCATTCTCCGCTGTTAAAATTCTATTTGGAATAAAAAATAAAGGCGGTTTCTGGGCAGAGAGCTGGACGGCGTGGCTTCTCTCGCAGCCCTTCGGTCAGTGGCTCGTCGCCATCATCGGAGCGGTCGTTATCGGCATTGGACTCCTCCAATTTTATCAAACATACTCCGCCAAATTCCGCGAAAATCTACTGCTTTCCGAGATGAGCGAAAGCATCGAAAAATGGACGGTCTATTTCGGCAGATTCGGCTACGCGGCACGCGGCATTGTCTTTTCCATCATCGGCGGCTTCTTCATCTTCGCCGGATGGAGTTCAAAAGCCGGAAGAACACGCGACTTCGGCGATGCCCTGCGTTTTGTCGAAGAACAATCCTACGGCTTATATATACTCGCTGTCCTTGCCATCGGTCTTATCTCCTACGGAATATTTATGTTCCTTCTCGCCCGATACCGACAAATGGTCAGCGATTGATTTAGAAAAAATTGAATCTGCGATAATTGCAAAACAGTTATACAACTACTGCCCGTTGTGAATTAAATACTTCAAAAATAATTGACATACATATATTATACATATAGCATCAAATTATGTTCGTTTGGGACGAATCGAAAAGATTAAAAGTCATTAAAAATCACAGAGTGGATTTTGAATTGATAACGGACATTATTGATGATCCTTTCGGAATTTATCGCGAAGACGCAGAGCATTCCGCAGATGAAATACGATATTCGGTCGTAGGATTAACAATAAATTACGGTCTGGTGTTTGCGGCTTTTACATATGAGGGTGAAAAGATCCGGCTTATAACTGCCAGACGAGCAGATAAATGGATGGTGAAAGAATATGAAAAAGGATGATTTTGATGAATCAATATTAGATAATGAAGAAGAATTCAAAAAGCGTTTCAAGCGAATAGAACGCCCCGCTTTTCTGGATAAATTAGTAAAAAATAAAGAA
>JBGTGO010000011.1:0-73626 GCA_041746675.1 Pyrinomonadaceae bacterium | reverse complement strand
CTCTGTCCGGAACGGTTTTTTTGAGGTGAAAGCATCGGAAATTCCGTTTCCCAATAACGCAGAACGTGAGCTTGAACATCAACGATGTCGCAGACTTCGCCGATTTTAAAGAAAATTTTCTCCGGTATCGCAACTTGAGTTTGTGCCATATTTACCTCTGATATGTTAAAGTTTTGTATAAATTCCGCCGTCGCTATTGTAAGAATATAATAGATTTGTGTCAATAAATTTTCTATGAAATTTGAATTTGAGTTTATCAAAAATCTTAAAGATCACTACGGCTTAGACAAAATCGGCGACGATGCCGCTGTTCTACCGAAAGATTCAAAAACCGATCTGGTAATTTCCGCCGATATGTTAGTTGAAGATATAGATTTTCGGCTCAATTGGTCAAAACCCGAATCTATCGGATATAAATCGTTGGCGGTTTCGGTTTCAGATATTTTTGCGATGGGAGCGAAACCGACTTTTTCTCTAATTTCCATCGGCATTCCGCCACAACTCTGGGAAACGGATTTTGTTGATAAATTTTATAAAGGTTATTTCAAAATTGCGAAAAAATACAATGTCGAATTGGTTGGCGGCGATGTTTCAAAAACTCCCGATAAACTTGTGTTCGATTCGATAGTTTTAGGCGAAGTAGAAAAAGGAAAAGCAATTTTGCGTTCGACCGCGACAGTCGGCGATTTGATTTGTGTATCGGGCGAATTGGGCGGAGCAAGTGTAGGTTTAATGTTGTTGGAAAATGGAATGCGTTATAAAAAAACTTTAAAAAAATGGCAGAGAAAATTATTGCTTAAACAACTTAAGCCATCTCCGCGAAACAGCAAAAAGTTTGCGAAATTTGCGACTTCGATGATTGATTTGAGTGATGGATTGTCTTCCGATTTGGCTCATATTTGCAAATCAAGCAATGTCGGAGCAAAAATTTTTGCGAATAAAATTCCGATTCATAGAAAATTGAGAGACCTTTCCGGCAAAAATATAAGAGAATTTTTATCCGAAAATTTGGATATTTTGGATTTTGCACTTCACGGTGGAGAGGATTTTGAACTTTTGTTCACGATCATACCGTCAGATTTACAGGAATTTGAAAAAAAAAATTCGGGTAAATTTACGCACATTGGAGAGATCACCGATAACACCGAAAACATTGAACTAATCCGCGATCGAAGAAGTGAAATTTTAATACCAAAAGGCTACCGACATTTCTAGATTTTTATCATTGTCTGCAAAAAGTTCTTGACACGTTCGTTCAAATCGTGGTTAGATTTGAAGCGTCGCAACTGAAAAGTTTGCGAGACGAAAAATTTTTAGGAGATAAGAAAGTGATTCAAACTTGGTCAACCACAATTAAACATACAAACGGCTCGCCCGCCATCAAACTGATGCGGAACAGAAGAAGTCTATTTGTATCATTGTGTGCGAGTTTTAGTGATTTATTTTATCAACCGAAAAATAATCTCCGAGGGATAAACCTGACGGAGAGCAAGAATTAGATAAACGGGAACGGCTTTGTTTCCGTTCCCAAAATATAAAATTTAACGAGTTTTGAGCGGAAAGCTGTAAAAACTCACAAATTATTTTAGGAGCGGTAACGCAAAGTTCTCGGAAAAAGAGAATTTTAGGTGTTACCGCTCTTTTCCGTTTAGAGATATTTGACAACTGAATAACCGAAAACAAGTTTTGAGATTATGCTGCTTTAATTCGCTCGAAGATGAGCGGTTAGCGGGTAATGCTCAGAACAAAATGGAAAATAAAAAAAGCAGAGAGTCTTTGGAAAAATTTGCTTCTTCAAACATAAACTTTGGCGAGTTCAAGAAGAATCAAATTTTTAGCGACTTCAATTCGGGCGTTTCTGCGTCCGAATTTTCTGTCAACTTTTTCTCTCTGCCTTTTTTATTTTACACACTTTTTCAAATTTTTACGATGTGGATGTATTTCAATGGCTAGAATGATGGTCTTCCAAACCGTAGATGAGAGTTCGAATCTCTCCATCCACACTTTTTTATTTCGGATTTTAGATTGCCGATTTTGGATTTTCTATTTACACGCGTCGGTCGCCGATTGGTTGGCAAGCGGTCTGTAAAGCCGTCGTTCGATAAGAGCATTGGAGGTTCGAATCCTTCCCGACGCATTTCGATTTTGGGTTATGAATTATCAAAATTTGATGCTTTTCTCTCAATCTAAAATCCAAAATCGAATATGTGGATAGCAGCTTAAACGGCTAAAGCGTCGCATTGTGAATGCGAAGAATGCGAGTTCAAATCTCGTCTGTCCACCCAAATTTTATTTTATGAGGAGATACTTTTATGTTTTATAAATTTACAAAACCGGAGGTGCAAGACAATGAAACTCTGAACTTTTAATCATTCATAGACTTATAAAATGAAGTCGTCGGTTCTTAACCAAAACAATTTCAATTAAGTCTATTCGAGAGGGAAAAATGGGAAACAAGAAAAACAAAAAATACAGATATAGAAAACGCATATTTATGAATGAAGACTATGAATCAACTTCATACGTCGTGGCAATCGTAGAAAATTCAAAACAGAAAAAGAAGTTGGAAAACGATGAAGATTCAAATGGCGGTGCCAAGCTGATCTTGGAAAATCCATACGAAAAAGTCGTTTTGAATTTTGAAGTTGATATGCCGGATCAGGTCAAGGAAAGCCTGACCAAAATCCGTGAGTTCGAATCGCTGCTCAAAAAATTCAGAAAAGCAGTCGAAAAGGAAGCGGCAGCGAGAAAAAAGCAGTCTTACGAACACATCAAAGATGAGATCGTAACTGTTCGTTAAACAAATGCGGGGTTGAAGAACAAAGGATGTTCGTCTGATTGTCGATCAGAAAGGTGCGGGTTCGAGTCCCGTCAGCCCCGCCAATTTAATTTTAGATTTTGGATTTTAGATTTTTTTAAATTTCATAATTTAAACGGACGCTTAGCTGAGACAGATTAGCGTTGGTCTGAAGAACCAAAGAGTTTGGTGCAATACCAAAAGCGTCCATCAAAAAATTTAGCCGATTAGCTCAGCGGATCAAGAGCGGCGGTCTTCTAAACCGCAGGTCGTTGGTTCAAATCCGACATCGGCTATTTCGATTTTGGATTTGTGATTTTAGATTTTGGATTGAACACGTTGATAAACATACCAATTCAAAATCGGCAATCTAAAATCCTCTTGCGGTGTAGCTTAACCGGATAAAAAGCGTCGGTCTCATAAGCCGAAGATTATGGGTTCAAATCCCATCACCGCGATTCTTTGCTAAAGTGGCTCAAATGGATTAGAGCAACTGTCTTGTAAACAGTAGGTTGTGAGTTCGAGTCTCACCTTCAGCATTTTTTTCAATATGGCAGGAATGGAGCAAAGTCGGCTCGGTGGTTTCATATTCCGCAAATCGTCAGGTTAGATTCCTGATCCTGCAACTAATTTTTCGAGTATAGATTTTAGCGTTCAGAGTTCAGCGTTAGAACGCGATTTCCAACACTAAACTCTAAACTTCCCCACCGGAATATAGCTTAAACGGCAAAAGCACCCGGCTGATAACCGGGAGATTAAAGGTTCAAATCCTTTTATTCCGATTTAATTTTTAAATCTCATTTACACAATCTTACCAAAACAAAACGCAGACAAATTTTGCGGCAAGAACAGAAGAATGCTTTATAAATTCTTACCTAAGTTCGCAATGAACACTCTTGTCTTTTGTTCGCTACAAAGCCGAATTATCTGTCTGCGTTAACCTACCAATTCAATTTTGGATTTTAGGTTTGGAATTGTCTAAATCAAAGTTTTATTTTGGATAAAGTAGTTAGTACAAGTGCCGTTTAGCTACACTGCTCTTTTAACATCAAACTATTATCTTATTTATATGAGAAAATACCAATGAAATAGAAAATTTACAAATTCTTTGTAAAAACTGTCACGCACAAACTGAAAACTATGGCGTAAAGAAAGGAGAAGGTAGAAAGCATTATCGCGATTGTCCAAAGTGTTCAGGCAAAATGCACAGAAATTCTAAACAATGTAGAAAATGCAGACATAAAGAACAAAGAAAACATATTGGCTCGTAGCTAATTGGGAAGCAACTGACTGTTAATCAGTGAAATGCAAGTTCGAATCTTGTCGAGTCAGCCAAATTCAAGGCAAAAGGTAAAAGTAAAAAGGCAAAATATGAAATTCTTATTTTTACCTTTTATCTTTTTACTTTTGCCTTACTTCACAGATCGGTAGCCAAGTTGGTTAAGGCACCTGCCTTTTAAGCAGGGTATCGTGGGTTCAAATCCCACCCGATCTGTTACGTTTTGAATATGACTTTGTAAATAACAAACTGATCAACTCAAGCCAAAGAACGCTCAGACATCCTGAACATCGGCGGCTTCTCCGATAACGTGTTCAAACTCGTTTCGGAATTTGAACAAGGAACCCTAAACGCCAAACATTGGGTTGGTAAGATTGAGAAGGTTGAACTATAAAATGAGAAGTGAACAGTAAAATTTATTTTGCTGTTCACTTTCGGAACATTTTCATATGATAGTTGTCTAACTAAATTATGAACAACATATACTTCAAAACAATTTATTGCTTATCAGTATTCTCTCTAATCTGCTTCGGCTTAATTTTTGCAATCAATCCTTCAAAAGCTCAAACCAAAGAAAAGAAAGTTGATTGGTATGACAAATTACATGAAGAAAATGTTAATTATGAAGAATCAGCTTGTAGCAAAGGACTGAAAAAAAGTGTTAGAGAATATTTCAAAACCCACAAATTGAGTTTAACATTTCCAATTTGTCATAATACTTGTCCAATCGTTAAGTGCAGACCAATTATTTCTTATCCAAAACCTGCCAAAATTCTAGGTATTGGAGGCATAGTTTCAGTTCATATGTTGGTTGATGGGGAAGGAAATACAATGTATGCAAGAATTCTAGAAGGTCATCCATTATTGAGAAAAAGCGTTGAACAGGCTGCTTGTCAAACTCAATTCAACGCACATGAATTAAAACGGCAAGGCGTTATGCACTTTGATCTAAATCCAAATTCTGACGATATTGAAATTCCAAAACTTGCAAATATAGTTTGGAAATAATTATAAAATTTTGGCGAATGCAGGTCGGGAGTACATTGGGTTGGTGAGATTGAAAAGGTTGAGTTATAAAAATGAAGTTGAACGGTAAAATTCTTTTTATCGTTCACTTTCGGGAACAATTTGATATAAAATTTGTCTAACTTATTGTGAAAACAATACTCTTAACAATTTTAATATTAATTTTCGTCTTTCAATCTTCAATTTTTTCACAAAACAATGTTGAAAAAGCGATTGAAAAGTATTCTTGCGACTGTGAAAACGAAACAGCAGTGCGGGATTATTTTGAACATTTGGAAACACAAAAACAATTTATTACAGAATGCACTCAAGAAATTGAAGCAAATCGAAAACTTGATTCAAAGCAATTGCCAATGAGAATCAGCGGTTTTTCTCCACGTGCAGTAAATTTGGTAAAACCATATTATCCGAAAAGTGCAAAACGATTAGGAATTCTTGGCGAAGTTTTAGTTGAAGTTTTCACAGACGAAAAAGGTTTTGTAATTTATTCAAGAATTCTCAAAGGAAATGGCTTCTTGCGAGAAAGTGTAAGAAGAGCAGCTTGTCTTTCAAAATTTACACCAATTCAATACTGCGGAAAACTGACAAAGGCTCGTTGGTTAATCAAATATAACTTCATTGCAAATTAACATTTTGGCGAATGCAGGTTAGGAGTACATCGGTTTAGAAGGTTCGACTCTTTCCCGCCCGATTTTATTTTCACGGTCAAAGTTTGCTCATAAAGTTGATACTATAATAATTCAGCTTAGTAGAAAATCATTTTATCAAGTTGTTTTTTTTCAGTCTGATAAAAATTACGGCTAATAATCCGATAATTATTAGTGCGAAAATGAAAGGAATTAAGTTTAGTATAAAAATCCAATACATTCCGCTGGTTATAGGTTCAATTCTTACTTCCCGGACATTTCCTGCTCTTGCTGCACTGAGGATAGCGTCTCTCGGTGGATCGGTTTGATCAATTTTGGTTTGAAATACTTTTTTATTTTCGTTGGTTAGAGTTACTTTGTCTGTTGTGATGTTTACTTTCCGGACATTTCCCGAAGTGATTAACTCAAGTGCTTGCGAAAAGTTGATTTCTTCGGCAGTCGGTTCGGATTTATTTAATTGGCTGACTCCGAAAAAAATCATCAACAGTAAAGCATTGCCGATAAGAAAACCAAATATGCCGTAAGTGATTTTTTGTTTCATTATATTTCTACTCCAAATGTCGAAATCATATCACATAAAAACGCATCTTTTAAGTTTTTGAGAGTTTGGACAAAAAAATTTAACGTATCACTTTTGAAAAACCAAACTCTCTTTGGCTTCATTTCGTCAACAAATAACAAGAAAACACTCAAATGGTGAATGAACGGATATATTGTCAAATACAAACTTTCGCTCTAATTACAACGAAAAGACCAACCAGATACAATGGTTTATAAACTTTAAAAATTCTTTATATAGATTTACCTCTAGCATTATTTATTCTGGGTTTCAAAACTTAATAATTTGATTGATTTGATAACCAATATGTTATAAGTTTCGCCCTGATCTTCGATGCTTATGACAGCGGCTTGGCATCTTAATTTGCAGGAAATTTCAACATTACATTGGCGGAATTTCTCGAAATCTACCGAGTTGTATGCTGCAAAATAAAATTCTGTTTCGCCTTGTCGGAGTGAATACGAAGTGTGGATTTTGCCGATTTGTTGGGCGAGTGATTTATCCTTTTTACGCAATGTGTCGTAGCCAACACAGACAAAAACAGGAACTGCTTTGCCGACAGTAAAAAAATCTGCGTCGAATTCTTTGTATTGCAGATCGAGTGTGTATTGCGAAGATAATTTCGTGTCGTATTTTAATGAGTTTGTAACTTCAAGCGTCGAATCATCCGTAAATGTGATAATTTTTTCCTGTGCGATACAAACCGAAACTGCACAGGTCAGTATGCAAAAGACCAGCAAATATCTGTGGATTTTCATTATATTTTTTGCCGAAATTTAATCTACAAATTACTTCAGATCATTCCGCCTTTTCAGTTCTTTCCAGATACAAAAAAGCATCAAAGCAATGATCGGCGGACTGATTAAAAATAGAATGAACATTATCTGAAACATAAAGGTTAATGGTTGTGATTTAGTTTCACTACTCACATATCCATCAAGTATTTCCAATGGCTTTGTGTTTTGTGTAGCAGAAAAATCCGGCATACAAGTAAAAGAATTGGACTCAATCGGTCTAACGAATTGACTAACGATTGACAAGCTAAAACCAATTACAAACATTCCGAGTAAACAAGCGGTAAGAATTCTTTTGTTACGTTCTTTTAATTTTATTTTTTTCACCTCTGCCGAAAATAATATCACAAATTTATTTTTAATTTAACAATTTTTCGGGACGAATGCCGAAGATGACTACATCGGATAGAGCGTTTGAGTAAAATCAAAAGGTCATTGGTTCGATTCCGATTATTTAGCTACGGCTGAATATAGCTCGGTAATTTCACGTCGCTTCAATCTTTGTCGTTCTATTTTCATTAGTTTGGAGTTTAGAGTTGGAAAATCTTGAAACTCCAAACTCTAAACTCTAAACTCTAAATCAGGAGAAATAATATGCCATTTAATAAATTAAATATAAGCGGTGCGAAAGCCGATGTCTTGTCTTGGGTCGATCACGGCTTATCGCGTCAAGAACAAGATATGCTTCGCAACGTATCGCGTCTGCCGTGTATTTATAAGCACGTCGCATTAATGCCCGACGCACACCTTGGAATAGGTTCGATGGTCGGGTCGGTTATCGCAACCAAAGATGCTGTCATTCCCGCAACTGTGGGCGTGGACATCGGTTGCGGAATGATGGCGGTGAAAACGCCTTTCAAAAGCGGAATACTTGACGGAAAGTTGAAAGATTTGCGTCATAATATCGAACGAACGATTCCCGTCGGATTTAACTGGCATAAACAACCGGTTGATGAATCATCGCGTTGGGAAGCGTGGGAAGATTTCGGTGAGTTGCATTCGGGCGTTCAAGACCGCAAATTGAAGGCGATGAAGCAACTCGGAACGCTCGGCGGCGGAAACCATTTTGTAGAAGTTTGTTTAGATACGGACAACTACGTTTGGTTGATGCTGCATTCGGGTTCCCGCGGAATCGGGAATGAGATCGCTTTGCGTCATATCGAAACCGCTAAATCGCTGCATCGCTTAAATGAACTGCCTGATCCGGCTCTTGCTTATTTTGTCAAAGGAACTGCGGAGTTCCGTGCATATTGGCGTGATCTGAAATGGGCACAAAATTATGCGATGAAAAACCGCGAAATAATGATGAAGCGTCTGCTGAATCAATTTAACCGTATGTTCAACAAAGGCAACAACTTTGCCCCTGAAATTACGGTCAACTGTCACCACAACTACGTCGCCGAAGAAACCCACTACGGCGAAAACGTCTTCGTCACCCGAAAAGGGGCGATCAACGCCGAATTTGGAAATTACGGAATTATCCCCGGCTCGATGGGAGCGAAATCGTTCATCATCAAAGGCTTGGGAGTAGCCGAAAGTTTCAATTCCTGCTCGCATGGTGCCGGACGCAAAATGTCCCGAACCAAAGCGAAAAAGCATTTCACAAAAGTGGATTTGGAAAACCAAACCAGAGGCGTAGAATGCCGCAAGGACAAAGGCGTGATAGACGAAATTCCGGGAGCTTACAAAGACATCGAAAAGGTTATGAAAAACCAAAATGACCTAGTCGAAGTAGTCGCGGAATTAAAACAAGTTGTGTGTGTTAAAGGGTAAAAAGAAACCAAGACAATAAAAAATAATTGTCTTGGTTTCTTTAACAAATAATAATATCCGTAGCACTTATAATGAAACAAAAACTAACAATAAACGATTTAGAAACAATTTTAGACAGCCAAAATAAATCATTGCCCCATTCCAAACCAATTGCACAATTATACGGTCTTTCCGCAGAAGTATTAATTCACTTACTAGGAAAATATTGGGTAGGAGATAATGTATTTGGTAATAAACCATTAGATGAGTTTCTACGATCTAAACCTAGTTCAAAATTAGATCGTTATAAAATGACTGATAGGCTTGTAGAAGTGGCAGAAATGCTTTTTAATTTTCAACAAATTAAGGGAATAGAAAATATTATTGAAAAAATTAAAAATGATAGAGTTGAACCGTATTTTGCAGAATTGCAATCAGCTAAGTTAATTCATTTAAACGACGTAGAGTTTTATTTTAATTCTCCTTCAAACAAAAAGGGGTTAGATTACGACGCGGTAATCTTGGATCAAGACAAACACATTCCTTGTGAGTTCAAGTGTAAAATAGAAGATACAAACTTTAGTAAAAACACTATATCTCAAGTCTTAAAGAATGCGAGAAAGCAACTGCCAAAACAAACTTCATCCATCATTTTTATTAAGATTCCAGAACAATGGACTTTTCAAGAAAATGTTCAAGAACTTTTCCTCGACTCTATTAAAGAATTTTTCAGAAGAACCACGAGAGTTTTTTCAATTGTCTACTATTGGGAAGAGTGGGAAGTATTACCATCTGGTCAGAGTTTAAGAATGGTCCGTTATAATGAGCTACTAAATCCAAATTCTACTTCAAAATTAAATAAAATTTTAAAAAATAAAGAAATAAACAGATCAATTCCAAATTGGACTTATTTCAGTGATTTAATCAAAGAAAAATTTGGCAAAACTGACCTTATTTACCCTAAGCCAACAAGGGCAATGACTTTAATAAACGGTTTTTCTTGGCATTCAATCATAAATATACTGCCTCAAGTTTCAAAAGGAAACCATGTTTTCTACGAGATTGGAGTAATTAATGGAACTCGAATTTCCTTCTTAATTGATAATCACAATTTTATTAAATTTGAAGTAGTAGATGCTAAATTGAAAAAATTTGAAGTTACAACTGATAAGCCGTTTAATAAGCTTGGACTAGATAATTTTTGTTATCTTAGATTTCAATTAACTCCAAGCTATAATTTCACGGAATTAGCAATTTATATTAATAATAAACTTGTGGCTAGAAAAAGTGTTCAACTTAACCAATTAAGTATTTTGCTTCCGAACATTACATTAGGTGCTGATTTAATTGGTAAAAGAAAAACTGCTTTTGAAGTTGCGTCAATAGCAATGTATGAAAAATCATCTTCTGAAATAAATGATAATCTTACTAAATACTATAATCAGGAGTTTGATCTAAAACTTAATAAAATTTAGATTTATCAATTTACTTATATTTCAAAAGAAGAATAATTTGAAACTCTTTAATTTGAGAAGATGACATCTATTCTTTCCGACGCTGTAAGTGTCGAACAATCAACGCACAATTTTGTTAGTCGCTTTCAGCGACCGCATACTTTATTAACGCTCACCTAGCGATTCTCGCTAGGCTTTAATGTTGGTCGCCGTTGGCGACGAGAGCTTAAATTCAAATTTAACAAAATATGCTATAATTTCATCAAAACTTGAGGTAAAAGATATGGAATCATCAACAATAGAAGGCACTTGGGAAGAAATTCAGCAACATAGTTCACGACTTGCGGGGCATCGGCTTCGGGTTACGGTTTTGGATGAGGAAAACGGAAATGGAAAAGGCGTTGAACCGAATCGTAAAATGTTGGATGTGATGCAAAAGATCAAAGCCAAACAGGAAAATGTGATATTTACCGATGGCTCGAAAACTCAGGAAATCTTGCGTGAAGGGCGTGATGGAGGAATGTTCGGAGAGTGAATCAAACAACCTTACCAAATGCCGTTGTCCTAGATGCCAATATTCTAATTTCCCTTTGTTCAAAGGAAAAACTCACTTTTCAAACCGCCGAAAATGCTTTTGATAATTATGGTCAAAACGGTTGGGAATTTTCCGCACCGAATATAATTGTCGCCGAAGTCCAATATGTTTTGTGTCAAAAACTTTCAAACGGAATTTTGACTACAATTGAACACGAAGAAGCTGTCGAATTTTTTGAAAATTATATGACTGCCATTCTACCACCCGAAAATGGCGAAGCATCTCTCATAAAACGAGCCGAAGAAATCAGAGAAACTTACGGTTGCAGTCGGTCGGCTGATTCTCTTTACATCGCTTTAGCAGAAGAATTGACAACAAAACGCATTACCGAACTTTTAACTTTTGACAAAGGTTTTATCAACCAAACAGGTAAAAATGCTTCAACTGTCCAAGTCAATTTGTTAAGAATCTAAAAACCAAAATGACCTCGTCGAAGTAGTCGCGGAATTAAAACAAGTTGTGTGTGTCAAAGGGTAAAAGAATTTGCTGATTCATTTCGGCAAACTCTTTGTTTATAATAGATATTATGCTCGATTTTCCATCAGGTTCATATGCGTTTTTAGCTATTCCATTCGTTATGATGGCATTATTGGCGATAAGCTACATAATCTATAAATATTTACAAAGTAATGGGATTAATAACTTGTTTGTTGTAATAGCTGTTGGCTTTATCTCTTTATCAGCTATTTTTTGCGGTGCATTCTTTTCAATCACACATTCTCTTTATGTCTATAAATTTAGAAACATCCAAATATCCGAAGTTTCTGGATTGAGAGTTTACGAATCTAAAAGAGAATCAAATATTAACAAAGAAAACTACATTGAAATCACAGATAAGAATTTAATTAAAGAAATGCTTGAAAGTTTAAAAGAATGCACCGAATTTTCACCCGGAAAAGAAACCTTCAAAGATGGATACCAAATAAATCTTCTTTTCGACAACAAAAACTTTCGTAAAGATTTTTACATTTCTGTTTATAAAAACAGTTTATTTGAGAATGGGAATAATTCAATAATTCCACACATAACTTCTGATCGAAGCGTAAATTTAGGTAATTATCAATGTCAAACTTTTCAAAAATTGACTCGCAAACATATTGATCCATTATTTAGTGAAAGATCAAATCAAACTCAGATTAAATAATTTCTATTTTCAGTCGCCAACGGTGACCAACATCACCGCTTCGCCGCCTATGGTGCAGGCGTTTCGCTGAAACCATAGGTTGTTTTGAATAAATCCTTCCGACGCTGTAAGGGTCGAACAATCAACGCACAATTTTGTTAGTCGCTTTCAGTGACCGAATACTTTATTGACGCTCACCCAGCGATTCTTACTAGCTATAATGTTAGTCACCGTTGGCGACGGGAAAATACACTTTTTATATCTTCCCAATAAATTAACAAAAATTCTCGCAGACGGAAACCATTTAACCATCCCGTGTTCTTGGTTAATCTCGTAAGCCGTGCCGTCTGCCGGAGCGGAGCGGATTTGATGCAGCTGATTCGCTCCCAAAATTCTTTTTATGTCCTATGATTACGCTAACTTCCGCTAATAAAATTAAGATTTGGACAAATAAAATTATTCGCGTTTATTCGCGTAATTAGCGGGCAAAACTTTCTTTTTGTTAAATCAACTTTTCTGTTTAACGAAAAATTCATATACAAATTGCAATCAAATGTTTTAATATAGTGTTTAGCAAATAAATTCACACAATATATTGCGTTTTGTCCCGATTTGTTAAATCAACTAAAAACCAATAAATTTACACGTATCAGGAGGTGATTCCGATGATAACCGGAAGAGTATTACTTTTGAATTTTTCTTATGAACCGCTCGGCACGATTGGCGTGGCACGGGCGATCTGTATGCAGTTCTGCGATAAATTGTATGTGGAAGAATTAGACGGTGACAATGTTCTGCATTCACCTTCGACGACGATTCCCGTTCCAAGCGTCGTGCGTCTGCGTCATTACGTTCACGTCAAACGCCAACGCCGCGAAAATACGATGAAGCGTGTCCGAATCTATATTCGTGACCGTTATCGCTGCCAATATTGCGGCGACAACAAAGCCGCCAAAGACTTGACGCTCGACCATATTTTGCCGAGAGCTCAAGGCGGAACGACGACACCGCAAAACCTTGTCGCGGCTTGCAAAAAATGCAACCAACGCAAAGGAAACCGCACACCCGAACAAGCCCGGATGCCGCTCCTCACACCGCAAAAACTGCTCCGTTTGGGACTTGACCACGTTTTACTTTGTCATTATGCGGAATCACGACCGGAATGGAAAAAATATCTGTTTATGTCTGATTTTGCTGATGAAGAAGTAAAACTTGCTGCTTAACTAAGGGATAACGAATAATGGAAAACAGATAATTATTTTCATTTTTTTGTTATCCATTTTATTGGTTATTCTAAAACTCAACTTTTAGGAATTGCCGTCTGCTTTAGCTCACGGAACAGTTCGACTTCCCCTCTTCGGCTTTAGCCAAACATCAACAAAATCATCAATTATCAAAACAGTTTCAGCTATAGCAGACGGCAATTCATATCAAAATCTAAAATTAAATTCTTTTCAATTTATGTCGCAAAATTTATACGAAAATGATTGGCTTTACGATCTTGTTCACGAGAAGCCCGCTGATAACGAACAGATCGCTTTTTATCAAAGAATGATCGAAAAATTCGGTCAGCCGGTTTTGGAACTCGGCAGCGGAACGGGAAATTTTCTCGTTACATTTTCGGAGAAACATTATGAAGTTTCGGGTTTGGATAATTCCGAAGAAATGCTCGATGCGGCGAAAAGGCGGGCGGAAAAGATGCAAACCGAATCTAAAATGATAAATGCCGATATGCGTGATTTTGATCTGGGGCAGAAATTTAAACTTATTTTTGTGGCGGGAAATTCACTTCAGCACCTTAATACGATTGAAGATGTCGAATCTTGTTTTGCTTCTGTGAGAAAACATTTGAACGCGGATTCAAAATTTATTGTCGAGGTTTTTAATCCGTCTTTACAATTATTATCACGCGACGCGGAAGAGAGATTTTTTGTCGGTGAATATAAAACCGATAACGGTTGGGTGGTGATTACGGAAAATGTTTTCTACGATGCGGCGACACAGATAAACCATATTAAATGGCACTATCAAAATCAATATATGAAGGAAGTCCGCACTGTAGATTTTACGATGCGGCAGTTTTTCCCGCAGGAGTTGGATTATTTATTTGCGAAGAATGGTTTTAGAATCGAAGCGAAATACGGAGATTTCAACGAGTCGGAATTCAATCGCAATTCTGCGAAGCAGATTATTATCGCAAGTTGTCAGGAAAAGATTGTTTAAATGCTTATTCAGTTTTTATGCCGAAATTTGGTTCAATTGAATTACCATCCTGAAAATGTATTGAAAATATCACGAATTGGATTAAAAAATTATTGAACAATACTCTAAAGTTTAACACTCCCGAAAGTTTATTTTCAAAAAGATCAGGAAAAGAGTTTGTTGATGCAGATTTCGGTCATTTTGACATGAGTTATTTTTCAAATTGATTGGAGTAGGCTTTAAGTAACGGCTTGTCGGATAGTTTCCAGTCAATGTTTACGCCATTATCTCTTTTTGGCATCATCTTTGCATTAACTATATGTGGTTACTTGTCCGACCAAATTCAATTCAGGAGATAATGAAATATATGCAACTCCCATCAGCAATTTTCCCGAACGTCGAGCAGGAAATAAATAATAAACTCAAAGATGGTCTGGAAGATGTCGAGTTGGTCGATCTGTTAAACGACTATTCGGAAAAACTTCGCCTGTGCAATCAAAATT
This sequence comes from Pyrinomonadaceae bacterium, assembly GCA_041746675.1. Taxonomy (GTDB): domain Bacteria; phylum Acidobacteriota; class Blastocatellia; order Pyrinomonadales; family Pyrinomonadaceae; genus Aridibacter. The sequence goes on along the minus strand of JBGTGO010000011.1, from coordinate 58,895 downwards.
TCGAGAAATCGCTTGAATACAGTAAACTTGCAATAAAAATTGCCGGTAATCTGCAATACGAAATAGGTTTTGCCTGGGCTTTGCTTAATCAGGCAAGTTGTTCGATTTATCTTGATTTTTCCAGTAAACCCTGTCAAATAATCGAACAGGGACTCAAAATCTTCCGACGCAAAATGAATGTCAATGGCGAAATATATGCGACTTTGATTCTTGGTGCCGCAAAATTAGCAAATGAGGATTATGTTGCGGCTTATGAGAATTTACAACGGGGCTTAAATCTGAGCATTTTGTTCGGTTATAAGAAGGGTGAAATCACCGGATATTATTTGTTGGCGGAATTTAGTGAAAAACTGGAAGACTATAAAGTAATTGTAAATTACTGCAAACTTGCTCTTTCGGTTTCGGATGATTCTGAGGTAAAAGGTAGAATTTACGCTCTGCTCGGTGCGGTATCGCTTCGACGCGGTGACACGTCAAAAGCTGAAAATTATTTTCTAAAAGCTTTGAAAAGATCAAAGTCAATTCACGATTATTTCACGATTTCAAAAGCTTTCATCCAACTCGGAAAAATCTCTCTGGGCAACGACGATATTGAAAGTGCGAAGCAGTATTTCAAGGAAGGACTTGAACTGACACAAGAACTCGGTTTGTATGACCGATCGACAAAATACTTGAACGAAATTGCAGATTTACTAATAAAATTGGAAGATTTTGCCGGGGCTTCGGAGATGCTTCGGGAATTTGGTGAAAGTGCCGAGATTAAAACAAATCCGCGGTGCTTTGCAACGATTTTATTGAAAAAGGCTATGATCGAAATAAAACTCGATCAACCCGAGAAGGCTCTGCAATTATTGGAAAGAGTTTGGATTCAGGTAAGATTCGGCGATAATACAAAGCTGCAATACGAATGTCATCGAACATTTTCCGAAACTTACGAGTTGACCGAAGATTTCGCCCGGGCATTTCATCACCACAAACTTTTCCAGCAGTATAAAGAGGTATTCGATGAACACAATTTGCGTGACAGAACGAACATTTTAGCAAACCGGATCGCGGTCGAACAAGAGTTAAAAATAAAGAAAATTACTGATGAAAAAGATGTCGAAGCGGCTCAGATGATTTATGAAATTCACGAAACTATTGATAATCTGAATGTCGCTAAGGAGAGAATCGCCCAACTCGAATATGAAAACCTGCAACTTCAATCCCGCCAAAGCGTGCCGCTTGAGGTGTTTGCCTGAAAATTATGTGAATTTTTTCAACTCTGATTAAACCAGCTTTCCATTACAGAATCTTTCAGAATAATAGTTTGATCGCGTTCCGGTCCGGTTGAAATTAAACCGATTTCAACCCCGATTGAGGTTGACAAAAAATCAACATATTCTCTTGCTTTAGTCGGTAAATCTTCGAGTTTTGTCATTCCGAGCGTGTCGGATTTCCAGCCTTCAAGACTTTCATAAATTGGTTTTATCTGCCGCAGATCCTGCGAAACTGCCGGAAACGTGTCAATTCTTTCTCCATTGATTTCGTAACCGACACAAATTTTTATTTCATCCAAAGCGTCGAGAACATCAATTTTTGTTAGTGCCAGTGAATCAAAACCATTTAATTCGGCGGCGTAGCGTGTCGCTACCGAATCGAACCAACCACACCGACGCGGGCGTTTCGTCACCGAACCGAATTCGTTTCCGCGTGTCCGAATCAAATTAGCGACATCTTCTTCCGCGTCCAGCATTTCCGATGGAAAAGGTCCTTCGCCAACGCGAGTCATATAAGTTCTGACGATTCCCAAAACTCCCGTAATATGATGCGGCGGAATTCCCGCACCGACCGATGCACCGCCCGCCGTCGGGTTTGAAGACGTAACGAACGGATAAGTTCCGTGGTCAACATCGAGCAGAGTCGCTTGAGCACCTTCGAGTAAAATCTTTTTGTTTTCTTTTTTTGCGTCCGCGAAAAATTTTGAAGTTTCGCAAACAAAAGGTCGCAGACGTTCGGCTAACGCGGAAATTTCCGCATAGATTTCATCGGAACGCAGCGGTTCTCTACCGTATAAAACAATGACGCGATTGGCTTCTTCGAGGTTGCGTTCGATGCGTGCTTTTAAGACTTCGGGAACCAACGCATCGGCGACGCGAATTCCGCGTCTGCCCGCTTTGTCTTCATAAGCGGGACCGATTCCGCGGAGCGTCGTGCCGATTTTTTCGTTGCCCAAGCGTTCTTCCGAGGTGTGATCCAACGCACGATGATAAGGCATTATCAAATGAGCCCGACTCGAAACCTTTAAGCGATCCGGCGTAATAGAAACGCCCTTTCCCGAGATTTCGTCAACCTCTTTGAAAAATGCAATCGGATCAATGACCATTCCGTTTCCAAGCACACAGATTGCATCTTCGTGAATTATTCCTGACGGTAAAAGCCTCAGAACAAACGCTTTATCGCCGACATAAACCGAATGTCCGGCATTGTGTCCGCCCTGATAACGAGCAACAATATCGAACCGATCCGCCAGCAGATCAACAACTTTTCCCTTTCCTTCATCGCCCCATTGCGAACCGATTATTACAATTATCATAAATTAGTAGAGAGTGGAGAGTAAAGAGTAGAGAGTGGAAGTTTTTCTCTCCACTCTCTACTCTCAACTCTTTACTCTATTTCCATTCCTTTTTTAGTATTGAATAAACTATCAAATCTATAAATTCACCGTTCAGCACTGCTGTTTCCCGCAATATTCCTTCTTTGACAAACCCCAACTTTTCGGGAATATTCCGACTCTTTATATTTTCTGTCGCACAACGAATGACTATTCGATTGAGATTCATTTCGTTAAACGCAAACTCGATTAATTTGCGGCAGCATCTGGTAATTATTCCATTTCCCTGCGAGTCTTCTCTGAGCCAATAACCGATTTCAGCATTTCGGTCGGATTTATTTACGTTATTAAAACCGATTCCTCCAACGAGTTTTCCTTCGTAGAAAATAAAATATGAAGGAAACTCATTTTTGGCGAAGCCTTTCAGATTGGTTTTGACAAACTCTTTTGCAGTTTCAACCGAATAATCTTCAGTCGCCCACGGCAGCCATTCCTGCAAATACTCCAGATTTTCAAGCACAATCGAAGTTAGTTCTCCGGCGTATCGTGCGGATGTGAAACGCAATTCCAGATTTTCCTCGATCTGACAAGTCAGCATTTTGATCGCTCAGGCAGTAATTTATTTGATTTGATTTGCCAGTTAATTATACAGAAAAATCTGCGGTTGGCTAATTTTGAATTTATGAATTTTCAAAGCCGATAAAATTCGGTTCAGGAAATAGTTCTATTCCAAATATACTTTTTATTTTCGCTTGAATTTCTTCTTTTAACAGCAAAATATCTTCCGCCGTGGCATCGCCGCGATTTGTCAGAGCAAGCGTGTGACAAGTTGAAAGTCCGGCTCTTCCCTTTTGAAAACCTTTGTGAAAACCGCTTTTCTCGATCAACCAGGCGGCGGGAATTTTCACGCTTTTTTCGTCAACTTTGTAAAACGGAACAGTTTCACCTTCACCGATTATTTCCGAGTTTGCGGCAATTTGCTCGATTTCACTGAATTTGTCATTTTCAATAATCGGATTCTTAAAAAATGAACCCGCACTCTGTGAATCGAAACCGCTTTGTCTGACAAGCATTCCTTTACTTTTGCGAATTTCTTTAACGATTTTTCCGGTTTCTTGCAGGGTTGGTTTTTTATCGGCAAAATATTTTTTCAAGTCTGCATAAACGATTTTCGGTTCGCCATTTTTTATCAATTCGTAAACTACCGATAAAATTACAAAGCGGTCTTTCTGCGTTGTGTTAAAAATACTCGTGCGGTATTCAAAGCCGCAATCTTTGTTGGAGAGTTCCAGAATCTGTCTTGTTTTGCAGTCGAAAACTTTAACGGATGAGATAGTTTCAGAGATTTCCTGTCCGTAAGCACCGACGTTTTGAATCGGTGTGCCGCCGACGAGTCCCGGAATTCCACTTAAACATTCAAATCCCGCCAAATTTCCGGCGATGCAGATTGTAACCAGTTCATCCCAATCTTCGCCCGCCTGTGCCGTGACCAAAACTGTTTTTTCATCCTTTTTTTCAAACGAAATTCCCTTCGACGCGATTTTCAAAACCAGACCGTCAAAACCTTCGTCAGACACGAGAATATTGCTTCCGCCGCCGAGTATGAAAACTTTGAATTCATTCTCATTGGCAAAATTCAGTGCTTCGATAATCTCTTTTTCAGTTTTGGCTTCAATAAAAAAACGTGCTTTTCCGCCGATCCGAAAAGTCGTAAACGGTGCAAGGACAATGTTTTCCTGCACACTTTTTGATTTATTCATCTGTAATTGTCAACTTAGTAAAGTTCATATAGATTAAAAGTTTTCCGATTTTCGGAAAACTTCTATTATTTAATTGAAATGGTTTTTTTTGATAGCAACCGTTCGAGTTCGTCCGCCTGAGCCGGATTCAAGGTTCTCAAATCTTTGACAATCTTTTCCGCTTCTTTGGTTCTGCCGCGTTTTATTTCTGTTTTGCCGAGTCCGAAATATGCGTCGGAATTTTCTTTGTTCGCTTTTATCACATCGCTAAATTGCCGGTAGGCTTTGTCTAAATCGCCGCTTTCCAAATATGCCGTGCCGATTGTATATTCGGCAAGTTCCCAATTTTTATGCAGTTCGAGCGATTTATCGAGTGCTTTTATCGCCTCGTTGTATTCACCGAGATCAATCAGGACATTACCTAAATTGAGATACGCGGTTTCAAACGCCGCATCTTTTTTAATCGCCGTCTGTAAGGCGTTTTGGGATTTAAGCAAACACGCCTTCTGCTGTGAACTGCGATTCCAACCGAGATGATCCTGCGATTCCTGATAAAATGCCCAACCCAGATTTGCAAAACTGATCGAATCAGGTTGAATTTGCGTAGCTCTCTCAAAACTTTTTACTGCATCGATCCATCTTTTTTGTCTGATCAGAACATAGCCATAATTCGTCAGTAAATCAACGTCATCTTTTAGTAAGTCCGCCGCCACGCGGTATTTTGTAATCGCTTCGTCGAACTGTTCGAGCTGACGAAATGTTTCCGCCGTATTCAGAAAACTTTCCTGATAGACCTGTTTTTCCTCATCGGTTTGATTACGGTTAAATTTGATGGCTTTTTGATACGATTCGAGAGCTTCCTCATACATTCCATTATTATAATACGCCACGCCGAGGTCGAACCACGCCAACACAAAGGTCGCATCGAGATCGGTCGCTTTGATGTATTCCGAAATCGCTCTCGCCGTATTTGTTTTAACAACCTGCGTATCACCGTCTTTTTCGGCTTTATCGGCAAGTCTGATGAGCATTGCACCGAGATAATAATGGGCTTCCGCATTCTCGTTGTCCAACGCCAGCGATTGTTCCAGCGATTCCTTTGCCGCGGAATCCTGCTTCTGTTTTTCATACTGAATCAAGCCTCTGTAAAAATGAACTTCCGCATTTCTATTCCCACTATCAAACGCTTCGGTAATATATCTGTCAGCTTTTTCGATTTCGCCGTTTTGAATATAGATAATTGCCAGCGGTGCTTTGATTTCCGTCAGAGCCGGATCGATTTCCAATGCTTTTTCATACTTAACGCGAGCTTTATTTTCCTTGCCTTGCTCGTCGAGATATATTCCGTAACCGGCGTGTGCCGAAGAATTTTGCGGATCGAGTTCGATGGCTTTGGTCAGATAACTTTCAACCGCTTTTCGGGCAAAGCTTTCCTGTGTAAAAAATTTTCGAGCGTCCGTACTGTTCTTTTCGGCTTCCGCTTGTGAAACTTTAATTTTATATTCTTCCGCCAGATCAGCGGTTTTGTCCGCCAGCGTCGTGTAAATTTCGCTCAGTGCAAGTTTTGCATCCGTATTGTTGGGATCGAATTCGACGGCTTGTTCCATATATTCGACTGCTTTTTCGACATCATCCTGTTCAATATAATATTCTCCCGCACCGGCGAATATTTGCGATGTTTCTTCTTTTGATTTTCGTTCAAGTTCGGCTTCGACCACTTTGAATTCGGTCGGCGTAACGACCTTGATATTCCGACGAGTCCGATTTTTCTTGGCGACCACTGTCGATTGCCGGATAATATTTCTTCTCGTAACGGTGCGTTGTTTTTGTGTTCGTTTGGCGTTTGAGCGTCGTTTCGGGGCATAACCGGATTTCGATTTGCTGACGGTGCGATAGACAAAAACACTCGAACCGCCGCCGATTCTGTCTGAAGCTACGGTATTCGCCTGTCCTCCAGCGGAAATAACTCCGTTAAATAGAACCATAAAAATTAAAAATATGTTCAATACACGGTTTTGAAACCTTTTTTTGCAAATCATTGTAAACTCTCCGGTCGGAACTAATGTTGGATTTATTACTCACCAAATAATCCAAGAATCGGTGCAGCAGAACATTTTTTATGATGCGTGCTTTAATTCGGACGTTTTTCACCGAACTTTTTGCTTGAACATTTCCAATATATATTTTAATTGAAATTCGTTCAATTCACCATTTTCGGGAAAATCGCTGCGTTTTTCTACAAGTTAAATTTGAGTAACCTCTTGCCCTTTTTCGCGTTGTCGTTTAAATTAAGTTCTTACCAGACAACAGAATATTTTTTTCTAATGAATCCGAATTTTCTGTCGTAATGGCTTTAAATTCGGGTTTTCAGGTTTGGGATCAAATTTTATAATAAGGAGATTTTGCCGAAAATGAAAGCATATACCACGGAGAATTTACGCAATTTAGCAATCATCGGACACGGCGACGCGGGTAAAACACAGCTTGTCAGTTCGCTTCTGTATATCGCCGGTGCAACGCCGCGGCTTGGAAAAGTCGATGACGGAACGACCATCACCGACCACGATGATGATTCTAAGGAAAGAAAAATAACGCTTAACAATAACTTCGCCCACCTTGAATACAACGACACCAAAATAAATTTTATAGATTCGCCCGGTTATGCCGAATTTGTTTCGCACGCCCGTCCCGCTTGCCGTGTGGCAGATTTAGCGGTCGTCGTCGTTGACGGCGTGAACGGCATCGAAGTGCAAACCGAACGAACGTGGAATTACGCCAATGAATTCCTGCTTCCGAGGTTTATGGTCGTTAATAAACTCGACAAAGAACGATCCGATTTCGGACACGCGGTGGAAACGGCAAATAATGCTTTTGCCCGTTCGATTGTTCCATTTACGCTGCCGATCGGGAAAGAAACAGACTTTCGCGGCGTGGTTGATGTGGTTTATATGAAGGCTTATCAATTTGACGACAGAGGCAAGGCAAACGAAATTGATATTCCCGAACAGGGACGCGAAGCAGTTGATGCAACCCGCGAGCGAATTATCGAACTCGTTGCCGAATCGGATGACGAACTGCTGGAAAAATACTTTGAAAACGGCACGCTCGAAGAAGAAGATATTATTCCGAATTTATCTAAAGCTATCGCCAAGGCAAAACTTTGTCCGGTTTATGCAGTTTCATCAGAATCGCTCACCGGACTTTCGATTCTGCTCGAACATATCGTCGAATTCGCCCCGAATCCGGCAACGCACGGACACGAATTCGGTTACGCCGATTATGATATGAAGGGCGACCGGATCGAACGCAAATATTCCAACGATGAACCGTTTTCAGCTTATGTGTTCCGTACGATTGCTGATCCTTTCGCCGGACGTATCAATGTTATGAAAGTTGTTTCCGGCACGATTCAAAACGATGCAAATGTTTATAATTCACATCGTGACGAAAACGAAAGACTTGGAAATCTGCACGTTCTGCAAGGGAAAGACCTCGAAAAAGTTGACAAGGCACAAACCGGCGACATCATCGCCGTCGTCAAATTAAAGGAAACGCAAACGGGCGACACGCTTTGCGACAAACAAAATCAGATAGTTTATCCCGAAGTAAAATACCGAGTTCCGGCGGTTGCTTTTGCCATCGAACCAAAATCGCGGGCGGATGAAGACAAGATCAGCGTCGCCTTGCATAAGATTTTGGAAGAAGATCCAAGTTTGAAATTTGAACGGGATTCACAAACCAGCGAATTCATCTTGAGCGGTTCGGGACAGCAGCACATCGAATCCGTCGTTCATAAGTTGGAAAAAAAATACGATGTCCACGTCGAACTGCATCCGCCGAAAGTTCCGTATAAGGAAACGATCACGGCAAAATGCGAAGTTCAGGGGCGACACAAAAAACAATCCGGCGGACGCGGACAGTTCGGCGATTGCAAAGTTACATTTGAACCGCTTGAACACGATGCCGGATTTGTTTTTGAAGACAAAATATTCGGCGGAGCGATTCCCGCAAACTTTCGTCCGGCGGTTGAAAAAGGAATTCTCGAAGCCGCAAACGAAGGTGCAATCGCTGGTTATCCACTCGTTGATTTTAAAGTAACACTGATTGACGGAAGCTATCACAACGTTGATTCTGATGAACATTCGTTCAAAGCCGCCGGCAAAAAAGCCTTCCGCAACGCGATGGAAAAAGCCCGTCCGACTTTGCTCGAACCAATTATGGATGTCGAAGTTTTCACTCCGCAGGAAGTTTCCGGCGACATTATGGGCGATCTGAATCAACGTCGCGGACGAGTTTCGGGAATGGATATGCGTGGTAAACAGCAGATTATCAAAGCTCAAGTTCCGCTCGCCGAAATGCTCGATTATCAGGGACGCTTAAATTCGATGACGCAGGCGAGAGGCAGTTATAATATGGAATTTTCGCATTATGATCCGCTTCCGCAAAATTTGCAGTCCAAAGTTATCGAACAATCTAAAGCCGACGGCAGAATCCGTACGCACGATGATGACGAGTAAAATTTAGAAGATAATGAATTGTCAAAAATTTATTACCACCGGTGATTGCGTCGATGGCGATGACTTTCGGTTCGGTTTCGGTTATTCTAAATGCACTACGATTGCGAAATTTGAAGTTATAAATTTGCACAGAGAAAGAAACAATTTCATTCCCGCCCTGCGTTTTCATTGGGCGACCAAGTTTTACGATCCGTTGGTTCGTTGGACGACCAAAGAATATCCATTTAAACGGGCATTGATTGCACAGGCAAAATTGCGGAACGATCAAACTGTTTTGGATTTGGCGTGCGGTTCGGGAACGCTTTCCATCGGTATCAAACGACGTTTTCCGAATATCAAAATTTTTGCCGTTGATGCGGATCGGGAAATTTTGCAAAAAGCTGAAGACAAAGCATTTGAGCGAAATATGCAAATAACTTTCGAGCGGAGTTTTTCTGATGATTTAACCTTTAACAATGCGAAATTTGACCGCGTTTTTTCGACACTTTCATTTCATCACTTGAATCACGAAGAAAAGCTGCAAACGATCAGTGAAATCCTCCGCGTACTAAAAAATACCGGCGAATTTCATCTGGCGGATTACGGTTTTCCGATCAATAAATCGCAAAAGGTTTTGTCAAATCTGATCCGCGTCATCGATGGTAACGAAACAACTTCGGAAAACTTAAACGGTCGGCTCGGGATTCTGCTTGAAGAAAGCGGCTTTGCCAAAGTCGAGAAAACAGGACATTTTAATACCGTTTTGGGAACGATCAGACTTTTTCGGGCAGTCAAATAATTTATGAACAAAATAGCATTAGCAATTCACGGCGGAGCGGGAACGATCTTGAAATCGGAAATTACCGCAGAACTTGAGAATAATTATCGGACGGGTTTGACCGAATCGCTTCGAGCGGGTTTGGAAATCCTGCAAAACGGCGGAAGTTCGCTCGATGCCGTCGAAGCAGCGGTTGTCGTTTTGGAAAACAATTCATTATTCAACGCCGGAAAAGGTGCGGTTTTTACGCATGATGAAAAAAACGAAATGGACGCGGCGATTATGGACGGCGGAAATCTCGACGCGGGGGCAATTGCGTTTGTCAAAAATGTTAAAAATCCGATTAAACTTGCCCGATTAGTGATGGAAAAAACCAAACATCATTTGCTTGCCGGAGTCGGAGCAAATGAATTTGCCGAACAAATGAATGTCGAATTTGCCGAAGACAGCTACTTTTACACGGATTTTCGCTATCAACAATTGTTGCAAGTGAGAGAACGCGGAGAGATTCAACTCGACCACGCATCTTCGGAAGTTCAGAGTTCAGAGTTTGGAGTTCAGCGTTCGGATGAAAAAGCTGCGAATAACGAACAAATTGCAAATCGAAAATCGAAAATGGGAACGGTTGGTGCGGTCGCTTGCGATAAATACGGCAATTTAGCGGCGGCGACTTCGACGGGCGGAATGACGAACAAAAAATTCGGACGCATCGGCGACACACCGATTATCGGTGCGGGAACTTACGCCGACAACAAAACCTGTGCGGTTTCCTGCACCGGACACGGCGAATATTTTATGAAGGCAGTAACGGCTTACGATGTCGCGGCTCGTATGAAATATAAAAATTTAGATTTAGAAGATGCGGCAAGAGAAGCAATCGAATACTTGACTGAAATTGACGGTGAAGGCGGTTTGATTGCGGTCGATAATTCGGGAAACGTCGCTCTGCCGTTTAATTCCGAAGGAATGTATCGCGGTTGGATTGACGAAAACGGCGGGATTTTTGTCGAGATTTATAAATAATCCAGCGAATAAGAAGTTTTTGCCCGCGAAATGCGTGAAAGAAAGCGAAATAAAAATAAAAAGAGAACTAATTTTTAAATAAGTTCTCTTCTTTTTCTTAGCGTCTTTTCGCGTATTTCGCCGGCACTAATCTTGGTTTTAACTCTTTAAGAGTTTTCAATCTTCTCACGATATTCATCAACAAAAGCAATATCTTTACTGACCGTATCGGCGAGAATAACGACTAATTCACCCTCCTGGGCAGTGTCGAAAGCACCGAAAATTGCGTCTTTTGATTCTTTGACGAATTTGATTTCGATTTCATTTCCCGATTCTTTAATGCCTTCTTTGAAAAGTTCGTAAACTTCTTCCTCGGTTCGTCCACGCAGATAATCGCCGCGGCGGATAATGAGTTTGTCAAAAGCTTCAGCGGAAAGTCTTCCCATTTCGCGAATATCTTCGTCGCGTCGGTCGCCGACTCCGCTTAAAATTCCGGTTAATTTCGTCGTGTTCAGATTTTCGATGAATTTACGCAAACCTTTGAAACCGGCGGGATTATGGGCGAAATCCATCAAAACCGTGAAATCTCTTATTTCAACGATGTTCAAGCGTCCCGGAGTTTGTGAAGTTGACGGCGTAAACGATGTTAGACCAACGCGAATATCTTCGATTGAAACACCGTGAACAAAACACGCGAGCGTTGCCGCTAAGACATTTTGAATCATAAATTCGGCTTTTCCGCCGAATGTCAGCGGAATATTGATGACTTTTTCTACGCGGACTTTCCATTGCCCTTTCAAAATTGTCACGTAGCCGTCTTCAAAAACACACGAAACTCTGTTGCGTTCAATCTGGCTTTTGATGTGTCGGTTGTTCTCGTCCATCGAGAAATAGACACACTTTCCGTCAACCAATTTGCTCATTCGATAGACGTTTTCATCATCCGCATTTAAGACCGCAAAGCCTTCTTCGGAGACACTTCGCGGAACGACCGATTTTACTCTCGCTAAATCCTCGACCGTATTTACATCTTTTGATCCGAGATGATCCGCCGTAACATTTGTAACGACAGCTATATCCGAATGATCGTAACCCAAGCCGGAGCGAATGATTCCGCCACGGGCAGTTTCGAGAACAGCAACGTCAACCGTCGGATCTTTGAGAACCAATTGAGCGGAAATCGGTCCCGTGTTATCGCCCGAAACGATCTTATTATTTTGAATATAAGTTCCATCCGTCGTTGTAAATCCGACGGTTTTGCCTGTTCCCCGCAAAATGTGGGCGATGAGTCTGGTCGTCGTTGTTTTTCCGTTCGTTCCGGTGATTGCAAAGATCGGAATCCGCGAGGGAGTTCCCGGCGGGAAGAGCATATCAATAACGTGTTCCGCCACGTTTCTGCCAATTCCTACCGACGGTTCCAAGTGCATCCGAAATCCGGGAGCAGCGTTAACCTCGATAATTCCGCCGCCATTTTCTGTCAGAGGCTCGGAAACATTCGGGGCGACGACATCAACTCCGGCAATATCCAAACCGATGATTTGGGCAATTCTTTCAAATAAAAATACGTTTTCGGGATGAACTTCGTCGGTTCGGTCAATCGCCGTTCCGCCGGTTGAAATGTTGGCGGTTGATTTCAGATAAAGTTTTTCGGATTTTTCCAAAACCGTTTTGAGCGTGTATTTTTTATGCTTAAGTAATCGTTTCGTTTGCGAATCAATATCAATTTGCGTCAGCACATTTTCGTGTCCGAAACCGCGTCGCGGGTCTTGGTTGGTTTTATCAATTAATTCCTGAATCGTGCTTTTGCCGTCGCCGATAATGTTCGCCGGAGTTCTTTCAGCGACCGCGACAAGTTTATTATTAACGACCAATGCTCGAAAATCTTCACCGCTCAGAGATTTTTCGACGATCACATTTCGTGAATGCTCCTTCGCCTTGGCAAATGCGGCTTTGGCACCACGCAGAGCCTTAATTCCAATCGTCGCCCCGCGTCCGTGATTTGCGTCCAGAGGCTTGATCACAATCGGAAATCCGATGCTTTCGATGACACGTTCCAAATCTTCTACGTTCCGTATTTTATATCCCTTCGGCACGGGAACGCCCATATCACCGAGCGTTTTCTTCGTCGCATCTTTATCGCCTGCCAAATCAACCGCGATCATATTCGTCTTATCGGTCGTCGTTGCCTGAATGCGTTGCTGATTTACGCCGTAACCGAGCTGAACGAGCGAGTGTTCATTGAGCCGAATATATGGAATATCGCGTTTTCTCGCTTCTTCGACAATCGAACCCGTACTCGGACCGAAGCGTACATCCTCACGAATCTCACGCATCTTCTGAATATCTGCGGTGATAAATTCTTTGATCTCTTCAAGGTTTTTTCCTTCCGCCAGATCGAGAAAAATCCGCACCGCCGAATATGCTGCATAACGCCCGACTTCTTCTTCGTGATACGCAAAAACGACGTTATAAATTCCCTTTTCATCCGTTTCGCGTGTCCGTCCGTAGCCGACTTCCATTCCGGCAAGCGTCTGCAATTCCAAGGCAAAATGTTCGATGGCGTGTCCCGCCCAGGTTCCTTCTTTGACCCGTTTCAAGAATCCGCCTTCTTCGCCGTAGCTGCACCCGTGCGAATTCAAACTCGGCATAACCTTCGTCATCCGCCCGTAAAAACCCTTGATTTTATTGGTCGGTTTCTGCTCGTAATCCTCAATATCAAGCCGCATTATGATCAGCCGCTTGCGATAACCGCTCCAGTAATTCGGTCCGCGTAATGTTCTGATTTCTAAGATTTCCATAATTCTTAATTTCAAAAGTTATAAGAAAATAATAGAACGCAAATTACGCGAATTGCACGGATTTTCGCAGATTTTCGCAGATTTTTCTTTGGATTTAATCCGTGTTAATTAGTGAAATCTGTTTACTCCGCGTTCTATTTCTTCAGGTCTAAGTAATATCAGGCAACAAAAATTCCTTCGTCGGCGAAATCGGTTTTCGTTCAAAATAGTCGTATAACAATCCGTCGTTCAAAATGTGGATTTTTGCACCGAAGATGCTGAATGCTTCGTTTTCTTTCACTTCGGCGATTTCGTTATAGGAAATTTCCGAACCGTCAACAATCGTCACCGTTCCCTCGCCGTGAACTTCGAGAATGCCGTCTTTATTAAGGATAATCGCTGTATTTTCGTCAATTCCGATGCCGAGATTATATGGATTGTAAGCAACTGCCGTAATCAAACGGCTGATTCTGCCGCGTTCGGTAAAATGTTGGTCAATAATTATATTTTTGATAAAACCTAAACCCGGCGAGAGTCTGACCGAATCCTTGTGCGGATGCGGAGTTGATTGACCCCGAACGATCATCGAGGAACTCATACTCGCTGCTCCCGCACTTGTTCCCGCAATGACCAGATCAGTTTCACGGGCTTTTTCACGTAATTTTTGTGAAAAATCCGTGCCGCCCATCAGCGAAGTCAGACGCATCTGATCGCCGCCCGTCATAATTACGCCGGTGATTCCGTTAAGCACTTCGTCTGCATCAATATCAAAAATATCCTGCCGCGAAATCGCCCGCATAACCCGCGGATTCTTTACGCCGAGTTGCTGAAATGCCCGCGTATAAACATCAGCCGCAAATTCCGGGTAATCCGAAGCGACCGGAACGATCAAAACTTCTGCGTTTTTTCCGCCCGCCAACGATATAAATTTTTTTAAGATCCGGCGTTCGTTATATTTATCTTCCGCACCACCGATTACGAGTAAATGTCCGCCGATAACTTCGCGGTGTTTTCTTGTTGTCATTGATTAAGTTGTATTTGAATTGGTGTTGATTAAAACTATTGAAATAAGGTATTTCAAAGATTGTTCAAGGTCAAGAATAGAATGAATTTAAATTGAATTATAAAAAGATTTGCTGTTAGAGAATAGAACGCGGATGACACGAATTGAAAACCTTGGACGCAGAATCCTTTAAAAATTTATCTGCGTCATCCGCGTGTTATTTTGAATTGGTTCCGGTATCACAACCGCAATCGCTACCGCATCCGCCGCTTTTTTTCGTGAAGGACTTAGACTTACGCCAGATGTTCAAACCGAAATATGCCGCTGCCAAAGCAATGATTGTAAATACGATAATAAGTTGAAAATTCATATTTTTATTTAATGACAATCGTTACAATTCTCCCCGCGAAGTGCTTCAAAGGCTTCTTTTAATACAATCGGAATCATTAACATAGCCGCCAGAGAATCCGCCCACCACCAACCGAAAAGTGCATTTAATCCCAGTCCGACAAGCAAAATTGCCGAAAGATACGCACAAATATCTGTCTGCCGCGAATCGGCTTTCATCGCTTTACTGTTCAGATTTGCCGCGACTTTTCGTTTCGCCGAAGCCAGCAGAGGCATAATAATCACGGACAAAATCGCCAATCCGATGCCGACAAAACTTACTCGTGGAGGTTCAACATAAATCAAGGATTTGACCGCATCAAATGTAATATATCCCGCTAAAAGCAAGAAACTCACGCCGACTAATTTCAATGCAAATTTTTCGCGTTGTTCACCTTGTTCGCCTTCCTGTAAACGCCACAGCAGAGCGATTCCCGAACTGCTTTCAATTATCGAATCTATTCCGAATCCGATTAGAGAAGTGCTTCCCGCGACGAATCCTGCACCGACAGCAACGACTGCTTCGATCAAATTCCAGCCTATCGTGAAAAACTCCAAGAGTCTTCCGCGTCGAATATTTTCAGTTTGAAATGTCTGTTGATTTGCAACCATTTTCTACCTCGAATCTCATCAGCTAAACCCCAAAAACCTTCCACCCTGATATGTTATTAAGGACGCGATATAAGCCAAAACGGTCATATATGTGAACATAAAAATCACCCATGACCAAGAGTTTGTTTCCCGCCGAACGACCGCCAGCGTTGACATACACTGCATTGCGAGTACAAAAAATACCATTAAGGAAAGTGCCGTGAGCGGTGTCCAGACTTTTGTGCCATCGGATTTTTTGGCGTTTTTGATGGCGTTAATCAATGTCGGCGATTCTTCGGTCGCATCGTCGCCGACGTTATAGATAATACTCAAAGTCGAAACAAGGACTTCTCTCGCCGCAAAACTTGCGATAATCGCCACGCCGATTTTCCAATCAAATCCGAGCGGCGAAATCACCGGCTCAATCGTATGTCCGAGCATTCCCGCGTAACTTTTTTCCAACTGTCCGCTGACAATCTGATCTTCAATAATCGGACTTCCCGTATTTTCAGTTTGAACCGAAACACTCTTGACTCTCGACTCTCCACTCTCTACTTCCGTCCTCGGAAAATACATCAACGCCCAGAGGATGATTGAAATCGCTAAAATTACCGTTCCCGCACGTTTGATAAAAAGCCACGCCCGCGTGAACATATTTTGAATGACGGTTCTGAAATTCGGCAGACGATACGGCGGAAGTTCCATCACGAACGGCGGCGGCGGCGATTTCAAGATCGTTTTTTTCAGCACGAACGCTGCGATTACAGCCACGAATATTCCGAGCGAATACATCGCCAACATCAAAACCGCACCGAGCGAAATGAAGCCGAAAACCTTTTGCCCCGCAAAAAATGCCGCAATCATCAGTGCATAAACCGGCAGACGTGCCGAGCAGCTCATAAACGGAGCAATCATAATCGTCGCCAGTCTGTCGCGTCTGTTTTCAATCGTCCGCGTTGCCATAATTCCCGGAATCGCACACGCAAAACTCGACATCAGAGGCAAAAATGCTTTGCCGTGCAAACCCACCCGCGACATTAATTTATCGAGCAGAAACGCCGCACGAGCCATATATCCGGTGTCTTCGAGAATCGAGATAAATAGAAACAGTAGAAGAATCTGCGGTAAAAATATCAGAATCCCGCCGACTCCGGCAATAATTCCGTCAACGATTAAATCGTGCAAAATCCCTGCCGGCATTTGGTTTCCGACGAACTCGCCCAATGCACCAAATCCGGCATCGAGCAAATCCATCGGCAGAGTCGCCCACGTGAAAATTGTTTGAAAAACGAGCAGGAGAATCGCAACTAAAATAACCAAGCCGAAAAATTTATGCGTTAGAATCCTGTCAATCTTTTCGGAGAATTTCGCCTCCGATTCATCCACAGGCTTGACCGATTGCTGATAAACGTCGGAAATAAAATTGTAGCGTGCGAAAATCTGTTTGTTGGCGGCTTGATTATCTGAAAGACTCAAGTGTATCTCATCTTGCCCGGTTTTTTCGCCGAAAACATTGGCGTTCGAAATCCAACTTGTTTGCGGTTTTTCCGAACTTTTTGCAGTTTCTAAAACCTTTGCTGAAAGTTCGTCAACGCCGATTTTTTGTTTTGCTTTGACGGCGATGACCGGAATTTTTAGAAGCTGTTCGAGTTTCGCTACGTCAATTTCAAGGTTTTGTTTCTCGGCAAGATCAACCATTGTCAGAGCAATCACCACCGGAATTCCGAATTC
Source organism: Pyrinomonadaceae bacterium (assembly GCA_041746675.1). Taxonomy (GTDB): domain Bacteria; phylum Acidobacteriota; class Blastocatellia; order Pyrinomonadales; family Pyrinomonadaceae; genus Aridibacter. The sequence goes on along the minus strand of JBGTGO010000011.1, from coordinate 41,798 downwards.
CAGAAGCTGCGTTACGAGATATAAATTTCGTTCCAGATTGGTCGCATCTACGACGGCAATGATGGTTGCGGGTTTCGGCAGATCGGCAAGTTTGCCCATCAGAACTTCGCGGGCAATTTTTTCGTCAAGCGAAGTTGCATCGAGGCTGTAAAGTCCGGGCAAATCTATCAAACGCAGGTCATCGTCGCCGATTTTCCAAAGTCCTTCTTTACGTTCGACCGTTACGCCCGAGTAATTAGCGGTTTTCTGACGCATTCCCGTCAGAGCGTTGAACAGCGTCGTCTTTCCGGCATTCGGATTTCCTGCTAAGGCAATATATATTTGCGAATCCTGAACTGCTGTCGTCGGTTTTTCTAATGTTTTTGTAGTATTTAGTGTTTGCAAATTTTTAACGCGATTTCCGCGTTTCCTTTTTCAATAATTTACCGGACAATCTCAATCGTTTCCGCTTCATTGCGACGCATCGCCAGATGATAACCCCGCACGCGAACCTCAATCGGATCACCGAACGGTGCGGCTTTTATTAAACGAATCGAAACGCCGGGAACGATTCCCATTTCCATCAGTCTTTTTGCAATCGCGTCATCACCGTGAACCGCTTTGACTTTCGCTGTCGTTCCGGCTTCTAAATTTGCTAATCTCATAAGTTTAAAATCTGACGGTTATAATAATTTCAACCCTTCAAGAAAATAAATTTTAGCTTAAATGAAAATAAATTTCAATTTCAATAATGATTGTTTTTCCGACCCGTAAAAAATCTTTGATATAATGACTTTTTTTCTAAAAAAGTTATGAAGTTGAAAATTGCTTCAACTTCATAACTTCAATGTTTATTTGAAATGATGAAATGTTAATTTCTGTTTCCCTTAAACTCCAACGGCATCGGAATCATCGGAGCATTTATTGTTCCTTCCAACGAATCGCCGTCAACCGTTCCTTTAATTCCGAGTTCGACTGATTGACCTTGCAAATCGGTCGTGGCAGTTGCAGTTAACTTGTTTCCGGCAACTTTTCCATCGCTAATTTCGCCGCTACCGAAGGCGGATTCAATTTTCCCCGAAACATTTTCGCCGTCCTGTTCGATTGATAAATTAACTTCTAATTCCTGTCCCATCGCTTCGACGGTCAATGTCCAATTCCCGGCAGCATCGGCAGTTTCAGCATTTTTATCCTGAACATATTTCTTTAAATCCCGCGGATTTCCTTCGGCATCGAAAATTTCGATATTTTCCGAATAAGATTTTATTTGCGGCAGAACTTCCTCCGCATCGCCAACGATAACGATGGCAATCTTGTCCGGCGTAACATATTTATTCGCAACTCTTTCGACATCTTCAAGCGTGATTTTATTGACTTCATCCCGGTAAGTTTCTAAGTAGTCTTCCGGCAAATCATACAAAACCTGCGATACGATCAAGCCCGTCAAACCGCCCTGCGTTTCGGCTTTAAGCGGAAAAACTCCGGTCAGATAATTCTTCGCGTCGTCCAGTTCGTCCTGCGAAACTTTTTCGTTGCGGATTCTTTCGAGTTCGTAGAAAAACTCCTTCATCGAATCGCCGGTGACGGAAGTTCTGACTTCGGAAGTTGCTTCAAATGAACCGCCGAGGCGTTTTGTGTAAGTTCTCGAATAAGCTCCGTAAGTGTAGCCTTTTTCTTCACGCAGATTCATAAATAACCGCGAAGATGCACCCGCACCGAGAATCTGATTCATCACCAGCACCGGAAAATAATCGGCGTTTTTGCGGTCAATTCCGATGTTTGTCAGAACGATGTTCGACTGCGAAGAACCGGGACGATCAACTATTGTGATACTACGTCCGCTGCGTTCCGGGAAAGACGGAAATTCGGGAGCATCAACTTCGCCGCCTTGCCATTCGCTGAAGACATTTGCAAATTCTTTGACCAAACTTTCGCTGTCAACATCGCCGACGACAATTAGCATCGCGTTATCTGGAATAAATATTTTCTTGTGTTGGTTAACCAATTGATCCCGCGTCAATTTTTCGATGTCATCTTCCATCGGCGAATTAACACCGTAAGGATGCGAACCGTAAACGATTTTGCCGACGTGTTCATCCGCTAGAAAATCCGGTTGCGAACGCTGATATTTCAAGCCTTCGAGGGCATTTTGTTTATAGAGTTCGAGTTCATCTTCAGGAAAAGTCGGTCGCAGAACCAGTTCGGCGATCAGTTCGATAATTTCCGCCCGATACATTGCCAACGTGTTTGCATTGACAATCGTATTGTCCTGACCAACGCTGACACCCAAACTTGCACCGAGATTTTCGATTTTTTCGGCGAGTTCGCGGCTCGAATAGTTTTCTGTTCCTTCGTTAATCATCGCTCCCATCGTCGAAGTAATGCCGATTCCATCGGACGGATCATTAACATCGCCCTTCGGAAAAGCCAACTGAAAATTTATCAGCGGATGGCGTTTGTCTTCGACGATGTAAATCTTCAGCCCGTTCGACAATTTTGTTTCAAACGGTTTCGGGACGTTAAATGAAATCGCTTCGAGCGGTTCGGGAGCGGTTTTGCGGAATTCTTCTGTCATAATTTAGTTCGGTTTTTTTTGTCACCGCAGAAGCCCAGGATTTTCAATATTTTAAAGAATATTTTCTCTGATCAAATAAAATTGTCTGTGAACTCTGTGCCTCCGTGGTGAAATCTATTATTTATCGGTTTCTGCCGGAACAATATCGAGCAAAGAACGATTTTCCGTGTTCAGATATTTGTCAACGGCATCTTTTATTTGATCGGAGGAAATTGCTAACAGGTCGTTAATTTCCGAATTTATCAACGTCGGATCGCCGTCATAAAGCGTAAATTCGGCGATGTTTTTCGAGCGTGAAGATGAAGACTGACGCGAACGAACTTCGTCGTTGATCAATTGGTTATGGATTTTTTCCATTTCTTCAGTCGTCGCACCGTTCACCGCAATATCTTTGATTTCATTGATAATCGCTTTACGGATTTTGTCCAAATCCTTGTCGGGTTTCGGAATTGCACCGATCATTATTCCCGAAGGTCCGCGGCGTTCGTCGGTAAATCCGAACAGTTGTGTCAAAGATTCCTCGCCTTTAACGAGTTTTTGGTAAAGTCTCGAACTTTCGCCGTCGTAGAGTAATTTTCCGGCTAAATAAAGTGCGTAAAATTCGCTTGTCCGACGCGGCGGAATTTTCCAACCCATCAGAAAAGCGGGCAAAGGTGCCAGTTTATCTTCGTATTTCTGATAATTTTGAGCGACTTCATCCGGCTCGGAAACATCGAGCGAAGGCGGTTCGTTCTGACTTGGAATCGTGGCGAAATATTTTTCGATCAAACCTTTCGCAACGTTCGTTTCAAACGCTCCCGACAAGACCACAACGGCGTTATTCGGGGCATAATACATTTTGAAAAAATTCTGACAATCCTCAACCGTTGCCGCGTCCAAATCATCCCTCGAACCGATGGTCGAATGCGAATTGGCGAAATTTTTATACATCATTTCGATCAAAATATCGAAAATCGCACCATACGGTTGATTGTCGTATCGCAGACGTTTTTCTTCTTTAACCGCTTCAAGTTGGTTGTCGAGATTTTCCTGCGTTACGGCAAGCGTCCGCATTCTATCCGACTCAAGCCACAATCCGAGCGGCAATTGATTTGCCGGAAGCGTTTCAAAATAATTGGTGCGTTCCGAACTCGTCGTGCCGTTCATCGTGCCGCCGGCTTTCATTATAAATTGAAAATGCTCGGCTTTTTTGACGTTTTCCGAACCCTGAAACATCATATGTTCAAACAAATGTGCAAAACCCGTGCGACCTTCGCGTTCGTTGCGTGAACCGACGTTGTAATACACCGCGATGGACACGACCGGAATCGAATTATCGGGATTCAAAACCACCCGCAAACCGTTTTCAAGCGTGTAATCTTCCAGCTGCAAATCGGACAAATTTAAATTTTCTGACATAATTTTTATTGATAAAATTTAATTTCTGTAAAACATACGATTTTTGAAACCGTAATCTTTAATGAAAGCATTTTACGTTTGAAAAATCAAAGCGGTTCAATCGGTCGTATTTTTATTTTTGACAGCGATTGAAAACAAAGCTGATTTGAAGTTAAACGGCGTTGATTTAGGAAATTTCTCCAGAATCAGAGCGATTGTTCCGACGATGTGCGGATAGGTAAGGCGGTTCGCCGATGCGGTTGACGTATTCCAAAACGCCGATTTTTCGCCTTCATATTGCAGCGGCGTGGCTAAAATCGTTTGCGTCGAATAACCCGTCTGTTGGTCAACTTCCCTAAAGAAAGTTTCTCATTTTCGGCGTTGCTGATGGACATCGGCTGTCCTAAAAAAAAACGAAATCCGCGATACCTTTCGTTACCCGTCAATCATCGTAAATCCCAAACAATCCTAATTCAAAATTTGTAAGTAAATTTATTGTTTGGCAAAAAAGCGAGCTAAATTATTGGAATAGTTTTCTGATTACTACTTTCCAATAAGCAAATACAATTTGAGATTCCAACAGTGGACGCTTGAGCTAACGGCTTGCGAATGGTTTTCGTGTTTTGTAAAATTTACAAAACACAATTTTATCCAAAAATTCGCAGAGTCCACAGTTGCGGCAAAACTGTTTCAGCGAGGCACATTTTTTTATGAAACATCGGTTTGTTTTTCTTACGGCATTTCTGTTTTTATCGGCAGTTTTTTCCTATGCTCAGGAACAGCCGCAGCAAATTTCACAAGCACCGCGGGTTGATCCGTTCAGCATCAGCCGCGGCAAGTTATTTTCGGCTTCAACTCCGAAATCAAACCTTGGAAACTTGCGAAATTCACCGCCAATCGGACAGAATAAAATCGTTGCCGACTTTGAGGAAGCACTTGATATTATCAAAAAAAACCACGTTGACACACAGGGGAAAAAAGCGGTTGACGAATTGACGAAAGCTGCCATTTCCGCGATGCTTTCGACGCTCGATCCGCACTCAAATTATTTCGATCCCGAAGAATATAACGAATTACTAAGCGATCAGCGTTCCGAGTATTTCGGCATCGGAGCAAATATCGCCAACTATGAATTGAACGGAAAATTTGAAACTTACATCACTTCGACCTTTCCCGATTCGCCCGCATATCTCAGCGGACTTCGTTTCGGCGACAAAATTTTGATGGTCGGCAAGGAAAAAATGTCCGGTAAAACTTCGCTCTATGTGCGTGATGCGGTTCGCGGACGTAAGGGAACGGTCGCCGAAATAAAGGTCGAACGGGCGGATTCGGGCAAGATCGAAACGGTTGCAATTCGCCGTAATCGCGTTGCTCAACCGTCACTTCCCGACTTTTATATGCTTCGCCGCAACATCGGTTACATTGATTTGTCGAATGGTTTTAATTACACGACGAACGACGAATTAACTGCCGCCATCGCGGAGCTGAAAAAACAGGGAATGAATTCGTTGATCTTGGATTTGCGAAATAATCCCGGCGGAATTCTGGAACAAGCGGTGCGGGTTGCCGAACAGTTTCTGCCGTATGGCAAAACTATCGTTTCGCAAAAAGGTCGGCTCGTCATAGACAATCGAAAATGGACTTCCCGCAACAAACGACCGGAAAATTTTCCGCTCGTCGTTCTCGTCAACGACGAAAGTGCGTCCGCTTCGGAAATCGTTGCGGGAGCTTTGCAGGATTATGACCGGGCGTTGATCGTCGGCGAAAAAACTTTCGGCAAAGGTTTGGTGCAGAGCGTTTTAGATTTGCCCTACGGTGCCGGTTTAACTCTGACAACCGCCCGTTACTTCACGCCTTCGGGGCGTTCGATTCAGCGAAATTACTCAAACGGAAATTTATATGATTATTATCAGCACAAAATAAGTCTGACCGATGACCAGCGAAATGATTCCGTCAAAAAAACCGTCAGCGGCAGAAAAGTTTACGGCGGCGACGGAATCACGCCCGATGCGTTGGTCGAATCCGCTTCAATCACGAGATTGCAAAATAAAATGTTTGATCCGATATTTTTATTTACCCGAAAATTGGCGGCGGGAAAAGTTAAAGGCTTGGAAAACAATAGAATAAACGGCAAAATAGAATTCGGTCACCGTATAGATTCGAGCGAATTTGCGATTACACCGGAAATTTTTCAGGCGTTCAAAGAATTTATTCAAACCGAAAATGGTTTTTCAAATGCACAAATTGATAATGAATCGAAATTTATTTCCGAGAGAATTCGCTACAACCTCATCACGGCAAAATACGGCACAACGACGGCGGAGCAAATCTTAGTTGAGCGTAACGAGCAGGTTTTGCGGGCGATTCAGACACTTCCGCAGGCAAAACAACTCGCTTTTTCATCACAAAAGTTTTTGGGAAATCAGTAAAAATCTATCACTTATCCATCAACTTTTTATCTTTTGCACCGAGTTCGCCGATTTTTTCCATTATGAAATCGGCGATTTTCTTATGTGTACGGACGGAATTTCGCTTGGTTAAAAACTCCGTAAAATCAATTTCTTCGCCGAACCAGATGCGGATTTTTTCGCCGCCCGTCCAGTTTCCGAGAACCTGTTTCGGCAGATCGTTTCCCAAACCCGTGATAAAGACGGGAATAACCTGCGGTTCGGCTTCAAAGATAATTTTTCCGACTCCGGGCTGAACTCTCGCAAATTCGTACGGATTCGGATTCAGATTCCGCTTGCCTTCGGGGTGAAATCCGATAATATGTGCTTCGCCTTCCGAACAGATTTGAATCAAACGACGCAGTGCATATTTATCGAATTCGCGTTTTTTAGCCTCTTTATCTTCACGAAAAAACGGCGGATACATTGACCACCAACCCATCACGAGGTTAACGAACCAACCGACCGGACTCGTGTAAAAAAATTTGCCGCGAACCGGAAAAAACAACTTTACGGGACGTTTCGTTTGGCGGAAAATGACGCTTGAAACGACATACATATCGAAGAACGAACGGTGATTCGCAACCAGCAGAAGCGGTCGTGCCGCGTCGGAGTTTTCGATATTTTCGATACCGAAAACATTCATCAGATTATACGTTGCGATCTTAATCCAGAGCGAACCGAGATGCCGCTGGCAAAACGTCCAGACTCTTTTCCAAACGCCCAAATTCATCCGGTGCGTTAACCGAAAAGCAAACCGCTCAGTCGCATTTAACGCGGAAATTTCTTCCGGTAACGGCAACAGAGGTTTATTTTTTTGAATTTTATTTTGTTCGCTCCGAGTTTTTAGAGTGTTTTCCGACATAGGAAATAAAAACCTAGAAATTCTTGAATCTTTAATCTTAAATTTTGAGTCTAATCTTCCAGTACCAAAATCCGATCCGGCGGAAGTCCGACCATATATTCATCGCCGACTGTTAAACCGACCGCCCGCAGAACTAAAACCCGAATTTCCAAACCGTTGGCATCGAGCGTAACGAGCGTGGTCGAACCTTGAAATTTTATTTCCGTGACTTTTGCCTTGATTAGATTATCTTCGGGAAAAGATGCTCCGGTCGAGATCGAAACATATTCGGGATGAATCGCCAGTGAAACGGTTTGATTGATAATTCCCGGTTTGATGTCTTCAACTTTTGCAGCGGAAATCGTGTGTTCACCTTCGAGCGTAAAGTATTCGGGTTGGGCGGAATTGCCGGATTCAACGCGGCGTGCTTCAATTATATTGTAATTCCCGAAGTCTTCGGCAACTTTTTTTGAAACCGGATTTTCATATATTTCCTTCGGAGTTCCGATCTGCTGAATTCTGCCGTTGACCAGAACCGCGACTTTATCGGCTAACTGAAATACTTCCTCATAATCGTTCGTCGCAAACAAAACCGCCAGATTTCTATGCTTAACGACATCTTTGATTAAGTCATAATTTTTCAATCTTGTATTTTTATCCATTTGACAAAATGAATTGTCCAACAGCAAAACGCCGTCTGCCAGAGCGTTTTCGATGACGTGTTCGATTGCCAGAACCTGACCTTCACCGTCGCTTAATTCCGACCGATTCCTTGTTTGAAACAGCGTTTTCCAATAGGAATCGTTGGAAATATCGGGAAAATAAAAACCCCGCTCGTCGCACGAACAGTCCGTTAAATCTTTTTCATTATATATAACTCTGCCGCCGTCAATGCTTTCATTTCCGGCTAAAGTTCGAATCAACACGGATTTGCCGACGTTCAACACCCCGTAGATACAAAATATTTCACCTTTCTCGACCTCAAAGGAAATGTCGTTTAAAACCCACACGTCCTCGTATTTTTTTGACAGGTTTTCTATTCTTAATGTCATAAGTTTAAATTTTCTGCAACTTTATTTTTATTTTATCGTGCAAAGCTAGGTATCGAATTTGTCATCTGAATAAATTGAAGTATAAACTAAACATTGAGATAGTAAAACAATTATGGCAAAAGATACACCAAGTTTGAAAAGAAAGGCAATCAATGCCGGCGGTTGGCGACTGGCACAAAAGCTGGCAAAATCAGTTCCTTACGTCGGTTCGGTAATGGCACTCGGTCTGGTCGGCTACAACGTCAGGAAAAAAGGACTGGTTCGCGGCGTAGTTGATTCGGGACTCGATGCGATTCCGTTCGTCGGCACGGCAAAGAATATCACGGAATTTTTTACAGGTGATTTAATTCCTGCAAAAAAGCCGGATATAGACCAAAAAATTAAGGAAAATAATCAATATGCAGACGCATAAAATTTTATCCAAGTTAAACTTACGAAAACTGTTTATTTTTCTCACAGTTTTTGTTTTCATAACCATTTCAGGCATATCTGCGGGCAATGCGTCTGCACAAACTCCGCGTTCGACTCCGAACCGCGGTATTCCTGAAATTATCAGCCGGGATTCCGACACCGTGCTTGAAAATCAGGTTGAGAATGAAGAAGATGTTGAAACTGTCAACGAATTGTCCGACAGAAATAACGAAAATGAGCTAAAACTGCCGCGTCGTAAAACTTCGACCTCGACCGATGAAAATCTTTCGGCATCGGAAAAACAGAAGAAAATGATGACCTATCTAGACCTTCTGACCAAAACCGAACTTCGGGCGGACGCATTGCGGAAACAGCTTTACGATTTAATAGATAAACAAAACGAATTGCAGCTTAAAGCAAAACAATTGGAATTTATGCTCCGTCCCGAAAGCATTCAAAGTTCCATAAATCTGACGGGTTCACTCCGTCCGGAAGACCTGCGTGAGCAAAGAAAAGTTTCACTCAAACTCGAAAAAGACAACAACGAAGTTCTCCTCCAACAACTCGAATCACGCCGCACGACCTTAGAACTAAACGTCCAAAAAGCCGAATCGCTGGTCGAAAAAATCCGTGCCAGATTCGACAAAATCGTTGACCAAGCTCTCATTGAAGACGATGATTTATTTTAATTTTTTGGTTTCTTTGATTCTTTGACAGCTTTTTTCTTCGCATCTTCCAATTCTTTTTTAGAATTTTCCACGCAATTTTTTGCAACCGCCAAAACCGCCAGCGTTTGAAAATACCGGTCATCCAAACTCTGTGCGTGTGCCAATGTCAGATCAAAATCCTTTTTGCTGATCTTCTCGAACGCATTTTCCAGATTATATCCGGGCGTTGAATAACTGAAATAACTTGCAAATCCTTTAGTTACGATTTGCCTATTGATAGATGACGAAAATATATCGGGATTTTCCAGTTTGTTAATAACTCTGACGGCTTCGCTGATTTCGCCGAGAGCCTGAAAATGCTCGATGTCTTCGTAAATGTATGCTAACCCGAGCGAAACCTGTGCCTTGCCGACGGAATCTTTCGTTTTGCGTGCCAACGTCGAAACTTCGATCAGATTATCCCGCACATCCGCCGCATCGTTATAATTTTTGCTCTGTTTTGAAACAATATCGAAATAGAGATAAGCCCGAAATTCCAGTTCCGGCACTTGGTCGGCATATTTCTTCGCATCTTCAAAATTTCCCGCTTCAAGTGCGACATTCGAGCGTTTGTGATAAAAAGCACTGATGGTTTCGCCGCGTGCTTTTTCTTCCTTTATTTTATCCAGCCAAGTTTCGGCTTTTTCAAATTCTTCCTCCTTATTAAGAAATATTACGATTCTGATTATATCGGCATCGGTCAATTTTCCTTCGCTGTCGAGGTCTTCGAGTTTTGCCAACCTCTCTTCGATAGTTGAGCTAACCTCTTTGAAATAGCTTCCTCTTTGTTCCATACTTTCCCTGTTTTCCGCCGTTAATAAAGCATTCGCTTTTGATTTTGCCAGATTCAATTGCGGCAGCATCTGCGGGAAATTTTGCTGGATATAAGGTTCTAAATCTTCCAGAGCCGAAACCATATACGCCGGTTCGACCAAACGATATTCCTCATCTTTCTGACTGCCGATATTCGGAACGGAAGCAAGGGCGTTGATGCGGGCGAAAAATGTATCGGCAAAAGCGATTTGCAGAGGAATGTTCGGCGAAAATGTAACAGTAAATCCACCACTGTATTGGAATTTATCAACTCCCATAATCCGATCTCGTGCAAACGGATAGCCGGATAAGAACAACAATCTTCGCGGTGTTTCCGCACGATAGTTGACGATCAATTTTTTATACAGTTCATCGGCAAACGGTTGATTTTTTTTGGCTAAACCTTGCAGAATCCAATGCCAGCGACCTTCGAGCGGATATTTCATAATCTGAGCAAACAGATAATTACTCAATTCAGGATTGTTATCGACATTTTCCAAAGCGATACGGGCAAAATCATCCGGTTCTTTATCTTTATTTTTTTGTTTTCTGTCCTTCAGATTCTTTTCGTATTCCTTCAAAACTTCCTCGGTCAGAGTTTTTGCCCACTTCCCGTCTTTTTTTGCAATCGAACGAATGACTTCCAATCTGTAATCCGGCTCATTCATCATTATTTGAGATGGTTTATCTTTGATTAGTTTTGTTTCGACAAATCCGTTTTCATCGAAATACTTGTTCGCGGTTGAATAAGCGTTTTGAAAATATCCGCGTGAAACGGGTTCGTCCAAATCCCACGAAAATTCCGCCGCCCGCAGAAGAATATTTATTTGCTTGACAGGTTCAGTATTTTTTTTCGCTTCGACAACCTGATTATTAACAAGTTGCAGAGCCGTTTCGGAATTGCAAACATTTAATTGTTCTTTTGAAGCAAGCGGTTTTTGAGCAGATATAGTTAAAGCTAACAATAATGCCAAAATAATCGTGCAGATAATTTTCTTGTGATTCATTCTAATTCTCCGAAATTTTGAATTGTTTTGATTATACATTCTAAACACACTTTTCTGTAGAAAAAGTTGCAAGATGATGCAACTAGATTCGTTCTATCGAACGTCAAAGAAAAAACGTCAATCCAAAAAGTGAACGCTCGCCCTTCAAATTTCAGGAGAATTTTTTATGAACGCAAAAAAAGTATTTGGTTTAGCTGCATTTTTGTTTACAATATTTATTTCATCACAAATCGTTTCGGCACAAGGAGTTATCATTCCGCGACCGTGCGACATCCGCCGACCTTGCCCGCGTCCGAATCCGCGACCGCAAACGCCTTTGCCGAATGCTCTGCCGGTTAAATCTATTCAAATTGATACGAAAATTAAAGGGCAGGTGGCGACCACCCGCGTCGAGCAGGTTTTCAGAAATGACACCTCGCAAACTCTGGAAGGAACATATTTTTTTCCGATTCCCGAAGATGCTTCGGTCGAGCAGTTTGCGATTTGGGAAAACGGCAAAAAACTCGTCGGTGAAGTTCGTTCACGCGAAGAAGCGAGGAAGATTTATAACGAAATCGTCCGCACTTTAAAAGACCCCGGTTTGCTAGAATATGCCGGAAAAGATTTGTTTCAAGCCTCGATTTTCCCGATTCCGCCGAACTCCGATAAAAAACTCGAATTGACATATTCGCAGGTTTTGAAAGCCGATTCGGGAACGGTCGCCTATCGTTATCCGCTCGGCACGGGGAAAAATATTTATAATAATCAGGGTGATTTCCCGAACCGCGAAATGAACAATTCGAGCCGACCAGCAAATGGAAATAATCAAACGCCGATGCAGGTTTCGGGCAAGATCGAGATTATCGGCAACGAAGCACTTCGCAATATTTACTCGCCGACGCATTCGGTCGAGATCAACAATAAAGCCGAAAAATCAGCGACGATTTCGTTTGAAACATCAAATAACGCCAATGATTTTCAACTTTTTTACGGATTATCAGATAAGGATTTCGGTTTATCTCTGATAACTTACCGCGAACCCGGCAAAGACGGTTATTTTTTGCTGATGCTGTCGCCGAATGATAAAGTTGCCAGCCGCGAAATAGTCAATAAAGACGTGGTTTTCGTGCTTGACACTTCGGGTTCGATGGCGGAAGACGGCAAGATGGAAAAGGCTCGTCCGGCGTTGAATTTCGGCATTCAGAGTCTGAACGACGGCGACCGTTTCAATGTCATAAATTTTGCGGGCGAAGAACATCTGATGGAAACGAGTTTGATCGAAGCCAATTCCGTTGGCAAGAAAAAGGGTGATGAGTTCGTTAAAACCTTAAAACCGAACGGCGGCACGAACATCAATGATTCATTAAAAGCCGCACTCGGTCAATTCGATTCGTCGGAGCGTCCGAAAATGCTCGTCTTTTTAACCGATGGAATACCGACCGTCGGCGAACAGGATGTTGATAAAATTCTTGCGAACTTAAACAAAGTCGAAGTCAAAGGCTTGCGTCTGTTCCCGTTCGGTGTCGGTTATGATGTCAACACGCGTCTGCTCGATAAATTAGCCGCCGAAAATAAAGGTTTAGCCGACTACATCGAACCGAAAGAGGATTTAGAAATAAAAGTTTCCAGCTTTTTCAGCAAAGTAAATTCGCCTGTTTTGTCCGGCATCAAACTGGATTTCGGCAAACTGAATCCCGATTTGATGTATCCGCGTGAGTTGACCGATATTTTCAAAGGAATGCAGGTTGTCATTATCGGACGTTACAAAAATTCGAGCGAACTTGAAAATATCTCCTTTGAATTAAGCGGTAAAAGCGGAAACCGAACGAAGGAATTTCGTTATAACAATCTAGACTTTCCGCTAAATGACCGCAAAAATGATTTTCTACCGCGACTCTGGGCATCACGCCGCGTCGGTTGGCTGATCGAACAAATCCGCTCGAACGGTGAAAATAAGGAACTCAAAGACGAAATCGTTGACCTCGGCACACGCTACGGAATAGTTACGCCATATACTTCGTATTTAGCAACGGACGGAAGTTACAAAGCCCGCGAAATTCAAGGTCGTGCGTTTGGTGGTTTGATGGCTGATGATGAAACTATTTCCCGTGATATGAAAAGAGAAACGGGACGCAGTGCCGTTAAGCAGAGCCGTCAGCAAAATGTTTTGCAGTCGAATGTAACCGTAGATGTAACCGCCGGAAGTGGAGGCGGAAATGGGAACGGACGCGGTGATAAAGACGATAGAAATGTCTCTCCGTCAGTTTATCTCGGCAACACGGTTTCAAACCAATTCATCGGCACAAAGAACTTTTTTAATTCAAATTCAAACTGGATTGATGCCGAGTTTAAAAAAGAAGCGAAACTTCCCGAAGTAAATATTAAGTTTGCAAGCGACGCTTACTTTGAACTCGTTAATAAAGAAAAAGGTTTGGCACAATATCTCGCTATCGGAAAACAGGTTGTCGTCGTCTGGAACAATAAAGTTTATCGAATCACCGAGTAGATTTTGACGGCGAATTCAACGGATATAATTTAATTTGGTAACTTTTTGCTATAATAAAAAGATTAAGGCAAAAAGTTACCATTTTTTGCGTAAAAATTTATTACGATTCACAGGAGATTTTTTTGATGTTAAATAAAAAATTACTTTTATTATTTATATTCGGCTTGGTTTCAATACGATTCGTCAATGCTCAAGATAGCTGGAAAGGAAATCAACCGGAAGGAACGGGCGATCTAATCAGTGTATTTTTCACTTCGTCCGACGACGGTTGGATCGCGGGCGATGAAGGTTATCTTGCCTACACGAAGGACGGCGGGAAAAATTGGAAACGAAAAATCCTCAATACGGCGGCGAATATCAACGAGATATATTTTCGCAGTAGTGATGACGGTTATCTCGTCGCGGGACGAAAAATGTTTGTAACTAAAGACGGCGGCGAGAGTTGGCGGGAGGCTTTGATTATCAATCCGAAGGAGTTTTCCGATGGCGTTCCCGAATTTTTGAGCATTCGTTTCAACGGCAAAAAGCAGGGTTTTATAATCGGCACGGTGCTTGATAAAAACGATGGAGATTTAGTTATCGGCAGTCTTTTACTGCGAACCGATAACGGCGGCGAAACGTGGTCGCGTCTGATTCTGCCGACCAAAGTTGAACTGTTTCACCTTGATTTCGACGGCAAAGCGAACGGTTGGATCGTCGGTGATTTAGGCACGATTCTCGCTACAAACGATAACGGCAACAGTTGGCGGATACAAGATTCGGGAACAAGAGAAAGTTTATATAATGTAGATTTCCGCGATGAACAAACCGGCTACGCGGTCGGTTTTAACGGCACGATTCTACGAACAGAAAACGGCGGCAATAGTTGGACAATAACGGAATCACCCGTAAAGTCAAAACTATTCAGAGTAGATTTTTCGGATGATAAAAACGGTTGGATTGTCGGAGCAAACGGGACGATTTTGCGTTCCAACGACCGCGGCTTAACGTGGATTAAGCAATCGAGTAATACGGAAAATCATCTCTATGGATTATTCATCAAGAAAAAATACGGCTGGACGGTCGGAAAAGGCGGGATGATTTTAAGTTATGGAAGATAAAAAATATTTTCTAGCAACTTATTTATTTCAACCATCATCTATTCTACAGACTGACACGGTTGAACGATCTTGAAAATTGACAATTTTTTACATCAATCTTGAAAGTCTATTCTGATTCCTCCTGTTTCTTTAATTTAAAACCCGTCGAAGAATGTAACTCGGCGGGTATTTTTTTATCTAAAATAATTGCTTCAATTTCTCAACCGCAATTTCGTATGGCATTTGTTCATCTATTCCCTGTTTTAAGAATTCGTTGACTGCATCAATCTTAGAAATCGCGTAATCGGTGCGTTTATCGCTGCCTTGTTTGTAAGCTCCGATAAGGATCAAATCTCTTTGTTTTTCGTAAGTTGCGAGAACGTCGCGGAGTATATTAGCGGATTTTATGTGTTCGTTTCCGGCGACGGACTGCATTACGCGGGAAACGGATTCGTTGATGTCAATTGCCGGATAATGTCCCTGAGCGGCGAGTTGACGCGATAAAACGATGTGTCCGTCGAGAATTGAACGGGTTTCGTCGGCAATCGGTTCGGTCATATCGTCGCCTTCGACGAGAACTGTATAAAATGCCGTAATCGAACCTTTATCGGAGTTTCCCGTTCGTTCCAATAATCGCGGTAATTCGCTGAAAACCGATGGCGGAAATCCGGCACGGGCGGGCGGTTCACCGGCGGCAAGTCCGACTTCACGCAAAGCTCTCGCAAAACGTGTAACGGAATCCATCATAAACAAAACTCTTTTGCCCTGATCGCGGAAATACTCCGCAACAGCAGTAGCGACATACGCCGCTTTCATACGAATCAGCGACGGTTCGTTAGACGTGGCGACGATTAAAACCGAGCGTTTTAAGCCTTCTTCGCCGAGATCGTGTTCGAGAAAATCTCGAACTTCCCTGCCGCGTTCCCCGATTAGTGCAATGACATTTATTTCCGCATCGGTGCTTCTTGCCAGCATTCCTAAAGTTGTCGATTTCCCGACACCCGCCGCCGCAAAAATTCCGACACGCTGACCTTCGCCGACGGTTAATAATCCATCTAATGCTCGAATATTCGTTTTCAAAGTTCTTGAAACACGTTCGCGTTTCATCGGATCAGGCGGACTCGCCATCACCGAACGATCCGTCGCATCTTCGATAACTCCTTTACCGTCAATCGGTTCACCGAGTCCATCAAGAACTCTCCCAAGTATTTTATCGCCGACTTTGATCGTCAGAGCCATTCCCGTCGGTACGACCTCCGCTCCCATCGCCACATCGGAAACTTCACCGAGCGGCATCAACAAAACTTCACTTCCGCGAAAACCGACGACTTCCGCCCGCAGGGTTTTTGCCCGGTGCGGTGAATAAATCAGACAAACTTCGCCGACTCTCGCCCCGGGAACTGCCGCTCGAATCAAAAGCCCGACGAGTTCCGTCACCCGCCCGTGAACCTCGACCGACGAAATCCAGTCAACAGCTCTGATGTATGGTTTTAAGTTCAGCATTTGTAAAGGTCTGTTACGCATCACGAATAAATTCTTCGTCCGCTTGAGCAAGCAAGGCTCTCTCCAACACGCGAAATTGTGTTTCGAGCCGAGCATCAACCGTGCCGACCTCGCTTTCAATCAAGCATCCGCCCTTAATAACTCGCGGGTCGGCGACGAAATCTATGAATTTTGTTTGTGCAGTTGATTTGAATTGTTCATTATTCTGCTGAACCGTCGGCAGATCAGCGGGATTAACGCGAATCGTAATACGTTCTTTTTGACGGGCATTCTGCAAAGCGGTTGAAACTATGCTTTTAATCGTATCTTTATCTTCGTCAATTTCCTTGCCGACTATTTTTTCCGCCAAACGAACGGCTAACCGCAATATATCTTTTTCTGTTTCACGTAAGACCCGTTCACGAATTTCCTTTGTTTCCAGCAGATTCTGCTCGAATTCCAGCAACGCATTTTCCGTTCCTTTTTCAAACGCTTCGGCTAGTTTTTTCTCAGCTTCGATCTTTGCATCCTGTCGCACACCGGCGGCATATTCTTCAGCTTGTTTAATGATCGAACGGGCTTCGCGGCGGGCAAGGATAATCTGATTTTTCAGCACCGCACGCTTATTTTGACCGTTGTTGGCGGCTTTGATTAAATTGATCGGCTCTGCAAATTTCTGCATTGTTATTATTTTTTGACTTCTTTGAAGTTGTCTGCTGATTCCAGAATTTCCGCAGTTATTTGTGTGAACTGACTGCTGACCTCAGCTTCTGCTGAAGCCATCTGAACCATCGTATCGCTCAACTCCGCACCTTTTTTCAGCGGCAATTTCTGAATCGTAAACTGTTTATCATTAAAGGTTCGATGAACGAATGTTACCGCTAAAAGCTGCTTGCCGATTTCTTGAATTCTTTCATTCGCATCACTGATTTCTTCAAAACTCTGACGGATGAACTTTTCCGAATAAACGACCCGTTTTGATGTAAAATCACCGAGTCCGGTGAGCTTAACAACGATTTCTTTCGTATTTTTTTCATTGAAAGGTTTTAAGAAAATTGCCAGATTCTCCTTTGTTTTCATTCCCCGGCAAGTAATCGCAATTTCCCTGATACCCAAGTTTCGTATAAAATTTTCCAACTCGTTTGCGGGTAATTCATCAATCACGTTCGGTTTGTAAATATCTTCAAAAGATATGAAATTAGATAAAAATTTGTTGCGGACGATCAACGAAACTTCTTCAATCGGCAATTCATTTAAGCCGTATTCGTTCTCTCCGCCAATCGTCTGTTCGAGCAAGTTTTTAACTTTTTCGGCAAGTTGTTGCGGTAAATTTGAAAATATCAGTTTGCAGACGGAAACTGATTCTTTTTTAAGAACTTCGGCAATTCGTTCAGGATGTATGTTAGCATCGAGCCGGTTCGTATGTCCGCGATTTTTCAGTTTTTCCAGCCAAAATGCCTGCCATACTTTCTGATCTTCATTCGATAGAATTTCAAAGCGTCTGATCCTGCTTTTGAGTATGTTAAGTTCTTGTTTATCCATCGCGGACAAAGATCGTAAGACTCCGGTTTCAATTGATTCGGGAGGACTAACCAATTCTCCGGTTTCCTGTCCGCCCTCATAATAGGTCGCCAGAGCTAGAAAAATGTCGAGTCGTTCGGATTGTGAAATTGATTTTTCCATCGGGTTCTCAACTAGACTTCATTATCGTCATCCTCTTCATTCAAAAAATTCTCGAACGCAGCGGAGTCCATTCCGTCCTCTAAAAGAGCGGCATCGCCGTCGAATTCCCCGTCTTCGATCTGTTCGTTTTCATCATCCTCTAATTGGTTCGGATTATTACCGATGACACTTTTTGCGGTGCGTTTCCTTAGAAAAATTGCTAATCCGACGAACAGCAAAATAGTCGTTAAACCAATTATGCTGACATATAAAATTCGCCGGAAATTTCTGCTTTTATTAAAATCCGGGAGCGGACGCAAGGGCTGTTTTGTAAGTGAAACTGTTACTTTGTCGGGGTCTAATCCCGAAAAACCACCGGAAACAATTGAACGAATCTGATTTTCGTTGATCGAATATTTGTCGGATTTATGTTTTACCGAAACCGACGCGGTAGATTTATACGGATTGAGCGACAGACTGCTTTCTTCACCCGTCCCAATCGTAACTTTAACACACGTCGTACCGGGAAAACTTCTCAACTGCGAAACTATGTCGATTTCCTTGCGACGCAATTCCTGAGCTTTTTCAACTTCCATCGAGGAAACCAACCCGCTCGATTCAACCTTCGGCGGAAGCCGCATCGGCAGGCAGTGATCCTCCATCAACTGAATTGCCGCACCGTATTCCTCGTCGCCGCCTTCGATTGTAATTTCAAAAACTTTTTTTTCGCCTTCGCCGCCCTCAACCTTATGGGCAACGATTCCGTATTGTCGCAGGACGCTGATGATCTCATTAGCTTCGGTTTCTTCATCAACCGTCTGAATTTTGGTGTCCGAGCAACTGCTTGACAAGAATGAACTTATCAATAAAATCATCATCAGAGAAATTTTTCCGGTTAATTTGAATTTCATTTTTTATAATCTAAATTAGTTGTCCGATCACTCCTTCAGAATCTAAGTTTCCATTGGCAGGGTTGAACCCGGCAACTCTTCGAATTCCTGTTCATAAGCAGCGAATCCGGCAGTCGGATTTGACACTTGCATCGTAATTCTGCCAATTGGCTGAACATTCAGTTCGGGCGTAAGTTCTTGATACGAAAGCACGGGCAGATTTGGAAACTCGATCTCGACCATTTTTCGCACGAATCGCCGCAAATCCATATCGGTAACGATGATCGGCTCCTGAGCGGTCGGTGGCAGACTTGAAATTTCGCGGCGGATAGCATCGAGAATGTCGTTGGCAATCGTCGGATCGAGCGATAAAAAAGCTCCCGTCGAAGTGCGGCGTATCGCACTCCGAATAACGTCTTCTATTTCAGGATCAAGCAGGTGGACAAACAGCGAATCGCGTCCACTCGTAAAACGAAACGAAATATACCGCTTGAGCGATGCCCGGACGTGTTCGGTCAGCATTACCGGGTCTTTTTCAATTCTGCCCCACTCGCTTAGTGCGTCGAGAATTGATTTCGTATCACGAATTGAAATTCCTTCCTGCACGAGTCTTTGCAAAACGTCGGTAAACTGATGCACGGAAATCACTTTCGGCACGACTTCTTCAACCAGTTTCGGCATTCCGCGTGAAACAAAATCGAGATAACCTTGTGCTTCCTGAATTCCGAGAAAATCGTGAGCATATTTTTTCATCACCCGCGAAAGGTGCAGAATGATAACCTCGGACGGTTCCCAAATTCTGAGTCCGGCAGTTTCGGCAATTTTTCGCTGATCGGCGGGAATCCACGCTCCGGGTCGCAAATCCGCCGGATTTAATACATCTTCACCTCTGATTCCGAAAACTTCGATGTTCTCCGCCGAGTCATTAACATAGACACAATCGGGGCGAATCGAGCCGTAACCGACGGGAACTTCCTTGATGGCAATGTAATATTCGTTCAATCCGAGCGGGGCATTGCCACCGATGTAGCAATACGGCACCATTACGCCGAGATCGTAGTACAGAGCCGACCGAAGTTTCGGAATCTCCGCCCGAAAAGCCGCTCCGTGAGCGGTTTTTTTGTCGATCACAGAATTCAGTGTATGACTGACAACAACCGCCATCGGGACGGTAAAACTCATCTCAAGTTCTTCCTCACCATCGCCGCTTGAGAGCTTCGCCGAACTTCCCTGCAATGTTATTCCTTTTTCTTTTAATTGTGTTTCACGGCGTTGCAGCAGATAACCAAAGCCAATTGTAACCAAGCCAACGGGAATAAATAACAGATTGATTAAGGTTAAAAGAATCATCACGCCGCCGGTGATATAAAACGGCATCGGATTGGAAAAAATCTGATCGGCAATGTCCGCACCGACGTTCGTCACCGTGTCGGATGCGGAAACCCGCGTGACGACGATTCCGGCGGAGAGTGTGATCAAAAGCGACGAAATTACCGCCGCCAAACCATCACCGAAAGTCAAGATCGTGTATTTCTGAGCAGCGGCACCAAGCGTCATATTGTTCATCATTCCGGTTGCCAGACCGCCGATAATATTGACTATCGCAATGATTATGGTTGCAATCGAATCACCCTTGACGAACTTCATCGCTCCGTCCATCGCCCCGTGAAGTTGTGATTCATTGCTCAGTTCATTACGCAATTCCAATGCTTTCTGCTGATCGATCAATCCCGAACGCATATCCGCATCAATCGCCATCTGTTTTCCCGGCATTGCATCGAGCGTAAACCGGGCGGCGACTTCGGCAACTCTTTCCGAACCTTTTCCGACGACCATAAACTGCACGACGAGAATGATGATAAACATCACTGCTCCAGTAATGATATTGCCCTGAGCGGTCGTTTCACCAAGTGATTGCACGACCGAACCGGCTTCACCATTGGTCAGAATACTACGCGTGATCGAAACGCTGATCGTCAGGCGAAAAATTGTCGAAAGCAATAAAATCGTCGGATAGGAAGTCAACTGAACAGGCGTATTGATTAGCAGAGCCGTAATTAACACGATAATCGAGAACGCCAAATTGATAATCACCAAAAAGTTTAACATCCACGGTTCCAGCGGAACGAAAAGCGTTCCGATGATAAGCAACAGCATTACCGGAAGAAGCAGGTGTTTATAGTTTGAAACTATAACGTTAAATTTGCCACTACTTATTTGATTAAACAAGGAACTTGTGTTTTGCGGGCTGTCGGTTGCACTCATTTTATACTTTTTTGTTTTGTGGGTTTGATAAAATTAAATATACCAAACTTTGATATTTTATAAAATAATTTCCGTGAATTTTATATAAATTCTAAAACCAAGAAGATAACTGCCGCCGTAACTAATGTTCCGACTGCCATTATCAATACTTCGAGAAATGAAAAGTAACCGAACAATTTCCCGCTTCGTTGTTTCACCGGGACTCTTTTTTTTTCGGCAGTTACAACGCTTTTGACAGCTTCAACACCTGTTGTTTTGCGAACTTCAGTGTTTTTTTCCGATTTATCCGGCGGGTCGCTGATGTTAATCGGCTCGGGCAAATCTTCCGGCAGAATTGAATTCAGAGCAAGCAGCACGACCGGCTCGTGAAAGGTTATTTTCGTTTGAATATCGTCATCTTCGGCAAATTCATCAACCAGAAATAGTTCGTCTTCATTTTTTAAGCGATTTGGTTCGCTCAACAAAACGTCATTTAAGTAAACTTCCTCGCCTTCTTCGGGATAGATTACCGCTCCGCTCCAGTCTTTCTTTATTCTTGCAAAAATTTCGTCAAGTTGAGTCTTATCCTTCTTAATCGCACTTTCCGCAAAACTCGTTCCCATCCAGATTTCTTCGGAATCGAACAGAACCCTTTCAATTATATTTTCCTCATTAATGATTTGAAAATAAAAACTGTCTTCTTCCTTCAACCCGTTCAAAACTGCCGAGAAATCTTTATCAACCGTTTTGCCTGCCAAATCATTCTTGGTTTCAGACTTAATTTCGGCAACTTCAGCAACTCCATTTTGACTTATTTCAATAAGTTCTATTTCAAAACTGCCAATTTCGATTTTATCGCCATTGTTTAATTCAACACGGCTGCCCAACTCGAGATTTTTATCGTTGACAGTAGTTCCGTCCGCCCGGTTCATCAGAAGCAGTTGATTGTTTTCATTTATAATCACAAATTGTTCCGGGGCGATTCGGGCATCCTTCAACTCCAGCGTCGCACTTGGATTATTGCCGACAGTTACGATACTTTCGTCCACAACACTCTGTTTAAACAAGACTTTTTTCGTGCCTTGTTTCTTTACCTGTAAAGTTTTTTCCATTTTCGCAAATTTCAAAAATAAAATTTAGTAAGTTTATATTAGCATAAATTAAAGCCTTTAATTATCCATTGTCCTCCAATTGTTTTCCGCCAATCGAAGTTATTTTGATAGATTTAATTCTTTTCAGTTCTATCCGTTAATAATTTTAGAAGAATTACTTGTCTTTTCTATACATATATACTAAAAATGTTGATAAGTTCAGAATCCAAAACGAAAAATTTTTATTTCCTTAACATTATGAAAGATAAAGAGCCGAATTTAGACAGTCAAAGTGAGCCGCACCGGGAAACCATCGGGAAAGATTTAACTCAATTATACAACTATCCTTCGATTGGAAAATTATTTGCAACTGAAGATTCTATCGGATTGGATAGCTTGCGAACGAAGCTGAATGCCACCCGCGAACAACTTGATACAGTTGTTCGTCGCGGAACTGCCGAGGAATCCGTCAAAGCATCGAGGGTTTTGAAGGCAATTAGTTTAACCTTGAATTTTTTACTGGATTTAGAAGAAAAACGAAAAAATAACGCCGAATAGTTTTTTGAAAAAAGTAGGAAACATTTTCAAGCTACAACCGATAACTTATTTGAAGTAATAAATGTAAGTAATTTCAAATTGAAGTTTACTGAAAAAAATCATACGGAGAAAGAGAGGAAAAAATTATGCCAAATGGAGATCCAATGATAACACCGAGGAATGTTCAACTTCCCTCGATGCCGACAGACGTTACGAAAAATACTATTAATCAACCCCAGAAAAAATCCGGCGGTGGATTTATGAAAGTTATTGGCGGCATCGCCGGTGCTGCATTGAATCTGGTTGCTCCCGGAGTCGGAAGTTTAATTGGTGGAGCAATTAGCGGCGGCAGCGGTTCGGATTTCGGTTCGCAGAGTGCGTTGTATGAGCAACAAGCTCAGTTTGAAAAACAGCAAGCTTATACGCAGCAGGCAAATGCGATGCAGATGCAGCAGAATCAGGCGATGACCGCTCAACAGCAAAAGCATTCATATCAACTGATCGAAGTTCAAAACAAAGTCAGTATGCAGGCACAGGAATTTTCAACCGTGTCGAACTTGATGAAATCAAGACACGACAGCGAAATGACCGCTGTTAATAATATTAAATCTTAATTTTTCTATTACAACTTTTCCTGTCAGCAAAATAATTCCCTCGAGATTACTTTGCTGACGGGAAATCATTTTTTATGGAAGTTCGACAAATCAAACCGACCACCGAAGAATTGCGTGTAATGCTCGAAACGGGTTTTATTATGCGTGAAGCCGCAAATTTCGATGATGCTGAAAAAATTTTTCAGGGCTGTATTGAACTTATGCCCGATTCTGAAGTTCCAAAAATCGGTTTGGGAACGGTTTATTTGCAAAAAAAGGATTTTGAATCTGCACTGAAAACCTGTCGGGAAGCATTAGAAATAAATCCAGACAGCGATTATGCCCGAGTTCATTATGCCGAAGCACTTCTTTTTCAAAATCAACGCGAACAAGCCCTGACCGAACTTCGTCAGGTAATTTCCAATTCCCCGAATTCAACTTACGCCAGAACCGCCCAAAATCTGCTTGATGTTGCTGAATTTATGTTCAAGTAGTTTTATCATTCTTAAGTTAAAAACCCTCCGCATCACACATTATAAATTAGACAATTCTTTTAGATTAACTTAATGTTAAAATAAATCTGATTTATCTGAATTCGCTAATTTTACGAATTAATTTTTTTTCGATGAACGAATAATTTCACGATATTTTCCGTGTTATGTTTGCCGGCAAATATGTGCGACGCACGACGTTGTTATTTTTAACACGTAATATCTGTTTAAGCGGAATCAACGGATAAATTTAATAATATAGAGGAAATATCCGAACTTGCTTAAAAGAACAAAAACATTTTCACCTGATAAAACGAATCCGAATTTGCCGCTGGTAGTTGTTAATCCGTATTCGGCAGGCGGTTCCACGAAGGAAAAATGGGCGGGAGTCGCGTCGGATTTGCGGGTTCATTTCGGAGCATTTCAGGTTGCATTCACAAAATCTGCGGGCGACGGTTCGATAATCGCCAAAAATGCCGCCGATAAAGAACGAAAATTTATCATCGCGTGCGGCGGCGACGGAACCATTAACGAAGTTGCCAACGGAATTCTGCAATCTGAAAACAGAGATGTCGAGATGGGCATAATTCCATCGGGTACGGGCGGAGATTTTCGCCGTACAATCGGAATTCCGACTGAACACCGCGAAGCGGCGAGGGCTTTGAGAGAAGGCGAAACGAAATTGATTGATGTCGGCAAAGTTACGTTTGTTAACTTCAAAGACGAGCAAGAATCGCGTTTTTTCTTAAATGTTTCATCATTCGGTCTGAGTGCTTCGATCAATGAACGAGTCAAAACGAACAAACTTTTCAAATGGCTTCCCTTCGGCGGAACGTTCAAGGGAAAAGCAAAATTCGCTTATTCGACATTACAGGAAGTTCTCGAATTAGAATATAAACTGGTTAAGGTCAAAGTTGATGATAAAGAGGAATCTTCCTTGCAAACTCTGAACTTCTGCGTCTGCAATGCGAGGTTTTTCGGCGGCGGAATGAAAATCGCTCCCGATGCGAAAATCAATGACGGATTTCTTGATTTTATCAATATCGGCGACATCAACACGGCACGGATTTTTATGAACGGTTACAAACTCTACAACGGTTCACATCTCGAACTACCCGAAGTAAAAAGCACTTTGGCTAGAAGAATCGAAGTAAGTCCCGCTGACGAAAATCAAATCATAAACATCGAAACCGACGGCGAACTGCCCGGAAAACTGCCCGCGACTTTCGAGATTTTACCGAAGGTTTTGAAAATGCGAGTTCCGAATTTATAAATTATTATGTTTTCAAAAAGCACAAAAACATCTTTAATATACATTTTTTTCGGAGTGATTTGTGTTCTATTTATGGCTTTTTGGTTTGGTAATCCATATCCAACCGACCAAGTTTTGATCAACAGATTAGATCAAGATAGGAACGATTTTGTAAAGTTAATCAATCTTTTTAAGGAAGATTCGCAAGTTAAGAAAATTTACATTAAGGGAGCATTTGAAAGTGAATCGGCTTCACAAAATCCGAGAATTGAAAAATACCAAAAGTTAATGAAAAAACTTGATGTTCTTGAAATTCGCCGTTTTAATAGTGAACAAATTTACTTTGAAGTTTGGGTATCACAAACTTCTTTTGTAGGTGGAAATTACAAAGGTTATGTCTTTAATGAAGACACTTCATCCGAACTTTATGTTGATTCATTAGACGATTTGTTTAATTCTCTAAAAATTAATGATGAAGTTTATGGTTTGAGAAAAATTGACGAAAATTGGTCCTTATATTTGGATGTCTGGTAAATATTTATGGTTAACCCAACAAAAAAATTTTGCGAAAGACTGATTGAATCCTGCGAATCTCATTCCGACAAAGTGGCGATGCGGGTGGTTGGCGATGATTCGGAAACTTTTACTTACGGCGAATTTATCGGGCAAATTCGGAGTGTCGCCTATCGTTTGATTCAGGAGGAAGTAAAACCGGGTGACCGCGTGGCGGTAATCGGCGAAAATCATCCGTGCTGGGCAATTGCATATCTGGCAAGTCTATATATTGGAGCGATCTGCGTGCCGCTCGATCCGAACGGCGAGATCGAAACATTGACAAATTTTATCGAAGATTCCGAAGCAAAAGTTGCGTTTTTGTCGCCGCACGTAACTGAAAAGTATCATCAGATTCAGGAAAAATTGGGCAGAACGATTCCCGCCGTCGTCTGGCGTAATGATAATTCGACAAACGGATTTCAGAAGTTTGAGGATTGGTCAGCAACTGAATTCCCTGCCGCATTTGCCGAACAGAAAACCCCCGCTGAAAATGAAGACAACGCAATTTTAATCTACACTTCGGGAACGACCGGCAAACCGAAGGGAGTTTTGCTTTCGCACGGAAATATCGCCGCTGAATTGGACGCGGTTGACAGCGTTTTGGATTTTACCGACAGCGAGCGGGTTCTAAGTTTGCTGCCGCTCTTTCACGTTTATCTGCAACTCGTAAATTTATGGCTGTCGTCGACGAAAGGGGCGGAAGTCTTTTATTTGAAAGAACTTGTACCGGACGAATTATCGAAAGCGATGATCGAGAGCAAAATGACGACGCTGACGAGTGTGCCGCGTCTGTGGTATCTGTTTCACAAAAAGATTTTCGATACGGTCAAAACTCAACCGCAAATCGTCCAGAAACTTTTCCGATTTATGCTCAAACTGAACGGTTTTACGCGGGACAAATTTAATATAAATTTAGGCAAAAAGTTATTTAAAAAAGTTCACGATTCGTTCGGCGGACATCTTGATCTGGCGGTTACGGCAGGTTCGCGGTTTGATGAAAGCGTCGCCATAGATTTTCATCGTCTCGGCTTTAAGATCATACAGGGCTATGGGTTAAGTGAAACGACGGGGGCGGCGACGGCGACATATTCGGACGACAATCGCATCGGTTCGGTCGGCAAAGCAATGTTCGGAGCAGAGGTAAAATTAGACAAACCGGACGACAACGGCGAGGGCGAAGTTTTGCTACGCGGTGCGTTGGTTTTCAAGGAATATTACAAAAATCCCGAAGCGACCGCCGCCGCATTTACCGAAGACGGTTGGTTCAAAACCGGTGATTTGGGCAGATTCGATCAGGACGGACATCTGTATATTACGGGACGGGCTAAAGATGTCATTATTTTGCCGTCGGGAAAAAATGTTCACCCGGAAGATTTGGAAGTTCATTACTCGAAATCGCCTCTGGTTGAGGAATTATGCGTTCTCGGAGTTGAAGATAAAGCCGCCGAATTTCAAGGTGCGGAAAAACTCGTCGCCGTCGTCATTCCTGATTTCGAGTATTTGAAACAGAAAAATGTTGCGAATTCAAAGGAAGTTATCCGTTTTGAACTGGATAATCTCGGACGCGAACTACCGGAATATCAGCGTGTCAGAGATTATATCGTCCGTGCCGAACCGCTTCCGCGAACGGCGACACGAAAGCTAAAACGCTTTGAATTGCAGAAAGAAATTCAAGCGAAAGGATTGACCGACGGCGATTTATCGGAAGTGAAAACCCGCGAGCTAACCGACGATGACAAAGAATTATTGAATTCGCAGGCGGGAAAAGCGTTGATTTCCGCGATCAATCAGCAAAAGCGTGAAAGTCCCGAAGTTCATCCCGCCCAAAATCTCGAAATTGATCTGCGGCTCGATTCACTTGCCCGTGCAGAAATTATTGCGAGTATGGAACAAACTTTCGGATTCGAGTTCGATTCAAAGGAAATTACTTCGGCATTTACGGTCGGCGAAGTTATTAAATTGGTTCAAAAGTCTGCGAATTCCGAGAATTTCAAGGGCGAGATTTCCACCGGATTTAATTGGGACCAAATTATTAGAGAAACGGACAAGAACGAATTGCCCGAAGTCAGACGAGTCGTGCGTGACAATGTTTTCAATACCGCGTTAACATTTATTTTCCTCAAATTCGTTTATTTGATCGGCAAAATTTTTCTGAGTTTGGAAGTCGAAGGCGTTGATGAACTCAAGAAACTCGAAAAACCGTTCATAGTCTGTCCGAATCATCAGAGTTTTATTGATCCTTTGGTCGTTTGCTCGGCTTATTCTTTTTCAACTCTGCGTGATATTTTCCACGTCGGAGCAAGCGAATACTTCCGAAATTTTTTTACGCGAACGCTCGCCAACTTCTTAAAAGTCGTTCCGATCAATGCC
Source organism: Pyrinomonadaceae bacterium (assembly GCA_041746675.1). GTDB lineage: Bacteria > Acidobacteriota > Blastocatellia > Pyrinomonadales > Pyrinomonadaceae > Aridibacter. The sequence continues at coordinate 13,855 of JBGTGO010000011.1, read as the reverse complement.
GACACACAAATCCTAAAAGCAATGAAAGCGGGGGCAATTGGATTGAAAGGCGGCAAAATTCTTAACATTTATCCCGAAGGCGAACGGGCGTTCGACGGCGAGCTGCATCCGTTCAAAAAAGGTGCGGCAATTCTCGCTGCCGAACTCAATGTGCCGATTGTTCCCGTCGCGTTGGATGGTTTGCACAAAGTCTGGGCAAGAGAATCCAACAAAATCCGACTCGCCAAAGTAAAAATAAAATTCGGCAAACCTTTTTATGCAAACGAAATTGTTGATTCGAAAATGACTGAGGAAGAACAATATGAAGTCATAACGCAGGAATTGAAACAAAGAATTCAAGTGATGATTAATGAAATGAGAAAATAAATTTATCTCTGTTTCAGCTTTTTTATATTTTTCGATTTAGTTTAATGTGCAAAAATCTGATAACTTTTAGAAATACTAAATTTATCAAGAGGTGAAAAAATTTATGCCATCAACGGCGATTTTATTTGGGCGAATATTGATTTTGATCGGGATTGCGGGTTACGGTTATGGCTTGACGACTGCTTATGCGAGTCCGACGGCTTTGATTCCGGCGTTTTTCGGGATCGTAATATTGATTTTGGGACACGCGGCAAAGGCGAAGGAAAATTTGCGAAAACACATTATGCACGCGGCGGTTTTGATTGCTTTGCTCGGATTTCTGGCTTCGTTCGGCGGATTGATCGTGCGGTATAAAGTTTCAGCGAACCCGGCGATTATTTCGCAAGTGGCGATGGGGATGACGTGTCTGATTTTTGTTCTGTTATGTGTTCGTTCGTTTATCAATGCCCGCAAAAATGCTTAGATTCAAACGACCGGAACGCAGGCGGCTCGCTTGCGTTCCGGTCGTTTGGTCGTTTAATTCAAAAGCGGTAAAGTTATTTCCACGAGCAACCCTTTTTCGGTATTTTTAGCCGTAATTTTCCCGTTATGATTAAAGACGGCACGTTCCGCGATGGCTAAACCTAAGCCGATTCCGCCGGATTTTCGGTCGCGTGCTTCCTGTACACGATAGAATGGTTTGAATAATTTTTGCAGATCGGCTTCGGGAACTCCTTCGCCATAATCGCGGATTTTGATGACCGCTGTTTCGATTTCGTTTTCGACCGAAATTTCCACTGCCGTTGCCTCATCCGTGTAGCGGACGGCATTTCGCAGAACATTTTCCACCGCACTTCTGATTAGTTGTTCGCTGCCGAAGACTTTCGCCGTTTCGAGTCCGGTGATTTCAACCGATCTGTTATTTGCCTTAGCTTCAAAATTCGTGTCGGCGGCAACTTGTTCGACTATTTTAGCTAAATTTATCTCGTGTTTTTCAAAAGTCTGCGAACCTGTTTCAAGTTTTGAAAGCGTTAAAAGCTGACCGATCATATCATTTAGTCTGCCCGATTCAGTTTCGATTCGGTTGAGCAAACCCAGAGTTTCGGGATTTGTTTTGACGCGGGCGAGTTCGAGAGCGACATTCAGACGTGCCAGCGGTGAACGCAATTCGTGGGAAATGTCCTGCGTCAGACGCTTTTCGGACTCGATCAAATTTTCGATACGTGCCGCCATTTCGTCGAAATCTTTGGCAAGATGCCCGAGTTCATCACCGCGTTTGCCGACCTTCTCCGCAACCCGCGTTTCAAAATCGCCCTCTGCTAAACGCTGCGTTGCACCGCGAAGTTTAATTATCGGCGAAGTCATATAACGGGCGAGAAAGTAGCAAAATAATCCGCCAATCAGCAAAACGGCGATAATCTGCAGCAACAAGCGATATGTAAAAAATGTCGGCGGACGAAAACGGTTCAGCTCAACCACATATATATAAATGCCGCCGTCTTCCAAAGCGACTCTTTTAGAGCCGTAAGTTTTGTCTTCCAAGCGTTTAAACTGCGGTTCATCGGTGTTGAGCGATGCTTCAAAAAGGTCATTTATTTCGGCAACTCTCAGATCTCCGGCAATCAAATTTCTATTTTTGTCAAAAAATCCGAGTGAATTGACGCGGCGGTAATTCTTTTGGCGGTCGAAATATTCTTCGAGTCCTTCCAAGCCTTCATTTTCATAAATCTGCACCGCGGTCTGTGAGTTTAAATTTAATGCTTCACCGACAAACGTCTGCCACTGCCGCGAAAGCGGTCCCGATTGCGTTGACCAATTAACCAGCGTGATCGCCCCGGCAATCAGAGCCATCGCCAACCAGAACCAGAGAAAAATTTTAAGAAATAAACTCATATCATTTATCATTTATCATTGACCATTTATCATTTATTTATGTTTGGTTGTTTCAATAAATGGTCAATGTTAATTGTCCAAGGTATAGATATATCCGACCGAACGGATGGTTTTGATGCGGTCTTCGCCGTTTTCGTGTTTGCCGAGTTTTTTGCGGAGATTGCTGATGTGCATATCTAAACTGCGGTCGTAGGGCGAAAGTTCGCGTTCCAGAACATCCATACTTAAATCTTCTTTTTTGACGACTTTTCCGGCTTCTCCGGCGAGAGCGACGAGTAGATCGAATTCAACGGCGGTTAAGCCGAGTTTTTCGCCTTCGATTTTCGCGGTGCGGGCAGTGTGCGAAATTTCCAAATCTTCGATGACGAGTTTTTCGTTTGATAAACTTTCAGCGTTTCTGACATTTTCGATTCGCCGCAGAATCGCCCGCAGGCGTGCGACCAGTTCGCGTGGATTAAAAGGCTTCGGCAAATAATCGTCCGCACCGATTTCCAGACCGACGATGCGTTCCATATCTTCGCCTCTCGCGGTCAGAATCAAAACCGGAATTTGCGATTCTTTCCGCAAATCACGCAGAACATCGAAGCCGTTTTTTTTCGGCAGCATCACGTCCAGAATCACCATATCGTGATTATCCGTCAAAGCCTCGCTCAAACCGCTTTCGCCGTCGTGAACGCACTCGATCTCAAATCCTTCGACCGTTAAATATTCGGAAACGAGTTCGCATAGTTCCTCGTCGTCATCAATTATTAAAATGTTTTCCATAACCGAGAGTCATTCTACTTCACTTTTTGTGCTTTCGCTTGCATTTTTACATTTCTTTACATAACTTGGCACAGATTTTACGTCCGCCACAGTTCTTACCGCGTCTAAACTATCGAACGCAACAATTTTGCGGGCAATAATTTTTAATCTAGAGGGAGAACGACAAATGAAAAAGATCACGGTAACAATTTTAACAATCGCACTTATCGCACTGGGAGCGATTTTCGTCTTCGGACAAACATCAGCAACGGAAAAAAATATGGAAGGAAACCGAGGTTTCGGCAAGCAGGAAAGACAAGGAAAATTCGGCAAACGCGGCGGAAAACGTGGTATGCGTGGACACGGAATGAGACGTATGTTCCAACAACTCGATCTGACCGACGCTCAGAAAACTCAGATGAAAGAGATCAAAATGGCGAGCCGTGAAGATACGAAATCGCTGCGTGAGCAAATGAGAATGAATCGTCAGCAATTACAGCAATTAACCGAAAACGGAAATTTCGACGAAGCGGCAGTTTCAGCAATCGCTCAGCAGCAAGGACAAATCCACGCTCAGATGATCGTGGCGAAACAAAAAGTTAAAAGTCAAATGTATAATGTTTTAACGGCGGAACAGAAGGCGAAAGCGGCGACCTTAAAAGCTGAATTCAAGCAAAAACGGGAAGAACGCAAAGCAAAATGGGCGGAACAGAAAGCGGCAAAAAACGCTCAATAACTAAATCAACCGGACAGCGGGTTTGCCCTGCCCGCAAATCCTGTGTTTATTGAATTTGAATAGCATAAGTTAGTAGTAATTAATTGAAAAGCAACACTCGCGGGCAGGGCAAACCCGCTGTCCGGCTGATCAAAAGGCTTTACCGATTTAATCGGTCAAGCCTTTTTCATTTCAACCAAAAGTTGCTATTTACTTAAAAGTAGCGTTAAATCTTTATTCAAATGGCGACGAAAATCACACAAATCGATGATGCCGAAACGAACAAAACTTTTCTGCGTGTTGAAGGTGAATTGTTATTCGATGATGCGGTTTTGCTGGAGAAAATTGCTTTGGACTTGCGTCGGAAAATCGGAGAAAGTTTAAAACTCGATCTGGCTGACATTGATTTTATAGACAGCGAAGCGGCAGCCGTTATCAGGCGTTTAAAAGACGAACACGGTTTTAAGATCGAAGGTTTAGAAACATTTTTGCAAAAAATAGTAACGCAAACAGAGCAGAGAAATTCGGATAAATGAAAGTATTTGAAATAGCAGATTTTTTGGATAAGAATTTTCAGGGTGATGGTGAAATCGAAATTCTAAATATCGCATCGCTCGAAAACGCACAAACCGGCGATATTTCATTTGTCGAGAAGTTCGAATTGTTACAAAACCCCGCAAATATCAGTGCTTCCTGTTTATTTATTCCGCTTGATTTTGATAAAGAACTTCCCTGTTCATATATTAGAGTAAATAATCCGAAACTGGCATTCGCTAAAATTGCCGCAATAATTCATCCGCATAATCCGAAAAACGGTTGGAACGAAACTGCTCAAGTTCCCGATAAGTCGGATGTTCGGGCAAGTTTTATCGGTGCATTTGTATCAATTGGTGAAGGAACTTATATCGGTGAATGTTCGCAAATTCACGATGGCGTGAAGATCGGCAAAAATGTAACAATCGGCAAATGTTCGATAATTCACCCGAATTGTGTGATTTATGACAATGTTGAAATCGGACACGATTGCATAATTCACAGCGGAACGGTAATCGGTGCGGACGGTTTCGGTTATGTCAAAGATGAAGTGGAAAATAGATATATAAAATTCCCGCAAGTCGGAAAAGTGATTATCGAAGATAATGTCGAGATCGGGGCGAATTGCTGCATTGACCGCGGGGCGTTGGGCGAAACGCGAATCGGTGAAGGCACGAAAATTGATAATCTGGTGCAGATTGCTCATAATGTCAGCATCGGCAAGCGTGTCATCATCGCCGCTCAAGTCGGGATTTCGGGCAGCGTCATTATTGAAGATGACTGCGTTATTGCCGGACAAGTCGGCTTCGGCGATCACACGATTATTAGAAAAGGTGCGGTCATCGGTGCAAAATCAGCAGTGTTTCCGGGAAAAATCGTGCGGGCAGGTTTTTGGAGCGGAATTCCGGTGCAGCCGATGGATGAATATAAAAAACAACACGCTCACATCAAATCAATTCCGCGGTTAAAGGAAGAAATCAAGAAACTTAAAAAAATTATCAATGAATCCAAGTAAATTTTGAGAACCCGCTGTGTTATAATCGGCGTTTTGATTTTTCAGAATTTATTTGGGCATTTTTACGTTTAAAATTATGGGTGCAACTATATCTCAAAAATTATCGAACTCCTTTGAAGGTGCGTTAGCGGGCGGCGGCGATCCGGCAACCTCGCCGTTATATGTTTTCGGACCATTCTTAAAATTGATCGTGCTGGCGGGAGTCGCTCAGGTTACGTTCGGAGCAACGGTTTGGCTGGCAGTATTTACGGTCGTGATGGTTTCGGCGATGTATCGGCAGGTAATGACGTGGATCACCGACGGCAGCGGCGGCAGCGGTTTGGCGGAAGAAGAATTCGGCGGTTGGGCGGTGAAAATCAACGCGGCGATTACCGTTATCGAATATACGCTGACGTTTCTCGTTTCGATGGCGGCACTCGTAACCTTTCTGGCGGATCGGGCGGTCGAGTTCAATGTTCCGCTGAACGGTTCATTATTAGGAGTCGAAAGCGGCTATAAAATTTTGATCGCGGTTTTGCTGAGTTTTTTTACGGGTTGGCTCGTCAACCGCGGTCCGAAAGTTTCGGCTCGTGCCTTCGGTCCGGCGACGGCGGCGGTTTTAGGTCTGTTGTGGGTGATGATTATTTCGACGATCATCAAATTCGGCTTGGTTCTGCCCGATTTCAATCTGCACGCATTTTCGCTCGATGCGGTAAATTTTATCAACGAAAAAGGCGAGGCGATTCAGACTTCATTTTTGAGTCTGACGCTCGGCGGTTATGCCAGAATTCTGGCATTGATGACGGGAATCGAAATTTTCGCAAATCTAGTTGCGGCGTATGAGGGAAAACGTGCCGAGCGAAGTAAAAAAGCATTCGGCAGTCTGATGATAATTATGGGAACGACGGCTCTGACGATGATTATCGTCGGACCGGCGATTCTTTCAATCACACAAAACACGGTTACATCCGAAGTTTCTGTTTTCACACAAACGATGAACGCCCTGCTTCCGACGTGGGCTTCGTATCTCGGAACTCTGATCGGAATCGCCGTTCTGCTGTCGGCGTGTGCGGCGGCGGCTCAGGGAATTCAGAACTTATCGCTCGGACTTCGCTACCGTCATTATATTTCGGCTGATCTCGGACAACGCAACAAATTCGACGTTGCCGGAAAACCGGTTTGGATTATGATCGTCGTGATTGCGATCTGCTTTATTTTATTTAAAACTCACGAAGAAACTTATTTGGCACTTTATGCGGCGGGCGTGTTTATTCTGCTGAGTATGACGGGTTGGGCGGCGACGAAAAGGCTCTTGCGTGAGATCAAAATATCCTTTTCAACAACTAAACTGTTAATCATTGTCGGAACGATCATCGCATCGTTCTTAACAACGATTGCAACCTTCATCATCTTTGAAGAAAGATTTTTTGAAGGTGCGTGGTTATATTTTATTCTGATTCCCGCACTCTATCTCGGTTTTACATACTATCGAAATAAACTCGGAACTCCGCCATCGGTCGAAGAAAGACTCGGTGCGATAATTTCCGAACAGATTTATATGCCGTCATCTATGCGTGATCTTAAATTGGATGAAGTTCCTTTCAGAAAAATTATAGTTCCGCTCGACGGCAGTTCGCTTGCCGAACAGGTGATCGCCTCCGCCCGTTCATTTGCAAGGGCTTATGATGCAGAATTAGAAATTGTCAGCGTTGAAGATCAGCAGGCGGACAAGAATATTCATCTGACCGACGCGGAAATGATCGAAAGCCGCACGGAACTTCAGAAATATATAAAAATGGTCTGCAAATTGATCGAAGACGACGGCTTAAATGTCAGTAATCATTATCGCTACGGTGAGGTTTCAACCGAAATTGACAAGGTTTCCAGAGAAACCGACTCCGATCTGATAATTATGACGACTCGCGGAAAGTTCGAGATCGGTCAGTTGATTACTAAAAGTATCACGCAGAGAGTTCTGCAAAAAACTTCGATACCGACGCTTTTGATTCGTCCGACCAATAATTGGCGGAGTCGCCGTTCGGAGTTCAAAAATATTCTGGTCGCACTCGACGGTTCGGAAGCATCGGAAACCGTTCTGCCGTATATTCGGGCGTTCGCTAACCAGTTCGACAGCAAAGTTAAATTGTTCTCAGTTCCCGAAGGTTCGGAATCAGAGGAATATCAGGACAAAATTAAAATCTATCTCGACAATATTGCCGGAACTCTGCGGGAAGAAGGAATGACGGTTGAAACGATTGTTACCGGTTCGGGACCTGCCCGGACAATCTTGGCTCTAAGCGAAGAAGAACAAATTGACCTGATTATGATGAGTTCCCACGGACGTGGCGGAGTTGAACGCGAAGCTCAAATTCCACTTGGAAGCGTTGCTACTAAAGTGATCGAACAAACTTTGTGTCCGGTATTTTTACTGCCTTTGCATAGATCGGACTTTGAAACGCCGGAAGCGGATGTTTAGCGGTTGGTTTTTGACAACTCATTCATTACTGCTTCCGCCGCTAATTTTGATGCACCGCCTGAGCCGAGAATTTGTTTGATGTGTGCCAATTTTTTTCGCATTTCATCATTTACATTTTTTTCTAGAAGGCGAAATAATTCTCTGCTTAAAATTTCTGCTGTAAAATCGTTTTGGATAAATTCAGCGGCAACTTTTTCGCGGGCAATCAAATTTACTAAACCAATAAATTCTATCGAAACAAAATTTTTCAAAACGTAGTAGGTTAAGTTCGAAACTTTATAAACAATCGCCATTGGAGTTCCGATAATTGCCGCTTCGAGCGTTGCCGTTCCGCTGGCAACCGCCGCTGCGTCCGCCGCGTGAAGAGCTTCATAAGTTGCCTCTTTGACAACGCTTAAGCATTTTGGGATTTTAAAACCACATGCTTCGACCTCTGAAACTATCCGTTTGACTTCCGATTTTTTTCGGATTGCGGCTAAGGCGATGACAAACTGTAAGTCTTTTTTTTTCGATGACATCAAACATGCCGTTTCGATCAAAACCGGCAAAATTTTGTCTATCTCATTTCCCCGGCTTCCAGGCAGCAAAGCGATTATCGGTTTTTCGTTGTCAAGATCATTTTCAGCACAAAATTTAATCCGTGATGATTTGGACTTCACCTCACCTGCCAGCGGATTGCCGACATATTTCAATTTTTCAAAACCGTGTTCCGCATACCAATTCTGTTCAAACGGCAGAATCGTCAAAAGCAAATCCACATCTTTTTTGATCCTTTTAACACGATGTTTCTTCCACGCCCAAACCTGCGGTGAAATGTAATAAATTGTTTTTATATTCTTTTTCTTCAAAGCAGTTGCCAGCCGTAAATTAAAATCGGGAAAATCAACCAGAATGACCGCATCGGGTTTTCTTTTAAAAGCTTCTTTTTTCACTTTCCGAAAAACTTTCCAGAACATCGGCAGAGCGGTGGCAACCTCGATAATTCCGACTCTAGCGAAGTCATCCGCTTTTTCAAGTGTTTCAACTCCCGCCGCACGCATTTTTTCGCCCGTTGTGCCGAAAAATTCAAACTCCGCAGCGGGATAATTTTGACGCAAGGCTGCGATAAGTTTGGCAGCGTGTGAATCGCCCGACATTTCGCCGACGACGATCATAATTTTGTATTTCTTTTTCATTTTCGGCAGTATATTTTGATTATTTTCGAGCAACATCAGTCAACCTTTTGGCACACACGCGGCATCAAAGGCTTTGATTTAACATTCATCATAAATTATTTAATCGTCGGTTGCTTGCAACGCATCTTTTTAACGCTTAAAATGACACTTTTTGCGGCTTCTGTAAAAAGAGGTTCTATATATTTTATTAACGTCTGAATTTTTCTCGTAATTCAGCCGGAGGATCTAAGTGAAAATTCGTAATTTTATTTTTTTAATAATTTTAACTTTAGTTGGAAGTGTGATAACTGTGTCGGCACAAATTGATTCCGTTGCGGCTCAGGTTACATCTTCGACCAGTAATTCGTTTGCGGGCGGCACGAGCGGCGACGGACGTTTAGTTGTTTTTGAATCAACCGGCAATGTTGCCACCGAAAATCCGCGAAACACCGACGGCAATCCCGAATTGTTTATTTTCGATTATGCCCAACGGCGGATTTTTCAAATCACGGATACGGTGCCGGTTTTGGTTAATCCGAATCAGGGAGATTTTTCAATAAATACGCGGGTTAACATCTTAAATTCGCGTCCCACGATCAGTAATGACGGAAAATGGATCGCTTTTCATTCAAACGCGACGACTTCGACACCGGGAAATCCGGTTGATGGCACGAATCCGGGAAATTTTAACGGAAATTCCTTCACAAATGCCGTTGCGGGTGCTGACCGGCTTAGTCTTTCGACTGCGATGAGCGGTGTAAAATTTGCCAACATTGTGCAGCCGACCGCTCCGACCGTCGTTCGTTTGAGTTTCACGGATTTTAACGCTTCGATTACGGCATTCAGCGTCGATGTTGTCGGGACGAATGCCGCAGGTGCGGTGATTACCGAAACTTTCACTTTTGCAAATGGACTCGACCAAGTCGGAAAACAAGTTTTTGCGACGATTACCTCAGCGACGATTACTGCAATTACCGGCAATGACACAACTGATTTTATTGATTTGTTTTATGGCGACGGGAAAAATCCCCTAACCGCTGACGCGAATCTCGAGATGTGGTTATATCAAGTTCCGACGCTCGCTCCGGCTGTTCTTTCAGCAGGAACGGAAATTCCCGTTGCCAATCTTGCGGGCGGAACTTTCATACAGATTACGAACACGCCCGCCAGCCGTCAACCGACTATCGGAACCAACACTTCAACTCCAAAAGTTGCGACCGACACGAACGAACCGAGTATTAGCGACGATGGTAATGTGCTTGCATTTATTTCAACCCGCAATTTAGTTGGTACGGGAAATCAAGCCCCGGAGGATAATCCCGAAATTTTTACATACGTTCGCAGCACCAAAACAATTTCACAAATTACACAAACGCCCCGCGGCAGTGTTGCTTCACCGACTAACAACAATGTCCCGACGATTTCAGGCGATGGAATGCGGGTAATGTTTGCCAGTAACGCTGATAATCCGGTTGTCGGTATGACCGGCGGCAACAATACTGATCGAAATGTCGAAGTATTTTATGCTGATCTAAACGCTAACGGAGTTCCGAGCGGAGTTAAAAAACAGGTAACAACAACCAGTCCGGCAAATCCCGGCGAAATTGTCAATGTCGTCAATATCGGAACGCGGATGAGCCGCGACGGGAAATTTATCGCGTTTGATTCGTATGCGGATTTAGCAAACGAAAATGCAGGTGCGTTACAGGTTGGTTTTGCAACTTACTTATATGATGTTGCCGCCGACACTTTCCGGCGAGTCGGAGCCCGAAGTGATGCGGATGCAATCGCTAATAATTCCGGCGGAGATATTGCACATTATCCGATATTTACGGATTATGTGAACGGCATTGCCCGGACTATGCTTTTCGGAACACGTTCGAACATCAATGCCGACGGAGTTGTGCCGACGACCGAAGCCGATGGATTAAACGCAGTTACGAATCGTCCGGTTCAGATTTATTCATACCCTTTGAACGAGTCGGCGACGACTGCGAAATTAACCCGTTTGACGATGTTCCCGCCGCCGGTTTTTTCAATCAATCCGATTCAGATTTTTCCGAGTAATTCATCCAAGCGATTATCTTTACTGATTCCTAATGCGGAAATCGGGACGGGAAATTCTGATTTTACGACTGAAGTTTATTATTTACTGACTCCGACAATTGCTGCCGAAAATAAGGTCGGTCTAACGTATGCTACCGGAGCAACCGGAATTCCCGTTGTCAATAAACCCCTTGCAACTCCGAGTCCGACTCCGACCCCGAGTCCGTCGCCGATTCCGACGACACCGGAAGCGGTGGTTGGTCTATCGCCCGGAATGCTGGCGGTCGTTAATTATCAATCAACTAATAATTTGCCGACAACACCGGTAACTGCCGTCGGTTCGCTCGATCGGCGTTTTACGCTTCCGATTGAACTGGCGGGTGTTTCAATGACGATTAATAATGTCAGCGTTGGACTGAAAAGCGTCAGTAAAACACAAATTACATTCACTGTTCCACTCGGATTAGCAACCGGTTTTACGGAAACATTTCCCGTAGTTATCAATAATAACGGCGAGATTTTCCGCGGTGAAATCGTACTTGTTGCATCCCGCCCGGACATATTTCGGCGTAACGATGATGCGACCGCCAACCGTGCGAGAGTCCTCAACGTTACCAATCGTGTGCAAACGACTGAACCGTTCAATGTTCGCACATTAAACTACCGAGCCGGTGTCAAAGTCCCGACGGTGTTACGGGTTTTCCTAACCGGAATCGAAAATATTCAAACTTCGCAAATTGTCATTACTATTGGTGAAAACATGACGGCTCAGAGGATCATTCGCATCGTTAAGACCGAACCCGGTATTTATTATATTGATTTTGAGCTTTCACCGCAGCTGGACAAAGCCGGAGATCAGCCGATTTTGATCAATGTTACGACGGGGGCAGGTGTCTTTACGGGAAGACTCGCCGGAGATGCTCCGCGTATCAGAATTCTTTGATAAATCACTAAACCAAATGTGTATGCGAAGGGTTGGAAGTTTTATATTTCCGACCCTTTTTACATTTGTAATCCGCTATTACTAACTTTTTTCAAATGTTGCTTAAACATCAGGGTTATATTATTCTAATGTTGATTAGTTAAAATTATTAAAAATTTAGAAGTTTTGCAGGTTTTAGCAATTTATTCTGATGGATACATTTATCTGATTGGATTTACAGATTCGCATTAAATAAGGGAGTTTTATAAAAATAATATATGGCAAGTAAAGATGTTAATACGAAAAAGGTCGCCTCGATGGTTTGGCACGACGGCGAATTTATTGATTGGGATGATGCACGGGTTCACGTAATGACTCACGCACTGCATTACGGTTCGAGTGTTTTTGAAGGAATCAGATGTTATAAAACAGCCGACGGTTCAGCAGTTTTTCGACTGCCGGAACATATGCAGAGGCTCAGAAATTCAGCCAAAATTTACCGAATGGATGTCGAAACGGATGTCGCCGGTTACAGCGAAGCCGCCGTTGAACTGGTTCGGCGGAGTGGTTTGGAAGAATGTTACATTCGCCCGATAATTTTCCGCGGTTTGGATGAAGAAAATCCGGCGTTCGGCGTTAATCCGTTTCCGAATCCGATCACGAGTTACATTGCCGTCTGGGAATGGGGCAAATATCTCGGCGAAGAAGCATTAGAGAACGGAATTGATGTCTGCGTTTCAAGTTGGACACGAATCACTTCAAATTCAATGCCTGCAATGGCGAAAGCCGGAGCGAATTATATGAATTCGCAGTTGATTAAAATGGAAGCAATTCTCGCCGGATACAGCGAAGGAATTGCCCTCGACGACCGCGGTTATGTTTCCGAAGGTTCAGGCGAAAATCTGTTCTTGGTCAACAACGGCAAACTCATCACGCCGCCGCTCGGAGCCTCGATTCTTCCCGGAATTACACGCGATACAATTATTCAAATCGCCAAAGAAATGGGTATCGAAGTTCAGGAAGCAGTCGTTCAGCGAGCCGCCCTTTATTTGGCGGACGAACTATTCTTTACGGGAACTGCCGCCGAGATCACGCCGATTCGTTCGGTTGATAAAATCACCGTCGGAGCCGGCAAACGCGGCGAACTGACGAAAGTTTTGCAGGACGCATATTTCGGAGTAATCCGCGGTGAACGAACTCCGCCGAATGGTGCGAAATGGTTAACTTACATTGATAAACAAGCCGAACAAAAATCGGCGTAGAAAATGACTGACAAATATTTTGTTTCATTTTCTGAAAACTAAATAAAAAATAATCAGGTGCAACGCAGATGAATTTATTACAACAATTTTTTCATCTGCGTTTTATTTATGGCAAAAAAATTTCTGCAAAACATAATCCTCGAATTAGCCGTTTTCGTCTGTGGCGGATTGGTGATGATTTATGAAATTATCGGTTCGAGAATTCTCTCACCGTATATCGGTACTTCGACTTATACTTGGACGAGTCTAATCGGCGTAATTCTGGCAGCGTTAAGTTTTGGATACTGGCTCGGCGGCAAGTGGGCGGATAAAAAACCGGACATCAAAATCCTCGCCGCGGCAATTTTCATCGCGGGCGGACTTTTTGCGGTAACTATTCTGTTAAAAGACTTTATCCTGGCGATAATTTCTCAGAATTCCCTGCCGCTTGAACTGAAATCAATCATCGCCGCACTTTTGCTGTTTGCTCCGGCAAGCGTTTTTCTCGGGTTCGTTACGCCTTACGCAGTCAAACTGAAAACAAAAACACTCGACGAAACCGGGCAGACGGTCGGACGTTTGTATGCACTTTCGACCATCGGCAGCATCGTCGGAACATTCTCCGCCGGATTTTTTTTGATCCCGTTCGTCGGCAGCACACGGACGCTTTATTTTATTGCCGGAAGTCTGATTTTACTGTCGGTTTTTATTGCTCCGTTCGCAATTTAAAAATTAAATATAGCCGTCCTCGCTGTTTTTACGCTAGGAGTTTTATAGAAAGAAAAATTTAT
>JBGTGO010000010.1:0-35884 GCA_041746675.1 Pyrinomonadaceae bacterium | reverse complement strand
CATTTGTGATCGATGTATTTGTGTCAAGATTGCTGTTGTCAACTTCTGCCGGAGGGCATCCGAGTCCTAAAGCACCGACGACTAAAACTGCTGTTAATAATAAAGTCTTTTTCATTGTTAAATTGTTCTCCTGTCTTCTTCAAAGATAAGTCTAATTTCTAAAGTATGATGATCGCCGAAGCGATCATTTCGTAAGTTCTATATTTTTTAGAACATTGCTCAATATAGATACCGAAATGTATTTAGTCAAATGAAAATAAGCCGAAAAGAAAACACTTCGCCGGTGAATTATTTTTTATAAATTGGAAATAATTAGTAAGACCTTGAGAATAAGCACTTTAGGCAACAATATTATTGACTTTTTAATCTAAAAAAAGTTATCTTTTAGGTGGATATTTATCCTTGATAATCTTCCTTTTATTCTGCCGGCAGCTCACTTTCACTCTAAATTAGAAATGCCAACGACCACAAAAAATCAAAAAAAAAGCCGGATTTCGTTCGACCGCGAAAGTTTGCCGATACTGGGCTTGTCAGTATTAGCGATATTTTTGTCGTTTGGTTTGGCTCTTTCGGATTTGGATTTTAACACAAAAATCGTTGGTTTTGTGTTGATTCTAATAATCTATTCAATTATCAATATCAGCGTTTATATAAGACAGAAAAGTAGTGTGTTTGATTCTCCTGAATCGCTCAGTAGAGGTGAATCAACGAATTTTTTTGACTCCGATATAGATGAGAAATTACTCGTTTTGGAGGAAGCCGGAAAGTTTTTCGGCTCATCCCTGAAAACCTCCGATATGTTCAATTTAATTTCGAGTCGGATTTCTGAAATTATTCGATACGACACTTTCGCGGTTTTCTTGATTGATGAACAAGGTAATTTTCTCGTGAATTTTTCGACGGGTAAGAATTCGCGTCTTCTGGAGAGCGTCAAAATTGGCTGCGGAGAGGGAATTGCGGGTGAAGCGTTGCTGAGTCGTGAGATCGAAATAAGTAAAAACTTAGAGTCTGACAAACTCGTTATTGATAAAAGCTTTTTAGATGGTTTGCGATCCGCCGTCGCTATTCCGCTTCATCGCGGTGAAGATATTTTCTGCGTTCTGGTTTTATACAGCGAGTTTGAAAATAATTTCGGTGAATGCGAAAGGATTTTAGCCGAAGCGGTCGCCGAACGGATTACACCTCTGATAAACAGTTCCTTCTCTTATGAAAAAAGTCTCTCGAATGCGTTGACGGATTCGCTGACAAGTCTTCCGAATGAGCGGGCTTTTTACTTGATATTGGAAAATCAGGTTGCCGAAGCCCAGCGTTTTCCCGAACGGCGTTCGCTCACGATTATGGCAATAGACATTCAAAACTTTGCCGAAATAAATGAAAAATACGGACATTCGACGGGCGACAGGATTTTGGCTTTCACCGCTGAAACGATCAGACAGCAATTACGCAAAATGGATTTTATCGCCCGCACCGTAAAAGATGAATTTATGGTAAGTCTGCCGACCGTAACGGACGAAATCAGGGAGCAAATCGTTGAGCGAATTGAAAAGGTATTTGAGATTAGACCGTTTGATATTGCGGAAAATGAAAAGTGCTTCATCAAATTATGCTTCGGTTCGGCGACTTTCCAAGATGATGGCGAAACCACCGAACAACTTTTGAAAATCGCTAAACTACGCAAAAAACAATCAAAAGGCAACGGTGATAATCCGGTCATATTCTTTCCGAAACAGTATGTTAATTGATTCAATTTGTTTGGAAGGCATCATTTAAGTTGGTTCATTTTATGTATTTTTTTAACGGCGTAACTTCTACGTAAATTTGATTTTAATTTCAAATAGTGGAAAATCAAAGTAAATAAAAAACATATTTGGAGAAACGATGGCAAAAATTTCATTTTACGGCGGAACGGGAACGGTGACGGGTTCAAAATATCTGCTTGAATCGAACGGCAAAAAGATTTTGGTCGACTGCGGACTTTTTCAGGGTTTGCGGGAATTGCGTGAGCGAAATTGGCAGGATTTACCGTTCGATCCGAAATCCGTGGATGCAGTTATAATCACGCACGCTCATATCGACCACACCGGACTTTTGCCGCGGCTCGTCAAAATGGGTTTCGAGGGCAGAGTTTTTACATCGCGGGCGACAGGCGATCTGATGAAAATTTTATTGCCCGATTCAGCAAGATTGCAGGAAGAAGAAGCGAACTACCGCAACCGCAAAGGTTTAACGAGTCATTCACCGGCACTTCCGCTGTATGACGAAGAGGACGCGAAAGAAGCCATTAAACGCCTCGTGCAGGTTCCGAACGACGGCAAACCGATTGATCTTTGCAAGGGTTTCAAAGCAAGTTTTAACGTCGCCGGACACATTCTCGGAGCAAGTCTGGTGTTGGTCGAAATGGAAAATGTCCGCGAAAATAACGAACCGATCAAGTTCCTTTTTTCCGGTGATTTAGGACATTACGACCAACCGATTTTGAAAGATCCGGCTTCACCGCCCGAATGCGATTATCTGATGGTCGAATCAACTTACGGCGACCGTCTGCACAGTGAAGTTCATTCGGATACGCAGTTGACAAAAATCATCAACGACGCGGCTGAACGCAAAGCACCGATTTTGATTCCCGCATTTTCAGTCGGACGCACGCAGGAAATTCTTTATTTGATTCGTGAACTCGAAGAAGAAAAGAAAATTCCCGTGTTGCCCGTCGTCGTCGATTCGCCGATGGCAAAGCAGGCGACGCAGGTTTATAACCGTTGGAACGAAGAACACGATGCGGACTACGCGAGCGTTCTCGCACGCAAAAAACATCCGCTCAGAACGGGAAATATGACGACGACGAACGACCGCAATGAATCAATTAAAGTCAATGATATGAAGGGCGTGCGGATTATTATCAGTGCTTCGGGAATGCTTTCCGGCGGGCGTGTTCTGCACCACGCCAAATACGTTCTGCCCGACCCGGACGCGACGATTATTTTCGTCGGTTATCAAGCGGCGGGAACTCGCGGACGGGAAGTTATCGAAGGCAGAGACGCGGTTAAAATTATGCACAGTTGGATTCCCGTCAAGTGCCGCATCGAGCGGATTGACGGGTTTTCCGCCCATGCCGATTGGAAGGCGGTTCTGCGTTGGCTCAAAGGTTTGCCGAATACGCCGAACGCCGTTTTTACGACTCACGGCGAACCCGAAGCAGCAGCGGCGATGGCGGAACATATCCGCGAAGAATACGGTTGGAACGTGGTCGTTCCCGAGTATAATCAAACGGTTGAACTGAAATAAATGGCGGAAATTACACACATATTTTTCGATGTCGGCGGAGTCGTGCTGACGAACGGTTGGGATCATATGAACCGCGAAGAAGCGGCTCAGGCGTTCGGTTATGATTTTGAGGAATCCGATAAATTTCACGCTGAAATCTCCGAAGATTTTGACGCGGGAAAATTGACATTGGATGAATATCTGAAAAAAGTTATCTTCTATAAAAAACGCGAATTTACGAAAAAGCAGTTCATCGAATTTATGCAGAGCCGTTCGCAGCCTTATCAAACGACGTTTGATGTGTTGGATAAACTGTGCAAAAAAAATGTTTATAATCTTTCGACGATTAACGACGAATCACTCGAATTGAATAAATATCGAATTAAAAAGTTTGAACTCGATAAATATTTCAGAAGTTTTTTCAGTTCGTGTTACTTGGGCGTGAAAAAACCGCACAAAGAAATTTTTGAAAAAGTTCTCGCAATCACAAATGCAAATCCCGAAAAATGCTTGTTCATAGACGACCGCGAAGCAAACGCGGAAGCCGCCGCGAGTTGCGGTTTTCAAGTTCTCCATTTGAAAAGCGTTTTTAATCTAGAAAAGGATTTGGAGAAGCGAAAGATTATTCGATTTTGAAAAAAACTTATCGGAACACGGACGTTTATCCGTGTTCCGACAAGTGAAGATGATTTGCTTACTGAATCCAATCAGCAATGAAAATATTGGTGTCGCCCTGCTTTTCGGCGTTGCGGTTCGAGGCAAAAACTAACTTTTTGCCGTCGGGCGAAAACATCGGGAAACCGTCGAATGATTCGTTGTAAGTAACTCGCTCTAAACCTGTTCCGTCCGTGTTTATTAACGCTAAATCGAAATTACGCTTTTGCGGATCGTCGGCAAAATGGTTCGTGCAGAAGATGATGCGTTTGCCGTCCGGCGTAAAAAACGGTGCGAACGAAGCCGCTCCGAGTTTCGTGATCTGACGTTTGTTCGAGCCGTCGGCGTTCATAATCCAAACTTCAAAATTATTCGGTTCGATCAAGTCGTTTGCCAGGCGGTCTTTGTAGCGGGCGATTTCCGCCTCGGTCTTCGGCTGATAACTTCGATAGACAATTTCTTTGCCGTTCGGCGAGAAAAACGCTCCGCCGTCGTAGCCGAGTGCGGTGGTTAAGCGTTTGACATTCTTGCCGTTGTTATCCATTACATATATGTCCAAATCGCCGTCGCGGGTCGATGTAAAGACAATTTTGCTGCCGTCGGGCGAAACGGTTGCTTCGGCATCGTAGCCTTTTGTGTTCGTTAATTGCTTAACTTTCGAGCCGTCCGGTTTTGCCGTGAAAATATCGTAAGTCGGATAAATCGCCCAGACATAACCTTTGGAAAAATCGGGATTCGGCGGACATTCCTTGCTGCCGAGATGCGTCGAACCGTAGAGGATTTTTTTCTTGTTCTTGTAAAAATATGAACAAGTCGTGCGTCCGAAGCCGGTTGAAACCATTCTGACATCCGAACCGTCAATGTTCATCGTATAAATCTGGTCGCAACTTCGTCCGTCGCGTTTCGACTGAAAAATCAATTCCTTACTATCCGCCGAAAAATACGCCTCCGCATTCTCACCGCCGAAAGTAAGTTGCTTGACGTTTTTAAGATATTTCTCGCCCTCGAAAGATACTTTGTTATCCTGTGCAACAAGATTTATTGATAAGGCTAATATAATTGAAAAAAGTGCTGAAAATTTCATAAGATTATTTAATGGATTAAGATGCTTCAATCGTAACATCAATCATTCTGTTTTCGTTACCGGCAAGAAACAAAAAATTTGTTGATCGTAAATTCGTAATACTTATCTTGCTAAAGTGTATAAGGTGAATGCCGAAGTTATTAGGAAATTTGCTATTTTATTACATCTAAAATAGATTTTTCGGCGAATAATATTATAGAATGCGTTCAATCTACTAAATTAACTTGGAAAAAACAAAGCTTTAATAAGGAAAAAAATGACATTTGAAACTAACCAGGATGTGCTGGAGTGGTATGAAAAACAGCCTCGTGCCTTGACGAAGGAATTTATTGACGAGATTCCGTGGCACGAAGTCAAGCGTTATCAATTTGATGAACGCCTCGTTCCCGTGCTGATATATATGCGTGATATAGAGATTTTAACGGATATGTATCATCAAGAATTGCTCGGTACACCGACCGGAAAAGATCCGGTTATCAGCAAATTTATGGAGCGTTGGGGACTTGAAGAAATTACGCACGGCGAACTAATCAATAGATTTTTGAACGAAGCCGGAGTTGAAACGCCGACGAGATGGAAGGAAGATGTAACGAAAAGTGTTTCTAATTTTTACCACTTCTACACGCGAATTTTCACCGCTTTGACAAATTGCGTCGGCAAAAGTTTTACCGCAACGCATATGACTTACGGCACGATCAACGAAATGTGTGCGGCTCAGGCGTATCGCCGTTTGATCGAAATTGCCGATCATCCGGTGCTGACGCATATTTTGAAAGGAATTATTCGTGAAGAATCGGTTCATACACAGTTTTATCACAGCGTCGCCCGCCTTGAATTGGAGAAGAGCGACTACTCGCAGCAAATCGCTCGATTTATCGTCAAAACATTTTGGCGACCGGTCGGAAGCGGTGCGAGATCGCAGGGGTTGAATAATTATACGATTGCTACTCTATTCGGCGACGAAACGGGAATCGAATGGATCGACCGATTAGTTACACAAAAAATGCAGACACTTCCCGGCTTAGATGGAATCACAAAAGTAACCGACAAAATCGCTGCCATCGGACGAAATACCGATACCGACGAATTCGTCCTGGCAAAAATATAAAATTACTCTGTTCGGTCGAATGCGTCTGCTGAAAACAGTCGTGTGGTAAAATTTATTCGTGGAGATTGTCAGATGTTTGTCAAATAAAGAGGACAAAAGTATGAATTATGTGCGAGAGCAATCGGAATCGGTGCGAGTTCGTCGTTGACCTACGCGGCAAACTTCGAAGTAACGAAAGCCGCTTTTAGTTCGATTGCCGGAAAAGTCCGAAACTATCGGTAGAGTAAGATCAGAGCCGCCCTTGATTTTGACGATGACGACCGGGCAAAACAAGATCAGGCAATGAAATCCAATAAATAATTCAAAATTCAATATTTGAGATTCACTACTTATTAGATTTACCGGGAACGTAAGTTATCAACTTGCGTTCCCGGCTTTGATTTGCTGAAATAAATTTATGGAAAAAATGCAGGAAACAGCAACACTCGGCGGCGGATGTTTTTGGTGTACGGAAGCGGTTTTCGATGCGGTTAAAGGCGTTGAAGATGTCGTTTCGGGATATTCCGGCGGACATACCGAAAATCCGACGTATCAGGAAGTTTGCTCGGAAACGACCGGACACGCCGAAGTTATTCAATTAAAATTCGATCCCGAAAAAATATCTTATAAAGAAGTTCTTGAAATTTTCTTCGGCACACACGATCCGACGACTTTAAATCGGCAGGGAAATGATGTCGGTTCGTCATATCGTTCGGCGGTTTTTTATCATACTGATAAACAAAAGGAAATTGCCGAAGAGGTCATCGAAGAAATCGAAAGTGAAGGCATTTTCGAAGATGCGATTGTTACCGAAGTAACCGAATTTACGAAATTTTATCCGGCGGAGGATTATCACCAGAATTACTTTGAAAACAATCCGAATCAGCCATATTGTTCAGCGGTAGTTTCGCCGAAGGTCGGTAAATTCAGACAAAAATTCTCCGATAAATTGAAGAATTAAATCACGAACAATCAGATTTTTTCCGCCACGACGAGAATGTTTTTGCCGATGAATGGATTAAAAACATTCTCGATAATTTTTGTAACCGGCACGGCGAATTTATCATAAGTTTCGACCGCACTGCCGCCGAGCGAATCTGATTTTAAAAGTTTATATTTAATGAACCACGGCACGATTCCAACCAGATCAAAGTATTTGGACAGCAGAATTTTGAAACCGGCGATGCGGCATTTCTCCTCTAATTCGGATTTCGTGTAGCGGCGGTAATGTCCGATTTTACGGTCGAATTCACCGTAAAGCGACATCAGAGCGGGGACGAAAATAAAGCATTTTCCTTTTGACGAAAGTGTTTCGTGAATCATTTTCAGTTCAGCCGAATCGTCTTCGATGTGTTCGAGAACATTAACATAGACAATGGAATCGGGATTTTCTGCGGCGGCTAAATTATTTCTGATATTTGCAAAAATATCCTGAAAAAATTCGACTTTCGTGCTTGTTTCCATCGCTGCAATATTTTTCCGTAAATAATTAAACATCTCCGAAGGTTCGACAACCACCAGCTTTTTCGGTTTTTCATCCAGTAAAAGTTCGGAAAAAGAACCCGTTCCCGCACCGACTTCGACGATATTTTCCCCCAAATACGGACGGAACTCATCCATAATCCATTTGTGATAATTCACGGCAAAGGACATTGACTCTAAATCTTTGCCGACATATACGACTTTTTTACTCATTTTAATCTAATGCGAAATGCCGTTCGGCGGAAGTGGAAAGCGTGTCGGGAATTTCCTGAAAAGATTGGTTTAAACCGACGAAAACATTGAATTTAATAATGTACCAAAGTGCCGCGATACCGTCGGGAACTCCGATTTTTTTGCCCTCTTCGTAGGTTCGCCCGTAATAACTGATCGGAACTTCGTAAATCGCACATTTTAATTTGGCGACCTTTGCCGTAACTTCGACCTCGAAGCCGAAGCCGCTCGAAGTTATTATGAGATTGCGAATGATATCGCCGCGAAATGCTTTGTAGCAGGTTTCAATGTCGGACATATTCAAATTCGTAAAGCAATTTGATAAAAATGTCAGTCCCTTGTTCGCCAGATAATGGAAAAAATATAGAACCCGCGTTGCCTTCTTGACCATAAATCTCGAACCGTAAACGACATCGGCAAGATTATTTATGATCGGATCAATAACTTCGGAAATTTCCCTCGGATCGTATTCGAGATCGGCATCCTGAACGATCACAATGTCGCCCTTCGTCAGAGCAAATCCGGTTTTTAGTGCTTCGGTTTTCCCGCCGTTTCGAGGTTGCCGGACATATTGAATCCGTTTGTCATTCTCCGCCAGACGGTGTGCGATTTCTGACGTTTTGTCGGTCGAGCAGTCATCAACGATTATCAATTCCAGCAATTCGGCAACTTCCAAAACCCTTGCTACAATCAACTCCAAAGTAGCTTCCTCATTATACGCAGGCATTACGATAGATAATAAATTCTTCCGCTGAGTTGTGTTATCTTCCCTCATAATGTATGAACTTTCTGCTTGGATCTACCGGTAAAGATACTCAGATCGAAACCCGAAACAAATTAAATTTAAAGCTAATTTGATGTTTGAATTTTATAATTAACAATCAATCTATAAATCTCTGAAACCACATTTCCAGCATCAGCAGCGTCCAGAGTTTGTTTGAATTATCCTTTTCACCTTTGATATGTTCTTCGATCAGTAATTTAACTGCCTCCAAGCGGAATAATCCGCGTTTCTCAAATTTTGAACTCAGCAGCGTTTCACGCAAAAACGGCTGCATACTGCTTTTCAACCATTCCGAGATCGGAACACCGAATCCCATTTTAGGACGGTATACAACTTCGTGGGGAACAAGTTTTGCGGCAATTTTTTTGAGCAGATACTTAGGTTCGGAGGCACGAAATTTTATAGCTTCGGGTAATCTCGCGGCAAATTCGATAAGTTCCTGATCAAGCAGCGGCGAGCGTGCTTCCAGCGAATTCGCCATTGCAGCAATATCTACTTTAACAAGTAAATCATTCGGCAGATAAGTCATAATATCCGTTGTCATCGTTGCATCGACGATGCTCAGATTCTTTGATGCCGTAAACCACTTCTTGAGCAAATCACTCGATTTGAATCCGTTTAGTTCCTGACGGAACGACGCTGTATAAATATTTTGTTTGGCTTCCTCATCAAAGGCACACATCCATTGAAAATAGCGTTCATCCTTCGGTAGAGAGGCTGATTTGATGAAGCGTTTCGTACGCTGAATCCGATTGCGGAAATTATTCGGTGCCGGAATCAGCGAAATCGGCAGTTCGATCAAAGATTTACGCAGAATACTTGGAAACTTTTGATATTTTTCAGCCAGATTCATCGCTGCGTAGCGTTCATAACCGGCAAAGGATTCATCGCCGCCGTCACCGTTTAATGCGACGGTGACGTGTTTTCGCGTTTCTTTCGCTACGTAATATGTCGGAATTGCCGAAGAATCGGCGTAAGGTTCGCCGTAATGCTCGACCAGTTTCGGCAAAACGTCGAGAGCATCGGCTTTGATAATAAATTCGTTGTGTTCTGCCCCGATGTGTTCGGCAACTTTGCGGGCAAATTTCAATTCGCTGTAATCCTGTTCCTCAAAGCCGATTGAAAATGTCTTAACGGGATTTTCACTTACTTCCGCCATCAACGCCGTGATGATGCTTGAATCAACGCCGCCGGAGAGAAAAGCCCCGAGCGGAACTTCGGAGATCATCCGTAACTTAGTCGCTTCCCGCAAAATCCGCAGAGTTTCCGCTTCCGCTTCTTCCTCCGAAATTTGTAATTTGTCCGAAAAATCAGGCGACCAGTATTTTTCAATTTTTATTTCACCGTTTTTCCAACGCAGCCAGTGTGCCGGTTCGAGTTTGCGGATTTGCTTAAATGCGGTTTGCGGTGCGGGAATGCACAGAAACGATAAATAATTATCAATCGCCTGATAATCAACTTCATTTGAAATTTGCGGATGTTTGAGCAACGCCCTAAATTCCGAACCGAAAATTAAATCTCCACTCGGCAGATGCGAATACAGCAGAGGTTTTTTGCCAACCCGGTCACGGGCGATAAAAAGACTTTTATCACTTTCATCCCAGATTGCAAAAGCGAACATTCCACGCAGGTAGGCGACGCATTCAACCCCGTGTTTTTCATACAAATGCAGAATTACTTCGGTATCGGAATTCGTATAAAATTTCCTGCCCTCGTTCGTCAGATCCTTTCGCAGTTGTTGAAAATTGTATATTTCGCCGTTAAAAATAATTGCTTTCGTTTTGTCTTGATTAAAAATCGGTTGTTGTCCCTGAGAGATATCGATGATCGAAAGCCGCCGCATTGCCAACGCAATTTTGTCAGAGTGATACATACCGTCATCATCCGGACCTCGGTGGATGATGCAGTTGTTCATTTGCTGAAGAGTATTTAATTTATCTGATTGTTTTTGTAAATCAGTAAAACCGACGATTCCGCACATTATAAATTAGTTAAGTTCGTTCCGATGATATGGAAAATTATGTTTCAGCGTGCCGTGCCTGTATTATCTTTTTCAGCTTTTCTTCCTGAAGTCTCAGATGAGTTTTTTTGTTCTCACGGCGTTCCAGCAGTATCGTTATTCCAACCGCAATAAACATAAAAAGGAACACCTGAATTTGAGTTCGTTGACGGTATGCCATTCCGACGTTTCCCTGAAAAATGGAATAGGAAATAGATAACATAATCGAGAACAGCAAAACCGGAATCGCCGCTCGCAATCTATTATTCAGCGTGTACCATAACCCGATAAGCAGAATCGGTATAAGACACCACCAGGCAAAAATTTCCGGGAAAATCAGTACCTGACTTAATTTCTGAACCTGCCACGGAAAAGGAGCCATCATTAAGTATAGAAAACCCATCGGAATGGCACCGATTGCTCCCGATGTAGTTGAAACATCCGTATCTTCACCAAAAGCCGAATCCGCTTCTCTCTGAAGAGCTTCACGGGTATATTGAATCCGTTCGAGGTTGGCATATTCATCAAAATTCGAAGACGCATCTTTGATAACGCCCATATAAGTCAGAGCAAGTCCCAATAGTATGACGACGATAGCGTTGCGAACCATAGACTTGACCGAAGTACCGAGACCGATCAGAAAACTTCCAGCGACGGAAATGGCAACCATATAAAAAATATAGAAACGCAGCGACATTATACCAAGAAGACACAATATCAACAGAACTATCAGTGTATAATTGATTTTTTTCTGTAACTGCAAGACTATCGTCATCACGGTAATCAGCAGGAAAATAATCAATCCGTCCTTCAGTAATTGTGAAGACCAAATGACAAACGAAGGGAAAACGGCTATAAATACTGCCGATATTTTGGCAACTCTTTTGTTGTTAAAAATATTTTCAGCACAGTAATAGACCATCGGAGTTGTCAATGCTCCGACAAATCCGCAAAATGACTGAGCGACAAGGATGCTCGATCCGAAAACCATATAGATCGGAGCAACGATGTAATTCATTCCCCAACCGGAATCGTAAGGATTAAGCACGAGTCGCGTCGTTTGATCATCCGGCACGGGAATTCCCGCCCAAATTTCCATCAGTCTCGTGCCAGAAAAATGATACCCGAGTGCATCCGGTCCAAAGACCATTCGCTGATCGAAAATATGTATGAAAACTCCCAAGAGAATTCTCAGAAACAACGCTACCAGAAAAATTCCGGTAACGAACTCTTTATCATCGGTAAAATTGCGGATCAGATAAACCGCCGGAATGCTCAACACCGCGACCAGCATAAACGAAAGTGCTCCGTCCGGGTATGACACGACGGACATTCCCAGACCAAGTACTAAACATAAAACTACGAAGATTCTATCCATCTATAAAACTTTGGAACCAATAAAAATTACTTAACAAGTTGATGAGCGGCAAGTTCGGCGGTCGCTTTTTCCACCTTATCGTCAGGTTCTTGTTGTTTAACCCAATCGAGCAAATTTATCAAACCTTCCTGCAACGCTATTTTAGGTTGATAGTTTAACAAATTTTTCGCTTTTGTTATATCCGGGAAGCAATGACGAATATCGCCCTTGCGGTATTTGCCGACAATTTGCGGTTCGATGTCCCTGCCGAGTCCCTTCGCCAGCATCCGGGCGATCTCTTTGACCGAATACGGATTTCCCGTTCCGATGTTAATTGTTTCATAATCCGCTTTGTCGGTTTCAAGTGCCAGCAGATTTGCCTGCACGATGTCGTCAACGTGGACGAAATCGCGGGTTTGTTCGCCGTCCTCAAAAACCATCGGACTTTGATCGTTCATAATGCGTGATGAAAATATTGCACAAACGCCCGTATATGGATTCGAGAGTGCCTGCCGTGTGCCGTAGACATTGAAATATCTGAGTGCCACGGTCGGAATATCATAAGCCCGCCCGACGCTCAAACAATATTGTTCCTGATCCTGCTTTGTAATCGCGTAAACCGATGTCGGCAGAAGCGGTTTTTCTTCGGTCGTGCCGACAGGTTTGAGTTCCGTGCCGCATTTTGGACAGAAAACTTCCCATTTATTATTTTCCAATTGTTCCGCCGAACGCAGGGATGGACTGATTTTCTCATCGCAACTTCCACAGAAATATGCACCTTCGCCGTAAATTGACATCGAGGATGCGACGACCATTTTCTTGAACTGATCGGGACGTTTAATCATTTCCTCTAAAAGCACCGCAGTTCCTAAATCGTTTGCTTTGACATACCGGACAATTTCATACATTGATTGTCCAACGCCGACTTCGGCGGCTTCGTGATAGACCACCTCAATATCTTCGAGAGCTTTTCCGACAGCTTCGGAGTCGCACACATCGGCTTGAATAAATTCTGCATTTTTATTTAAATGCTCCGGCACTTCTCCTCCGTGAACCTGTTCGACAAGCGAATCCAAAATGCGGACATCGTGTCCTTCTTCAATTAATTTATCTGCAAGATGAGAACCGATAAATCCGGCTCCTCCTGTTATTAATATCTTACTCATAAAATCTTATTTTCTCCTTGAATTACTAATTTCTAATGTTTTTCTGACTGACATCCCAAATAGTTCCGCACATTTTTTCATTGAATATTCATTGACCACCGTTTCTCGTGCTTTGTTTCCTAACTTGTGCCTAAAATCTGCATCATCAATCAAAATATCAAAATATTTCAACCATTGCTCGGTATCTTTAGCTAAATAACCATTTTCTCCCTGAGTCATCACATCTCGATTTGCTCCCATATCGGTGCAAATCGCCGGAATTCCTAAAGCCATATATTGTAATGCTTTTAGTGCACACTTTCCGCGAGACCAATCATCATCAGGCGTTGGCATAATTCCAATATCAATCTGTCCTATTTCCTCGATTTCCGTCGTTGCCGACCAAGGTCGCCAAGTGTAGGGAATTTTTTTGAATGCCGGTTCACGATTAGATATTACTCGTATCTCAACATCATCACGCTTTTCCAGAAGTTTAATTAAAGTCGGTTCAAATTCTTCCAAATGATATTGTGAAGTTGAACTTCCCGTCCAACCAACCACGACTTTGCGATTTTCGTTTGATTTTTTTGAGGTTGGTTTGTAATGATCTGTATCAATGCTGGTTGGAATAACAAAAACATTTTCATTATATTTTCTCGCATACTCCGCAAGATATGTATTTCCAACACTAACACTCGTGCTAAGGCGGCAAATAGTGCTTATTTTATGAGAAAATTTCAACCAGCCAAAATTTGTGTTTGCTTTTGATGTGTTGGTGATAAAAATTGCATCGTCAAAGTCTAAAATTATCGGGTATCCACGCAGTTGCATAAATTTTTCGAGAAATGCCGGTCCGATAATATTTGCATATCTGTATAAATAAATAATGTCGTATTTCGATGCTTTAATAATATGGTTTAATCTTCTGATATTTGCTTTAATTATATTAACTGCTTTACTTGTAACATTGCCCTTTTTATACATTATTTCTTTATATTTTTCGTCAGTTAAAGAAAAATAGTCAATTGTAATATTATTCTCACGAACATAAGGCTCCCACTGTTCAATTCTAAATCTTTGCCCGGGGCAAACGTCATAAGGCTCAAGCATTAAAGCACATACTCGTATTTCATCTTTATTTTGTTCTGTATTATTCATCAGTAATTATATTTTGTTCTGTATTATTTATCAGTAATTATATTTTATTCTGTATTATTTATTTCCGCTTAAAAACAGGTTTATCGTCGAAATGATATTGATTTTCTGTTTTGCTTCGCCAAAACATCTTCAAAAATTTGAGCAACTCTCGGCACTTGCACTTTAGGGGTGTAGTTATCAAGTGCAGTCTGTCTGGCAGCAAGGCTCATTTTTTTACGGAGTTCGGTATTCTCAATTAGAAGGGATATACGATTATACCACTCATCATCGCTTTCAACTATAAAGCCGTTTACGCCATCTTTGATTACATCTCTGGTTGATCCCGCATCGTGAGCGACAATTGGCAAGCCGAGGGCAAGATACTGCACGACCTTCAGAAAAAATTTCCATTTATTACCGGGATGTTCAATTAGCGGCATTAAACCGATTGAGCAATCCTGTAAGTCGGAGGCTTCAGTTTGCGGCGACCATTCACGTATATCCAGCTTGACTCCATCAATTTTTAAGCCGCCATTTCCAATTACCCGTATCGGAACATTATACTTTGCCTGTATCCGCTGAAGCGGTGCGGCAATTGCTTTAAGATTGTGCATTGTTGAAAAACTTCCCGTCCAGCCGAGTTTGACCGATTCGGTCGGAGTATCCGCCGGACAAAACTTTTCCGGGTCAACGACGTTCGGCACGATTGAAACATTCGGATTATATTTTTCGGCATAACCACCCATAATATCGTTGATGGCGATGATCCGGTCACTCAATTCAAACAACGTATGCGTTTTGCCGGGAAATTTGAGCCGACTGAAGAAATTGTTGACCGAATGCAGATCGGTTAGAAAGATTGGATCGTCAAAATCGAAAACTATCGGCACATTCAGCCGTTTAGCTAATCTTTCGATGATCGCCGGACCGATCAGAGAAGCCTCGCGGTAAATTAACAAAACATCGCACGGCGGTTTTTGCAGAATCAGTTTTAACTGTTTTAAATAACTTGCGGTCATTCGGGATGCTTTCGTCAAAGTGCCGCCTTTTTTATATAGAACTTCGTGAAGAGATTCGGATTCAAATGGATAAATATCCACTTGCCAGCCGTATTTATCCAAATGTTTTGCCCAAGTTTCTATTCTGACTTGTTGCCCCGGTGCATAGCCAAGGACGTTCGGAACAAGTGCTGCGATTCTTTTCATAAATAAATTATCTTGATATTCTGCTCGTATCTGAGGTTGTTGCTTAAACTTATTTGGTGAAGCAAAACTAGATTTTCTACGTTTTCGGACAATTTATCAAGTTATGGAATAAATAAGGATTAAATTCAGTCGGCAGAATGTGAATTCTGTAAAAGTTGAATATGGAAAAGTTGAATATAATGCTTTAATTGTGTTAGCATCCAGAGCAATTGTGCGGACTGTAAATTAATTTGTCGATCAGGTATCTTATTCAAAAATAAATGCAAAATATTTTAGTAACCGGCGGAGCGGGATTTATCGGCTCTAACTTAATCGAAAAACTTCTCAGAGAAAATAACAGCAACATTTCGGTTGTTGATGATTTTAACGATTTTTATTCACCGGATATAAAAAGAAACAATATCAAAAATTGTCTGTCGAACCCGCGTTTCAAACTTTTTGAAAGCGACATCCGGGATTTTGACTCGATGAAAAAAATCTTTGCGGAGCAAAAACCGGATATAATCGTCCATTTAGCGGCTCGTGCCGGAGTTCGTCCGTCGCTTGAAGAACCTGTTTTATATACCGAAACAAATATTGTCGGCACGACGAATCTGCTGGAATTATCGCGTGAGTTCGGTATCGAAAGATTCGTTTTCGGTTCGTCTTCGAGTGTCTACGGATTGAATGCCGAAATGCCTTTTACCGAAGATTCTCAGATCGCCCGCCCGCTCTCGCCGTATGCCGCCACGAAAGCCGCCGGAGAATTATTGTGTCATACATATTCTCATTTATACGATATGCAGATTGTCTGTCTGCGGTTTTTTACGGTCTACGGAGCAAGGCAGCGTCCCGATTTGGCGATTCACAAATTTGCTGAACTCATTGCTGAGGGAAAACCGATTCCCGTTTTCGGCGACGGCAAAACGCGGCGGGATTATACATATATTGATGATATTCTCGACGGCGTTCGCAAAGCGATGGATTATGACAAAACTCCTTACGAAATTTTTAATCTCGGCGAATCACGCACCGTCGAGTTGAGTGAATTGATCGAATTGCTGGAAACGAATCTGGGCAAAAAGGCGATTATCAACCGCCTTCCGATGCAGCCCGGCGATATGCCGGAAACCTTTGCAAGTATCGAAAAATCAAGTAAAATGCTTGATTACGATCCGACCACACCGATTGAACAAGGGATCGAAAAGTTCATTAAATGGTTTAAAACAAAATGAGTCGCAAAATAAAAGTATTATTCGTCCTGCCGAATCTCTTCGGCGGTGGAGCAGAGCGGGTTTTTACTTACCTAATAAATCATATTGACCGCAATGACTTTGAGCCGCATCTTGCTCTCGGAGCAAAAACGGGTGCGTATCTGCAAGACATAAAAAAAGATGTAACGATTTATGAATTAGGCGGCGAGCGAGCCAGAAATGCGATTCCGGCACTTGTCAAACTTGTCCGAACTCTCCGTCCCGACACGGTTTTTTCAACTCTCGGAATGAATTTTGCGAGTTTGACGGGCAAAATGTTCTATCCGAGCGGAACGCGGGTGATTCTACGCGAAGGAAATTCCGTGACCGCATTTCTCGAAGATGTCGCCAGAGATTCTTCAAGCCGAGCCGCTTTTTACCGGAAAATTTACAAATATATATACAAGAAAGCGGATGCCATAATTTGCCAGAGTGATTTTATGCTTCGCGATATGGCGGAAAATATCGGCGTTTCCGAGCAAAAACTGCTTCGGATACATAATCCCGTTAATCTCGAAAGAATTGACGACTTACTTCTGGAAAAAAACGGCGAACTTTACGACCGAAACTTTTTCAATTTCGTAACCATCGGCAAACTTCATTATCATAAAGGTTACGATATTCTGCTCGAAGCCTTTGCTCAAGCCCGCCGCGAAAACGAAAAAATCGCCCTGACAATTTTAGGCGAAGGCGATGAACGGGAAAGTCTCGAATCTCTGAGCAAAAAACTGAATCTCGGCAAACATCTCCGAATGCCCGGATTTGTCGAAAATCCTTATGTTTATATCAGTCAAGCCGATTGTTTCGTATCATCTTCGCGGTATGAAGGTTTTGCCAACGTCATCGCCGAGTCGCTGGCTTGCGGAACGCCGGTTGTTGCTACGGATTGTCCGAGTGCTAACCGCGAAGTTATATTCGAAGGCGAAAACGGCTGGTTCGCCGAAACTGAAAATCCCGATTCACTGGCAAAAGCATTACTTAAAGCGTTCGATGAATCGAAACAATTAAGTGCTGAAAAAGTCCGTGAAAGTTGTGAATCACGTTTTTCGATAGAACAAATTCTGCCGCAGTATGAAGAACTTCTCAAACCTTAAATAATATGTGTGGAATCGCCGGATTTATAGATTTTAAAAAACATTCAAACAATTCTTTACTGTTTGACGCAACGAAGAAAATGACCGATGCGATAGTTCATCGCGGTCCTGACGACGAGGGAATCTGGACGGATGAAAAGTGCGGCGTGGCTCTCGGATTTCGCCGTCTGGCAATTCTTGATCTGTCGCCGCTCGGAGCTCAGCCGATGAAATCCGCCGATGAGAGATTCGTGATGATCTTCAACGGCGAAATCTATAATTTTCAAGAATTGCGGGATGATTTACAGGAAAAAGGCTACACGTTCAAAGGTCATTCCGACACGGAAATAATGCTCGCGGCGTTCAGTGAATGGGGAATTGAGGCGACGGTCAAGCAGCTGAACGGAATGTTCGCCATCGCTCTGTGGGACACGCAACGCCGTGAACTTTTTCTGATCCGCGACCGCATCGGCAAAAAACCGCTCTATTACGGCTTGATCGGCGATACGTTTTTTTTCGGTTCGGAACTGAAATCATTCCGAACGCATCACGCATTCAAAACGGAAATTGACCGCAGATCGCTCGCACTTTATCTGAAATTCGGTTACATTCCGAGTCCGTTCAGTATTTACGAAAATATCTTTAAAATATCACCCGGCAAAATGCTCAAAGTTACTCCCGAACGACGTGAAATTTCCGAGCAAAAAGCATATTGGTCGGTTGAAGATGCGGTAAAAAGCGGACTTGAAAATCAGTTTGAGGGGACGGAAGCGGAGATTCTGGCGAATTTGGAAAATTTACTGCTTGATGCGACGCAGCGGCGGATGATTTCGGACGTTCCGCTCGGTGCATTTTTGTCGGGCGGAATTGATTCTTCGACGGTCGTCGCACTAATGCAGGCGAATAGCGAGAAGGCGGTTAAAACATTTTCAATCGGCTTTGACCACGGCGAATATAACGAAGCCGAACACGCCAAAGCTGTTGCTAAACATCTCGGAACGGATCACGAAGAACTGTATATCAAACCGCAGCAAGCCCGCGATGTAATTCCGAATTTGCCGCTGATTTACGATGAACCGTTCGCCGATTCCTCGCAGATTCCGACATTTCTCGTTTCCGAACTCGCCCGTCGCAAAGTTACGGTCGCACTTTCCGGCGACGGCGGCGACGAATTTTTCGGCGGTTACGGAAGATATTTTCGTGTCAACGATCTCTGGAACAAACTGCAAAAAGTTCCCGCACCGCTTCGCGGCATTTCGTCTTCGGTCGCATCGGTCGGAAGTTCGTTCGCCGAATTGATTCTACCGACAAAAGACACCCGTAAAAGCAGCGTCGGACAAAAGCTGAGTCTTTTATCCGACCTGATGCCATCCGCCGGATTGGAAAATCTTTACACGAATTTCACGGCAAATTGGCGAAATCCCGAAAAAATTATCGTTGGTTCAAATGATGTTGCATCTGATAATTCAGAAAAGTTTTCCGACTCTCTGAATCCGATTCAGGCGATGATGCTGCGAGACGCGAAGCAATATCTGCCGGATGATATTCTCGTTAAAGTCGACCGGGCAAGTATGGCGGTTTCGCTTGAAGTCAGAGCTCCTCTGCTTGATTACCGCGTGGCGGAATTTGCGTGGCGTGTGCCGCATCATCTGAAGATCAGGAACGGCGACGGCAAATGGCTGATTAAGGAACTTTTATACAAATATGTGCCGCGGGAAATTGTCGAACGTCCGAAAATGGGATTCGACGTGCCGATCAATGAATGGTTGAAAACGAGTTTGAAGGATTGGGCGGAAAGTCTTTTGGACGAGCAAAGATTAAAAGATGAGGGATTTTTCAATCCTGCACCGATTTTAAAAAAATGGGAGCAGCACCAGAGCGGCAAACGCAATAATCAGCAGTCTTTATGGACGATTCTGATGTTTCAGGCGTGGCTGGAGAACAAATAACTATGAAAGAAGAAAAAAGCAATTTATCTTTATTCGCAAAAATCAGACGTGATGCTGAGCATTCATTGTGCGGACCCTTATATGCTCAACCCCTTGAATGGAATGTTATCAGAGTGCTGCGTCTTTTGATATATCCCAATTTTCAAATAACTGTCTGGTATAGAGTCGCTAATTATTTGCACTACAAAGGTTTAAGTTGGTTTGCTTACTTTTTATATGTATATATGATAAAAGCCTTTTCGTGTGATATTCATCCGATGGCAAAAATTGGAGCTGGTTTGAGAATCGAGCATTGTTCGGACATAGTTATCGGTCCTGATGTCGTATTGGGTGAAGATAATATGGTTTTTAATGGAGTAACGCTCGGAAAGCGGTTGCGTAAAGATGGGGTTGATGGAATGCCTGATCTTGGTGATAGAGTTTTAATCGGCACGGGGGCAAAACTTCTGGGTTTGATTAAAATAGGATCGGATGCAAAAATCGGTGCAAATTCAGTTGTGCTGAAGGATGTTCCTGAAGGGTGTTCGGCAGTTGGCAACCCGGCTCGCATTTTGAGTTCGGTCAATAAATCTACAATCGCCGTTGAAATATCTCCAATGTCAAACACGCTTTCTGATGTAGAAAGGTAAATAATATCAAATTTAATACGGGAAAAATTCCAAAGACTTTCTTTTGCTGTTGCTGCACTTATTTAGTGTTAATGCGTGTAAGAATAACAATTTATATCTTTTCTTAACTTGATCTTGCATTATTTAAAGTCAGTTTTTTGATTCGATTATAATTAAATCTTCACTGTGAAATTTATAACTGAAATCCTTACCGATTATCTGTTTTACACTATTGATTTTGGAATCTATTTTGTTTTGTTTAAATCCGTAAAAATGATTGTCTCTGAAGAATTTATAAAGTTTATATTTTTCTTTAAACATCGGTCTTATCAATGATTTAACCGTATTTTTCGCTTTTCTAAGTTTCTCGTCTTTTTCAAATTGACTTTTGTTCCAGCTGATTTTGACTTTTTCTTCTTCTAAAATCCCAACAGCTTTTTCAATCACTCTTTTAACATTTTCAAAAGAATCTTCCTTAAAATTAGTCATCAATTTAAAAACTAACGGGTCTAAATCCTCTTTTTTAAAGATTACTTTTCCGTCTAAAATTTCTTGCACTTTCTCGATCACGCTTTCTTCATCGAAACAAACCAGACTGACACTATCGGGTAAGAAAATATCTTGATCCTTGTCAGGCTTGGATTTGTAATTGATTACAGGTTTTTCTCCCAAAGCGGCTTCGATTCCCGTGGTGCATCCGTCGTGAATGATGAGCCGAGAGGCAATTATCCAAGGGGTAACCGAACCTTCGTGAATAACCGATACATTTTCGATGCCTTTAAAAATAGTCTGATAAAGCGACCAATCTTCCGCCGGATGTGGTCGGACAATAAATTTCAGGTTCGGAAAACGCAGACTGAGAGTATTTATCAGTTTGATAAAATTTGCTAAAACAATGTTGTTGTGAGACCAAGTGTTAATGTAGGTCTTACGGCTCACCGAATTTTTGGGATCGTAATTGTTTCTCAGAGAAAATGTATCCTCTAAGCCTAACCCGTTATTCGCTGAAGCCATATTCGTATTGATTAATACGAAGTCTCCGTGTTTTTCCCTGATTTTATTTGTTTCCGAATCAAAAAAACTATTATATTTCGGTTTATACAAATCGAATCTGGGATGCCCGGTTGGATAAATATGCTCTTTGCAGGCAGGTTCTCTGGTTTTATAAAAATCCGATTGAAACTCTCCCCAAGTGCAAACATAATCGTCAGCACTGAGATAATTCGGATTGAATTGAACCCGCAGTGCTTTCTTCCACTGGATTTCATCACCTGAATAAACTGCTCCCTCTTCATCAAGAAAAATCAGCTTGAAACCTCTTTTTTTTAAGTTGTAATAGAGCTGCACATCAACATTCGGGAAGATAGTTTTAAAGATATGTTTACCGATGTAAATCCCGCCGTTCATACTGTTAGTCAAACCATCAATAACATTGTGCTGTCCGATGAAAATACGATTATTTTTATTGACACATAGAGCAGCAAGGAAAAGACGACAATCGAGTTCGCGGTTTATCGTTTCAACAGGTAATAATATATTTAACTTGTCTGTCATAAAACTATAAAAATTCAGTTTGAGGTAGAAGTTGTCTGACTTATTTTGGAAACTGGATTTACCATCTGTTGAAAATCGGTATTTTTCAAAAGTAAATCTTCATAATTTGCCGCATCAACGATTTCACCGTTTTTCATAAAATACAAACAGTCGAAATTTTTCACGGTTGACAGTCGATGAGCAATGGAAAGAATTGTCTTTGAATGACTTAGAGCATCAATCGCCTTGGTTATTTCCAATTCCGTTTTGTTGTCCAAAGCCGCCGTTGCTTCATCTAAAACCAAAATTTCCGGGTTGTGATACAAAGCACGGGCGATGCCGATTCGCTGGCGTTGTCCGGCTGAAATTGTAACACCGTTTTCGCCGACATTCGTATCCAAGCCTGCGGGCAGATTTTCAATAAACTCGGATAATTGAGCCGCCTCTAAAACTTCTAAAAGTTGACTTTCATCAATTTTATCATCATCGAGTCCGAAAGCTACATTTCGCCGGATCGTGTCATCCGATAAATAAATCGGTTGCGGGATATAGCCGATTTTCCTTTGCCAGTTTTCCGAGTTGTCATTGATGTTTACACCATCAACTTTAACGCTTCCGCCGGTTGGTTTCAGTAAACCTAAAATTACATCAATAATAGTCGTTTTGCCGGCTCCCGAAGAACCGACAAATGCCACGGATGAGCCTTTCGGAATTTTTAAGCTGATGTTTATCAATGATAATTTTTCTGCACCTTCATAGCGGAAACTGACATTTTCCAGTTCGATTTCTTTATCAAATGAAATTTCTTTATCTCTCTGAACCGTCAACTCGGCTTCGGCGGAATCATCGGCAAATTCTTTCAAATCCTGATAAACCCGGTCAACGGAAGCAGTATAATATCGAACTGAAGTTAAACCCGACAAAATGCGGTTCATCGAAGGCATCAAGCGAACCGCCGCCATTGCAAACAGACCGAGAATCGGAATCATTGTTTCCAGATTCTGCCCGAAAACCAGCATAAATCCGACAACCAATAAAACGCTCGTCATCAATAACGCTTCAAATATCAAACGCGGCAAATCTCCGAGCGTCCGCAAATAACGCATCGAGCGTCCGTAACCGATATTATTTTTATTGTATTTTTCAAGAAAATAATCCTCGCGTCCGAGAATTTTTATCTCCTTCGCACCGCCCAGACTTTGATTGACCCACTTAATCATTTCAGCGTTGGTTGACTGCTGAATTTCGCCGAGCGAAGCGGCACGCATTCTGATAACGTAATAAAAACCAAAACTTGTTAATCCTAAAACAATAATTGTCGCTATTGTTACCGACGGAGCAGCATACAGTAAGACAAGAAGTATTATTGAAACCACAAAAACCTCAATTAAACCAACAAAAGCAGGAACGAGAACGCCGCTGAAAATCCATAAGACATCCGAATTTACGTTTCGCAGAAGTTCCGCCGAATTTCGACGCAAGTGAAACGGATACGGACTGCGAACATAAATTTCAAGCAGACGATTGGAAAGTTTTACTTGCAGATTGAAAATGTA
Organism: Pyrinomonadaceae bacterium; assembly: GCA_041746675.1. GTDB lineage: Bacteria > Acidobacteriota > Blastocatellia > Pyrinomonadales > Pyrinomonadaceae > Aridibacter. The sequence goes on along the minus strand of JBGTGO010000010.1, from coordinate 12,507 downwards.
TAAGTATTGCAGATAATAAAGTCCCGCCAGATAAACATATTTAATCGCGTAAAAAACCAGCAAAATCCCGACCATCCAAACGAGCAATTCGTTCGGTGTTTGAAAATCGAAATACTGATAAACTCCCTTTAGAAAAACACTTGTTTCTATCGCTTTCGGATTACTTATCAAGGCAAGAACGGGAAATATCAGAGCGATTCCGGTTGCTTCCAAGATCGCACCGATCAGCATCAAACCCAAAACTCCGAGAGCCAGAGTTTTGTCGCGGGGACTGAGGAAAAATAGTATTTTGCGTAAAATATCGAACAACATTTAAAACTTAATCGCTTGAATTTATCAAACCTAAATAGATAATATCTTTATATCTGCCGTTGAAAAAACTTGATTTTTTTGTGGTTCTTCAAAATCTATATTTTCAAGCTGAACTTACGTTCGCACATTAACTCCGGCAACTTTCATAAATGCACGGGCTTTGATCGGGCTTTGATCGGTAAAATTAAATAAACTTCCAACGGCAACTGCTTGTGCTTTTCCTTCCTGAATTCCATCAACTAAATGCTGCAAATTTCCCGCTCCGCCCGAAGCGATGACGGGAACATTAACCGATTCGGCAACAAGACTTGTAATGTCCAGATCGTAACCTTCCATCGTGCCGTCGCGGTCAATCGAAGTCAAGATAAGTTCGCCCGCACCGTGTTCGACGACTCGTTTGGCGTGTGTCAAAACATCTAAATCTCTTTCTATCGTTCCGCCGTGCGTATAAACCTGATAGAAATCTTCGTGTTTTCTAAAGTCAATCGAAACGACGATACATTGAGCTCCGAAAATTTTTGCTCCTTCTTCGATAAGTTTCAAATTATCAACGGCAGCAGTGTTTATAACGACCTTATCCGCACCTGCAAGCAGTAACTTGTGTATGTCTTCGACCGTTTTGACACCACCGCCGACTCCGAACGGCATAAAAACTTCCTCGGCGGTTTTGGCAATTATATCAAATAAAAGTCCGCGATTTTCCTTGCTTGCTTCAATGTCCAAAAAAATCAATTCATCCGCACCTTGAGCATCGTAGACTCTTGCGTTCGACACGGGATTTCCCGTATCACGCAATGCAACGAATTTTGTGCCTTTCACGGTTCGTCCGTTTTGCAGCAAAAGTTTCGGAATAATTCGTTTTTTAAGCATTATATTTACGGCTTCCAATTCAAAAAGTTTTCAAGCAAATTCAAGCCGTTTTCCTGACTTTTTTCAGGGTGAAACTGTGTGGCGAAAATATTGTCTTTCTGAATTGCGGTGGGAAATGTTTCGCCGTATTCACAATTTGCAACGATCAAATCTTCATCGTCGGTAATAAAATGATAGCTGTGAGTAAAATAAAAGGTTTTGTCTTTGCCCAAATCTTTTATCAGAGGTGTTTCTCGTGTAACCAAAATATCATTCCAACCGACGTGCGGAATTTTGTATTCGCTTTCGTCCACATCGAATTTTTTGACGATTCCGTCAACCCAACCGAGTCCTTCGTGAATGCCGAACTCGTGTCCCTCGCGTGCTAAAACCTGCATTCCGACGCAGATTCCGTAAAAAGGTTTGCCCTTTTCAAAAACTTCCTCGGTCAAAGATTCAATGACACCCGATGCTTTCAGGTTTTCCATACAAACGCCGAAAGCCCCGACACCGGGCAGCACAATGTGTGTTGCCGCTTGCAAATCTTCAGGTTTGTTCGTTACAACGACATCCGCACCGAGCATATAAAATGCACTGCTTATCGAATGAATATTTCCCGAACCGTAATCAACAACTGCGATCATTTTTGTTTATTTCTCGATCAACTCGAAAGTTTTGTCCCACTGGTCATAATCGGGAAGTTTTTTCCCGCGTTCGATTTGAACTAATTCAGGAACCCACGGTTCAACGGCGTGTTTCTGTGCCGTTTCCATAAATTCTTCTTCCGTAATTCCCGTGTAGTCGAGAAACAAGTCTAAACTCGCCGGTCGTTTTCCGTCGTATTCTTCGGTTAATTTCAAACCTTCTTCGCGGGTCATACGACCATTGCGAATGTCTATGCTCGTGTTGTGTGCGGTGCGTCCGTAGCCCCGTTTGACGAACTTCAGATAATCACGCACGCCCTGCATAAAGCATTCAATTTTTTCATAAGGAAACGTCGGTGCAACGCCTTCGACTTCCGCACCTTCCCAACCGAGTTCGTCTTTTATTAAGTTAACCTGCGACCGCACATCCCACGGAATATAGCTTCCCAAACAGACTGAACGAACACCGACTTTTTTCAAATCTCTTAGTGCAGGATAGCGAAACGGATCAAGATCGCGTTCCTCAACGCCGTCAATCATTCCATACATATCGTCAGCGGTAATCCCCAAATTCACGAAACGGTTAAATCTTTTCTCGTCAACTTCTTCCTTTTCATCGTAACTGTAATAACTCGTATATTCCGAACTCGGTTCACCCCAAAGCAGAAGCGGAATATTAAATTTAACCGCTAACTGCATCGGATACGAAAAAATTCCCGTGTGACAGTGCCAGCAAAAATCACCTTTTCGCAGAAGGCTTTCAAGCATAACCTTGCGGACAACGTGCCAGTTCGGGCGAAAACTGATAACGTCAACACCTAATTTTTTGAATGTGCGTTCATTATTTTCACGAAGTTGCGGACGCATAAATCCGTGGTCGAACTGCACGACGAGCGGTTTGATCTTATATTCCTTCACAAGATAGTGAAGCGTAAACGTACTGTCTTTGCCGCCGCTGAAAGGCACGATCATATCGTGGGAATATTTGCCGCGATATTCTTCAATCAATGCGTCTAATTCCAATTTTCGCTTGTCCCAATCAATCAGTTCATTTTTAACAACCTGCTGAAGACAAATGTTACATACTCCTTCAGCATTGAATATAATTGTTTCGTGAGTTTCCGGTATCAAACAACGCGAACAGCGTCGTAAATTAATCTTTCCCATAATAATTCTTTTGTAAATATTTTTTTAATAAACAGGCAGACAGGCGAAACTAAATGTAATCAAAAATTGTTTTCGTTTAGATTTGATCCGCTATTTGTCCACTTGCAAAATTCTGTTTTTAACCTACCAAGTCCCAACTTACCGGCGTTCCGCGTTTTACATCACGGTTAGCCTTCCGGCTTAAGATTTCTTTCAGATGCTTCGGCGGCAAACCATTGCCGGGACGAATCGAACGAAGATTTTTATACGTAAATTCTTCTCCCTCTTTAACATCCTCAACAATAAATAGTGAACGTCTGAACACACGGCTCTTAGACTCTTTTTCATTTACCCCGTAAGAAACATTGCCAAGTGCTTTTTCGATGTTTCTAACCGAATCCACCATTTCCTTAAATTCTTGCGGTTCAAGTGAGAACGCCGTATCGGGTCCGGGCAGATCACGCGAAAGTGTAAAATGTTTCTCGATTATTCTTGCTCCGAGAGCGACGGCTGCAATCGGCGTGCTGATTCCGAGCGTGTGGTCGGAAAGTCCCGCGACAACATCGAATGCTTCGGCTAAATGCGGGATCGTTTTCAGATTCATCTCTTCGGGCGGTGCCGGATATGAACTCGTGCATTTCAGAAGAGCGATCTCGTTCGCACCGTTTTCACGCAAGGTTTTGACCGATTCTTCGATTTCACCGAGCGTCGCCATTCCGGTTGACATTATAATCGGTTTTCCGGTTGAGGCAACCTTTTTCAAAAGTTCGTGGTCAATCATCTCGAATGAAGCGACTTTATGAACCTTGACATCCAAATCTTCGAGAAAATCTACCGCCGTATCATCAAATGGAGTCGAGAAAAAATCTATCTTCAACTCATCCGCAATTGCTTTTAATTTCGGCTGCCAATCCCAAGGCGTGTATGCTTCTTCATATAATTTGTATAAATTATTGCCGTCCCACAATCCGCCCTTGATCTGAAAAGACGGTTCATTGCTGTCAATCGTCAAAGTGTCGGCGGTGTATGTCTGCAATTTTATCGCATCCGCTCCCGCTTCCTTGGCGGCTTTCAAAATGTCAACCGCTTGCTCGAAACTGTGTCCGTGATTGCCGGACATTTCAGCAATTATGTATGTTGGATATTCTGCTCCGATGTTTCTTTCGCCGATTTGAAATGTTTTCATATCATTTAGTGTTGCCCGGTGTCCAAACAAATTTACAGGTGATTTTCCGTTGTCCGAACCAAGCCGATGTATTCAAAGTTGACTTCTAAAAATGCTTTACGGGTAACTTCGTTGTCCTAATCCCATACTGATTTTTATTATCAGCGATTAAGTCCACGAATCTGAAACATCAATAATTATAACATTTTAATACCCAATTAAATAACTTTCATTTGCGTAAATAGGATGCCGTATTTTAATTTCTGTATGTCCGGTTTTTCTTTTACAGGATTTTTCAAACGAAAAAGTATCAATCTCAATGACTGATCAAAATTGTTACTAACATTATCAAAATTTTAATCCGTTTCAAAGATTGTATTTACTCCGGGTTATCTTCCGGTGTTAATTTCAATTCCAGATAAATTTTCCGATTTCCATCGAGAAAATAAACTCCGCGATGCGGTGAAAATGTTCTTGCTCTCAGAATATTTATCAACTCTCCCGCCTTATATTCCTTATCAAGATCGAGTTTGCTCAAAGCATTGAAATCTTTGAGCCGATAATGTGTCCCTTTTTCCAAATTCTGAGGTAATAATTTTAATTGTCGGTTCTTAAATTTTACCCAATTTTCCTTAAATAAATCTAAACAGGCAGCTTCCAGTTTTTCATACAATGTTTTTCCGGTATCAAAGGATTCGACAGACACCTCTTTTTGTGCCAAGATGTCGCCCGTATCTATTCCGTTATCAATATAATGCAAGGTCGCACCCGCCGGCGTATCGTCAATTATACTCCAAACATTCGGACAAGAACCACGGTTAAAGGGAAGTAACGCCGGATGCAGATTCAAGCACCCGTCCGGCAATATCTCAAGCAGTTTGGGTTTTAAAATATAGCCGAAAAATACCGATAAACCAATATCGGGTTTAAGACCGCGTAACTTTTTCAGCGTTTCCTCTTCGCGTAAAGTGCTTCCATCGAAAATTTTATCTTCGGGCAAGCCGGAAATTTCGATAATTTCTTTACCCGATTTTGCTTTTTCAGCGGGATGAACTACCACGCCGATAATATCTTCGCCCTTTTCTTTAAGCCATTTTAAGACTTCGAGTCCGACCTGATTATTTCCGAAATAAAGAATTTTCATTCGTATAAATTAAGATTCGAGAATCTCGATTATTCTGATTTTTCCTAATCCGTCAACGAGTTTTCGTCCTATCTCCGCCATTTCGCGGCGTTTCCCGGCGGCAGGCAGAATTTCCCGTAATGAATTAGTAATATCCGTGCCGATAACATCTTCAAACCATCCTAAATTTTCAGCAAAACCGGATTTGCTCAAACCTTCGATAATTCCTTTCTGGTTATCTGCTGTGAGTATGAGAAGCGATGGAAGCTGCATAAAACATAGTTCCCAGCAAGTGCTGCCACCGGCTGAAATTGCCAAATCCGCCCAACTCATCAACTCCGACATATTATCTGCATTTTCTAAAATTTCGACTGAAACGGCTAAATCTTCGATTTTTTCGTTCAGTTCGGCAAGGTGCAGATTCGACGAACCGACAACGGCACGTATATTCAAGCTTTTATCATTCAAATCCGCGATGGCACTTATTGCCTTCGATGTCTGATTGTGAAAATCACTTCCGCCCATCGTTATCAAAATATTCCGGGCAATTTGCGGCGTTTCGCGTTGCCAATTCTGCCAACTCAAAAACTCCCGCCGAAGTATGGCGTATTTTGCACCGAGCAAAAGTTTTGTATCCGGCGGACACTTATAAATCAGTTTCTCGGCATTGATATTTTGATTCAAGATCACGTCCGCCGCATAGAAATCAAACCTGACCGTATCATCAACGACCATCAAACGATTGCCGTTTTCACGAATCAAGCTGTAAAAATCGTTATCGAAATGATAACCGTCAACCACACACCACGAACCGGGATATTTGTTCAGAATTTCTTTGGTTTTCTCCCAATCCGCCTGATGCGGATATGAATTTTCGATTGCGACTACTTCAAAATTCTGATTCGTTAATTTTTCGACTAAAGCAAGGCTTTCACAATTTGTAATGAAAATTACCTGTCCGGCTTTCAGCTGCCAACTTTGTGCTAAGGCAAACATCCGCATAATATGTCCGCTTCCGATTTTTGCATTAGCATCCGCACGTATAATCAACTTTATTTTATTATCAATATTCAATTAAAATTCTTACTCAAAATTTTCGGCTGTTTTACCGAGCATAATCATATCTTCATAGATACCATTATTAAAAAAATGACTTTTTCTGACACCTTCCTTTTCAAAACCAACCTTTAGAAAAGCTTTCTCCGAGCCGATATTACTGCCGTAGCAACTCGCTGTAACTTTGTGTAGATTCAGAGTCTTGAACGCATAACCCGTTACAAGTTCAATCGCATCGGTGGCAAGTCCTTTTCCCCAACAATCTTTTTCACCGATCATCAAACCAATGTCCGCTAAGCGGTGAATCCAGTTTATCGGTCCAAGTTTGATATTACCGATATGCCGATCATCTTCTTTTAGAACAATTGCAAACAAAACACTTTCGGTATTTCCAAGTTGGGCATTAACATAATTTTTAATGCCTTCCAGAGAATTCGGATAAAATCGGCTTTCCAAAGCCCCGATTATTTCAGGATCATTCATCCAGCGATAATAATTTTCATTTGCATCTTCAGGACGAACTTCACGTAAATAAACCCGTTTTCCTTCGAGAAATTTTCCATATTCCATTTACTGTCATTCCTTATTTATACAAATCCCGTTTATCGAACTTTGAAAACCGGCTGAATTATTTCACCTTCGAGAAATCTTGCCGGGTTTGAATCCTTCAACATTTCATCTAATACTTTGAAAACCTCAGCATAAACCTCAAGCGTTTTCTCAGTCGAAGTCGCATCGTGAGCCGCCGTCATATTATGACTGACCAAAGTCAGCACACCTCGCTTAATTGTTTCCTGTGAAAACAAACTGCGTTCCAACATACTGTCCGTGCCATCAGCATCACGAAACTTTAACAAAGACCAGAAAGGATAGCCGATGCACTCAAATCTGTCACTGATTCCGGCTTCAGCGGCAAAAGTATTGAATCCGTCCTGCAAACGCTGACCGTTTTCCTCCATTTTTTCAAGAGCATCCGTTGTTTCCAGAATTTCGAGAACTTTGAGAGCCGCCGCCAATGAAGCAACTTCACCGCCGAATGTGAAACTAAAGAAAATTTCCGAAAAAATCTTCATCACATCGCTTCGTCCGACAACGCACGAGATCGGAAAACCATTTCCCATCGCCTTACCGAAACAAGCCATATCAGGCGTTACGCCGAATCTTTTTTGAGCACCGCCGAGTCCGAAATGAAAACCCGAACAAATTTCGTCAAAAATCAACAATGCACCGTGTTTATGAGCTAATTCTTTGACACCCTGCAAGAAAGCATCTTCCGGCGGAGTAAAATTCACCGGCTCCATAATTACGGCGGCAAATTCGTCTTTATGAGTTGTGAGTAATTTATCCAATGCTTCCAAATTGTTATATGGAAACGGATGAGTTAAATCGCAGACGGCTTGCGGCACACCCGCATTCCGCGTTGTGCTGCCGATAAACCAATCCTGCCAGCCGTGGTAACCGCTGCACGCGATTCTTTCGCGTCCCGTAAACGCTCTCGCCGCACGAACCGCTCCCGCTGTTGCATCCGAACCGTTTTTGCCGAAGCGAACCATTTCCGCACAGGGAATCAGTTCGACCAATTTTTCCGCCAGATCTACTTCAACCGGATGCGGTAGCGAAAAACTATGCCCTTGTTTTAATTGCTCAAACGCTGCATTATTTACTTCTTCGTTGGCATAACCCAGAATATTCGGCAACAATCCTTGAATGTAATCAATGTATTCATTACCATCCACATCCCAAACACGACATCCTTCGCCACGTTCAAGGAAAACAGGTGCTGTGCCTTTTACAAATTGATTAAAACCTTTACTAAAAGTTTGAGCACAACCCGGAATCAAATCTTTTGCTTTTCCGAGCAGTTCGTTGCTTTTTTCAAGGTTTAGTTTTACCGTTCCATTCGGTTCGGCTTGAGCATATAAAGTTTTGTAATAACCTTCGTTCATAATTCCTTCTTGGTTTATCTTAACTAATTCTGGATTTTCTTCTAATAATCTTAAAACATCTTTCCAACCAAATAACGGTTTGTCTGCGAGTCTTCTGTAAATTTCTCTGACGAACATCAAATCTTTCGGCTCGTCAACCGTCCAACGCATTCCTTTGCCCGATCTGTCATCCGCCGTAACTCCGACGACTTTAAATTTATCACTTAATCGAATATATGGCGTAACGTGTTCCCGTTCGCTCAATTTTCCGGCGTTTTTCCACGCTTCTTCTAAGGCTGCAAATGTAAAAACTTCGGCATCCATCCCGTCGGGATATGTGTAAACCGAAATATTCGACGCATAATCGGCTTTTTCGCTTTGGAATTTTTCGATTATTTTGTCAATCACTTCGCCTTCGATCAAAGGACAATCCGCTGTAATACGAACAATCGTATCGGGTTCAAAAATCTTCGCCGCCTGATAAAAGCGGTCTAAAACATCCGCCTCATTGCCGCGAAAATATTCGACATCCGCCTTTTTGCAAAACTCCGCCATCGGATCATCGGATGAATCTGTCGAAGTTGCAACGACAACCTTATCAATATATTTTGACCTTTCAACCCGGTTGACTACTTGCCAAACCATCGGTTTACCGGCAATCTCTTCCAAAACTTTTCCCGGCAAACGAGTCGAACCCATACGAGCTTGTATAATCGCTAAAATCATTATTTTCTAAGTGATTGAAATAAACATCTTTACTTCCACCGATTCCTTTGCTGCCAGAGCGATGTTTGTTACATCAATCGCCTGTTTAACAGAACAGATCGTTTGATTTCCGTTTTCCACACAATCTATAAAATGCTGAATTTCATCCAGATACATCTGATTGATTTCCCAACTTTCGGGTTGCTGAAAATATTTCCAGTCCTTTACATCAGCTTGATAAAGCCGCACCTCTTTTTTTATAAAATCCCAAAAAATCGAACCGTTTTCGCCGATAATTTTGCATCCGCGTTCGTAAGTCCGCTGAATATAGTCAAGATGGACTTCCGACAAAATTCCGTTCGCGTGTTTCAGAATCAAAAAGGCGACATCTTCTGTTTCAATATCGAGCGAAAGCGTTTCCGCGAAGCAGAAAACTTCATCTACTTTTGATGAATACCAGTATGCCAAATCAATTTCGTGGATACAATCGAGAATTACGCCGCCGCCGAGTTTCTTTATCCCGCTGTAACTTTTCCGATAATCCGTTGCCGGTCGCCATTCGGGAAGATACGATCCGGTGTAAACATCCGCCGATAAAACCTTGCCGATGGCATTTTCTTCCAACAATTCTTTAACCTTCGCCGGTCCCGGATGAAAACGCATATTGCATCCGACCAAAGTTATTAAATTTTTCTCTCCGATTATCTTTTCAAGTTCGTCAAAATTTTCTAATTTATCCGAAAGCGGCTTTTCAATAAATAAATGACAGCCTTTTCGTGCCGCCGCCATCGCCTGTTCAATATGAAGTGAAGACGGCGAACAAATGAAGCACACATCAATATCTTCGCTCAAAGCCACGTCTAAATTATCAAAAATCTCCGCACCCGTTTCTTCGCGTGCAGTTGCCAGATTTCCCGCTGACGGATCAAAAGCAGAGAGATTTTCGATGCCCAGAGTCTTCAAATTTCGCAAATGTCTGCGTCCGATAGAACCGCAGCCGATTACCAGAAATTTTTTCATATCTCGTATTTTTCCAGAGCCGCACGCATCGTTTTCGCAACTCTTTCAACATCCGCATCTTCCATTGCCGGAAACATCGGCAAACTGATGCAACTCGAATAAAAACTCTCCGCGTTCGGGAAATCGCCTTCTTTCACGCCGAAATGTTCTTGATAAAAAGGTTGAAAATGCACCGGAATATAATGAACCTGAACTCTAATATTATTTTCCTGTAAATAATCAAAAATCTTTCTGCGTCTGTCCATTCCACCGCAGATCATTGCAATCAAAAGATGATATGAAGATTTTTTGCCTTCCGATTCGGTCAGAAGTTTGACATCTTTGCTCATATCGGCGAATTGTTTTTTATAAAGTTCGACGAGTTCACGCCGCCTTGCCACAAACTCGTCAAGCCGCCGCATTTGCGATAATCCTAAAGCACTTTGAAAATCCGTGATTCTGTAATTCAAGCCTAAAGATTGCTGTTCATAATACCAACCGCCGTCGTTGCGGGTTAATCTTTCCGCATTTTTCGTGATTCCGTGAGTTCGCAGATCAGATAACTTTTGATACAAATTTTCATCATTTGTCAGAACCGCTCCGCCTTCGCCCGTCGTTACGATTTTTACGGGATGAAACGACAAAACCGCCATATCTGCGTGAACGCACGAACCGGCTTTATATTCCACGCCGTCGTCAAAATAACTCGCTCCAATCGAATGTGCCGCGTCCTCAATAACCGTCGCTCCATATTTTTGAGCGATTCGATAAACTTCCGGCAGATCGGCAGGTTGTCCCGTAAAGTCAACGGGAATAATAACCTTCGGCGGATTCTTTTCACACACTTCTTCAAGTTTTTTAATTGAAATATTTGCAGTCGTCGGATCAATATCGGCAAATTTCGGAGTTCCGCCGCAATAGACGACCGAATTCGATGATGCCACGAATGTTATCGGACTTGTAATTCCGACATCGCCCTTCGTTACACCCGCCGCCAATGCCGCGATGTGCAGTCCCGATGTCGCACTATTGACTGCGACCGCATATTTTGCACCGCAGTATTCCGCCAGACACTGCTCGAATTTTTCTACCGTCGGACCTTGTGTCAGCCAATCGCCACGCAAAACTTTCGTTACTGCATCAATATCTTCTTCGCTGATCCATTGTCGTCCGTAAGGAAGCGGTTCGCTTGTATTTTCTGCCATTCTTTTTTAATTGTTACGAAGTTTCAGAGAGTTGCAGAGTTGCAGAGTTTAATGAATATAAAATCTTATCAACAAAAAAACTCCGCAACTCCGTAACTCTCTGAAACCCGTAACTCTCTGAACTCCATAACTCCAGATTAAAATTACCACGCCCATTTATTTTCTTTGAGCCATTCTCTCGTTTCATCCAAACCTTCTTCGAGCGAAACTTTCGGCTGCCAGCCTAAAACTTTCTTCGCCATCGCCGGATTGCAGAGCAGTTTCGGTATTTCGGCTTGCGGATGGTCGTGTTTAACGTGCGTTATTTTGTTATCGTTTGAGGCAACTGCTTCCGCTAAATCGTTGATTGAAATATCGCGTCCCGTTCCGGCATTGATAACTTTGCCTTCGGCTTCCTCAACATCCGACGCACTGATGACAAAATCGGCACAATCGCGGACGAACAGTAAATCTCTCGTCTGTGTTCCGTCGCCCTTAATCAAAAGCGGTTCGCCTTCGAGATCGCGTTTTAAAAATATCGAAACCACGCCGCCTTCGGAGTTTGATTTTTGAAACGGTCCGTAAGTATTGAACGGACGCACGACCGTCACCGGCATTTTGTACGCGTGAAAGTAAGAAAGTGCGAGATTGTCCGCCGCGATTTTGCTTGCCGCATACGGCGAAGCCGGACGCAGCGGATGATCTTCATCAATTCCTTTATCGCCCGAAGCCAGCGAAAAAACCATACAGGTTGACATCATCACGACCCGCGGACTTCGGCTTTTCAGTTTATCTTCGACTTCATCGAGCAGAAACTTGTCAGCGTTATAATCCAAACCGTTCGCGTTCATATATTGTTCGCGGCACGCTTCTAAAATCTCGAATGTTCCGACGACATCGTTCTGAAATGTAACTTCCGGCGTGTCGATGGATTCCTGCACATTGATCGAAGCTCCGAGGTGAAAAACCTTGTCGAAAGTGTGTTCGCCGAAAACCTTTTTCAGCACATCACGATTCTTCAAATCACCTTCGATCAATCCAAGAAAATTATCTTTTCCCTCAAATTCTTCGACATTCTCCCGTCGTCCGTTCGACAGATCATCCAACGCAAGAACTTCATTTTCCGCATCTTGCAGTAATTGTTTAACGACCCAGCGACCAATAAAACCCGCTCCGCCTGTAACTAAAATTTTCATAAACTTTTATAACTGATAACTAACAGCTGATAACTGACAGCTGATAATTTCAAAATAATTCATTAACTCACCTTACGCGGAGAGATGAACAGGGTTCATTTCCCGCAGAGTTTGAAATGCTGATTGCAGTGCATTGACATACAGTTTAGTTTTTAGGGCAAAATGATTTGTTTTTGTTTCTACCTTCAGCATTTCCAACTTTG
>JBGTGO010000009.1:0-30243 GCA_041746675.1 Pyrinomonadaceae bacterium | reverse complement strand
CGCTTCAAAATCCGTGCCGCCACCGGCGTGAAAGCCGAAACGATTTTCACCGATCCAATAATAAAGTTTTCCGCGTGGATCGGTATGTTCGGAAATTACCGGACGGGCATCTTTAAAACCCTGTTTCGTGATGTGAAATCCCTTCGGAGTTCCCTTCGGCACATTTATATTTAAAAGCGTTCCTTTCGGCAAACCTTCCTGTAAGGCTTTTGCCGTCAACTCTTTAGCGATTTTGGCTGATTCGCTGTAATCCTGATCGCGGCTGACAACCAAACTGAATGCTAAACCCGGCACACCCAAAATTGTAGATTCCAAAGCACCCGCAACTGTTCCTGAATATGTCGCGTCGTCACCGAGATTCGGTCCGGCATTTATTCCCGAAGCACATATATCAAAACTCTCCGCACCGGCGAAAATTTGATTCAAAGCGAGCGTTACGCAATCGGTTGGAGTTCCGTCAACCGTCCAGTGCCGTGAATCAATCTGCCGAATCCGTAGAGGTCGGGCAAGCGTTAAACTATGCGATGCTCCGCTCATTTCCGATGCCGGAGCAACGACGTAAACATCGCCGATTTCATTTAGAGCATCTTCCAATGCGATAATTCCGGCAGCGTGATAACCGTCGTCGTTGGTAATTAAAATTCTCGGTTTATTCGACATAAAAACAAGTTAAAGCGTGATGCGAATTCATTTTACGAATACACATCACGCTTTATATATTAAAAGTTATCTCACTTTTCCTATCTGCTGAAGTTGTTGTTACTGAACGTCCGACGCATATTGCGACGGCGTTTGTTGTTACGTTTACGGGCATTTGCCGACTTGAGTTTTGCCTTCTGTCCGGGTGGAACGAAATGCTGATGCTTCTTATAATCTTTAATTATCTCCTCAGTCATAACCTTCCGTTTAAAACGGCGAAGTGCATTCTCAATTGATTCGTTATTATTTAATTCGATGTAAGCCAACTTGTATCACTCTCCTCTGTGCTCAGATTGCGGTTTATCTGCTTCCGCAAGAGCAAACAATTATTAAACTATTTTATATCGCGAAAGGCAAATCCGGTTTGAATAATAATATATGTTTAGCCTGAGTAAATTCTATCGGTTGCATTTGTTGTTTCTTCCAACTCCGACAAATATATAAATTCCGACAAAATATCTGCTCGAAATTCCAGATGTTCACCGCTGTTCGGATGCCGGAAGCTCAATTTCGATGCGTGCAGACAGAGTCTTTGAAAACTCTTGTCCGTGTGCATTTCGTCGCCTAAAATCGGGTGTCCGATGTGATCGCAATGAATTCGCAATTGATTCGTTCTACCCGTAACGGGTTCGAGTTCAAGCAGAGTTCGGCTGGCAAATCTCCGCAAAACCATAAATTTCGTCTGCGAGATTTTGCCGTCCTTCACAACTTTCCAGCGTTTTTCGATTTCATCACGTCCGATTGAAGCGTTAATTTCGCCGGAATCTTTTTCGACGACTCCTTCGACCAGAGCGAGATATTTTTTTCCGAATGATTTTTGTTTGAATTGTCCGCACAGAATTCTTGATGCCCGCGGATTTTTGCCGATCAAAATCAAGCCGGATGTTTCGCGGTCAAGTCGGTGTATAAGATGCGGTCGAATAAACATACCGCTTTTTGATTCGTGGTTCAAATAGTATGTTAAGCCGTTCAAAAGCGTGCCGTTTCGCTCATAATTTGTCGGATGAACGAGCATTCCCGCCGGCTTGTTTATGACCACGATTTCTTGATCTTCATAAACGATTGTCAGCAGCATTTTCTCCGCATTCATTCCTTTTGACCGTTCAAAATCAACCATAATTTCGACGAAATCGTTCGTCCTCAATTTTTTTCCGGTGTTGGCGGCATATCCGTTCAGTTCACACCAACCGTTTTTGACGACTCCCCGCAAATAAGCCTTGCTCATTGCTTGAAATTCATTGAACAAAAATTCATCAAGGCGTTTCTTATGAAATTTCTCTTTTATCTGAAACTCAAATTTTTTTAGCACACCCGGAATATTATCTCAAAACAAAAAAAAGTCGTAATCCACAAACAAAATCACGTCTTCAAATTTACATACAAGTACAAACAAAATACTATTCAGATAAAAGAATCATCGGTTATAAAATAAAAAAATACGAAATTATTCCGCGACGTTTCCGCTAAATGATGACTATCGAAAATATATGCGAACTTACCGCCGATTTACCCGACCGCGAAGGTATCCGCCGTTTTTACGAAAAACTGTCAAATGATTCGCCCTTTGAAGCAAAAAAACTCGCCAAGAATAAAGGTTTGTTATCGGATATTCTGACAATTTCCGGTTACAGTCCGCTGCTTTCGTTGACGATTCTGCAAAATCCCGAATATATCGGCTGGCTCAAACGGCAGCGGATTTCCTCGACGATTCGCACGAAGGAAGAACTGCTCGAATCGCTTGCCCGTTTTGCAATGACGAATTCGCAGATCGAACCTTCGATTATGCTCTCGCGTTTCCGCCGCCGTGAACTTATCAGAATCTATCTGAAAGATATTCGCGGACTCGGCACGATTGCTGAAATTACCGAAGAATTATCGAACTTAGCTGACGCGATTTTGGAATACGCTTTGAATTTATCGCGGCAGGAGTTGGATAACCGCTACGGAGTTCCGCTAGAATTCGACGACAAAAACAAAGCAACACGGGCAAAATTCTGCATCGTCGCTCTCGGCAAACTCGGCTCGAAGGAACTGAATTATTCGTCCGATATTGATCTCGTTTTTATATATTCTAACGACGGCAAAACTTCCGGGCAGGGCGATAAAGGCGAAACGACGAACCGCCAATACTTTGTAAAATTGTCGGAATTCGTTTCAAAACTGGTCGGCAAACAAATCGGCGAAGGTGCGGCATATCGCGTTGACCTGCGTCTGCGTCCACACGGTCGCGTCGGTGCTTTGGCGATTTCAGTGCGTGAAGCAGCGAAGTATTACCGGAATTCAGCGAGAATGTGGGAAAAACAGGTTTTGATTCGATCGCGTGCTTCGGCGGGCGACGGCAAAGTTTTTCGGGATTTTTTCCGCCTCGTCGAAACGGATGTTTTTTCAGAAG
This sequence comes from Pyrinomonadaceae bacterium, assembly GCA_041746675.1. Taxonomy (GTDB): domain Bacteria; phylum Acidobacteriota; class Blastocatellia; order Pyrinomonadales; family Pyrinomonadaceae; genus Aridibacter. The sequence continues at coordinate 27,152 of JBGTGO010000009.1, read as the reverse complement.
AATTAAAAGTCGAGGAAGCATTAAATAACGTCAGACTTTCTAAAGAGCAAATAAATCTCGAGAAGATTCGGCAGAACGGCTTCGATGTTAAACTCGGCACGGGCGGCATCCGCGAAATCGAATTTATCGCTCAGGCGTTGCAGTTGGCTTACGGCGGCAAGGATGAATGGCTGCGTTCGCCGCATACTCTGATCAGTTTATCGCGGCTTGCCGACCGGAATTTATTGACCGAAACCGAATTGACACAGCTTTTCGAAGCGTATGATTTTCTGCGGCGGCTCGAACATCGTCTGCAGATGGAACACGGTCTGCAAACTCATCTCGTGCCTGATGATATTGAGAAAAAGCTCATCATTTCGCAACGGATGGGCATTCATTTTGTGGCGGATTTTAACGTCGAACTCGAAAAACATACGAACAGCGTCAACCGTATTTTCACGAATATTTTCGGTGAAGATTTTGCCGAATATTCGCGGAAGAATAAGAAAAATGCAAATATAAAAATCGAAAAAAAAGTGGTTGAAAGCGGAAATATTGATACGTTTCTGTCGTCATTCGCAAAATCCGAGCTTGAAGAAAAGTTAGATGAGAAAAAGATTTCGATACTCAAAAAATTCTCGGAAATTTCACCGCCGTTTTCTGAAATGTTGACGGCTAATCCTAAATTTATCGAAGATTTACCGAATGTTTCCGACGCATTTTCGGATAAAAATTACTTTGAAACAATTCATCAAAAAATCGAAAATTGTCAATCTTTTGCGGATTGTTTAGCAGCATTACGGACGACCTGGGCGAGTTTTATTCTGAAGATCGCGTTTTTCGATATATTTCAAACAACCGATTTGCCGACAATTCGAGATTTACAGACGAAACTTGCCGAAGCCTGTATCGAAAATTCCGTAAATACCGCTAAAAACGAATTGGAAAAATATTACGATATAAACATCAGCGACTTTCCTTTCGCCGTTTTAGGTGTAGGAAAACTCGGCAGCGGCGGAATGGATTATGATTCGGATTTGGATTTAATTTTAGTTTATGACGATGATAAACCGCTTACGGTCAATGATTTAACACACAAGGAATTTTATTCGAAAGCGGTCGAAATTTTCGTGACGACGCTTTCAAGTTTAACCCGCGACGGTTCGCTCTACCGCGTTGATCTGCGGCTTCGTCCCGACGGCAAAAACGGTTCAACCGCCATCGGTAAAAATGCTTTTTTCAATTATCTTGAAACCCGTTCGGCAATCTGGGAATGGCTCGCATACGTCAAAATCCGCGGTGTCGCGGGCAATGCGGAATTGGCGAAATATGCCGAAGAAGAGGCAAGGAGAATTATTCATAATAATGCCTTAAATGTTGCTAGGGAAGAACTTAGAACCGAAACTAAACGAATCCGCGAAAAACTCGAACAGTCAAAATCAAACAGCCGCAGAGGTAAGGAAATTGATATAAAATTCGGCGAAGGCGGTTTGCAGGACATATATTTTGCGATTCGTTTCCTGCAATTGAGAGATAACATTCCCGACGATGCGGAAAATCGTTCGACGCTTTTTTCACTCGATAAATTATATAAAAATGACTCTTTATCGAAAGAAAACTATGCAAAATTAGCTGACGGTTATAAATTCCTGAGCGAACTCGACCACAATTTACGTTTGTGTGTCGGGCGTTCGACGCGGGTTCCCTACGCCAATCAAAAAGCCCTGCAAATAATTGCCAACCGGATGAATTTGCAAACGACCGCCGAACTGCTTGAACAACTTACGCAATATCGTCTGAGCATAAATTCCGCGTATGAAAATATATTGCAAAATTGATTGTGACGGTTCGTAAAAGTGTAACAATCTCTCACCTGTGCCGAATATTTTCAGTTATATTCATAAATATCGGGAATTTTAGTTGAATATATTTATGAAAAAGATAACTTTTACAGTATTTTTGATCTCGGCTTTTTGTTTTGCAGCATTTGCTCAAGCAGAAGTTCTTTTCAACAAAGATATAATTTTGATGACGCGGGCAGGTTTGAGCAGAGATTTGATTGTCCGCAAAATATCAGAAACCGACGGAAAATATGACACTTCCGCCGAAAGTTTGATCGAATTGAAAAAAGCGGGCGTGGCGGATGAAGTTATTAAACTGATGTTGGACGCGAAAATTGACAAAGCAAAAGCTGACGTGGAAGTAACGGGATATTCTGATTCGGTAACGATTTCAGTTGATACGACGGATAAAATTTATGTCACTCCCGTTTATTCAACGACAGAAACTACGGCGAGAATCGTTCTCGATCCGAAAGAAGCATTAAAGAATGCGAAAACTATCGCCATCAAAAAGTCTTCGCTGCAACCTTCGCGGCAGGCGTTGGAAAAAGAGTTGCTCAAATGCAAAGATTGGAACGACCTCAATTTGAACATTGTCCGCTACAGAGAAGATGCTGATTTATTGATCGAAATCGGCTATGTTTCGCTGTCGTGGATCACGCATCGCTATGTCTATCGAATCTATGACAACAAAAGCGGCACGGTCATCGCCGCCGGAGAAACGACTTCGTGGGGCTCTCTGTCGGAAAATCTGGCACGCGGGATTTCCAAAAAATTGAGTGAGGCAGTAGAACGGAAATAAAAAATTTTAATGCTTTAAAAATCTACATCTGTTGTATAATCCATTTATCGAAATTTTGGATTAGGCAACAATGAAGAAAATCACTTTTTTAACTTTAGTAATTTTGTGCAGTTTCGTGTTTATGGCAGCACAATCGGGCAGAGTAAAGAACTATTCGGAAAGTTCACCCTCGTCCGAAGATCCAAAGCCTGAAATCGATTCTCCCGAAAAAAGTTTGGATTTCAAACAGCAACCCCAAAACTCTGACGATGAAATTTTGATTAACACTAATTTAGTGATTATCTCGAGTCGGATCACGACGCGGAAAGGCAAAATCGTCAGTGATTTAAAACAGGAAGAATTTAAGATTTTTGAAAATAATAAGGAACAGGAAATAGCTTATTTTTCCAACGCTGATGAACCTTTCACGGTGGCATTGCTACTCGATATGAGTTATTCGAGTGTTTTTAAATTAGATGAAATCCGTAATGCGGCGTTGACCTTCACGCGACAACTGAGGGCAAAAGATAAGGTTTTGGTGGTTGCGTTTGATGAGAAAGTCCGTGTTTTATGTGAGCCGACCAATGATCCGAAAATTTTGCGGTTAGCAATCGAAGGAACCAAAATACGTTCGGGAACCAGTATATATAATGCTGTGGACACTGTTCTGTCCGAAAAATTCACGGAAATTGTGGGACGCAAAGCGATTGTGCTGCTTAGCGATGGAGTTGATACGACGAGTCAAAATATCTCCGCGTCGAATTTACTGCATAAATTCGACGCGGTTGATGTGTTGGTTTATCCGATTCAATACGACACTTTCGGCGATGTTCAAAAAACAAATAAAGATAATACTCAAATTTATTACGATGATGACGACCGACCGATAATCCTCGCCAAAAAAGAAATAGGCGAACGCGAAGCCGATTACAATAAAGCAAACAGATTTCTCAAGGATATTTCAAATCAAACGGGCGGCAGAGTTTTTCAGGTTTCTTCGAAAAGTAATTTACAGAACGCTTTTTCAACTATTGCCGATGAACTACGAAAAATTTACAGTCTCGGATATTATCCCGAAGGGGGAAAAAAAATCGGCGAAACATATAATTTACGAGTCAGAGTTTATCGTCCCGATCTGACCGTTCGCAACCGTGACAGTTTTGTTTGGGGCAATGATGCTAGATAACCCGACAACAGATGGATCAAATATACTTAACTTATTCCTTAAAATCTGTTATAACCTTTTTGCCTAGATAAATTCCTGATTTATTATCTGTCAAATGTCAAAAAATAATTTACGAATCTTTCTGATTCTGAGGAGCTGATAAGTATGAATAGAAACAAGTTTCTGGCAGTCTGTCTGCTGACGATTTCATTTGTTCTGGTGTCAAATGTGAATATATTTGCACAGGATGAAGTGATGACTAATGACGAAGTTTTAACACTGACAAAAGCGGGTTTGAACGAGTCAATTATTATTAACAAAATCCACGCATCGAAGACGAATTTCGATCTCTCGACCGATGAGTTAATCCGGCTGAAACAAGAAAAAGTTTCAGATAAAATAGTTAACGCAATGTTGGAAGCAAAAAGCGGAAAAGCACCTAATACAAATACTGCTGTCAAAACCGGAGTCAGCTCAGGTGATCCGAATGATCCGAAAGCTCCGCATAGTTACGGCATATATCTTTTCCAGCAAACCGATGGAAACGATAAGATGACTCAGTTGTCACCTAATGTTTCTGCTCAAAACAGAACCGGCGGGGGCATTACAGCAGCGGTGACTCCGTTCGGACTCGGCAAGCGAAAAACGAAAGCCAACTTGCCGGGCAGAAATGCCAATATGCAAATCACCGAATCAACCCCGACATTTTACTTTTATCTCGATCCGTCAAGCGGCGGTTTGAATACTGCCAGCGGAATTCCCTCAACTCCGAATGAATTTACTCTCGTCAGATTTAATCTTCGCAGCGACAACCGCGAAATCACGATTGCCAAAGAAAATGCTTACAGTGCCAAAGGCGGTTTGTCCGATGAATATGTGATTGAGTTCGACTCGGAAGATTTAGGAAACGGCGTTTTCAAAATAACACCAAAGACGACTATGAAAAATGGTGAATACGCTTTTTATTTAGTTAATTCCGGTAACTCGAACGCAAGTGCCGCCATCGGTTCAAAATTTTTCGACTTCGGCGTGAAATTAACACCTTAAATTTTATTGCTTATGCTTTGAGGAAAACTATAAAAGCATCGTTTGCAGAAGCGGTGCTTTTCTCGTTGTTCGGCGGTGAATTCAATATTGTCGGGTAAACTTTCGACGATGAATTTTTCGTTATCGGTCAAGTCTTCCCAAGTTTTGAATTTCATCGAACCACAGTTGCGGCAGGTTTCAACAGAAAATTTTTGCATAATGTTTTACGTTTTCGTTAATAAAGTTTAGAATCAAGTTAGTTCTACAAATCCAACAATTTAACAAGTCAATATAACAGATGAATCTTAAGAGTTTTTCGCTTGCCGCATTTTTTGTTTGCTGTTTAATTTCAAACGCCTTTCCGCAAAATGAGAAGGAATTCGATTTTTACGGACGTGGTGAATATCGTGAGTCAGTTCCGCGTCCGCAGACGATTTTGCGGTTCGATGTCGGAAAACAGCACACGACTTACGCACAGATGGAAATGGTTATCAACGGAATTGAAAAAGCCGCTCCCGACCGCGTCAAAATTTTTGATATTGGCTTGACAAATGAAAACCGGATGCAGCATATCGTTGCGATTTCATCTCCGGAAAATATGCGGCGGCTCGATGAAATAAAGGCGAATAATGCAAAACTTGCCGATCCGCGAATCACGAATACGAGTCAAGCAAATCAGATTGCGGCAAATAATCCGGCGTTTGCGTGGATGGCTTACACGATTCACGGCAACGAATCGGCTTCGTTTGAGACGATGATGCAGGTCGTCTATCAACTCGCGGCATCAAACGAACCGGCGACTCTCGACATTTTGAAAAATACGGTCGTGTTGATAATTACGGGCGAAAACCCCGACGGACACGAGCGATTTGTCACGTGGTATAACTCGGTTGCCATCGGCGATCCGAATCCGGCTTCATTTGAACACCGTGAACCGTGGTCAATCTGGGGCAGATATAATCATTATCGGTTTGATCTGAATCGCGATAATATTGCCGTGACGCAAAAGGAAACGAAGAATATGCAGACGGCGTTTATGGACTGGAATCCGCAAGTTTCGGTAGATCATCACGGTCAGCCGTCGCAGTTTTTCTTTCCGCCCGCCGCTCTGCCGATCAATCCGAATCTGCCGCAACCCGCGACTAATAAATGGCTCGATATATACGGACGAAGCAATGCTAAAGCGTTTGACGAGAACAATTGGACGTATTATGTGCGGGATATTTTCGACTTGTTTTATCCGGGTTACTGGGATTCATTTCCGGCTTTAAACGGTGCAATCGGAATGACTTACGAAACCGACGGCGGCGGCTTTAAAGGTTTACGCTGGCGGCGTGATGACGGTTCGATTGCGACACTTCGTTCAGCAATTGCAAAACATTATGTCGCTTCAATGGCGACGCTTGAAGCAACTTCGGCAAATCGGCAGGCACGTCTGCAGGATTTTTATAAATTTCGTCAGGAAAGTTTGGCACAAGCCGGACGCGACAAAATGAAACGCATCGTCATTTCGCCGGATGCCGACCGAATTAAAGCGGCGGAAATCGTCGAGATTCTGCAACGGGCAAAAGTTGAAGTGAAAGTCACCGATTCCGCTTTTACTTCACGCACCGCACACAGTTATATGCAAAAAGACGCTCCGGCGGAAACGAAAAACTTCCCCGCCGGTTCATATATTATCGAACTGAATCAGCCGCAACGAACCTGGATCAAGGCTCTGTTGGAACAGGACACGCCGCAGGATGCGGATTTTGTTGCTGATAATATGAAGCGTTTTCGACGAAATCAGGTTCGCGGAAGTTCTTCGGCGGATCGTGAAGGTTACGGTTTTTATGATATTACGGCGTGGAATCTGCCGTTGGCGTTCGGAGTTGAAGCTTACTGGACGGAGGATTTGAGCGGAAATTCGACGCTGGTTTCGGATGAATATCTGGCAAGTGTAAAAACCGCCCGATCTCCGGCAAGAGCAAGGATCGCTTATGTTATTCCGTATAATACTGATCACGCGGCGGTTTTGGCTTTGCGTTTGATGAAGGAAGATTTTCGCGTCGGCGTTGCTACGCGGACATTGAATGCGGCGGGAAGAAATTTCAATGCCGGAGCATTCGTCGTTCGTGTCACGAGAAATGCTGAATCGGTTCACGAGGCAATCGCACGACTTTCGCGTGAGTTGGGTGTTGAAGTTATCGCTGTCAACACGAGTTACACCGAAGAAGGCGACACGGGAGTCGGCGGTGAAAATATCTATCAGATGTCCGCTCCGAAAATCGCGATGGTTGCCGATGAACCGAGTTCGCAGACGAGTTACGGTTCGCTCTGGTGGATTCTGGATAAATACGGAATCGAATTTTCGCCGATGACTTTGCAGACGATTCGTCGCGGCGGTTTGAAAGATTATGACGTTTTAATTATGCCGGACGGTTCGGCGGGCGGATATTTTCAAGAACTTGAAAAAGGCGGCGTGGAAACATTAAAAGATTGGATTTCCGCCGGTGGAACGCTGATTACGATGCGTGGTTCGTCGGTTTTTGCGACGTTGAAAGATGTTGAATTGACAAGCTCGGTGCTGGTCGGAAGCGGTCAGGACACAGGCGAAGAAAAATCCGATGACAAACCAAAGGATAAGGATTTAACCGATAAACCAACACCGAAAGAAACTCCGAAACCGGACAAAGCAACTGAAATTCCCATTCTGCCGCCGATTGTTTCGCCTTCGGCAAATATGAACAAAGTTCCCGAAGGGATTCCGGGAGCGATTATGCGGGCGACGGTTGACCGCACGACTTATTTGAATTACGGCGTAAACTCCAATGAAACACCCGTTCTGCTGGCTTCGGGTTACTTTTTCCGTTACTCGAAAGACGGCACGAACGCACTTGTTTTCGATGCAAATCCAAAGAAACCTCTGACGATTTCGGGTTTTGTGTGGGAAGGAAACACTGAGAGGCTTCTAAAAGGAACTGCGTATTTGATTGACGAACCACGCGGTCGCGGACACACGATTTTGTTCGCCGATGACGTTTTCTTTCGGGGAATTTTCCGTTCGAACACACGACAGTTTTTAAATTCCATTATTTTTAACAAAGCTTTTTAGTTTTTAATTGTCAGTTTTCATTTGTTGATTATTTAATCTAATCGGCAATTCACAACGAATAGCGAATAAATAACAGCTAACCAAAATATATGTTCACAGTCCGTTCCGATTATAGCGAAACATTTGAAGTCATCGCCGATCTCGAAAAAGTGCGGGATTTTTTCGGCGACATCAAGAATTTTATTGAATTGATGCCGAGTATCGAGAGTATACAAACTGATAATAAAGATGTGGTTCATTGGAAAATTCGGGCGGATGTGCCGTTCATCGGTTCTTTCATCGAAAAATTTGCCGTTCGTGAACGTGAAAATTCGGATGATCGGGTTGAATGGAGTTCGATTGACGGTGAGAAATACAATCTGATGCGTTACACTGCTGATTTTATGCCACAAGGTGATATTAAAACTCTTGTCAAATTTTCACAAAACATCGAACTTCGCCGCAAATCTGCCACCGAACTGCATCTGCTGGCTGGTTTAGCCGGTGAAAATCTGATCAGTCAGGAAATGTCCCGGCAAATTGGACAAATGCTCAAAACCTTTATCGAAAAAGCCAAAAACAGACTTGAAAGCTGATCGGCAGTTCAAGACTTAATATTTAAGATGCAGGATTTAATAAGCTGATATATCTAGCTTGTTAAACACCCGAAATTATTTTTTGTTTTTTCAATTTTATTTTTTATCAGGTTCAAAACTTATAAGGTCTGCTTCTTCATCCAAATCGTATAAACTTTCTTTGAAAATCATCTTTATTTATTCATTTGGCTGCTCAATGATTTTTGGCACACATCTTGCAATTATCATTTTTGTAGATGCGAATTTTCCGCATTTAAGGAGTTATTATGAATACATTTACAAGAATTGTCTGTCTGACAATAATAGTTACGGCACTTGTTTTCGTTGCTTTTAAAATTCCCATTAAATCACAAACAGTTAGATTCAATGACTTTACGACCGATAAAGCAAGCCGGATAAGCGGAGATGATTTTTCCTTTTCGACCCAAACACCGAAGGGCGTAATTATTAAAGCTGTTAAAAAGCCGAGCCGGAAGTTGCTCAAGGCGATTGATAAAGGTTTTGATGATTTGTTCAAAATCGCGGAGTCCAGCAATTATCGGTATCGCAGACAATTGAATCACTCAAATTACACAATTTATATTGCCGCAGCAGATCGTTTAAAAAATGCCGCCGGAGATTATTCAGCGGACTTAGCTATCGGTTCGGCACAGTATGCGGGAACGAAGTATGACCAAGGCGGTTATATATATGTCGCCGGAATCGTCGTCGGCTACAATCCCAATGCCTTTATGTTAGCGGAACACACATCCGATTTTGAAAGAGTTTCCGAAATCGTGCGTTACGAAGGCGAACACTTGGTTTTATATCACAACGACCGCAGATTATATGAAGAAACTGCCGACCACAGCAGAGGCGGCGGACATCCGATTTTGCATTTGTATTGATTGAACGCGGATGATACCTTGTCGAACAAACGGACGGAGTCGTTTGCTTATAGACGCAACGAAAAAAGCTGAACTCGAAATGAGCTCAGCTTTTTTTTCGTTTGATTGGTGAACATTTGTGTTTTGATAAATGTTGTTTTATGAATGCTACGGACAGAGTGTCCACTGCCCGTTTGAGAATTTTCTCCTTACGGAAAAATACCGAGTTCAAAGTAGCATAAGGCAACTTTGTCTATGGCATTGACGAAGGCGGCGGTTCGCAAGTTGTCCACCTTGTCATTTGTTTTCCAAACTTCACGGATATTGTTGTAAGCAGTTATCATCGTTTCTTCCAAGCCGGAATAAACCAGATCGGCTTCGTCAGCACCCCGTGCAACCATATTGCGTTCGGATTTGGTTAATTTTCTTTCCGAAGTCTGTTCGACAATATCTAAAATACGGTCATAAGCACCTTGTTCAAAGCGTTTGCCCATTCGTCCGAAACGCACGTGTGAAAGGTTTTTCAGCCATTCAAAATAGGAAACGGTAACACCACCCGCATTTATATATATGTCGGGAATAATCATTACTCCCATCTTTTCGAGAATGACTTCCGCATCAGCCGTCACCGGACCATTTGCCGCTTCACCAATAATTTTAGCTTTAATTCTGGGAGCATTTTCTTTTGTGATTTGATTTTCGAGGGCGGCAGGAATCAGTATGTCGCAATCGACTTCTAATCCTGCTTCACGATTCGGTAAATCTGTCGCTCCTTCAAAACCTAAAATAGAACCGGTTTCTTTACGATGAGCCATCAGTTTTTCCAAATCAATGCCATCACGTTTTTCAATCGCACCTTCATATTCCGTAATCGCAACCAGAACAGAGCCGGCTTCCCAACAGAATTTTGCAGCGTGATAACCGACATTTCCGAGTCCCTGAACAACGACTGTTTTGCCGTCCATTCCGGTTGTCAGCCCAAGTTCTTTCATATCGTCTTCATTGGAACAAGCTTCCCGCAAACCATAGAAAGTTCCCAATCCGGTCGCTTCAGTTCTGCCGCGAATTCCGCCCTGTGCGATTGATTTCCCGGTCACACAACCAAGTGCATCGATCTGTTCGCTGTGAAATGCCATATATGTATCAGCAATCCAAGCCATTTCTCTGGCACCCGTTCCATAATCAGGAGCCGGAACATCGACTGCCGGACCGATAAAATTCTTACGAATCAACTCGGTTGTATAACGACGTGTGATTCTTTCAAGCTGTTCTCTGGTAAAATCTTTTGGATTTATCTGCACAGCACCTTTAGCCCCACCGAACGGAACATCAACAATGGCACATTTGTATGTCATTAAAGTTGCCAGAGCGATAACTTCCGATTCGCTTGCGTGTTCCGAATAACGAATTCCGCCTTTGACCGGTAATTTATGATGGCTGTGTTCGGCACGCCATCCTTTTATAACTTTATAACCATCACCGTGTTGAATCGGAAATTGAAACGAATAGACACTGTTACAAAGTTTTATTTGTTGCAATAAACCTTCGTGATGGTTTAGTGCCGCAGCGGCTTTGTCGAAATACCTATCAACACTCGACAGAAAATTTTGTCCTTCTTGTTCTGCACTCATATAATTTTTCCTTTTTATTTACTTTTGTTTTTGACTTGGCTTTTATGAATCAAAAGCCAAACTTCCTATATCCTTTATCAATTGTAATTTAACGAGAGAGATTTTATATCTGTAATCTTTCGATTCGATAACCTGAAAAAACCCAATCTCACTATAAACTATAAGCCTTTAATTATAAACTACTTAACAATTAAAAAAACGAAGCGGCAAAATTTCGTTGATTGCGAAGTTTTCAAACCGCTATTTAATGAAAAACTGATATGTTTCGGCGTTTTGCTCATCTTTTATTTCATTAAACGATAATCTTTCATCAGAAACCGCAAGATTTTGCGTCCATATTTTCTTTAGTTTATTTTTCCTTTGTTCGAGTAGTTCCGAATTTTTCTCATCGGACTGAAGCATTATTCTCAGTCTCAATTTCGGATGCTGCTCGAGGATTTGTCCGATGGTTTTTAGCAGTTCAATATCTTCATCCTTCAGATCGACGCTGTTTCGGGCGAATGGTATTTTGCTTATCTCGGAAGAAATTCTGACATAAGATAATTCAAAACCCGGTAGATTCAAACGCTTGCGAATATCTTCTTTTAACAGATTTTTGCCGTCGTCTTCAATATCACGATTGCTCAGATAGTTAATCATAACCTCTGACCGATTATTAGATTTTATGGCAATATCGTAATCGATCAAAGTTGCCGGAGTCGGAAGTTTAAATCCGTTCATTCCACTTTGAATGCGTTCCAGATAACGGGCTTGCATTTCGGCGACCGAAATCGGTGTCGGTGTTGTTTTGACTACCGGAGAAGTTTTGTTTTTCTCTGAAAGTGGAATCTCGACGAGTTGGAGATTTATTTCATCGTTTCGTTTTTTTAATTCTCGTCCGAGCAAGGTTATATATCTGTCTCGGTCCTCTTGTAAATACGGTACTTTATCAAAGACCCTGATGTAAACATTTAGTTCTCCTTCTTCATTCTGGGTAATTTTAAGATCGTCGAGTTCGCTCCGAAGCGGCTTTCCTTCGGGTTGTTGAATTTGATCCTTCCAAATTTCTCTGGCTTTCGTTTCCAGTTTATTTTGATTTTGCTTGGCGATAATGTCTTCTTTCATTTTGCTGAATGATTGGCTAAGCGGAATAAAAATTATCAAAAGCGGAAGCAAAACCATTAGCAGTCTTAGCGAAAAACTACGAATTTCGCGGGCGTGTTCGAGTCTGGGAACTTTGGAAATAACATTTCGCCAGAACAGATGTTCTTTGTCGGTTTCCCGCCAGAGTTGAAGTTTTTCCCGAACCTTGATTGTATCTATTCTAAGCATTACGAAAACGAGCATTGATGTAAACGTAATCGCCACGAGATTTGTCAGATACAGCAATCCGCCGCCTGCGGCAATCTTCATTCCTTCGGCAAAATTATCACTTACTGCGACACCCGTTCCATAACCGACAACACACAACGGCGGCATCAGAGCAACGGCAATTGCCACACCCGGAATTGATGTAACGACACCTTTGACCTGACGGCAAGTTGCAATCGAACCGATTGCCCCCGAAAATAGAGCGATCACTAAATCCAAAGTGTTCGGCGTAACCCGTGCGGCAATTTCCGGCGTAAAATCATTGAACGGAAGGAGTGCAACCAGAATTACGGCAAACAAAATTCCGCCGAAAGTGCTTAAAAATAAGTTGGCAACCGACCGAAAAGCAAGTATCAGATCGCCCGTCGCCAGTGCTAATCCGGTCGAAAGAATCGGTCCCATCAAAGGTGAGATCAGCATTGCCCCGATAATAACGGCGGTGCTGTTTAAAACTAAGCCGAGAGTAGCGATTCCGGCGGAGAACAAAAGTTGCAGCCAATAGACAATGTCCGTGAGTGTTGCCGATTTCGATAATTCGATATAAAGTTCTACTTTTCGATCAAAGTCCACGTCGAGCGAATCCGCAAATCGATCCCGCAATCTTTTCCAGAATTTGAAAATTTTGATAAGAAATCGAAATCTCTGAATTTTGTCTCTTGTCATAAGAATTTCTTTTGACCAAAAATGAAATTTGCAAATTAACTCGTTGAATGGTCAAATATTCTATTGTATTTGTAAAAAAATACAAGCGTGAAAAATTAAAAAATGTTAATCTTTTAACGATTTAAACTTTAGGAGGAAATTATTATATGTCTTTGAAGATTTGCCCGGATTGCGGGAAAGAAGTATCAACTGCCGCTGACGCGTGTCCGAACTGCGGTAATCCATTTAAAATCGAGCCGGTTGTCCGCGAAACGGTTGTTACACCGCTTCGGGAAGAGCGGGAATCGGTTCCAAAATGGATTATTTTTCCGGTTATCATCCTTGCTCTCGCCGTGATCGGTTTGTTATTTTTTGTGTTTAGCCGCAATAACGATACTGCCGGCAATGAAAATCTAAGTCTTGATGTTGCTGCGGAGAGATCGAACAGTTCGACAACTGTCGTTGAGCCGAATCAGCCGCCGAATATTCAGCAACCGATTGACATTCCACCGCCGTCGTCACCCGCTTCGACACTTCCGCAAACCGATAATCAGCAATCTGTTTCGCCCGACACGCAAACTCAGGTCGCCGAAAATACAACCGCCGGCAAGGTCGAACTAGAGGCAAAAGTAGCCGACAAAAACGGACGAGTTTCTTCCGTCGATAAAGAAAAGTTTTACTTGCTGGACAAAGATTTGAACGAGATTTTACAGGAAGCGAATTTACAGCCGATTCAGAATCAAAATCTTATCAATTCATTCGGTTTGTCGGTTTTGAATCCCGGAAAATTCGGCGATTTCAACAAAAAAGCTTTGGATGCGATCAATAGTCACATCAAGTATGACACTTTAACCAGCACCGGCGGAAAGGCAACTCTAAACAATGTTGAACCGAAAAATTACTATCTTTTTGGAATCCACAAAGTTGGCAAGGGTTTTGCCGTCTGGAATTCAACCGTAAATATCCAAGCCGGTCAAAACACTCTGAAAATTCAACCGCAACGAATGACGGAGATAACACAGGAATAAATCTAAATCAAGAGATTTCCAATGAGAAGTAGTTTTTACAGGCTACTTCTTTTTTTGCTTTTAAAGTAAATTTATCCGACCGGGAACAATTTCAGATAATGCGTGTCTAATTTAATATAACGCAGACAGTTCAACTGCGTATTTTTTAAACTTGATTTCGATTTGGCACCGAACATACAGGAAAAAAAAATTATGTTAGATAAATTAATTGAATCGAATGTTAACCGATATGAAAATAAAAGGCTCGGGAGACTTCTGCTGACCACTTCGACGATAGCCTTTGGCGGGGTGATTTTTGCTCTGGTCTTGAGTTTGTTCACGCAAAATTTAGTAATGGGACAGGAAATAAATATCTCGAATTTGCTGACTCCCGCCGCAATTCCGACCGATACACCACCGCCCGAACCGGAAAATGCAGCGAAACAGCCGCAAATGAAAACCGCCACGATCGTAATGAGAAAGGCAAATGTGATGCGAATGGACGAATCGCCGAAAAAAGTCCCCGCGAATATTTCCGTTTCCGCCAATAAAAATAAAGAACGCCCGAATTCCGTTTACACAATTGGATTAACGGACAGTTCATCCGACCGATCCGTTCCGGCTTCCGAAGGTTCAACGAACGGTACGACCGCATCGAACGTCGGTTTCGGTAATTCGACACTCGAAAAAATCGAGAATGAAAAACCTAAATTGCGAACCGATCTTCCGAAACCGCCGCCGCCGCCACAGCAGCCGGTTAAAGTTGAGAAGCCGAAACAAACCGTCGTTTCCGGCGGAGTAGTTAATGGAAAAGCCTTGAACCTGATAACGCCCGTTTATTCTCCGGCGGCGAAGCAAGCTGGAATTCGCGGTAAAGTTACGGTGCAGGTTTTAATTGACGAAAACGGAAAAGTCGTTTCGGCAAATGCCGTGGACGGACATGCTCTGCTCAGATCGAACGCCGTCAATGCCGCCCGAAAATCCACTTTTAGTCCGACTTTATTATCCGGCAACAAAGTAAAAGTCAGCGGAATGATCATTTATGATTTTAATTAAATTTATATTTGAGCAAAAAAGAGCAACTCTAAAAATTTTAGAGTTGCTCTTTTTCTCTTTGAAGAAGCAAAAGTTATTTTTTCCAATGAATTACATATCATCGTCAATAACTTTTGCCAGAAGATAGCTGATAATACTTTGCGGTTTCTTCTTCGACTCTTTTTCGTCCGGCTTTTCCTCTTTCGGCTTCCGATCTCTGTCCGGCACGATAGCGGGCGGCTTTCTGATCACCTTTTTTTCACTCTCGTCAGGTTTTTGTGCTGATACTGAAAGACTTAAGCAGCACGACATCGCAAAAATGAAGATAATTTTTTGAAGATGTTTTCTCATTTATTTTCTCTCCGAATAAATTTTTTAGGAAATCTTTTTGGTCGGGGAAAGAAAATTACTTTTTTTCGAATATAACCTGAAATCTACGACAAATCCGAGTTTTCATAGACTCTAACAAACCTCGAATACATTTCAGGTTTCGGTTTTTTGTCTTCATCTTTATCATCTTTCGGCGGTTTCGGCGATTTCGGTACCACGATTTTCGGCAAATCACGGCGAGGTGGTTTGTCCTTGTCTTTGTCCTGTTTCTGAGCAGAAACCGTCAGCGAAAATCCGACGATCATTATAAGTGTAAATAAAATTTTTGATAAATGTTTTTTCATTATGATTAAATATTTTTCAACAGTTCGGTTTAGATAAACAATTCCCGCAATCCGGCAAGGAATCAACCTTTACACACGCAAGAACGATGCCATAATCGGTAAATGCTGTTTTTTTCGGTAATAAACCGAATTGACGGCATTATAATTTTTGATTCGTAGATCAGGTTCGACGTTTTCCGCAAAGTACATACGAAAACGTAAATTTGCATACGATTCCCGCGAACAATTCATCACCAACATCTTTTTCAAAGTAATTTTTATAAGTATAATCAGAAACAGATTATTAAAATATTATGAATGAAAGATTGAAACAGATGCTCGTAATTGCCGCGACCGTCTTGGTAATTATTGCAAATTCCCTGGCGACCGCCGGATTTATCAACGACAAAACGCCGGGCGAACTATCCGACAAATACATCACGCAGATCACGCCCGCCGGTTATGCCTTCGGTGTTATCTGGAGTTTGATATATCTCGGGTTGATCGTTTTCAGCATTTATCAGGCACTTGCGGCGAATGAGGACAACCGCTTTTTCAAGCGGATTCGCACTGTTTATATCGTCAATTGTTTGGCGAATTGTGCGTGGATTTTTGCGTGGCACTATGAACTGATTCCGCTGAGCATTATTATAATGATGGTTTTGCTGACGACGCTTGTGTTCATAAACGTCGTTTTAATTCGTGCCGATGCAACGGCTGAACTGTTGACGACGAAAGTTCCCTTCAATTTATATTTCGGCTGGATTACCGTAGCGACGATTTTGAACGCTTCGATAACTTTGGTTTATTTCGGTGTACAAATGTCTGCCGCAATTGGTTCGATTATCGGTGCAATTCTAATTTTAATTGCAACCGCACTCGGCGTTTTGCTGCGGTTTGAACTTTCGGCATTCTTTTATCCGATAGCGATTGCGTGGGGTTTGACTGCTATCGCCGTTAAACAAAGCGGCGATACCATCGTCGTCGTCGCTTCCGCAATCGGCGTGATTTCATTACTTATTGCAGCACTCGCCGGATTCGTAAAAGACGATTAAATTAGTTCAGAATAGAAACTTAGGATTTAGTTTATGAATAACGGAAAAATCTGCGTTTCGGTCTGTGCTGAAACTGCTGCTGAACTGATCGAAAAAATTAGACTCGCGGCTCAACTTGCCGACATTATCGAAATTCGTTTCGACTGCTTGCTAAATGAATTCAATGACGATTTGTTATCGGCTATAAATAAATTTCGTAAAACATTCAGTGGTAAATTGCTTGTTACGTTTCGCCCGAAATCCCAAGGCGGAAAAACCGATATAACCTTCAACAGACGGGAAGAATTTTGGATCAACTCACGCATATTCGAATTCGCGGATTGGGCTGATCTCGAAGAAGATATTTCCGAAAGTAAAATTGAAGATTCCAACGGCAAAGCATTCGAAAAAATAATCAAATCACATCATAATTTTGAGAAAGTTCCAAAAAACATCGAAAAAGTTTTTGAAGAATTGTTAGAGAATAATGACCAAATTGCAAAAATCGCCGTTCAAATAAATGAAATTACCGATTCTCTCGCTGTTTGGAAATTACTCGAAAAAGCTAAATCCGATAATAAATCACTGATTCCGATAGCAATGGGCGAAGCGGGAAAATGGACGCGAATTTTGGGGTTGGCTTACGGTTCGCCGCTGACTTATGCGTCGCTTGAAAGTGGGAACGAAACTGCTCCGGGACAGATTTCTGCACAAGATTTGCTCAAAGTCTATCGCGTTAAAGAGTTGAACAAAGAAACCGAAGTTTACGGAATTATCGGTAATCCGGTGTCGCATTCGTTGTCGCCGTATATGCACAATGCAGCGTTTAAGCATCACGGTCTGAACGCGGTTTATATTCCGTTTGAAGTTGCGGATTTGAACAAATTTATTAAACGAATGGTGCGTGAAGAAACACGCGAAATTGATTGGAATTTGAAGGGTTTTTCGGTAACAATTCCGCATAAACAGGCGATTATGGAGCATCTTGATTTTATTGATGAAGCCGCTCAGGAAATCGGTGCGGTTAATACGGTTAAAATTATTGACAAACGGCTCTGCGGATTTAACACGGATGTTCACGGTTTTATCGAACCTCTGCGAAATTCTTACGGCGATTTAACGGATGCAAATGTCGGAATTATCGGTAACGGCGGAGCGGCGAGAGCGTGCGTTTACGCATTGAAAAAAGAAGATGCGAATATCACGATTTTTGCCCGAAATGCTGAAAAGGCAAAAGGTTTAGCGGATGAATTCGATGTTGAATTAAGCGAATTACGAAAGACGAATGACGCATTACGCAACCAAAATATTCTTGTTAATTGTTCGCCGCTCGGAATGGTTGGAGAATTTATGAACGAAACTCCGGCGATTGCTGAACAATTGACAAAACTGCATCTCGTTTACGATTTGGTTTATAACCCGTTTGAAACAAAGCTGATGCGGGAAGCAAAAAGTGTTGATGTGCCGACCATCGGCGGTTTGGCGATGCTGGTTGCTCAGGGAATGAAACAGTTCGAGATTTGGACGGAACTCAATGCTCCGATGCAGATTATGAGTCGGGCGGCACTTGAAAGGTTGAAATAAAATCGGACGGCGGGCATCGCTGCCCGCCAGTATCTTTATGAAGTTTAGATCTAAAAATGCTGACGATGATTTCATCGTCAGCATTTTTGATTTAGGGAAATTTATCTAATAAAATTCCGGCAGGCAGGGATGCCCGCCGTCCAAAAGATTAGATATCGTAATACATTGCAAATTCCAATGGATGCGGATGTAAGCGAAGTTTGTTGACCTCGTTTTCCATTTTATATTTGATCCAACGCTCGATCAGTTCGGTCGTGAAAACGTCGCCTTTGAGCAAATATTCGTGGTCTTCTTCGAGTGCTTTTAACGCACCTTCCAAACTTCCCGGAAGTGATGGAATATTTGCCAGTTCTTCCGGCGGCAGATCGTAAATATCCTTGTCCATCGGTTCGCCCGGATCAATTTGATTTTGGATTCCGTCGAGTCCCGCCATTAAAATTGCCGAGAAACACAAATAAGGATTCGCACTCGGATCGGGTGGACGAAACTCCGCCCGTTTTGCTTTCGGACTTGCCGAGAACATCGGGATTCTGACCGCCGCCGAACGGTTTCGGGCGGAATATGCCAGATTGACGGGTGCTTCAAAACCCGGAACGAGTCGTTTATAACTGTTCGTCGTCGGTGCGGCAAAAGCGATGATCGAAGGAGCGTGTTTGATCAGACCGCCGATGTAATGTTTCGCCATTTCCGATAATCCGGCGTATTCATCACCGCTGAACAATGGTTCGTCATCTTTCCAAAGCGAGGTGTGGCAGTGCATTCCCGAACCGTTATCGCCGAAGATCGGCTTCGGCATAAACGTCGCCGTTTTGCCGTGAGCGTGAGCGGTGTTTCTGACGATGTATTTAAATAACATCAAATTATCGGCAGTGTGCAGCAGGGTCGAAAAGCGAAAATCAATTTCGCACTGTCCGGCTGACGCAACTTCGTGGTGGTGACATTCGACGTTGATTCCGACTTCTTCTAACAGAGAGGACATCTGATTTCGCAAATCAATCAAAGTATCGGTCGGAGAAACAGGGACATAACCGCCCTTCGGTTTGATCTGATTGCCCAAGTTCGGATTCATATCGTTGCCCTTGCGTCCCGAATCCCAGTGACCTTCTTCGGATTTGATCGAATATCCGGCAGATTGTTGTTTGTTTTCATACGAAACTCCGTCGAATACAAAAAACTCGGCTTCCGGTCCGACAAAGACCGTGTCGGCGATTCCGGTAAATTTCAGATAACTTTCCGCCCGTGCTGCAACCGACCGCGGATCAAGTCCGTAACCTTCTTTTGTAACCGGATCAACGACATCGGCAATCAAACAAATCGTCGTATCTTCGGTGAACGGATCAACCCAACATCGTGTCGGATCGGGAATCAAAAGCATATCCGATTCATTGATCACCGCCCAACCTCTGAGCGATGAAGCATCGAAACCGAAACCTTCTTCAAAAGTATCTTCCGATAGATGGTTAATCGGATAAGTCAGATGATGCCAGGAACCGATTAAGTCCGTGAATCTGATAGACACGAAGCGGGCTTCCTGATCGGTGGCATAACTTAAAACATTTTTGGCGTTCATTTTATCTCCTAAATTATTCTTATTTTATATTTTATTGTTTTACGCTCGTATAAAAAATTGAAAAAAGCATTTTATAATAGAGAAACGTAACTTCAAAGCTTGAAGTTACGTTTCTCTATTATCCAATCAAGTCACGGTATTATTGCAGAATCTCAATCTTGTCGGTTGAACCGTTCGCTACAGTAACACCTTTCGTATCGAGAAAATGCACTTTTTGAAACCCTTTGCTTTCTCCCGCTTTCAGAAATATTCCAACCACGTTTTCCTTCTGCGAAGCACTCATATTAGTCCACGTCGGCTGAATTATAGCGTATAAAGTATCCTCGTTGATTCTTGCTGAATGAACATATTCCTTGAGAGATGAATTTTCAAGATTCACTATTTTAACATCCTGTGAAATCTTGTCTTTTGAGCTTGAAAGATTTGTCGGTAAGATGAAAAATTGTAATATCACTGCCCCGATAATCGTGGCAAGAGTTGCGAAGATCAGCCATTTATTGGCTTTGAAGTGATTTTTCGGCTTCAGTTTTTTTTCATCATTTTTTGGTTCTCTAGCTTTAGCATCGGATTTTGTGGTGATGCCCGCGTTAGTTGAATGGTCGCGACCTTCCGATTTATGTTGTTTCAGAATCGTCAGAAGTTCCAGCGTTTTGCTGGTAGCTTCGGAAATTGATTTATCGTGGATAACGCCGTATTTATCGGTTAATGAGAGTCCTCCGGTATTTAGCCGGCTCAATTCGATCAGTGCGATGTAGCGGTTTCCGATGGTGACGTTGCATTCAATTGCCGCCGTTGCCAGTAACGGTGAAAAGAAATTTTCGTTGGTTTTTTCCTTAAAGTTTTTCAGTCTTTTGAAAAAATCTTTTTTGATCAGTTCGTCGAAATTATCTGCATTTTCGGCTTCGTTGATAAAATCCTGAAACTTCAGAGCCATCAGTAAAAGTTCGGAGTCTTCGTCATCAGTCGCATATAAAGGGACGCTTGACCAATCAGCGTAAAGTTCTTGAATATGCGTGATTAATTCTTGCGGCGGAAAAACCAGTTCTCTTTGATGATTAGCCAAGTCCTTTGAAAAAAGTCTGGTTATGATTAGATCGAACTTGCTTCTGACCGATTCCGAATATGGCGAATTGCGGTAAAATCTGGCAAGCGACATCAACGCCTGCGAACTCAAACCGGGTTTTGAGTTTTCGCAATAGAAACGTAAATTTGCGACTGAGAACTTCTGATCCCGAATTAAAAGAGTGGAGAACCATTCCTCGGTTTCCTTCATCAGGTCTAATTCTAATTGGGCGTGGTTTGGTGAATCTACATCCTCAGCAATTTGTAAAAACTCGTGAAGTGCTTGTTTTACTTGATGATTATCAAATTTTGCGGGCGAAACTTTGATTATTTCGCGTTCAACTCCCGAAAAAACGTGTTCGGTCATTTCCAAACCGTTTACTTCGTCAAGTGCCTTGCGGCGATAGAATCCGGCAGAAGGGATTGTTTTCGAAACGGTAGAATTTACTTTTGTAACGATTGTTTCTGAAACAGCAGGGTTTGTTTGTGTTTGATTTACATCCGTCTGTTCGGCATTTACTTGCTCATTATTTGAATTTGCAAGATTATCCGAATCGCTTTCGGCTGATTTATCTACAAAAGAAATATCTCCGAACAAATCTGCATCTTCATCTAAAAATGTCAGCGGTTCCGTCGGAACATTCGGCGAAGACATCGCAACCGCTAATTCTTCATTTTCGACCGATTCATAAATATTCTCCGGCATTTGGACAACGGACTCGGTTTTATCGGTTGATTCCGCGAAATCATTTTTCGGTGTAATTACGGCTGTAGAATCATTTACCGAAAATGCCTGTTTTTCAGTCCAATCAGACGCACTTTCGTTTCTTGCTGATGATTCAATGACTGTTTCTTCCAGAAGATTTTCTTCTTTCAATTCATCGATAAGGTCTTCGAATAAACTCATTATTTTTGTTTTTCCGCGTATGGGTTTTTGGAATTAGGTGGACTTATTGAATCACGCGAGGGCTATTTTTCGGGAGAGTGTTTTTGGTTATAAAGTTGTTAAATGACACCGGTTAAAAAAAATTTGCAACAGAAAATTTCGGTTATTTCCGAACCCTTTTATTTTCTAATAATAACTTGCTGCCGTTCAACCGTATATTTTAAGCGGTTAAATCTGAAACGATTTTAATTATCCGCGACACAATTCGTTCCAAAAATTTCGGTGATTACTCCCGAGGACTTCAGCGACAGCACACACGGAGTATCATCGTTCCCGGCTTTCGTAGCGATAACTTCAAAATCGCTTTTAAGATCGTTGTCGGTCGGATTGGTCGGAGTCATCGTAAACGTAAAGAAGCCTCGGACGATGGTATTTCCGGTTGTTGTTCCTAAAGTATTATTAACCGAAGCATTAAGTTCGTCAAGTCTTGCAAACCTATTGTTGGCAGCATAATAAGCTACTTGAGACGACGAAACTATTTTCATACTCGCAACGGCGGTGCTGTTTCTCGAGGCACCGACTGCCTTCGTCAGATTCGGTATCGCAATCGCCGCCACGATGCCGATAATGGTTACAACCAGTAGCAATTCGATCAGTGAAAAACCTCTTTGATTCTTTAACATCTTCTGGAACCTCCTGATAATTTAAACAATGATCTGACAATATTTGACACAAACACTCTGACAAGTTCTGTCATTTATTTATTGAATGTCTTCGGACGTAAATACTTTTTGACCTGATTTATCGGGACATTGTCAGCTTTTCGGTGGAATTTGACCAATCTTGTCGATTATATATTGGCAACAAATGTGCCACTCTGACAAATTTTTAAACACCAAGAAAAAAACTTCCACAAAATAGTTTAAAAATGTGTTAATCTATCAATTACGTTCTATAGTCTGATAGTTTTGAATTAAATATATTTGGTTTAATACATTTTATATACAAGATATTCAATTCGATAAAAATAAACCGATCCGGGAATTAAAGAATTATTCACCGATAATTTTACATTTCAAAATAGAAATTCTGTTTTCCACAAATTACAGCCTGAATTTCAAAAAAGAATAATAATTATACATTTGGTCAATAATATTTTCGGTTGGTTGTAAATATTTAGATTATTAGATATAAATAGCGTTTTTGCTTAATAAAAAAATTTTATCGAGAGGAATATATAAAAATTATAATCGGAGACAATATGGCAGCTAAACAGAAATCAAAAGCATCAAAATACTTAACCGTTCCAACACGACCGATTCCGGTTGACAGAGATCGCTCTGTTGCCGGACTTTTGGAAAAAATGGAAGGTGCGGGTTTTGGAGCGAAACAACTTGCGGAAGCACATCGAATTTGGATCGATATGCTGGATGACAAAGTAACGATTTACTTGTCGATTTCCGGCAATCCGATTCCCGCCGGAATGCGTCGGCTTCTGGCATACATCGTCAAAAATCGTTTCGTCGATGTCTTAGTTCTAAATGGTGCAACGCTTTACCACGACATTCACGAAACATTGGGACGTAATCATTATCAGGCTCATCCGAGTATGAGCGATGATGAACTGGATTCAGCGGAAGTTACCCGCGTCGGCGATATGCTGGCGAACAACGAGGAATACCGCGAAGCCGACGAATGGCTCGGCAGCGTTATCAATCAACTGGAATTATCGAGAGCATATTCGATTCGCGAATTTATGCACCTCGTTGGGCGTGAATTAGCAGAAATCGCTCACGAAGATGGAATTTTAACCGCTGCTTTTAAATCGCGTGTGCCGATTTATTGTCCTGATTTGTTGGCTTCGCCACTGTCGGTCGGAATTTCCCGGGCGAGATTCGAGAAAAAAGTTGATTTTACGATTGATATAACGCAGGATGCGATGGAAATGATGCAGATTGCTCAGGAAACACGCAATTCCGGTATTATCAATTTAGGCAGTATTCACGGACAGAATATGGTTAATGTCGCGGAAGTTGCGTCATACATTACACGCTCGACGGCAAGAGGACATAAATACGCGATTTCGATCAATATGGATGCAATCCCGCTTGAAATCAGAAGTCCTTCGATTATCGGCAGTCATACGCAGATGTTTGGTAAATTATTGAAAAATGCAATTACCGCTTACGTTCCGAGTGATCCCTCGATTGCTCTGCCGATGCTCGTTACTGCACTTTCACAAACTGCGGCGAAATTTATCAAAGCCCGCAAAGCACCGCAATTTACTCTTATTGGAAAAGAAATCGGCATCGAAATTCCGTAAATCTTTGTCCGCCGAAAAACCTATTGCGAAGCAGTATTTTAATATTGCTTCGCAATTTTTATTTTAACGAACCTAGTCTGATGTTTTTTCGTAATATGTTTATTAAAATTATTATCACTTCAAATCCCGGATGGAATGAAGTAAGATTATAAGTGGCATATATTTATAGATTTGCGGAGAAATTAAATGGATTATAAAGAAATTATAAATTTTCAAAGAGTTAGGTTTTCAGGTTTTGTTGGATTGTGTTTTATACTCGCTTTTTCTGGTTGCTCGCTGATGGGAAGTAATGGAAAAGGCATCGGCACCACACCAAAAAAAACTGAAATACAAAAATCTCAAGCCCCGGTCGTCGTGGACGGCGTGCGAACGTCTTACGCTGACATCGTGGAAAAAACCGCTCCCGCCGTAGTTCAGATTATCGCCCGCAACACCACGGGCAAAACCAAAAAAGTTGATGGTCAGCCCGATCTTGAAGAACTTTTTAATCAAGTTCCCGGTTTCCCGAAACCCGAACGCAAACCGTCGGTCGGCTTAGGTTCGGGCGTTTTCGTCAATGAAAACGGCACAATTTTAACCAATCACCACGTTATCGATGAAGCGGACAAAATTACCGTCGAAACGAGCGATAATAAAACCTATGAAGCAAAGGTTGTCGGCTCCGATCAGCCGAGTGATCTGGCTGTTTTAAAAATCGAAGGTGAGGGATTTACCTTTTTGAACTTGGGTGATTCGGATCAGGTTCGCATCGGCGATATTGTTTTGGCAATCGGAAATCCCCTGGACATCGGACAATCCGTAACATCGGGTATAATTAGTGCGAAGGGTCGCCGGACAGGTTTGGGCGATGGTTCATTCCAGGATTTCCTGCAAACTGACGCTCCGATAAATCAGGGAAATTCGGGCGGTGCATTGGTTAATGTAAACGGTGAATTGGTCGGAATTAACTCGCAAATTTTGGCTCAACAAGGCGGCGGAAGTATCGGCATCGGGTTTGCAATTCCCTCGAATATGGCAAAATCCGTGATGGAACAATTGATCGAAACCGGAAAAGTAAAACGCGGGATGCTCGGTGTTAATATTCAGGATATAACTTCCGATTTGGCTTCAGCGCCTGTTTTAGGTGAGGCAAGCGGTGTCATTGTCAGTAATGTTCAGAGAGGAAGTGCGGCAGACAAAGCCGGCATCAAACGCGGTGACATCATTACCGCAATTAACGGTGAGAAGGTCGAAGACGGAAATTTTCTTAGAAACAAAGTTGCCTCCACAAAACCGAATACTGATGTAACTGTAAAGATTCTCCGCGATAAAAAAGAGCAGGAAATTAAAGTAACACTCGGAGAATTCAACGTCGAAGGGGCAAAACCAGATATTCCGGAAGAATCCGGTCAAGGCATTGACAAACCTGAGCAAAACGGCAAGTTGGGTTTGAATTTGCTGCCGCTCACACCGGAACTCGGAAAGCGTCTGAATGTTCCTGAAGATACTAAAGGTGTTGCCGTAACCGATGTTGATTCCGGCAGTCCGGCGGAGGAAAAAGGGATCCGTAAAGGCGATGTCATTATAGAAATCAATCGTCAGGCGGTCGGTTCGCTCAGTGAAGTTCGCACGGCACTCGAAAAAACCGGTAGTAATCCGGCTTTGATGTTAATTTCACGCGGCGGACAGACGCTTTATGTGACGATTAAGCCGAATAATTAACTTTGCCGGTTAGTTTAAATATTAATCGATGCCGTTTTTAGATTTATATCGGCATCGATTATAGTTTTATGGTAAAATTGGTCATATTTTGTATTGAGAGAAAATTATGCTGACAAAAATTTACTTTGCCGTTACAGGAATCGCCGTTTTGGTAATGACCTTTTTTACTTTTTATGCAAATAGTTGGCTGAACAGCATCGGCAGTCCTGATATTGCCGCTGGAAACTTTTCATATTATTCAAATTTAGGCTTATCTTTTTTGTGGATTTCATTTATAGCTCTGGTAATTTTCGCAGGTTATATGATGTGGAATAATGCCAAGAGTCTTTGGATTTGGATTTCTTTTATTTATTTTGCGGTGTTTATGACACTCCAGACATTTTGGCTGGCACCGTCATTTTCCGCCTTCAAAGCAGCTCACGGTCTAGCCGAAACTGCTTTCACGGTAATGCCGCTATTCGGAGCCGTAATTATTGTGCTTGCAGGAGTTGCGGTGTTTTTTGCTCAATATATTATCACCAAAACACGAACCAAATTGAAAGGCGATAAAGTCTAAAATTGAATCGAAAAATTACAAATAAAAGAAGGCGTTGAATTTATTTCAACGCCTTCTTTTATTATCAGGACGGCAAGATTTGAACTTGCGACCTCTTCCACCCCAAGGAAGTGTGCTACCGGGCTGCACCACGCCCTGTTTTCCATTTCAACCAAATCAGAATATTAGTCAAATGATTCTATGTCAAACCCGTTTCAGTATTTCCCGATGTGCTTTTCAGCAACGGTGGTTTGACTGCTTTTCAAAATTTCCCGTAGTTCAAGAAGTTGCGAAGCCAGAAACTTCAAGGCGTGTTGCTTTTCGTCATCAAGTTCAAAATTATCAGACACAGCACCGCTTGAACTTGCGGCTGATTTCATTTCCAAATCTTCGACCTCAACATCTTCGATTGAACCAATATCTGCAACGGGTTTGATATAATCTACTTCTTCTTTGGACTCATTACGAACAATTTTTAACTTACCCGATTCCTTAGTTTCATTTTGCAGACGCTTTTTTGCCCCCGCAATCGTATATAAGTCTTGATAAAGTAAATCTTTAATTTGCAAAGCGATCTCCACATCTCGCCGCCGGTAAGTTCTCTGTCCGGAACGGTTTTTTTGAGGTGAAAGCATCGGAAATTCCGTTTCCCAATAACGCAGAACGTGCGCTTGTACATCAACAATGTCGCACACTTCGCCGATTTTAAAGAATATTTTTTCAGGTATCGCAACCGCCTGTTGTCCCATTTTTTGCCTCTTTATATGTTAAAGTTTTGATTAAATTTCGCCGTCGTTATTGTAAGTATTTAG